>JAJXUD010000070.1 GCA_021783235.1 Myxococcales bacterium | reverse complement strand
TCTCGCGGAGCTCCTCGGGCCCCTCGCGGCCGACGGCGCGGCAGAGCTCGATGAGCCACGGCGAGGGCGCGAGCGGCTCGCCCCGCGCCCCGAGCCGCGGCGCGCTCGCGGTCAGCCCCTCGGTGGCGCTGCAGCAGGCGAGCAGGAAGCGGAGCCGCTCGAGCCGCTCGCGGGCGGCGCGCCCCGACGGCGGAAAGGCGAGCGGCCGTTCGACGGCGGCGGCGAGCGCCTCGCGCAGCGCCGCGGGCAGGAAGGGCTCGGTGGGATCGGGCGGCGGCGGCCGCTCGTCGAGCCCCACGAGGAAGAGGTGGCGGGAGCGGAGCCCGATTCGCCCGGCCACCGAGCCGAGCCAGACGCCCGCGGCCGCGTCGGCGCCCGCGCCCGAGGGGGTCTCGGCGAAGAGCGCCCGGAGCTGCGCCGACGCCTCGGCTTGGGCGAGCGTGGGCCAGGCCCCGGGCCGCTCGCGCGCGAGCTCCCCCAGGGTCTCCTCGATCTGGTCCACCGCCCGCCGTCCGGCGGCCTGGGCCGCGAGCGGCTCGCCTGCCTCGAGCGGCATCCGCCAGGAGGCCCGGGCCGCCGCGGCGGCGCCCAGCTCGACGAAGGCCTTCCAGAGCGCGCGGGCGTGGCGCGAGAAGGTCGCCTCGGCCGGCAGGGCGGCCAGCGTCTCGACCGCCCGCTCGAGCGCGGCCAGCGCCTCCTCGGCCCAGGGCGGCTCGCCGCCGGGGCGCCGCCGCGCGAGCAGATCCCGGAGCGGGGGCAACAGCGCGCCCGAGGCGTGGTCGCGCGCCCCGGCCTCGCGCAGCCACTTCGCGACCCGCACGCCCCGGCCCCGCCCGCCCGGGACGCCGCCGAGCGGCAGGAGCCCCGCGGCGAGAAGCCGGCAGAGCGGCTCGCGCGCGATCCCGTGCTCGGCGAGCTCGAGGAGCGCGAGCGCCGCCGCCCCGGCGGGAGTCGCGGCGAGCGATCGGCCGGGGGCCCCGCGCCGAGGCAGCCCCGCGCGCAGGAGCGCCTCGGAGACGACGGCGATCGGCTCGCGCCCGCCCGCGACCGCGATCTCGTCCGCCGGCACGCCCGCCGCGACGAGCGCTCGGACGCGCCGCGCGATCTCGCGCGCCTCGTCCTCGAGCGTCCCGGCGCGGAAGACGTCGATCGGCCCGGGGGCGCTCCGCGCCGAGAAGGCCGCCCCAAGCGAGGCGCGCAGCGGCGGCTCCGCTGCCTCGGCGGGATCGACGCCCACGACGCGCAGCCCGCCCTCGCGGTGCAGCTCCTGGTGCGCCGCCTCGAGCGGGGAGAAGAGCTCCGGCCGCGAGGGATCCTCGGGCAGCCGCAGCTCGAGCTCCGCGGTCCGGGCGAGCGCGCGGCAGAGCTCGACCTCGGCCTGCGTCCACGCGGCCCTCGGCTCGACGATCACCCGGTCCCAGCCGGGCGACCCGCCCGCCGCCGCGAGCGGCAGCGCGCCCGGATCGAGGAGCCTCGTCTCTTCGAGGAGCGCGAGGTGGGCCCGTAGCCCGAGCGCCATCCGGCGAGCCGCGCCTTCCCACGGGCCGCCGCGCGTCGCCCGGTCGAGCGCGTCGGGAGAGAGGCCGCTGCCATGGAGGAGCGAGAGCGCATCGGCGAAGGGGCCGACGCCGGCCGGCGCCACCTCGATCCCGGCGCGCAGCGCCGCCGCGTGGGCGAGGAGCCGGCGCACGGGAAGCGAGGCGGCCCGCGCCGGCAGCGCCGCCTCCGCGCAGAAGGCCGCGAAGCCCTGCTCGAGGTCGCCCGCCCGCGCCTCGCCGTCCGGCAGCTCCGCCGCCCGCTCGGCGGCCGCGGCTGCGCTCGGAAAGAGCCGGAGGGTCCGCGCCATCGCGCCAGTGTAGCCCAGGGGGACGACCTCGCGGCCGCAGGCCCCCTACCGCCGCCGTCGACTGCGCTATATTGCGCGCCCTCACCGAAGGAGGTCCGCCGTGTCCGAAGCGCCGTGGGTCTACATCCAGGACATCCACCAGCACGAGGGGCAGGAGGTCGCCCTCAAGGGCTGGCTCTACGCGAAGCGCTCCTCCGGCAAGCTCCACTTCCTCCAGGTCCGAGACGGCACCGGCACCATCCAGGCCGTGCTCTTCAAGGGCGACGTCCCAGAGGAGCTCTTCGCCGCCGCCGACAAGCTGCCCCAGGAGGCCTCAATCGCCGTGCGCGGCGCCGTGAAGAAGGACGCCCGCAGCCCGCTCGGCTTCGAGCTCTCGGTGAAGGACCTCGCCGTCCTGCAGGCGGCCGAGGGCTACCCCATCACCCCCAAGGAGCACGGCGTCGCCTACCTGATGGAGCACCGCCACCTCTGGCTCCGCTCCGCCCGCCAGCACGCCATCCTCCGCGTCCGCCACAGCATCGTGAAGGCCGTGCGCGACTACTTCGACGAGCGGGGCTTCACCCTCTTCGACGCGCCCATCCTCACCCCCGCCGCCTGCGAGGGGACGAGCACCCTCTTCGAGGTCCCCTACTTCGACCAGAAAGCGTATCTGACCCAGAGCGGCCAGCTCTACGGCGAGGCCGGCGCCATGGCTCTGGGCAAGGTCTACGTCTTCGGCCCTACCTTCCGCGCCGAGAAGAGCAAGACCCGCCGCCACCTCACCGAGTTCTGGATGGTCGAGCCCGAGGTGGCCTTCATGGATCTCGCGGGCGACATGGACCTCGCCGAGGACTTCCTCGTCAGCGTCGTCGCCCACGTCCTCGCCCGCCACGAGCGCGAGCTGAAGGAGGTGCTCGAGCGCGACCTCGAGCCCTTGCGGCGCGTGCAGAAGCCCTTCCCCCGCATCAGCTACACCGAGGCCGTCGAGCGAATCGCCAAGGCCGGCCACCCCATGAAGTGGGGCGACGACATCGGCGGCGACGAGGAGACCGTGCTCGCGAACCAGTTCGACCGCCCCGTCATGGTCCACCGCTACCCCGCCGCCATGAAGGCCTTCTACTTCAAGCGCGATCCGGACGACACGAAGCTGGCCCTCGGCGTCGACGTGCTCGCCCCCGAGGGCTACGGCGAGATCGTCGGCGGCGGCCAGCGCGAGGAGAACATCGCGACCCTGGAGGTCGCTCTGAAGGAGCAGGGCCTCCCCCCGGAGCCCTTCTCCTGGTACCTCGATCTGCGCCGCTGGGGCAGCGTCCCCCACGCCGGCTTCGGCCTCGGCATCGAGCGGACCGTGGCCTGGATCTGCGGCCTCCACCACGTGCGGGAGACAATCCCGTTCGCGAGGACCATCGAGCGGCTGGCCCCGTAGGGGAGGCCGCGCGGGGGAGCGGCGGTGGCGCGGTGGGGCAGAAGGACCGGGTGCCCTTTCGGCCCCCGGTCCCGGATCGTCCCTTCCCGATCGCCGCCCAGGCCGTCGGCCTGGAGCGCCCGTCCATCTAAGGGCAGCTACAGCTTCCCTGCAGGCAGATTTCGTCTGGCCCACAGGCGTTCCCGCAGCGACCGCAGTTGTTGAGATCGGTCTGGAGGTCGACGCACCAGCTCCCGCACACCGCGCCGGGGCAACGCCCGCAGTAGCCGCCGGTGCATGGCTCGCCGGGCGCACAGACGTTCTCGCAGACGCCGCAGTTCTTCGGATCGGAGACGAGGTCGACGCATTGGTTGCCGCAGAGGTTCTTCTCGCACGTCGTGCAGCCGCCGAACTGACAGGTCTCGTTTGCGCCGCACGCGGTGCCGCATGAGCCGCAATTGTCGTGAGCGCCCTGCAGGTCGACGCACGCGGTGCCGCACTTCGTCGAACCGGCGCAACAGCCGCCCCCACCGCCGCTGCTGCCGCTGCTCCCGCTGCTGCCACCCCCGCTGCTACTGCTACCCCCGCTGCCACTGCTGCCGCTGCCGCCACCATCGGTCGGCGACGCACAGACTGCCAGCGAGACGAGATTGTCGTCCATCGTGACCGCACCGTTCTGCGCGAGCGCTCGACCGGAGAGGCTCGCGCCCGTCGTGAGCGTGATGCTCGTGAGGGCGAAGATGCTGCCGACGAAGCTCGTGCCGGTTCCGATGGTCGCGGAGCTGCCAACCTGCCAGAAGACGTTACAGCCCTGAGCGCCGTTGATGAGCAGGACCGACGCGTGGCTCCCCGTGGTGAGCGTGGTCCCGATCTGAAAGATGAAGATCGCGTTCGGGTCGCCCTGCGCGTCGAGGGTGAGCGCGCCCGACAGCTGCGCCGATGATGAATAGCAGTAGACCCCGGCGACGAGCGTGAGCCCGGCGAGATCGTGGCCCGTCAGGTCGTTGTTGCACGCCTCCCCGGCGAGCAGCTGGTAATCATGCGAATCGTCGCTCTGCGCCTGGCCCGCGACCGCGTCGGCGGCGTGAATCGTTCCATCGATCACGAGCCCCGGGGGAAATCCGGTGACGGCGCTGCCGGGACTGACTCCGAGGTTACCGCTCACGACGGTCGGGCCGGTGTTGGTCACCGTCGAGCCGGCGAGGACCGCGAAGTCTGGCGCCGCAGCCAAGGCTGCCGCCATGGCGGACAGCCCTCCGTGCGGGTCCGTGCGCTGGAGGCCACAACCCACCGACAGCGCGGACATTTGTGCGATGATCGCGAGACGGACGGCGATCGGACGAATCTTCGAAGAGACGGGCATCAGGTTTTCCTCCCAGACCGTCATCGTATTGATCTGCGCTCTTCGACGGAGGTGCACCGGACGGGCCGATCGCGCGGCGGCGCGCGCTCGGGCGGACCGTCTCTGCTGCTCGCCGCTCGGCTGGCTGGTCGTCGCCCGGTCGGCTCTCCTTACGAGGACTGAACGGTGGGCTCACGGGCCTCGGTGACGACCGAACGGGTTCGGGCTATCCTCGGCCGGTGGCCGCGAAGACGACGAAGCGCTCCTCGTACATCCCTCTCGCCGTAGAGGACGTTCTCCGCGTCTACGACGCCATCGTCGAGGACTTTTCCGACACCGACGACCCCATCTTGCCGGCGGGCCTGAAGGACCGGGGCCTCCTCGAGTCCGCGGTGAGCCGGCAGCAGACGAGCTTCGGCGGGGTCGAGAAGTACCGGACCCTCTTCGAGAAGGCGGCCAGCCTCTTCTACGGCCTCTGCAACAACCACCCGTTCATCAACGGCAACAAGCGCTGCGCCCTCGTCTCGATGCTCGACGCCCTGGATCTCAACGGCTACCTGCTCCTCGAGGACGACCAGCCCCTCTTCGATCTGGTCACCGGCGCGGCCAGCCACGGCCTCGTTCCTGCCAAGGGAACCTCGCCCGACCCCGACGAGGAGGTCTCGTTCCTCGCCCAGTGGATCCATGATCGGTCGCGGGTCGTGACCCGAGGCGAGCGACCGCTGCCCTTTCGTACGCTTCGAAAGCTCCTCCAGCGTTTCGACTGCGACCTTGGCCTGCCGGACCGGGGCTTCATCGACGTCCGCAAGGCCGACCGCCGCTTCCGCCTCGCCTACCACGGCGACGGCTACGAGGTGACCGTGGCGACGATGGCGCAGATTCGACGCGAGCTCGAGCTCGACGAGAAGCACGGCATCGACTCGAAGGCGTTCTACAACGAGGCCGGGCTCACCGGCGCGTTCATCGTGAAGTACCGCCGGGTGCTGCGCGACCTCGCTCATGCGTGATCGGGCCACGAGCGGGTGAAGGCGCCCCCCCCCGATCGGGATAGGGGGCAGAGGCGAGTAGGGGCGCTGCGCCGCTTGCGCCTTGATCGTCCCCTCGAGTTCCGCCTATGCTCAGCGTCGCCTGGCAGGACCGCCTTCCCGTCCTCGCGGGAGAGCGAACGATGAACGACTTCGTGGGGGAGCGGATGATCGACACTTCGAAGACCATCGGTCGGACGGGGCTGTTCGTGGCGTGCTTGCTCGCCTGCGCGCCGGCGCCGAAGGGCGGGAGCGACGGCGGCGGTGGCTCGGGCGGGACGAACTGCACCCTGCCGGGCACGATCGGCGCGAACATGGAGCTGACGACGGCCTGCCCCGTCTGGCACATCGCCTCCAGCGGGACGACGGTCGAGGGCAGCGGCAACCCGGTGCTCACGATCGACAAGGGCGTGACCATCGCGATCGACAAGGGCGGGTTCCTCTCGATCGGGACCGGCACCGGCAGCGGCACCGCCCAGCCGGGCGGCATCCAGGCGGTCGGTACCGCCTCCGCCCCCATCACCTTCACCTCCAGCGCCGCGATCCCGGCGGCCGGCGACTGGTCGGCCGTCGTACTCGCGGACGACGTGCTCGCCGGCTCGACCATCGCCTTCGCGAAGTTCGAGTTCGGCGGTGGCGGCAGCCCCTCGGACGGCTACAGCTACGACGAGCCTCCGGCCGAGCTCATCGTCTACGGCGGCACCAATTCCGTGCCGGTCCTCCTCCACGACCTCGAGTTCGCGCACACCGGCGGCAACGGCCTCGTCTACGACAACTTCAAGGCGGGCTTCGCCACGGGCTCGGCGAATCTCAAGGTGGACGACGTCGCGACGGGCGACGAGCCGTTCGTCGTCGCGGCCAACCAGGCCTCGACCATCCCCACCTCGATCTCGGGCCCGGCGGGCACGGCGGTCGACCTGATCCTTGGGCAGGGTTACACCCAGGGCGGCACGGGGGGCACGGCGGTGGTGGCCGTCACGCAGACGTGGCCCGCGCTCCCGCTGCCCTACCTCGCCGACGGAAACGTGAAGGGCAGCGGCTCGGGCCTCCAGATCGAGGGCGCGAACAACAGCACCGCCACGTTGACCATCGCGGCCCCGAACACGATCCAGTTCATGTCGGGAGGCTCGCTCACGCTCGACCCCGATGGCACGGGCCAGGCCGTTCTCCTCGCGATCGGCACGCCGGCGGCCCCGATCGTCTTCACGAGCAACCTGCCGTCGCCCTCGCCGGGCGCGTGGGACGACCTCATCCTGAACGCGCCCAGCGGCGGAGGCGGCCAGCTCGGGGCCACGACGCTCCAGGGCGTGAAGATCCAGTACGCTGGCAGCGGCGGCCAGGCCATCAACCTCCTCGCGGACACCGGGGGCTCGGCCGGACCGGTCATCTCGGGCTGCGCGATCGAGGACTACCCGGCGACCTCCTGCGGCATCGAGGTCAGCCACTTCATCACGCCGCCGACCGGCGGCTACGACACGCCGGTCAACAGCTTCTCCGGGTCGAGCACCGTCTGCACCCCGTAGGAGGGCTCACGGCTCGACGCGAGGGGGCCGCGGCCGTCGACTCCGCCGCGTCGAACCCGAGGGCCCGGGCTGACGAGACGTCGGCTGGCGAGCCGGAGCGTTTCAGGAGGGCGCCATGGGTTACGGCATCCAGGCTTACGCCGTGAATGAAGAGCAGCTCGACGCGGTCTGGGCGTCCAACGACGAAGGCGTGATCGATCGCGCCCTCGCGACCTCGTTGGGCGCCTACCGGTCACGGTCCGATTCCCGCCTGCGGGAACTGCTCGGCGCGATCGTGCGCGGGACGGCGCCCGTCGGCAACACGGTCGACGCGCACGACTACCTCTACGCGATGGAGGTGCTGTGCGCCTTGTACGGGACGCGAGCCGAAGGAGAGATACGGCTGTCGCCCAAGGGGATCGACAGGACGCCCGAGATGCGGCTCTTCCTCCGCTCTTCGCCCCCCTTCGCGAGGTGGAGGTCTCGAGACTTTCCGGTGGTCTGCGCCTGGGGGAAGGCACAGGTCGAGGAGCGTCTCGCGTCCCAGCAGAGCTGGCCGGCCGCGCTCGACTTCGAGCGCGAGATCTACCTCTCGTGGCTGCGGTTCGCGGCGGAGCGGAAGCTCTCGCTGGTCGGCTTCTACTACTGATCGCCACGAGCGCAGGCGTCGGACGTCGCGGCAGTCCGCGGGCGCCGGGGCCGGGCGGCGCCCCCGACCTCATCGAGCCCGCGGCGTGAGCGGGCGCCGGGAGATCCCGCCGCGGGACGGCGGGGCGACGAGGCGGCCTACTTCGCCGATCCTGACGGGAACGTTCTCGTGCTCGCCCGTCCTCACCGCCCGGGCTAGGATGTTGCGTGTGATTCTCTTCAAGCTGTCGGCGAAGATCAGCAGCGACCAACCCGCGGCGATCGAGGCCGCCGTGAAAGCCTTCGTCGGCGACCAGGGCTTCATCCGAACGGTCGACGGCGGCTTTGAAGTCGAGGCCAAGCTGGAGGGAGACAGCGCGCGGGAGCTGAATCGGGAGCTTCTCTCATCGCTGCGACGGTGCGAGAAGCGAACCCGGTTGAGAGCCGAATGGACCTCGGGCGACGTCTCCGAAAGGTTCTTCGACTACGTGCCCAAGGGACGAAAGCCGAGCCGGTAGGATGTCGCGCACGGCACTCGTCACCGGTGGAAATCGAGGGCTGGGGTTCGAGATCTGCCGTCAGATCTGCCGGCGGGGGCTCCAGGTCGTCCTGACGGCGCGGCGGCTGGAGGATGCTCGGGCGGCAGCGGCGCGCCTTCGCGAAGAGGGGCTCACCGTCCACCCATGGGAGCTGGACGTCACCGTTCCCGAAGCAGCGCCGGTTCTCGCGAGACAGCTCGCCGCCGAGGGCGTGCACGCCGACGTGCTGGTCAACAACGCGGGGATCTTCCGCGACGGCGCGATTCTCGATGTCGACCTGCAGCTCGTGCGCGAGTCCTTCGAGGTGCATCTCTTCGGGCCCCTCTCGCTCATTCGCGCCTTCGCGCCGGGCATGCGCGAGCGCGGCTATGGGCGCATCGTCAACGTCTGCTCCGGCTACGGCCAGATCTCGCAGGGGCTGAAAGGATCGGCGGCATCGTACAACCTGTCCAAGGCCGCGCTGGGTGCACTGACGCTTCGGCTGTCGGTCGAGCTTCCCGCCACGGTGAAGGTCAACGCGGCGCTCCCCGGCTGGCTCTCCAACCGCGGCGGACCAGTGAGCATGGAGGCAGGCGCGGACACCGTCGTCTGGCTCGCGACGCTTCCCGATGACGGCCCATCCGGAGGCCTCTTCCGCGAACGTCGCCCCGCGGAGTGGTGACCTCAGGCTGTGCCACTTTGCTGCGCTCCACGAATCGGGACGCGAGGACGCTTTCCCTCTCGCCAACTGCGCCTCCCCATTCCGGGGTAGTTCAAGAGGCTTACCCGTTGACAGCCCCAGCATGGCGTCTATCTTGCCGCCAGCGTCAACCACTGCCGAGGAGCCCCATGGCCGAAGAGATCGATCTCAAGAACGCTGACCGGCGCCTCGTCGCCCGGATGGTCCGCCGCGGCAGCGTCGGCGAGAAGGAGCTCGAGAAGGCGCTGAAGACGCTCCCCGACCTCGCCGACAAGGCCGCCGCCGTCGAGACGGCGTTCGAGGAGAACGCCGCCGGCTTCGCCGACGAAGACGAAGACGAGGACGACGAGGAGTAGCCCGTGGCCGACCATCCCGCGGATCCGGGCTTCAAGGTCGTCGACCGGCGGGTGGGCGTGGAGCCCACCGCCGAAGCGGCGGCCGAGCCCGACCAGGCGGCGCCGCCTGCCGCGGGCGGCGAGTACGCCGCCATCGACTTCGGGACGTTCGTCCTCTCGCTCGCCTCGTCGGCCGCGATGCAGCTCGGCGACATGGCGCACCCGGAGACCGGCCAGGTCGAGAAGAACCTCCCGGCCGCGAAGCAGACCATCGACCTCATCGCGATGCTCCAGCAGAAGACGCGCGGCAACCTGACGCCCGAGGAGGAGCGGTTCCTCGAGGCGCTCCTCTACGACCTGCGGCTGAGGTTCGTCGAGTCGAGCAAGGGCTGAGCGGAGCGGTCGGCTCTCGTCGAAGCGGCCGAGCGGTCGACGGGCTCAGTGGATCTCGGCCCAGCTCTTCCCGATTCCGACCGTCACGTCGAGCGGCACGGCCAACTGGCCCGCGCCCTCCATCGCCTCGCGCGCGAGCGAGGCCACGGCCTCCGCCTCGGCCTCGGGCGCCTCGAAGACCAGCTCGTCGTGGACCTGCAGGATCATCCGCGCCGAGAGCCCCCGCTCGCGCAGCAGCCGATCGGCCCGCAGCATGGCGCGCTTGATGAGGTCGGCGGCGGTGCCCTGGATCGGGGTGTTCACGGCCATCCGCTCGGAGGCCTGCCGCACGGCCGGGTTCTTGCTGTGCATGTCGGGCAAGAGGCGCCGGCGGCCGAAGATCGTCCCCACCGAGCCTTCGCGGCGCGCGAGCTCGATGGTCTCGTCGAGCCAGCGCCGCACCCCGGCGTAGCGCTCGAAGTAGCGATCGATGATCGCCTGCGCCTCGCCGGGCGGCAGCTCGAGCCGCTGCGAGAGGCCGAAGGCCGACAGCCCGTAGGCGATGCCGAAGTTGATGGCCTTGGCGGCCCGCCGCATCTCCGCCGTCACGGCCTCGGGCGCGACGCCGAAGACCTCCGAGGCGGTGCGCGAGTGGACGTCCTCGCGGCGGGAGAAGGCGTCCCGCAGCGCCTCGTCGCCGCTCACGTGAGCGAGCACGCGCAGCTCGATCTGGCTGTAGTCGGCCGAGACCAGCCGCCGGCCGGGCGGCGCCACGAACGCCTGCCGGATGCGGTGGCCGAGCTCGGTGCGGGTCGGGATGTTCTGGAGGTTCGGATCGGAGGAGGAGAGCCGACCGGTCGCCGCGGTCGACTGGTTGAAGGTCGTGTGGATGCGGCCGTCGCGCGGATCGACCAGCGCGGGCAGCGCGTCGAGGTAGGTGCCCTTCAGCTTCGCGAGCGATCGGTGGTCCAGGATCACCCTCGGCAGCTCGTGCTGCGAGGCGAGCTTCTCGAGCACCTCCTGGTCGGTGGACGGCCCGGTCTTGGTGCGGCGGATCACCGGCAGCTTCAGCTCCTCGAAGAGCAGCTTCGCGAGCTGCCGATTCGAGGCGGGGTTCACCTCGTGGCCGGCGAGCTCGTCGATCCGCCGCTCGAGCGCCGCGAGCTGGCCGCCCACCTCTTCCGAGAGGGCGCGCAGGACGCCCAGGTCGACGCAGACGCCGTGCCACTCCATCTCGGCCAGCACGGGGAGGAGCGGCATCTCGAGCTCTTCGAAGAGCCCGTGCAACCCCTGCTCGCGAAGCTGCCCCTCGAGCGGCGGCCAGAGCCGCAGCGCCGCCTCTGCGCCCGCCCCGGCGCCCGGCGCCGAGAGCTCGGGAGGCATCTCGGCGACCGACCTCCGCTGCCGCGCCGAGGAGGCGTCGATCACGGGGGGAGCGCCGCCGAGCCGCTCGCGGGCGACGTCCACGAGCGCGTGCTCGCGGCGGCCGGGATCGAGCAGGTAGCAGGCCACCTCGGCGTCGAAGGCCGTGCCGCGCAGCCGGATGCCGGCGAGCCGCAGCGCGGTCCAGGCGCGCTTGAGGCCGAAGCCGACCTTCGGGACGGCCGGGTCCTCGAGCAGCTCACGCACCGGGCCCAGCGCCTCGCCGAGCCGACCGTGCTCCCCCGCGTGCGAGACCGGCAGGTAGACGACGTCGCCGCCCCCCTCCCCGCCGCGCGCGAGCGCGAGGCCGCAGAGCTCGGCGGGCAGCGGGCCCGCGCCCGCCACCTCGACGAAGAGCCCCACCGGCGGCGCCGCCCGCAGCCGCGCCACCGCGGCCACGACCTCCGCGGCGCTCGCGAGGACGCTCACCGGCGCCCAGGCCCTGGCGGCCGGCGCCGGCGTCGCCTCGGCGGGCGCGGGGGCGCCGCCCTCCCCGAAGAGCCCCGGCAGGTCGCGCAGGAGGCGGGTGAACTCGAGCTCCTCGAACAGCCTCGCGAGCTCGGCGAGCTGCGGCGGCTTGCGCTCGAGCGCCTCCGGCTCGACCGGGAGCTCGACGTCGCGCCGGATCTCGACGAGCCGCCGGGCGAGGCGAACCTGCTCGACGTTCGCTCGCAGCGCCTCGCGCAGCTTCGGCCGCTCGACCTCGTCGATCCGCGCGAGCAGCGCCTCGAGCGTGCCGAACCGCTGGAGGAGCTGCGCCGCGGTCTTCGGGCCGACGCCGGGGACGCCCGAGACGTTGTCGACCGGGTCGCCGCAGAGGGAGAAGAGATCGATCACCCGCTCGGGCGGGACGCCGAGCTTCTCCAGCACCTCGGCGGGGCCGGTCCACTTGTCGCGCATCGAGTCGAAGAGGAGGATCTCGGGGCCGACGAGCTGCATGAAGTCCTTGTCGCCCGTGACGATGACGACGCGGAAGCCGTGCGCGTGGGCCCGCTCGGCGAGCGTGCCGAGCACGTCGTCGGCCTCGAAGCCCGGCAGCTCGAGGAGCGGGATGTTCATCGCCTGCACGACCTCGCGGACGAGGCCAAACTGCGGCACGAGATCGGCCGGCGCCGGGGCGCGGTTCGCCTTGTAGGCGGGGTCGATCTCCTCGCGGAACGTCTTCTCCGATCGGTCGAGCGCGACGCCGAGGTGGGTGGGCTTCGCCTCGCGAATCGCCTTCAGGAGCATGTTCGTGAAGCCGTAGACCGCGTTCGTGGGCACGCCCTTCTTGTTCGAGAGGTGCGGGACCGCGTGGTAGGCGCGAAAGACGTAGGAGCTGCCGTCGATGAGGATGAGGGTGGGCCGCGTGCTCTCGCCCGGCAGCCGCGCGAACGGGCTGCCCTTCGGGGGCGGGGAGAGCGCGGCGGCGGCGCGGGGATCCAGCTCGGCCATGGCGCGATCTCTAGCGCGCTACTCGGGCCGGTACCAGGCGGGAATCGGCAAGGGCTGCGCCGGCCGCGGCCAGATCTGGTAGGTCGCGTAGGCCATGGCCAGCGCGGCGAGCAGGAGCCCCCAGCCGATCCAGAGCCACGCCCGCTCGCGGGGGAGCTTCGCGCCGCGCGAGAGTCGCGCGCCGCCCTGATAGGCGAGCGTCGCGACGGCCCCGGCGTAGAGGACGCGGCCGAAGAAGTCCATGCCGAGCCCCGTGGGCTTCGAGGCGAAGACCCAGCGGTGGCCGAGCGGCAGATACCAGGGGAGCGGAAACTGGATGAGGCTCATGAAGAGCCAGGCGACGCCGAAGGCCGCGGTGGCCGCGGCGACGCCCGCGAGGACGCGGGCGGACCGGGAGGCCACCTACGGAACCCCCCGCTGCAGCGCGACGGTGAGGCCCGAGAGCGCGGCGAACCAGGCGACCCCGGCCACGCCCGCGACCAGCGCGACGTAGGGGCCGACGAGCGCGCCCTCCTCCCGGGGCTCGAGCGTGCGCGAGAGGAGGAAGACCCCGACGACGAGCGGGAGCCCCAGCGCGGCAAGGTTCTCCTTGATGTCGAAGAGGTTCGAGGCCCAGGGCCGGTGGTGGTCGAAGAAGAGCCCGCGCACGAAGTAGCGGTAGGACGGGTAGGCGAGGGAGCCGAGGCCGACGACCGCGAGGTAGCAGCCGAGGGTCACCACGCCGTAGATCCGCGCGAGCGAGGTCCGAAAGACGCCGCGCAGGTAGCCCACCGCGACCACGAGGTGGTGGGTGGCGGCGCCGCAGAGGGCCAGCGCCGCCACGGCGTGCAGGACGACGAAGAGCTGGGCGACGCCGGCGAAGGCGAGGGCGGGGGGCGCCGCCGGGGAGCTCACAGCTTGCACCGGTTGTGCTTGCCGAGTTCGACGGCGCGCTTGTGGCTGTAGCTGTCGTCGCGGGTGATCGCGACGATCTTGCGCAGGTCGCCGCAGTTCGAGGCGTTCGCGACGATCTTCTCCGCCTCGTGGTCGAGCGAGATGATGCCCTGCAGGATCTCGGTGTCGTCGGGTCGGATCTTGAGGCCGGAGTTCCACTGCTTGTAGGCGTCCTCGAGCCGCCCCTGCACGAACATCTGCTGGCCCTGCTTGTAGTACCAGCCCGCGAGCTGCTGGCGAGCCTGGTTCGCCATGTCGCTCGCGAAGCCGTCCGGCATGATGGTCTTGTCGGTGTCGAAGAGGAGCTGCCACTGCTGCTGGGCGCCGCGGCCGTCGCCGGTCTCGAGGTTCGCGACGCCGTCGGTGTAGGCGCCGAGCGCGAGGCCGATGGCGTCGAGGAGCTGCTTCACCGCCGGGTTGTGCTTCTCGGCCGGAAGCTCGACCAGGTTGCGGAGGTTGTTCAGGGAGGCGCGGGCCTGACCGTTCGCGTAGATGCGGACGATCTCCGCGAGCCGCGGGTCGGGGTACTTCGCGGAGATGCGCGAGGCCACCGACGCCTCTTCGCCGTTGCCGGTCTGCACGGCCCAGTGGGCGTAGCTCTCGGGACAGGACCAGGGCGGGGGCGCCTTGGCGCCGAGCCGATGCTCGGCCTTGCGCAGCGCCGTGAGGGTCGCCTCGTCGGCGTGGCTGTTGCAGATGAGGTTCAGGTAGTGGCCGCAGCCTTCGACGATCCCCTGGCTGTCGGCGTAGTGGACGGCCGTGTGGCACTGCTCGAGGTAGCGCCGCTCGAGGAGCGAGGCGACGCGCTGCACCTCGGCCTGGGCGCGCGGGTAGTAGCTGCTCGACGGATCGATCTTGAGGTAGAGCTCGACGCCCTCCTCGTCCTGCCCGACGTCGATCCGCTGCTTCGCGCGGTCGAAGAACTGCTTCATCTGGATCTCGCGCTCGACCTCCTTGAGCCCCTTGCGCGCGTCGCGGTTGATCGGGTCGAGCTTGATCGCCTCCTGGTAGGCGCCCTGGGCGCGCTCCCACTGCTCGTCGCGCCGGTCGTCCTGGGCTACGCCGACCAGCCGCTCGGCCTCCGCCGCCGGGTCCTGCTGCTCGGCCACCTCGGCGTGCGGCTGCTCCTCGCGGGTCGCGGCGACCACCTTGGCGACGCCCGAGGCGACGAGGATGGCGCCGAGCGCGACGACGCCGCCGAGCGCCGCCTTCTTCATCCGCGGATCGAGCGGCCGCGAGGTGACGGGGGCCGGGCCGAAGTAGTCGAACTCGACAGTGCCGAAGCGGACGACGTCGCCGGTCTGCAGCGGCTGCTCGACCACGCGCTGCCCGTTCACCGAGGTGCCGTTGGCGCTGCCGAGGTCGCGGACGAGGTAGCCCCGGCCGGCGCGCATCAGCTTCGCGTGGTGGCGCGAGATCGAGTCGTCCGAGATCTGGATCTCGTTGCCCTCGGCGATGCGGCCGACGACCACGGCCGGCTTCTCGAGGTCGAAATCCTTGCCGGCGAGCGGCCCCGTCTTGCCGCGCAGCGCGCAGCCCTTCGGCGCGGCGGGGAGCGTCGCCTTCGCCTTGGCGGCGACCTCCTGCGCGATCTCGGCCGCCTTGCCGGAGGGCTTCCCCGGCGCCTTGGCGATCGCCTTCGACGGCCCGGTGACGTCCTGCATCGAGAGCGTGAAGACGCCGAGCTTGAACGGCGCGCCGGAGCGGAGCTGCGTGGGCTCGCCGATCCGCTCGCCCTCGAGGACGACGCCGTTGCCGCTGCCGAGATCCTCGATCCAGGGCTCGTCCCGGTCGTCGAAGTAGAGCCTCGCGTGGCGGCGCGAGATCGACTGGTCGTCGAGCCGAAGCGTCGCCGCCCGGTCGCGGCCGATGACGACCTCGCGGGCGATCGGGACGGCGCGCCGCCCTCCGTCGGGACCGATGATCTCGAGCTTCCAGCGGCCGCTTCCCTGCGCCACCCGTCGTCACTCCTCGCGAAAGATGTTCATGTTGACCGGCAGGCCGCGGCGCTGCAGGTCCTCGTAGAACTTCGGCACGAAGCCGGTCGCCACGAAGCGCCCCTTGATCTTGCCGTTCTGATCGAAGCCTTCCTGCTTGTAATAGAAGATGTCCTGCAGCGTGATGACGTCGACCTCCATGCCGGCGACCTCGGTGATGGCGGTCACCTTTCGCGAGCCGTCGCCGAACCGGGTCTGCTGCACGATGAGGTTCACCGCCGCGGAGATCTGCTCGCGGATCGCCTTGATGGGCAGCTCCATGCCGCTCATGAGCACGAGCGTCTCGAGGCGCGCGAGCGCGTCCCGTGGGGTGTTCGCGTGCAGGGTGGTGAGCGAGCCGTCGTGGCCGGTGTTCATGGCCTGGAGCATGTCGAGCGCCTCGCCGCCGCGGCACTCGCCGATGACGATCCGGTCGGGGCGCATCCGGAGGCAGTTCTTCACGAGGTCGCGGATGGTGATCTGCCCCTTGCCTTCCAGGTTGGGCGGGCGGCTCTCGAGCTGGATCCAGTGGTCCTGGTGGAGCTGGAGCTCGGCGGCGTCCTCGACCGTCACGATGCGCTCGTCCTCGGGGATGAAGCTCGAGGTGACGTTCAGGAGCGTGGTCTTGCCGGAGCCCGTGCCGCCGCTGATGACGATGTTGCGCCGCGCCTTGACGCACATCTCCATGAACTCGGCCATCTGCGCGGTCAGGCTCTTGTACTTCACGAGGTCGTCGATCTGCAGCTTCTCCCGCTTGAACTTCCGGATCGTGATCGACGGCCCCTTGAGGGCGAGCGGGGGGATGATGGCGTTGACGCGGGAGCCGTCCTTGAGGCGCGCGTCGACGAGCGGCGAGGACTCGTCGATGCGGCGCCCGATGGGGGCGACGATCCGTTCGATGACGCCGAGCACGGCCTGATTCGAGCTGAAGATCTTCTCGGAGAGGACGAGCTTGCCGCCGCGCTCGATGTAGACCTGCGCGGCGTGGTTCACCATGATCTCGGAGACGTCGTCGTCGGCGAGCAGATCCTCGAGGGGACCGAGGCCGAGCGCCTCGTTCAGGACGTCGCGGACGAGCCCCTCGCGGTCGACGCTCGGGGACATCTCACCGTCCTGATCCATCTGGGCGATGATGTCGCGAATCGCCTTCTCGGTCTTGTTCCAGAGCTCCTCGTCCCCGAGCTTGCCGATGTCGAGGCGGCGCAGGTCGAGGTACTCGATGAGGCGATCGTGGATCTCCTTCTGGAGCTTCGCGAGCGCGAGGATCTCGGGAGAGAGCGAGCTCTTCTGCGGCAGGCCGCGCCGCTGCGGCGGCCTCACCGCGGCCCGCGGCGGCTCGGGAGCGGCGGCGCGGGGGGGAGCCGCGGGGGCGCGGCGCGGCGGCGGGGGCCGCTCCGGCTCCGGCTCCGGCTCGGGTTCGGGATCCGGCTCGGGCTCGGAATCGAGGCCCGGCTCCGCCTCGGCGGCGCCCTCCTCTGCGTAGTCCTCTTCCGCGACCGGCTCGTCGTCGGGCTCGGGCTCGGGGGGCGGTCGCGCGGCGGCCCGCGGCGCGGGTGCCTTCGCGGCCGCGCGCGCCGGCTCGACCGCGAGGACGAAGTCGCCGATGTTGATCTTGTCGTCGGCCCGGACGACCTGGGGCGCCGCGATCTTCTTGCCGTTGACGAAGGTGCCGTTCGTCGACTTGAGGTCGACGACGACGATGCGCCCCTCGCGCAGGACGAGCTTCGAGTGCTGCTTCGAGACGTTGCCCTTGGGAAGGACGATGTCGTTCTGATCGACCCGCCCAATGAAGACCTCGGGCTTGTCGAACTGCAGCCGCCGCGGCGGCCCGCCCTTCTCCGCGATCGTCACCTGAATCATCCGCAGCTCCTCTTGGGGCGAGGCCAGCCGACGCACGTTCGGTCCCCGGGGCCGGGGCGCCGCCGCGCTCAGTCGAAGATGCTGTACGTCACCTCGTCGCGCGCCTCTTTGTACCGCTGCTCCATGTCGCGGATCATCCGCACGACCCGGTCGCTGTCGGGGGTCACGATGTACGGCTTGACCCAGATGAGGAGCTCCTGCTTCTGCTCGGTGTAGGTGTGGTACTTGAAGAGCTCGCCGAGGATGGGCACGTAGGCGAAGGGCGGGATCTTGTCGACGTCCTTCTCCTCGGAGTGGTTGAAGACGCCAGAGAGCACGATGGCCTCGCCATGTTTGACGGCGACCTCGGTGCGGAAGCGCCGCACGCGAAAGCCCGGGATCTTGGTGTTGGTGCCCTGCGAAACCGCCACCGACCAGTCGATCTCGCTCACCTCGCCCTCGAGCTTCATCGTGATGTCGCCCTGGCTGTCGGCGGTCGGCTGGAGCTTCAAGATGACTCCGTACTCCTTCCACTCCACCGTCGTGATGTTCTGCGTCGCGTAGATAATCGGAATCTCGCCGCCGGCGAGGAACTCGGCCTTCTCTCCCGAGGCGCAGACGAGCTTCGGCTGCGCGAGGAGCCGGGCGTAGCCGTCGGTGAGCAGAAGACCGAGCTGGAAGCCCGACTCGAGGGGGCCGAGGGAGATCGTCCAGGTGCCACCCGGCGGCGCGGGCACGCCGACCGCGCCGACGATCTGGGACGAGATGTCGAGGGGACCGGTGAGGTCGAGTGGCCACTTGACGCCCATGTTGTCGAGGGTGTTCTTGCGGATCTCGACGAACTGGACGTCGGCCATGATCATCTTCTTGAGGCCGACGGTGAGCAGGTTCTCGACCTTCTCGCCGAGCGCCTTCGTGATGAGCTCCGCCCGCTTGAGGTCCTGGTCGGACTCCACCGAGCCCTCGAGGAAGATGGTGCTGCCGACCACCCGGGCGACGACGTTCTTCATGCCGGCCCGCTGGAACTGCGCGTTCAGGTTGTTCGCGACGAGCCGCTTCGCGTTCGGCGAGACGCGCACGAAGCTGCGCACGTTCGGGTAGATCTCGGTGATCGACTGCACCCGGTCGTAGTCCTCCTGGGTGTAGGCGTTGCCATCGAGGTAGATGTGGTCGCCCACGACGCGGACCGTGATGCCCTCGCGGTCTCCGAGCAGCCGCTTGATCTCGTTGACCACCTCGTTCGGGTCGATCTTGCGGACGACGACCGTGTAGCTGAGCCGCTGGCCGTTCCCCTTCCAGATCATCAGGGTGGTGCGCCCCTCGGACTGGCCGATGACGAGCACCTGGTTGCCGCCGACCGCGCGGACGCCGGCCACCTGCGGATCGCCGACGGCGATCTTCGAGATCCCCTGGACCTGCACGACCCGGCTCGAGCCGACCGGCACCTCGAGCGTGCTCGCGATGTCCTCGTTCCCGCCGCCGTGGTTGAACGCCGCGAGCATTGGGGCGACCCCGAGCGCCACCACCGCGGCCAAGCGTCGCACCCGTCCCATCGTTCCTCCCAGTTCACCCATGGAGCCACACCTCCGTCAGCCCGGCGAGCGCGGAGCCAGCCGCGATCGCGACGCCGTACGGGATTCCCGTCGAGTTCGATTCGCCGCGCCGGCGGGCGAGCGCCAGGACTGCCTGGACCGCACCCGCGAGCGAGATCGCGAACAGCGCGTCGAGCGCGAGCGGCCAGGCGAAGCCCGCTCCCACCGCGGCGAGGAGCTTCACGTCCCCCCAGCCCATCTTGCCCCAGAGGGCGAGCGGCACGGTGGCGACCGCGAGCGCCGCCGCCCCGGCGGCCGCCTCCGCGAGCCCTCCGTTCGCCCAGAGGCCCCGCGCGAGGAGGCGCCAGAGGAGCAATGCGCCCAGCGCCGGCCAGCTGATCCAGTCGGGGATCCGCCCGGTCCGCACGTCCCAGATGGCCGAGAGGGCGAGCACCGGCGCGAGCGCCAGGGCGAGCGGCAGCCGGAGGCTCAAGGGAGCGCCACCCGGATCACCTGACGACGCATTTCACCTTCTCGCTGCAGATGAAGTACTCGTCCCCGTCCTCGATCTTTCGCCGCCGGATCCGCTGCTTCTGGAACCAGGTGCCGTTCGACGAGCCGAGATCCTCGATGAAGAACTCGGTCCCCTCACGCACGATGGCGGCGTGCTCACGGGAGACCTTCCCCGAGTTGATGACGAGATCGCAGTGCTTGCCGCGGCCGATGACGAAGCGGTCCTTCACCACCTTGTCGAGGTTGCCGTCCTCGGCCATCAGGTAGAGCGCTCCGCTCTCCCCTGGCTCCTTCGCGGCGGCGTGGCCGTCGCGCGTCGGGCCGTCGCGCCGCTCGTCGCCTTTTTCCTTCTCCTTTTCCTTGTCTTTATCCTTGAGCGAGCGCTCGAGGGCCGCCGCGGTCTCGAGGACGCGGACCGCCGCCTCTCGCCGCTCGGGGTCGTCCTCGAGCGAGCTGGCGGGAGAGGGCGGCTCGGTCACCCGGGCCGGCGCGGGAGGAGGAGGAGGAGGCGCGGTCTGACGGCGCAGGGCGCTGTCGTGATCCGCCGTCGCGGTCCGTCGCGGCGGGGGCGGTGACGGCGCGGCGGGAGCCTCGACCGGCTCACGGCGAGCGGGCGGCGAGGAGACCGCCGCCTCGGGCTTCGAGTGGGGCGGTGAGGCCGCCTCCGCCGGCGCAGAGAAGCCGGGCGTCAGGTAGCCGTTGAGGCGGGCGAACGAAAACAGGGCCTGGTTGATGAGCCCGTCGCGGTCGTTCCCCATCTCCTTCGCCATCTGGTCGAAACAGTCCCAGAGCTTGTCTGAGATCGCGACCTTGCGAATCGGGCGGATGCTGTTCGACTCCATGGGGCGGAATCTATCAGAAATCGTCGAAGAGACTCAACCAGATAGCCGAGGGCGCGGCGGGGAGGCGAGGCGCGAGGCCATCGGCGCCCACCCGCCCGTTCAATGCGTCTCGTTCAACGCATTGTAAGTCGCCGACTCCGGATTCAGCTCGATGAGCGCGCTGCCGCCCCAATAGGTCGCGTAGACGTGCCGGGCCTTCTCCGCGTCCAGATAGCTGGCCATCGACTCGATGAGCGACGACGGATCGGCCGGATTCACGTTGAGCGGCGAGACGCCGCTCGCCACCTGGAGCGTGTAGGAGGCGCCGCGCACCGGGCTGACGCCAGGGGCCAAGGCGGTCCCGCCGTCCTCCGCCGCGGGAAGCGGCGTCCCGAGCTTTCCCAGGAGGGCGAGGCCGAAGGCCGACTCGAGCGAGCGGTAGTCCTCCGGGCGCGGCGGCGCGAGCGTCGATCCCGGCGCGGGGGAGGACGGGACGGGGCCGAAGACGAGATCCGTGAGCTCTTCGGCGGAGTGGGCCATGCCGATGAGGTCCGCCGGGTACTGCCAGCGGCCGGTCTGCACGAGGTGCAACGTCCCGTCGGCCGGCCAGAGCCCCACGAAGCCGCTCTCGGAGCCGGAGACGACGTAGGGCTTGTCGCCCGCCGCGAAGATCGTGAACGTGCCGCTGCCCTGCGCGCAGGAGAGCGGCGCGCCGCCGGGCAACGCCACGAGCGAGAGGCTCTGCGGCGCGACCGCGGCGACGCCGTAATCGCCGCACGCCTTGCCGCCGCTCGTGACGACGTCGACGCCCAGGGCGGGCGTCTCGGAGACGAGCACCCCGACGCCCCCATCCGCCCCGCCCGCCTCGGGAAGGTAGCTCGTGAGGTCGACGCCCGCCTGCGACTGGAGCGTCGCCCCGGTGATCGTCTCGGGCTGGCTCGACAGCGTGCCGATCGTCCCCTGGTACGCGATGGAGAGAGTCTCGTCCTCCGCGACGCCATGCTCGACGAACGACGTCGTCGCGCAGACCTCCGTGCCCTGCGCGAGCGCCCAGCAGGTCACCGGGCTGCTTCCGGCCGGCGCGAACGGCGCGCCGAGCCGATCGGCCTCGGGGAGGCTACCGCCGTCCTGTGTCAGCGGCAGATCGGCCGTCGCCACCGGCGGCGGCAGCGCCGTACCCGAGGGGTCGCTCGCCGAGGGCTTACCCACGGACGGCAGCGGCGGCGAGGGCAGGTAGTCGTTCACGTCGAGGATCCGCGGGGCGAAGTAGGCCGGGGGGCAGGCGTAGGCGCCGCCGTCGAGGGGCCCCGTGCCGCCGTTCGGCTGGCCGATTCCGACGTCGATGTAGACGAACGCCCCGTCGGCGGTCCCGGCGAGCAGCGCGTACTGGATCGGGATCGTCGACCCGAGCGCGGTCGAGAAGCCGCCGATCCGCATCCCGGGCCCGGTGAAGGCGATGCTCGTGACCACGGTTCCAGCGAGCCGCACCGGGGGCATCGGCCGATCGGGCGAAGCGACGAACGGGTAGGGCAGCGGCGCGGGGATGCGCGCGTGGAGCGGGTTCGGATCGTGGAACGCCACCGATGGCTGGAAGAAGGTGACCCCGTCGCAGGTGACGTAACCGCCCGGCGGAGGGGGGCCCATCTGCTCGCAGCTCTCCGAGTCGAGCGCCGCGGCGAACAGCGCGCCGCCCGGAACGCACTGGCCGGGCAGGTAGGGCAGGGCCGCGATGGCCCGCGTCGGCCCGCCCGCGGGGATCCAGACGGCGCTCGAGCTGCCCAGGTCCACCGCGGCGACGCAATTCGAGTTCCGGTCGGCGGCGAGCAAGAGGTTCGCGAAGGTCGGATCGGCCGAGGTGCCGCCGAGCTCGGTCGTGCCCGGGCCGCTCGAGGCGACGTCGAACCCCTGCGCGATCGGCGGTCCGAGCGGCGCGCAGGAGTCGGGCTGGGGCGGCAGCACGAACAGCGGCCGCGAGGAGGGGCAGAAGGCCGACGGCCCGGGACAGACCGAGGCGTCGGCGCCGGGGGCGCAGCTCTCGATGAAGCCCGCGTCCGGGCAGTTCGCGCCGGTGATGTCGTTCTCGACCTCGAAGAGCTCGGTCGACGATCCCGTCCGGGAGATGGCCGCGATGGCGGCGGTGGGCAGGGCGGCGAAGGCGTGCCGCTCGTCGGGCCCTCCCCCCGGCGCCTGGCCGTTCGGGCCATCGAGCGTCAACGCGCCGCTCGCGATGGCCTGCTCGTAGGCGGCGGGGCTGCCGGAGACGGCCGTCTCGTGCGCCACGACCGCCTCCGGCGCCGGCGCGCAGACGAGCGCCTGGGCCACCCCGGGGATCGGCAGCTGACCGAGCTCGCGCAACCCGGAGACCGGATCGTTCGAGCTCTGGTCCTCGACGTCGTCGATGACGCCGACGAGCGGATCGACGGACGAGGCGGCGAAGACCTCCCGCGAATTCGCGCAGAGGAAGCCGGGGCGGCGGACCGTCGGGATGGAGAGCGGGAAGAGGACGTTCGGCGAGGCCACGAACTCGCGCGACTGCGTCAGGTACGCGTGCAGCTCGTCGGCGTTCTGGTTCGCGACGAGGAGCAGGTCCCCCGAGAGCGCGAGGCCGGCGGGGCCGTTCAGCTGACCGGACGGCGGAGGCGGTGGGGCGCCGCAGCAGAGCAGGAGCGCGAGACCGACCGCGAGGCGAAGGCGGGTCGCGCGCACTCAGATCCCTCCTGGCATGGCGCCGTAGCCGTAGGGCAGGCTGAGGAGCATGCTGTTTGGGTTGATCGGACTCGCGGTGGTGTCCTCGAACGAACCGAGCGTCGCGACGAGCCGCGCGCTCGAGGCGTCGAGCGGATCCGGGAGGTCGATGACGTCGATCTGCCCGGAGCCGAACGCGGTCACGAAGATCCGGATCCCGGGAAGCGTCTGCGCCGAGGCCCCCGTCCCGAGGGTGCGGGGCGCCGAGGCGAGCGCGAAGGGCTCGTCGCCCACCGGCAGCGCCGCGGTGAGCGATTCGACCTCGTCGTCGTAGAAGGCGACGACGTCCGCGAGCGGGCAGGTCACGGCGACGAGGTCGCCGATCGGCTGCCCGTTCGGCCCAACCCGCGGCAGCGGAAGGAGCTCGCTCGGTCCCGGCGGAACGGCGACGATGTTCGACGGGTGGAGGTTCAAGCTCCCGGGCCCCTTGCCGTCGATGCGCAGGACGACAACGGAGTCGGGCGACTGGGAGATCGCGAAGATCCGATCGCCGTGCGTCGAGAGGGCGATGCCGCGCGCGTCGTACTCCTTCGAGATGTTCGAAAGGTCGATGACGACGGGAGAGGGCGGGACGGCGTCAACCGGGACCTCCGCGCCCGCGGGCACGCCGCAGTTCGGCGGGCCGAGCGGCAGGTAGTCGACAGACGCGGGCGCCATCCCCTGGGCGCGACCGGTGTAGACCGCATAGAGGCCCGAGGGCCCCGGCAACGCCACGACGCCTGCCGCCGGCGTCTGCCCGATGGGCTCGGCGAGGCGGCACGAGGGGTCGTCGACGCTCTGCCGGATGACGTACGACTGGGCCATGACCACCGGCGGCGCGAGGCCGTACGGCGAGTAGCCCGAACCGTAGCCGCCGTAGCCGTAGCCCCCGTAGCCGCCCCCGTAACCGCCGGCCCCGTAGCCGAACTGGGCGAAGAGGCCCGTGGTCTCGTCCCGGAGGTGGCCGACGAAGACCTCGGGGCCGGCGAAGCCGCCGTCGGGGATGATCGCCCGGACGGGCGGGCTCACGGCGAAGACGTCGAGGACCTGGTTCGCGCCGGTGGGGCCCGGCACGTCGAGCGCGGGCGAAGAGGTGTCGTTCAGACAATCCTGACCGGAGGCGCCGAAGCAGGAGAGCGCGCCGCCGTCGGCGTCGATGAAGCCGAGCCGGTTCTCCTCGCGCGTCGCGAGGACGATCCGCTTGCCGCCCGCCGAGGTGTCGGCGAGTTGGAGCTCGCCCGCGAGGCTGTCGGTGTAGACCCAGCCGACCGAGGGATCCATCGAGCCCGCGTCCGCGACGTCAGGCAGCGCGAGCGCCGTTCCGTCCCAGCCGGCGTCGGCGGCGAGCGGCGGCGGCACGAGGCCCGTCTCCGGCGCGCCGTAGCGGTCCAGATCGATGGCCATCAGGACGCCGCGGTTGGCGGCGAGATCGAAGTTCGAGTTGCCGGCCACGTAGAGCCAGCGGGCCCTCGTGCCCGCGTCCTGCCCGAGCGCGTAGGGGACGTCGACGGCGAGGCCCGTGGGAAAGTGGAAGCGGGCGAGCGACGGCGGTGGATGGGCCGCCGGGTTCGCGCAACCGGCGAGCGACGCCGCCAGCAAGACGGCGAGATTCTTGGAGAACGAGCGCACGGAGGCCCGCGAGGATAGGGGCACGGGAAGCGAGGGTCAAGACGAGAGCGACAGGAGCTACCCCGAGTTCTTGCGGGCAGGCCGCGCGAGAGCACAGCGGCCCAAGGACTCGAAATGACTCGGGATTTCGAACAGGGCTAGTGAATACGAGGAAAGCCTAGTACGGCAAGCGTTTCG
>JAJXUD010000008.1 GCA_021783235.1 Myxococcales bacterium | reverse complement strand
GTCGATCACGGGGCCCGCGGCGTACACGGCGGCGCGGCAGACGACGTTGCGCAGCTCGCGCACGTTGCCGGGCCAGGAGTGGGAGAGCAGCTCGGCCACGGCCTCCTCGGTGAGCTTCGGCGGGCGCTCGCCGGGGCGCGCGAGGAAGAGCTTCGCGAGCGCCTCGATGTCCTGCTTGCGCTCGCGCAGGGGCGGCACGCGCAGCTCGAGGACGGCGATCCGGTGGAAGAGGTCCTCGCGGAACTGGCCCGCCTTCACCATGGCCCGCAGGTCGCGGTTCGTGGCGGTGACGACGCGGCAGGCCACCCGCTTCGGCTCGGGGTCGCCCACCGATCGGAACTCGCCCTCCTCGAGGGCCCGCAAGAGCTTGGCCTGCATCGACGGCGGCAGCTCGCCCACCTCGTCCAAGAAGAGGACCCCGCCCGCGGCCATGACGAAGAGGCCGGGGTAGTCGTCGGTGGCGCCGGTGAAGGCCCCCTTCTTGTGGCCGAAGAGGGCGCTCTCGAAGAGCTGCGAGGGGATGCTGGCGCAGTTCTCGGCCACGAACGGCACCGAGCGCCCCCCGAGCCTCGCGAGCGCGCGCGCGACGGCCCCCTTGCCGGAGCCGTTCTCCCCGTGGATGAGCAGCGGCTCCCTCGCCCGGAAGAGCCGGAGGAGGTCGGCGCGCAGCTCGACCATCCCCGCGTCCCGCCCGACGAGCCCCGCGAGCGCGTCGTCCTCGGGCGGCTGGTTCGTGAGCTCGCGGACGGTGACGAGATCGATCGTGGGGCCGTCCGTGTGGGGCCCGAGCCGCAGGACGGCGTGGGGCACGAGCTCGACCTCGGCCACGGGCAGCTCGCCGACGAAGGTGCGGCTCCGCTGGCTGGACAGGTCGCGAGCGACCCAGCGGCCGCCCACGCGCTGGATGGACAGGTGGCGGCGCGAGACGGAGGCGTCGGGGACGTGGAGGAGCCCCTCCGCCTCGCGGGCCTCGTGATCCTTCTGCTTCCCGTCGAAGCGCCCCACGAGGATCTCGCGCCCCTCGAGCGGGAAGGACCAGCTCTTTCCCGCGTGGCGCACGAGGAGAGCGAGCGGCTCGCCCGCGTCGGGGCGGGCGAGCTCGGTCCGCTCGACGGTGGGCGCCGGCGCGTAGGGGACGCCGGAGAGCGAGGGCGCGAAGGGCTCCTCGCGAACGACGTGGAGGATCGAGAGCGGGCCGACGCGGGCCAGCTCTCCGGCGCCGATCCGCGCGCGAAACGAGGTGCGGCCGTCGGGACCCGTGACGTCGCCCTCGCCCAGCGCGGTGATCGCGAGCAGCTCGCGCTCGACGAGCTGGAGCTGGCAGAGGGACGGGGGGACGTCGTCCCCACCGACCACGAGCTGGGCGCTGGCCCCCGAGCCCAGGTCGAGGGGCTCCTGCCCGATCGCGAAGTCGCCGATCAGGGCGCCTCCGTAGAGCACGAGCGCGTGGTGGCCCATGGGGCGCGACCTTCTCATGCGAGCGCCACCCGAGGAAAGGGAAGATCCATCGCGGATGGATTGATGTCCTCCCGAGATGGACATCGATCCATCGCCGATGAATCGATCTCCTCCTCGGATGGATCGTCGTCCATCGCGGATGGATCGATGTCCTCCCAGGATGGATCGTCGTCCTCCCCGGATGGATCGATGTCCTCCCAGGATGGATCGTCGTCCTCCTCGGATGGATCGATGTCCTCCCAGGATGGATCGTCGTCCTCCTCGGATGGATCGCAGTCCTCCCAGGATGAATCGTCGTCCTCCCCGGATGGATCGATGTCCTCCTCGGATGGATCGTCGTTCATCGCGGATGGATCACCGTCCATCGAGCAGCCGATCCGGCCGGATCGAATCGATCCGCGCGGATCGCGAGAGTGATCCGCGCGGATCGGTCTTGGGCAGACGAGAGCCCCAGCCCGGGCCGCCTCCGCGAGAATCATCAGTGGTTTCGAGCGGATGACCTTCGCGCCGGCCGTTGGGCACGCCCTTGCAATTCCCCGCCTGCGACGGCGCGAGGCAAGGGAGCCCCGGCCGAACGAAGGAGACGGTCATGAAGGCGTTCATGGAGCTGGAGTTGACGCTGGTCGAGGGGCAGACGGGCGAGGCGCAGGTCACGCGGATCCTCGAGCGCTGCCAGACGATGGAGCGGCAGCTCGTGGAGCGGCCCTGCGCGAGGAGCAGCCGGATCCAGCGCGAGGAGCTCGAGATCCTCGACTGCATCGAGGGGCTGCGGGCGCGCTGCGAGACGTGGCTGAACGACTCGCCGCGGACGCTGCGGCAGGCGCGGGCGCACGAGACGGAGCGGGAGACGATCGAGGCCTTCTGCTTCGCCTTGACGCAGGACTTCTTCGAGCTGCGCGGCCACGAGGATCCCGGGTCGTCCTTGTGACGACCGCGTGAACGAAAGGAGGTGAGACGGCCACGGCGAGGCGGCGCGGGCCGCGCCCGAGAAGAGGAAGCGAGCGGAAGCGAGGAGCGAAACCGAAGCAGTGACACCCAACAACCAGGAGAGAAGCCATGACGAACAACAGCCCGAAGGGGCAGGAGCAGAAGGTCTTGACGGCTCTGAACGGCGTCGAGACGGCGATCCCGGCGACGAGCAGCGTGCCCATGGGGGGCACGCCGATGACCCAGCCGCAGGTCGTCTCGAAGCTCGAGGGGTTCGAGGCCGCCTTCCAGGCGGTGCGGGACGCGAAGGCGGCGTTCCAGAAGGCCAAGCAGGCCCGCGAGCAGCAGTCGGCCGAGCAGAGGACGTTCATCGAGCAGCTGAAGGCGGCGCTCGTGGCGCTGCTCGGGCCGAACAATCCCGAGCTCGCGAAGTTCGGCTTCGCGAAGAAGACGCCGGTCCGGGCCACGAGCGAGCAGAACGCGGCCAGGGCGGCGAAGGCGCGGGCGACCCGGGAGATGCGGGGGACCCGCGGCAAGCAGCAGAAGAAGGCGGTGAAGGCGGTCGTGGTCGGGCCGCAGGCGGTCGTGGTCGGGGGCATCGTCAAGCCCCCCGTCCCCCCGGTGAACCTCGAGAGCGGGGCCACCGAGGCGCCGGCGACGGGGAGCGCGAGCGAGCCGCCCAGCAGCTCGAGCGGCGGCGGGCAGAAGAACGGCAACGGCTAGCGGCTTAGCCGACCGACAATGAGGCCGATGGGCCCCCGGGGACGTGGAGAGCGCCCCCGGGGGCCCGGGGCCGTTGGGTCACTGCGGGATGGGGCGGCACCGTTTTTGCGGTCGTCTCCGGCATGCCGAGCTGGTTGCACGAGCTGCTCGTGAAGATCTTCGCCGAGCGGCCGGAGTTCGCGTTCGAGCTGGCGGGGCCGCGGCTCGGGCTCGAGCCTCTCGCGGCCGAGAGCGTCGAGGCGCTCTCGGGCGACCTCATGCAGCTCTCGGCGCCGCAGGCCCGCGCGGATGCGGTGGTTCTGGTGAAACGCGACGGGAGGCCGGTCCTGGCCCTGGTGGTCGAGGTCCAGCTCTCGCGCGATCGCCGCAAGCAGTTCAGTTGGCCGGTCTACGTGGCGGGGGTCCGGGCGCGCTTCGAGTGCCCGACCGCGCTCGTGGTCGTGACTCCGTACCCGGGGGTCGCGAATTGGGCCCGCCGGGAGATCTTCCTCGGGCCCAGGGGCGACCGGCTCAGGCCGCTGGTGCTCGGGCCGGAGGCGATCCCGGCGATCACGGACCCCGAGGTCGCGGCCGCGAACCAGGGGCTCGCGCTCCTCTCGTCGCTCGCCCACCCGCGCGGGCCCGAGGCGGTTCCGGTGGCGCTGGCGGCCCTCCTCGGGGCCGACAAGCTCGTGGGGCCAGAGTTCCGGATGTATAATGACCAGGTGGCTTTGAGCCTGGGCGCGCGCGAACGCGCCGAGCTGGAGGCGCTGATGCAGTCACGCTACGAGGTCAAGACCGAGTTCCTGCGGCGCTGGATGAAGGAAGGGCTCGAACAGGGGCTCGAACAGGGACGGACCGAGGGCGAAGCCAAGGGCGAGGCCAAGGGAAAGTCCGACGCCCTGCTGGCCGTCCTCGCCGCGCGCAAGCTCGCGATCTCGAGCGCCCAGCGCGAACGCATCCTCGCCTGCCACGACCTCGCGGAGCTCGACCGCTGGATCGTGCGCGCGGCCGTGGCGAAGAAGACGGTGGAGATCTTCGCGCCGGAGGCCTGAGGCGCAGACGGAGACGCGGGGCCCTTCGCCGCCGAGATCCGCCAGTGGCTGTCTACCGGGGACTGGTCGAACGGCGCGGGCGCGGAGCGGATCTCCCGGGGCCTTCACGCTCCGGGGTCGCAAGTTCGCGCTCGAAGTCGTCGATGAGGTCGAAGAGCTCCCGCGCCTCCCAGGCGCGGTTGCGTTTCCCGAGGGTGAGCTCGCGAAGGACGCCTGCTCGCTCGAGGACGGCCAACGCCTGGTTGGCCGCCTGCTTGGAGCGTCCCGTCATCTCGGCGGCGGTCGCGAGCGTGACGATGGGGCGAGCGGGGAGCTCCCGGATCAGCGCCTCGGCTGCCGAGTCTCGACGGGGCCTCCCCGCCCGCCGACGCCAGTCGTCTTGGATGACGGCGAGGCGGGAGGCGAGCTCCTTGGCCTTCCTGGCGGAGAGCTCGACGGCCTTCGCGAAGAGAACGAGCCACTCGCCGAGGCCCGCGTTTCGGTAGGCGGTCAGCCCCGCCACGTACGCCCGTGCATCGGCGGCGAGCAGCAGGCTGACGGGCGGGACGTAGCTGGGTGCGAGCCCGCGGCGGCGCAGGACGACGTGGACGAGCGCCCGCCCGACACGACCGTTCCCGTCGGCGAATGGGTGAATGGTCTCGAACTGCGCGTGGGCGATGGCAGCTTGGGCAACCGGCGGGAGGTCGTCGCGACGGACGAACGCCACGAGGTCCTCCACGAGGCCCAGGACGTGCTCGGGGGGCGGCGGCACGAAC
Source organism: Myxococcales bacterium (assembly GCA_021783235.1). GTDB lineage: Bacteria > Myxococcota > Myxococcia > Myxococcales > JAKAPL01 > JAJXUD01. The sequence continues at coordinate 84,053 of JAJXUD010000008.1, read as the reverse complement.
TCGGCGCGGGCGGGGTTGATGGAGCTCCCGCCGAGCCAGTTCTGGACCACGCGGAATCGGCCTGCGATGGACGGGTGCGTGGCGGCCATGAGGACACGATGGATCTCCAAGAGGTCGGCGACTCCGAGCGGGCGAGCCGCCGCCCCCAGCTCGACCGACCGCTCCATGGCCGCGACGTTTCCCAGCACCGAGAGCGCGGTCTCGTCCCGGGCGATCTCGCCACCGGCTTCCGCGCGGGCGAGCCGCCGGTGGGAGAGTTCGAGGCCTTCGATCCGGGAGGAGGCCACGGATTCGGCGCGCAGGAGCCGCCGTGCCAGCACCTCGAGGCTCGCCAGCGACGGCGGGCTCCGGTTGAGCTCGTCGACCTGGCGCTCGGCCAGCGAGATCGCCTGAGCGACGGGCCCAGGCAGCGAGACCTCGAGGCGGCTGATCGGGTCGGGAACGAACGCGTGGTAGACGAAAGCCCGCCGGTCGGTCCGACGGCCAGGGACGTCGGGGTTCGCTGGCCAGCTTCGTCGTTCGAGTCGCGGCATGGCGGGACCTAAGCTTGAACGAGAAGAGACCTTAGTCAAGGAACGGCCAAGAGCCTTGACCGTTCACGTTCGCGTTCCACGAGCGACGGCGAGCGGGATGGGGCGGCATCGTTCTTGCGGTCGTCTTTCGCGTGCCGAGCTGGTTGCACGAGCTGCTCGTGAAGATCTTCGCCGAGCGGCCGGAGTTTGCGTTCGAGCTGGCGGCGCCGCGGCTCGGCCTCGAGCCTCTCGCGGCGGAGAGCGTCGAGGCGCTCTCGGGCGACCTGATGCAGCTCTCGGCGCCGCAAGCCCGCGCGGATGCGGTGGTTCTGGTCAAGCGCGGGGGAAAGCCGGTCTTGGCCCTGGTGGTCGAGGTCCAGCTCTCGCGCGATCGCCACAAGCCGTTCAGTTGGCCGGTCTACGTGGCGGGGGTCCGGGCGCGCTTCGAGTGCCCGACCGCGCTCGTGGTCGTGACTCCGTACCCGGGGGTCGCGAATTGGGCCCGCCGGGAGATCTTCCTCGGGCCCAGGGGCGACCGGCTCAGGCCGCTGGTGCTCGGGCCGGAGGCGATCCCGGCGATCACGGACCCCGAGGTCGCGGCCGCGAACCAGGGGCTCGCGCTCCTCTCGTCGCTCGCCCACCCGCGCGGGCCCGAGGCGGTTCCGGTGGCGCTGGCGGCCCTCCTCGGGGCCGACAAGCTCGTGGGGCCAGAGTTCCGGATGTATAATGACCAGGTGGCTTTGAGCCTGGGCGCGCGCGAACGCGCCGAGCTGGAGGCGCTGATGCAGTCACGCTACGAGGTCAAGACCGAGTTCCTGCGGCGGTGGATGAAGGAAGGGCTCGAACAGGGACTCAAGCAGGGTCGTGAGCAAGGACTCGAGCAGGGACTCGAACAGGGACTCGAGCAAGGGCGTGAGCAAGGGCGGGCCGAGGGAGAAGCCAAGGGAAAGTCCGACGCCCTGCTGGCCATGCTCGCCGCGCGCAAGCTCGCGATCTCGAGCGCCCAGCGCGAGCGCATCCTCGCCTGCCACGACCTCGCGGAGCTCGACCGCTGGATCGTGCGCGCGGCCGTGGCGAAGAAGACGGTGGAGATCTTCGCGCCCGGGGACTGAGGAAGATCGGCAGCGGCACGAGCGGAAGGGGCGGCACCGTTCTTGCGGTCGTCTCCGGCATGCCGAGCTGGTTACACGAGCTGCTCGTGAAGATCTTCGCCGAGCGGCCGGAGTTTGCGTTCGAGCTGGCGGGGCCGCGGCTCGGCCTCGAGCCTCTCGCGGCGGAGAGCGTCGAGGCGCTCTCGGGCGACCTGATGCAGCTCTCGGCGCCGCAAGCCCGCGCGGATGCGGTGGTTCTGGTCAAACGCGCGGGGAAGCCGGTCTTGGCCCTGGTGGTCGAGGTCCAGCTCTCGCGCGATCGCCACAAGCCGTTCAGCTGGCCGGTCTACGTGGCGGGGGTCCGGGCGCGCTTCGAGTGCCCGACCGCGCTCGTGGTCGTGACTCCGTACCCGGGGGTCGCGAATTGGGCCCGCCGGGAGATCTTCCTCGGGCCCAGGGGCGACCGGCTCAGGCCGCTGGTGCTCGGGCCGGAGGCGATCCCGGCGATCACGGACCCCGAGGTCGCGGCCGCGAACCAGGGGCTCGCGCTCCTCTCGTCGCTCGCCCACCCGCGCGGGCCCGAGGCGGTTCCGGTGGCGCTGGCGGCCCTCCTCGGGGCCGACAAGCTCGTGGGGCCAGAGTTCCGGATGTATAATGACCAGGTGGCTTTGAGCCTGGGCGCGCGCGAACGCGCCGAGCTGGAGGCGCTGATGCAGTCACGCTACGAGGTCAAGACCGAGTTCCTGCGGCGCTGGATGAAGGAAGGGCTCGAACAGGGGCTCGAACAGGGGCTCGAACAGGGGCTCGAACAGGGGCTCGAACAGGGACTCAAGCAGGGACTCAAGCAGGGGCGTGAACAGGGGCGTGAGCAGGGGCGGACCGAGGGCGAAGCCAAGGGCGAGGCCAAGGGGAAGTCCGACGCACTGCTGGCCGTCCTCGCCGCGCGCAAGCTCGCGATCTCGAGCGCCCAGCGCGAGCGCATCCTCGCCTGCCACGACCTCGCGGAGCTCGACCGCTGGATCGTGCGCGCGGCCGTGGCGAAGAAAACGGCGGAGATCTTCGCGCCGGAGGCCTGAGGCGTTCAGCGGGCGAGGGTCCGCAGCGCGTGGGCGAAGAGAAAGCGGCGGCGGCGGTCGGGGCGCATGAGGAGAGCCTTGCGCAGGAGGAGCTCGGGGCGAGCGGCGTTCTCGATCTTCGGCGGGTAGGCGCGCGCGACGACGAGCCGATCGAGCAGCGCTCGGACCGGTAGCGGCAGCGGCGGTGAGAGGGCGGCGAGGGGAGCGGCGAGGCTCGGGAAGAGGCGGCGGGCGAGGGAGATCACGGCGTAGAGCATCCGCTCGGCGCCCCACTCGCGGGCGCGGGCGGGGACGAGCTCGGGACGGAGCGCGGGGGCGTCCTCGGCGAGCCGCCAGAACGGCCCGCGGCGGGCGAGCATCTTCCAGAGGTCGACGAAGCCGAAGAGGGGGGCGGCCGGGAGCGCGAGCTCCCCGATGGCGGCGTGGACGGCGTGGTAGACGACGGCGTCCTCGGGGGCGAGGAGCCGCGCGTTCTGGGCGAGCGCGGGCCAGGGGAGCGAGCGCTCGAAGACGGCGCCGTAGTCGACGGTCAGCCGCTCGGGCTGGACGAAGCCCTGGTGCAGATCGAGCTCGAGCGCGGGGCCCGTGAGCTGCCGCTCGTGGTAGCGGGGGTGGTTCAGGACGCGGTCATTGGGGTGGGCCCTGCGAAAGCCCGCCCGCTCCAGCCGCGCGAGCGCCTCCTCGAAGCGGTCGGCCGGCACGAGGAGGTCGACGTCGCCGAGGTGGCGGGCCGGGACCTCGTAGATGAGCTCGACGTAGGCGGCCCCCTTGAGGACGATGGCGGGCACGGGGGCGATGAGCGCGAGCGCCTGCTCGAACGGCGCCTGCCGCAGCACGGCGGCCGCGACGGCGGCGGCCCGCTCCCCGCTCCAGCGCGCCCAGAGCTCGTCCGGCACGAGCCTCTTCACGTCGACGGCGCTGAGCCTCGGCTCGCCCATGATGGGGCCGAGCCCGTGGCGCCGCGCGAGCAGGGCGACGGCCTCGAGGTCCGGGCCCTCGGGATCGAGCGGCCGGTCGCCGAGGCAGTGGGCGACGAAAGACCAGGCGCGCTCGAGACGGACGGGGGTCACGGGCTCGCGATCGTATGAGCCCACGCACGGTCGCGACGATCCGGTCGCCCGCCCGAGGCGAAGCGAGCGAGCGACCCGAACTCGGCCGGATCGGTGGCGGCGACGGGCAGCCGCACCTCCTCCGAGAAGCTCGTCACCTCCGCCGGCAGCCGCGCGTTCACGAAGACCTCGTGGCGCGAAGATAACACGCACGGGCCGCGGGCGACCTTCGGCGCCGCGCTCGCGGCGGGGGGGCTCCTACGCGTGCTTCTGGATGAGCGCGTTCGCCTCGGACGGATGCTCCTTCGCCTCGAGGAGCGCGCTGAGCATGAGCGGCACGACGATGGTGGCGTCGGATTCGACGACGTACATCGGCGTCTCGGGCGTCAGCTTGTCCCAGGTGATCTTCTCGTTGGGGGTGGCGCCGGAGTAGCTACCGTAGGAGGTGGTGGAGTCGGAGATCTGGCAGAAGTAGGCCCAGGGCTTCACGGGCTCTTCGAGGTCGTACTTGATGGACGGCACGACGCAGATGGGGAAGTCGCCGGCGATTCCGCCGCCGATCTGGAAGAAGCCGACCCCCTTGCCGGTGGAGAGCTCCTGGTAGCGGTCGTAGAAGTCGGCCATGTACTCGATGCCGCTCTTCACGATGCCGGCCGGGACGTCGCCGTGCTTGACGTGCGAGGCGAAGATGTTGCCGAAGGTGCTGTCCTCGTGGCCGGGCACGACGATGGGGAGCTTCGCCTTGGCGGCGGCGAGCAGCCAGCACTCCTCGGGCTTGCCCTCGTGAAGCTCGGGGCCGACGGCCTGGATGAGCTCGTAGAAGTACTCATGCCAGAAGCGGCGCTGCCCCTCCTTGGCGGCCCTCTTCCACATGGGGACGATGAACTTCTCGACGGCGCGGAAGGCCTCGTCCTCGGGGATGGAGGTGTCGGTCACCCGGCGCATCCGCGCGTCCAGGATCTTCTGGTCGTCCTCCTTGCGGAAGTAGCGGTAGTCGGGGAAGTCCTCGTAGCCGTGGTGGGCGACGAGGCGGAAGAGCGACTCCTCGAGGTTCGCGCCGGTGACGGAGAGGCCGTGGATGAGCCCGGCGCGGATGGCCGGCGCGAGGCTGATGCCGAGCTGCGCGGACGACATGGCGCCGGCGACGGCCCAGAACATCCGGCCGCCGCCCTCGACGTGGCGCCAGTAAGCGAGCGTGGCGTCGCGGGTGGCGCGAGCGTTGAAGTTCTTGTAGTGGCGGAGGATGAGCTCGAGGGTGGGCGTGGGCGTCGTCATGGGCGAGGCTCTCTAGCAGCGATGGTCGGGCCGGGACAAGGCCCCGGGGCCGCGGAACGGCTAGGCGACGCGGAGGTGGGTGCCCTTCGCCGGGCGGCGCAGGACCCCGATGACGCTGAGCGGCGGAAACGGCAGCCGCGCGTCGATCTGCCGAAAGAGCGGCGTCAGCGCGTTCAGCGCCCAGACCTGCACGAGGCCGAAGTGGCGGCGGCGCAGGAGGCGGCCGTTCAGAAACCAGGCCGGGCTGCCGATGCGGTTGAAGACGAGCAGCTTTTCCACCTCGAAGCCGACCTCACGGGCGAGCGCGCCGAGCGCCTCGGGCGAGTAGCGCCGCTCGTGGCCCAGGGCCTCGTCCAGCGTCCCGAAGTTCCACTGGCCGTTCGGGACGAGCAGCACGGCCCGGCCCCCGGGGGCGAGCGCGCTCCAGAGGTTCTCGAGCGCCCCGCGGTCGTCCTTCACGTGCTCGAGCACGTTCAGGCAGATGACGGTGTCGAAGCGGCCCGCGAGCGGCTGAAACGACCTCGGGTCGGTGAGGTCGCAGTGGACCGCCTCGAGGTAGGGGCGGGTCGCGGTGAGCGACTGCAGCGCGGCCAGGTAGTGGGGGTTCACGTCGGAGGCGACGTAGCTCTTTCGCGGCACGAGCCGGCGCGTCAGGTTGCCGACGCCGCTGCCGATCTCGAGGACCCGCTCGCCGCAGTACGGGCGGATGGTGTCCGCCATCCACTCGTTGAACCGCTCGGCCCGCGAGAGGCGCGAGAGGGTCTGACTGCCGTACCGGTCGGCGGTGTAGATCTCGTCGCTCAGGCCGAAGCGGGCGATGGCGGCGAGCGCCCTCACCCCGTCGCGCCAGCCGATCTTCTTCCCCTCCTGGTAGGTCCGCCCCGCGTACGAGATGGGCACCTCGAAGACGCGGGCGCCGCGCTTCGCGAGCTTGATGGTGAGCTCGGGCTCGATGCGAAAGTCGTTGCTGACGAGCGGGATGGACTTGAGGAGCGGGGTGCGGACGGCCTTGTAGCAGGTCTCCATGTCGGTGAGGTTCAGGTCGGAGACCAGGTTGCAGGCGAGGGTGAGCGCCTTGTTCGCGATCTGGTGGCGGAAGAGGAGCGCGCGGCGGACCTCGCCGGTGAAGCGCGAGCCGAAGACGGCGTCGGCCTCCTCTTCGGCGAAGACGGCCACGATGCGCAGGAGATCCTTCGGGTGGTACTCGAGGTCGGCGTCGTGGATGACGGAGACGTCGCCCTGGGCGCGGGCGAGCGCGGTCTGGACGGCCTTGCCCTTGCCGCCGTTCCTCTCGTGCCGCAGGAAGATCCAGTGGAGCTTCGAGTCCTTCGCCTCGCGCTCGAAGGCGGCGAGGACCTCGGGGGTGCGGTCGCGGGAGGCGTCGTCGACGACGATGACCTCGACGCGCGAGAGGTGCGGGCTCGCCGCGAGCAGCTCGAGCCGCCGCAGCGACGCCGCGACGAGGTGCTCCTCGTTGTAGACCGGCACGAGGACGGAGAGCGTGAGCTTCTCCGTCGGCTCGGGCCTCCTGGGGGGGCTGGTCTTCTTCATGCTCGCGCGGGGGCTGTTTATCCTCGATGCGGGGCGGCGACAAGCGGCGACGCGAGGGCGGCCGCGGCGGGAGGCGCCCGGGGTACGGGCGGTTGGCCCACTTTCCTTTGACTTGGGAGCAGGCGGGTGCTACCTCCGGCCCTTCCAGAAAGTGGAGGGAGCATGCGGCTTTCCATCGCGCTCGCCGCCGTCGCCCTCGCCGGCGTGGCGCGCGCCCAGGACTACGGCCCGACGGACGGAGGCACCGAGGCGCCCCCGCCGCTCGCGGCGCCGCAGGCGCTGCCGGCGCCGCCCGTCGAGGCGCTTCCGGAGACCCCGGCGCTCCGGCTCCACGACGCTCAGCTCCGCGCGCAGATCCTCCGCCAGGCGGACCAGGAGACGGACGCGAAGCTGCACAAGATGAAGGACGAGCTGCGCGACGAGATGCGCGCCGAGATGGTGACGGCGGGCTCGGCCCCGAGCGAGTTCGAGCAGCTCCCGGCGGAGAAGCCGAAGCTCCAGCTCCTCGAGCTGAACGGCTACTTTCGCCTGCGGCCGAACCTCTACCAGAACCTCCAGCTCGGTTGGACCGCGCCCGATCCGATGGGCTACTACCTCTTCCCGAACCCGAACGTGAACACGACGGGCCGAACGGTGGAGGACGCGGACATGCGCTTTCGCGTCGAGCCCACCCTGAACGTGAGCGAGGACATTCGGATCCGCTCGCAGATCGACATCTTCGACAACACGGTGCTCGGCTCGTCGCCCCTCGGCGGCGGCTGGTTCGACCTCGGCGCCGGTGCGCCGTCGACGCAGTGGGGCTCCACGGCGAGCGCCCTGTCGCCGGGCCAGGGGCCGCTCCCCATCGAGGCGAAGCGCGCCTGGGCCGAGGTGACCCTCCCGGTGGGCGAGTTGCGCTTCGGCCGGATGGGGAACAACTGGGGCCTCGGCATGTGGCAGAACGACGGCAACTGCCTGGACTGCGACTACGGCAACACGGTGGACCGGGCGATGTTCATCGGCAAGCTCGCGAACCACTACATCATGCCGATGATCGACTTCGTCGGCTCGGGGCCGCTCTACAACCTCTACGCGAACGATCCGTTGGGCCAGCCCGTCGCCTACGACCGGGCGCTCGGCGCCTACGAGTACGTGCTCGCGGTCGCGCGCAAGGACACGGACGAAGAGCTGCGGCACGCCTTCGAGCAGGGGCGCAGCTCCTTCAACTACGGCGTCTACGCGGCCTACCGCTCGACGGACCACGCCTACCTTGGACCGGCGGGCACGCTGACGCAGCCGCAGATCCAGGCGATCGGCTCGAACGCCATCGTCGAGCAGAACGCGAACTACTTCACGCCCGACCTCTGGCTCCGCTACGAGACCAAGCGGCTGCGGCTCGAGCTCGAGGCGACCCTGGTCTACGGCGGCTTCGACGTGACCGACAGCCTCGGCAACGCGCACCCGATCTCGGTGGACGAGCTCGGCAGCGCCTTCGAGGGCGAGTACCACCTGCTCGCGGATGGCGCGCTGACGCTCGGCCTCTACGGCGGGGTCGCGAGCGGCGATCCCACGCCGGGCTTCGGAAACCAGCCGAACCGCCAGACGCCGGGGAACGGGCCGACGCCGCCGGGCTCCATCGACGGACCGCAGTTCTACTGCCGGCCGGGCATCGCCCCCTGCGCCAACGGGGCGTTGACGAACTTCTCGTTCAACCCCGACTACCACGTGGACATGATCCTCTGGCGCGAGATCCTGGGCGGGGTGACCGACGCCTGGTACGCGAAGCCGGTGATCAAGTACACGCTGACCGAGGGGCTCGACGTCTCGGTGTCGGCCATCTACTCGCAGGCGCTCTTCTACGCGAGCACCCCGGGCGGCCACGTGCCGCTCGGCCTCGAGGCGGACGGCGGGATCCACTACATGACGGACGACGGCTTCTTCGCGAGCCTCGACTTCGGCATCCTCTTCCCGTTCGCGGGGCTCGGCGAGCTCGACCTGAACGGCAACTTCGTCTACCCGAGCTCGGCGCAGGCGCTGCGCATCATGCTTGGGGTCCGGTATTAGGCTGCTCGCGGCGCTGGCGCTGCTCGCGGGCTGCGGCATGAAGGCCTGGCCACACCCGCCGGCGGCGGCGCTCGCGGCCGCGGACGGGGGCAGCTCGTACTTCCCCGACGCGGGCTGCTTCGACTGCCCGGCCGGCGCGCGGTAGGCGATGGACCACTTCCAGCGGCGGCGCGGCGAGCTCTTCTGCGAGGGGGTTCCCTTGCGCCGGATCGCGGACGAGGTGGGAACCCCGGCCTACGTCTACAGCCGCGCCACGCTGACGCGCCACTTCGAGCTGGTCGATCGGGCGCTCGGCGGCGGGCCGCACCTCGTCTGCTACTCGGTGAAGGCGCTCTCGAACCTGGCGGTGCTCGCGCTCCTGCGCTCGCTCGGCAGCGGCTTCGACGTGGTGAGCGGCGGCGAGCTGGCGCGCGTGCTGCGCGCCGGGGGCGACCCGAGGAAGGTCGTCTTCTCGGGCGTCGGAAAGACCGAGCTGGAGCTGGAGGCGGCGCTGCGGGCCGGGATCCGCTGCTTCAACGCCGAGAGCGAGGAGGAGCTCTCCGCCCTCTCGCGCGTCGCCACGCGGCTGCGGCGCAAGGCCCCGGTGGCGCTGCGCGTGAACCCGAACGTCGACGCGAAGACCCACCCCTACGTCGCGACGGCGCTGCGCGAGAGCAAGTTCGGCGTGCCGATCGGGCGGGCGCGTCGCCTCTACCGCGAGGCGGCGGCGCTGCCGGGAATCGCGATCGAGGGGATCGACTGCCACATCGGCTCGCAGCTCACCTCGCTCGGCCCGTTCGAGGAGGCGGCGAGGCGGCTGCGCGGCCTCCTCGCCGAGCTCGAGCGCGACGGCCACCGGCTGCGCCACGTCGATCTGGGCGGCGGCCTGGGCGTGCCCTACGTCCGAGAGCGGCCGCCTACGCCGGCGCGCTGGGCGGCGGCGCTGCGGCGCGCGCTCGGCCCGAGCCCCCTCGAGCTCCTCGTCGAGCCGGGGCGGGTCGTCGCGGCGAACGCGGGGCTGCTGCTCACGCGCATCCTCTACCGCAAGCGCGGCGCGACGCGGGACTTCGCGGTGGTGGACGCCGGCATGAACGACCTGCTCCGGCCGGCGCTCTACGGCGCGGAGCACGAGATCGTGCCGGTGGGTCGGCCCGCGCGCCGCCTCACGACGCTCGACGTGGTGGGGCCGGTCTGCGAGAGCGGCGACTTCCTCGCGAAGCGGCGGCGGCTGCCCGACGCGGCCGCGGGCGAGCTGCTCGCGCTGCGCGGCGCGGGGGCCTACGGCTTCAGCATGGCCTCGAACTACAACTCGCGGCCGCGGCCGCCCGAGCTGCTCGTCTCGGGCGACCGCTATGACGTGGTGCGACGGCGCGAGACCAGCGCGGAGCTCTGGCGGGGAGAGACGATCCCGGAGGATCTCAGATGAGGCAATCGTGTCTTCTGCTCGGGCTCGCGCTTCTGGCCCTCGGCGGCTGCCGGCCGACGGGGCGGCGGCGCGACGAGCTGCGGGCGGTCCTGGGGGTGTCCGCGGGCGAGCTCGGCGCGGCGGCGACGCCGGAGCGGCTCCAGGCGGTGGCGAAGGACCAGGCGGCGGCCGACCCGACGCAGCGGCGGCTCGGCCTCGCCGAGTGCCTGAGACTCGCGGACCACGCTCGCACGCTCGCGCGGGAGGCGGCGGCGATCTCGCCGCTGCTCGGGGCCCCGGAGGATCGGCTCGCGAAGGTGACGGCGGAGCTGTCGGGCGCGGTCTCGTGCGACGCGCCGCTCGACCCCGAGGCGCTGGGGGCACGGCTGCGCAAGGCCCTGAAGGCGCTCCGTGCGCTGCGCGGCGGCTGAGAGGGTGTGAACGCCCCCCCTCCCGTCGCCAGGCGGCCGGTCCGGGGATTCATTCACACCCTCGGATCCGTGACGGGCGAAAGCCTTGCGACCCCTCATCGACGGATCAGGGACCCTCGGAGCTCGATTGCCCGCCCCGCTGCTTTTCCCTACAATGCGCCCCGGAATGGCGCTACGACTGCGAGGCTCCTGGGTCGCGCTCGCGACCCCCTTTCGCGACGGGAAGCTGGACGAGGCGGCGCTGCGCCGGCTCGTCGACCTCCACGTGGAGGCGGGGACGGACGGACTGGTCCCCTGCGGAACGACGGGAGAGGTCTCGACGCTCTCGGCCGACGAGCGCGAACGGGCGGTCGCCGTGGTGGTGGAGCAGTCGCGCGGACGGCTACCCGTGCTGGCTGGCGGGCCCGGCAACGACACGCGCGCGTCGGTGGAGTCGGCGAGGCGCGCCAAGGCGGCGGGCGCGGACGCGATCCTCGCGGTGACGCCCTACTACAGCCGGCCGACGCAGGAGGGGCACTACCGCCACCTCGCCGCGATCGCCGAGGCCGGGCTGCCGGTGGTCGCCTACAACGTCCCTTCGCGCAGCAGCACGGACCTCCTCCCGGAGACGCTCCGGCGGGCCTGGGCCGACCGGGTGATCGTGGGAGTCAAGGAGGCCACCGGCTCGATGGCGCGGCTCCTCGAGATCCGCGAGCGCTGCTCGGACGCCTTCGCGCTCCTGTCGGGAGACGACTTCACCATCGCGCCGTTCATCGCCTGCGGCGGCCACGGCGTCATCTCGGTCTCGGCGAACGTCGCGCCGGCCCGGCTCGCCCGGCTCGTCCACTGGGCGCTCGAGGGGAGGCTCTCGCAGGCGGTGGCGGAGCAGCTCGCGCTGCAGCCGCTCCACCGCTGCCTCTTCGCCGAACCGAACCCAATTCCGGTGAAGGCGGCTCTCGCACTTCAGGGGCGGATCTCACCCGAGATCCGGCTGCCGCTCACCCCGCTCTCGGAGGGGCAACTCCCCGCGCTCCGCGAAGCGCTCGCGGGGCTCTCGTAAGGAGTGGACGACATGATTCGCGCGGTGGTCACGGGGGTGGCGGGGAAGATGGGCAGCCAGATCGTGCGCGCCGTGCGCGACGCCGAGGGCTTCCAGCTCGTCGGCGCCACCGAGCGCGCCGGCACGGCCGCGGTGGGGCTCGACGCCGGCCTCGCGGCCGGGCTCGGCATGCTGGAGGTGAGCGTCGCGGACGACCTCGGCAAGGCGCTGCAGACGGCCGGGCAGGTGGACGTCGTCATCGACTTCACCCACCACGACGCCTCGGTGAAGCACGCCGAGCTGTGCGCCGAGCGGAAGGTGGCGCTCGTCGTCGGCTCGACGGGCTTCTCGCCGGAGGCGCGCGAGCGGATCGCCGAGGCCGCGAAGGCGACGCCCATCCTCATGTCGCCCAACATGAGCGTGGGCGTGAACCTCATGATCCAGATGGCGGGCGAGCTGGCGCGCCGGCTCGGCGCCGGCTACGACGTGGAGATCCTGGAGCTGCACCACCGGCACAAGGTGGACGCCCCCTCGGGGACGGCGCTGCGCCTCGCCGAGGTGATCGCCGAGAAGCGGGGGCGCAACCCACAGAAGGACCTGACCTTCGCCCGCAAGGGGTCGATCGGCGAGCGCCGGCGCGAGGAGATTGGCGTGCAGGCGCTGCGCGGCGGCGACGTGGTGGGCGAGCACACGGTCTTCTTCCTGGGCGAGGGCGAGCGGATCGAGTTGACCCATCGGACGACCTCGCGCGACGGCTTCGCCACCGGCTCGGTCCGCGCCGCCCGCTGGATCGTCGGCAAGCCCGCCGGGATCTACTCGATGCAGGACGTGCTGGGCCTGTAGGTGCGGCTCGCCCGCCTGCGCGGCCCCGCCGGCGCCGAGCCGGAGTTTCACCGCCTCGAGGGGGACGAGGCCGTGCCGCTTCGCGGAGGCGAGGGCCGGCGCTTCACGCTCGCGGAGCTGCTCGCGCCGGTGACGCCGAGCAAGGTGGTGGCGATCGCGCGCAACTACGCGGCCCACGCGAAGGAGCTGTCGCAGGAGATCCCGAAGGAGCCGCTCTTCTTCCTCAAGCCGCCCTCGTCGGTGGTGGGTCCGGGCGCGGCCATCTCGCTGCCCGACTGGTCGCGGGAGGTGCACCACGAGGCCGAGCTCGGCGTCGTGGTGGGGACGCGGATGCGGCGCGTGCCGCCCGAGCGCGTGCGGGATCATCTGCTCGGCTTCACCTGCGTGAACGACGTGACCGCCCGCGACGTGCAGCGGGCCCTGGGCCACTTCACCCGCGCGAAGGGAGCCGACGGCTTCTGCCCGATCGGCCCCTGGATCGAGACCGAGCTCCCCTTCCCGGCCGAGGTCGTCTGCCGCGTCTCGGGGGCCGAGCGGCAGCGCGGCACGACCGACCAGATGATCTTCGGCGTCGAGGCGCTCCTCTCGTTCCTCAGCCACTCGATGACGCTCGAGCCCGGGGACGTCGTCGCGACGGGGACGCCCGCGGGCGTGGGGCCGATCCGCGCGGGCGACGTCGTCGAGGTCGAGATCGCGGGGCTCGGCGTGCTCTCGAACCCAGTCGTGGCGCAGGAGCCGTAGATGGGCGAGATCCCGCTCAACCCGGCGGTCTTCTCCGCGCCGGAGAACCCGATGGTGCGGCTCGACGCCCTGAAGGCGGAGCTGCGGCGGCGCGGCAAGCCGATCTTCGACTTCGGGATCGGCGACCCGAAGGAGCCGATGGCGCCGTTCCTCGTGGAGGCGCTTCGCGAGGCGGTGCCGCCGGTTGGGAGCTACCCGCGCGTCGCCGGGACGGAGGCCTTCCGCGCGGCGGTGGCCCGCTACGCGAAGCGGCGCTTCGACGTGACGCTCGATCCCGATCGCGAGATCCTGCCGGCCGCGGGCGCGAAGGAGGCGATCTTCCACCTTCCCTTCGCGCTGATCGACCCGAAGGGCGAGCGGCGCCTCGTGGTCTACCCGGATCCGGGCTACCCGATCTACGAGCGCGGGACGGTCTTCGCGGGAGGCGAGCCGCACCCCGTACGGCTGCGGGAGGAGCGCGGCTTTCTGCTCGAGCCCGCCGACGTGCCGGAGTCGCTCCTGCGGCGCACCGCGATCTTCTGGATCGACTACCCGAACAACCCGACCGGCGCGGTGGCCCCGCGCGACTACCTGCGGCGCGTCGCCGAGGCGGCGTCGCGGCACGGCTTCATCGTCGCCTCGGACGAGTGCTACGCGGACCTCTACTTCGGGGCGCCGCCCCACTCGATCCTCGAGGTGGCCCGGGAGAACGTGCTCGCGATCCAGTCGCTCTCGAAGCGGAGCGGCATGACGGGGATGCGCTCGGGCTTCATGGCGGGGGACGCCCGGGTGATCGATCTGCTCCGGCGCTTCCGGCCGGCGGTGGGCACGGCCTCGCAGGACTTCGTGCTCGCCGCCGCGGCGGTCGCCTGGGGCGACGACGCCCACGCGGCGGAGCGGCGTCGGATCTTCGGCGAGAAGCGGCAGCTCTTCCTCCGCTTCTTCCGCGAGGCGGGGATCGATCTCTCTGGAAGCGAGGCGGGGCTCTACCTCTGGGCGAAGGTGCCGGGGGGCGGCCCCTCGGAGCCATGGGCGCTCGCGCTCGCCGAGCGGAGCGGGGTCGTGATCCAGCCCGGCAGCTTCCTCGGCCCCGGCGGCGAGGGCTGTTTCCGGCTGGCCCTCGTGCCGACGATGGAGGAGTGCCGGCGGGCGATCGAGTCCTGGCGAGAGGCCGAGAGGGGCGCGCGATGACCGACTGGAGCGTGCAGCGGGCGGCGATCGAGCGGGCGACGACGGACCCCGCGCTGCTCGATGGCCCGGGGACGCAGTCGGCGGTGCGCGCGGCGATCGCGGCGCTCGACCGGGGCGAACTCCGCTCGGCCGAGAAGGTGGACGGCGTCTGGCGCGCCAACGTCTGGGTGAAGCAGGCGATCCTGCTCTACTTCCGGCTGCAGCGGGCCGAGCGGATCGACGCGGGCGGGCTCGAGTTCTTCGACAAGATCCCGCCGAAGCGCGGCCTCGAGGCGCAGGGGATCCGCGTCGTGCCGCCCGGCGTGGCGCGCTACGGTTCCTTCCTCGAGCCGGGCGCCATCCTGATGCCGGGCTACGTGAACATCGGCGCGCGGGTCGGCGCGGGGACGCTCGTCGACAGCTGGGCGACGGTGGGGAGCTGCGCCCAGATCGGCCGGAACGTCCACCTCTCGGGCGGCGTCGGCATCGGCGGGGTGCTCGAGCCGGCCACGGCGGCGCCGGTGGTGGTGGAGGACGACTGCTTCATCGGCTCTCGCTGCGTGCTCGTCGAAGGGGTGCTGGTGGAGGAGGGGGCGGTGCTCGGCGCGAACGTGGTCATCACGAGCTCGACCCCGATCCTCGACGTGACCGGCCCCGAGGAGCGGGTCTGGAAGGGGCGCGTCCCGGCGCGGAGCGTGGTGGTGCCCGGGAGCCGGCCGAAGCAGTTTCCGGCGGGGAGCTACCAGCTACCGTGCGCGCTCATCATCGGACAGCGCAGCGAGAAGACCGACAAGAAGACCTCGCTCAACGACGCGCTGCGCGCCTTCGGCGTGGCCGCGTGAGCGAGCTCGCGGAGCGGCTCGCCGCGCGGACGCTCGAGCTCTGCCGGATCCCGAGCCCCATCGGCGAGGAGGCGGCGCTCTGCGACCGGCTCGCGCGCTTCGCGGAGGAGAGGCTGCCCGGCTGGCCGCTGCGGCGCGTCGGCCACTCGCTCGTCGTGGGCGAGCCGGCGCGCGACCGGCCGACGGTGGCGCTCGTCGGGCACCTCGACACCGTGCCGCTCTTCCCCGAGGACGGCCCGCCGCGCCGGGAGGGGGGCCGGATCGTCGGGAAAGGGGCGAGCGACATGAAGGGCGGGCTCGCGGTGGCGCTCGAGCTCTGCGAGCGGGTCCCCGCGGGCGCGCGGATCCGCCCGCTGCTCGTCCTCTACGAGCGCGAGGAGGGCCCTTACTCCGAGAACGGCCTCGAGGGACTCTTCGCGGCGGGGGCGATCCCGAAGGTCGACCTCGCGCTCTGCCTCGAGCCGACCGACGGCGCCGTGCAGGCGGGCTGCGTCGGAAGCCTCCACGCGACGGTTCGCTTCCGCGGCCGGGCGGCGCACAGCGCGCGGCCGTGGGAGGGGCGCAACGCGGTCCACGCGGCGGGGCCGCTGCTCGCCGCGCTCGAGCGGACGCCGGCGCGCGAGGTCGTGGCGGACGGCCTCTCGTTTCGCGAGGTCTTCTCGGTGACGCGCCTCTCGGGCGGCAAGGCGCGCAACGTCGTGCCGGACCTCTGCGAGCTGAACCTGAACTACCGCTTCGCGCCGGGGAAGTCCTTGGCGGAGGCGGAGGCCGAGCTGCGCTCGCTCTGCGGGGAGCACGGCGCCTCGGAGGTGGAACCGACGGACCTCTCGCCGAGCGGCCCGGTCTGCCTCGGAAACCCGCTCGTCCGCCGGCTGCTCGCGCAGGGGATCCGGGCCGAGCCGAAGCAGGCCTGGACCGACGTGGCTCGGCTCGCCCAGTGGGGAATCGACGCGGTCAACTTCGGCCCCGGTCAGCCGTCGCAGGCCCATCAGGCGGGGGAGTGGGCGGAGATCGAGCGGCTGGAGACTGTGTACCGACTGCTCGAGCGGCTGCTCGTGGAAGGCTGATGGCCAGCGACCCGGACAGGTCCGATCGACCCGTCGTCGGCCCGGAAGGCAGCCAGGGGATCTTCCTCGGCCTCGGGGCGAACCTAGGCGATCCCGCCGCGCAGCTCGCGCGCGCGCTCGCGGCGCTCTCGCGGGGCGGGGCGACGGCGACGGCGAGAAGTCACCTCTACGCGACCCGGCCGCTCGGGCCGCCGCAGCCGAGCTATGTCAACGCGGTGGCCGAGCTGTCGTGGGCAGGCTCGCCCGACGAGCTCCTCGAGCTCCTGCTCGCGACCGAGCGGTCGATGGGGCGCGTGCGGCTGGAGCGCTGGGGGCCGCGCACGGTCGACCTCGATCTCCTGCTCTACGGCGACCGGGTGATCCAGACGCCGAGGCTCGCGCTGCCGCACCCAGGGCTCGCCTCGCGCGCGTTCGTCCTGGTGCCGCTCGCGGAGATCGCGCCCCGTCGGGTCCACCCGCTGATCGGCCGCTCCGTCGCCGAACTCCGGGACGAGCTACCCGAGCAGGAGATTTCGGGAGTGGTCCGTCTCGACAGGCGTTGGCCCGAGGGTTAAGAGACGGACCGCATGCGCCGTGTCACCCTTCTGTCGCTCTGCTCGCTCTGCCTGTCGCCCGCGCTCGCCCGCGCGCAGGCGACGGACGATCCGACGAAGATCGCTCCAACCGCCCACGCGAGCCCATCAGGCCCCGCGCCGAGCGAGTTTGGAGGGGCGTTGCCCCCGGGCCATCCCGCGCTGGAGCAGGCGGGCGACGGCCAGCTTCCTCCAGGCCATCCCGCGCTGGATGGGGCCGGCGACCGGGCGGGCGACCGGGCCGGCGCGCTACCGCCGGGCCACCCGCCCGTGAGCGACGCGGCGGACCCGTCCTCCGTCAGCGGCAAGGAGCTGCTCGCGAAGCTCGATTCGATGAAGGAGGAGCTGAAGAACCGGCCGAAGACCGCGGAGATCGAGTTCGCACTCGGGAACCTCTACTATGAGAACGGCCGCTACCCCGAGGCGATCGACTTCTACCGGCAGCTCGGCGAGCGAGCTCGCGGGCCGATGGAGCGCTGGCTCGCGGTTCGCAAGACCGCGCACGGACGGCTGACTCCCGAACAGGCGGGCTGCCCCGCCTCGGCACGGCCGAGCTTCGAGCAGCTCGTCGCCATCGCCGACGCCAAGGCGGCTGCCCACGACGACGCCTCGGCCGACGTCTGCTACGAGGCCGCGCTCGGACCCGTGATCGCGGCCGAAGTGCGGCGCGCCAACGCCTTCTTCCTCATCGGCAACGCCGACAAGGCGCTCGAGCTACACGAGAAGGTGCTCGCCATCGAGCCGGATCTGCCCGAGAGCCAGTTCTTTTTGGGCGCCATCCTCTACGAGACGGGCGACGGCGACCTGGGCCGGCTGACGCGCGCCAAGGCGGCCTGGGAGAAGTTCCTCAAGGAAGAGCCGGACCCGGACCGCAAGAAGCTGGTCATGGACAACCTGAGCAAGATCGAAGTCGCGCTTCGCAACGGCGGCCGGCTGCCCGACGAGCAGGCGGCGCGGCCGCGCTTCGGCCCTGCCTTCGGACCCATCCTCGCCCCGGCGCAGGCGCCGACGCTCTCGGCGAAGGACCGGCGCGCCCTCGAGGAGGCGCTGCGCGAGGGGGAGGCGAGGAGCGCGAAGCGCGACTGGGCGAAGGCGCTCAACGCGTTCGAGCGGGCCCGCAAGCTCGACCCGGACGACGATGGCGCGGCTCGCGGGGCGGGAATCGCGCTCTTGAACCTCGGCCGCCGAAAAGAGGCCGAGGCGGCGCTGCGGGCGGCGCTGGGCCGCGATCCCGCGGACGGGATCGCGCTCTACGAGCTCGGCGAGGTCTTCTTCGAGAACGAGCACTACGCGGGCGCGGCCCGGTTCTGGTCGCAGCTCCTCCAGTCGGACCCGAAGGTCGCGCAGCAGTACGGCGTTCAGCAGCGGCTCGCGGACGCGAAGTCGCGGCAGCAGTAGCGAAGGCCCCTACAGCTTGAGCCCCAGCACGTCCTGCACGTCGAGCAGCCCCACGGGGCGTCCCTCGGCGTCGACCACCGGGACCTGATCGACGCGCCAGCTCTTGATGAGCTGGGCGGCGTCGCGGACGAGCTGCTCGGGACGAACGGTCTTGGGCGCGCGGCCGCAGACCTTGCCGACGGCCAGCGAGAAGTCGGGCGCCCCGGACTCGACGAGGCGGCGCAGGTCGCCATCGGTGAAGATGCCGACGAGCTTGCCGCGCTTGTCGACGACCGAGGTCGCGCCCGGGCGCCCGGGCGTCCGGGTCATCACGCCGATGGCCTTCGAGAGCGACGCCTGCTCGGCGACGACCGGGTTCGCGGGACCGGTCCGCATCAGCTCGGCGACGCGGCGGACGGCCTGGCCGAGCGAGCCGCCCGGGTGGAGCAGCGCGTACTCGTCGCTCCCGAATTCCCGGTTCTCGAGGACGGTCATGGCGAGGGCGTCGCCCATGGCGAGGAGCGCGAGCGTGGAGGCGGTCGGCGCGAGGCCGAGCGGGCAGGCCTCGTCGACCGGACCGATGTCGAGCACGAGATCGGCCGCGCGAGCGAGCGGCGAGCCCGCGTCGCCGGTCATGGCGACGATCCGCGCGCCGATGCGCCGCACCGCCGGCACGAGCCGGAGCAGCTCGTCGGTGGCGCCGCTGTTCGAGAGGGCGAGGACGAGATCGTCGCGCACGACGCGCCCGAGATCGCCGTGGAGCGCCTCGGCGGGGTGAAGGTAGAGCGAGGGGGTGCCGGTGGAGGCGAAGGTGGCCGAGAGCTTCTGAGCGATGAAACCGCTCTTGCCCATGCCGGTGAGGACCACGCGGCCCGGACAGGCGAGGATGGCCTCGACGGCCTCGGCGAGGGAGTCGCCCACGCGATCGACGAGGCCTCGAACGGCGGCGGCCTCGACCGAGAGGACCGAGCGGGCTCGGGCCACGAACGACGCCCGCCGCAGGTCGATGGGACGGGTCGAGCGCCTCTCTCGCGAGCGAGCGAGCCTCTGTCGGGCGGCCATGGGGCCGTCGTACCCCCATCGTCGTTCGGACGTCAACGGTTTCTCTTCGTTGGCCGCGAATTCGCGCGGGTGTGGTAGAACCTCCGAACAGGAGGTCGTCGCATGCCCGCGAAGAACCGATCGAAGCGCAGCATCAAGAATCGCAGCAAGTCACGCCAAAGCCAGCTCCGTCGCAAGCGTACGCGCCGCAACAAGGCGCTCCGCCGCGGCAAGCGCGCCCGCTAGCGCCGGGAGGCCCGATGCAGCCGAGGCAGCCGAAGCCGAGCTCGCCGCTGGAGCGCGGCTTTCGCCTCCTGCGCGCGGGTGTCTACCGGCGACTCCGCTGGGACAACCGCGTCTTCGCCCTCGCCGCGATCATCGGGATCGGGGGCGGACTCATCGCCTGCTTCTACTACTCGGCGCTCGAGGGGCTGATGCGCTGGATCTGGGCGACGGGACCGCTCGCCCGGATTCCGCTGCCGGTGACCACGGCGATCGGCGGCACCTTGGTGGGGGTCGCGCTCTGGCGAATGGGCGCGCCGGGCGAGATCTCGACCGTCGTCAACAACCTCCACATGCGCAACGGCCGCATCGACCCCGCGCAGAATCCGTCGATGGCGGTCAACTCGCTGCTCTCCATCTCCTTCGGCGGCAGCGCTGGCCCCGAGGCGCCGCTCGTCCAGCTCTGCGGGAGTCTCGGCAGCTGGCTCGGGGCGAAGCTGCGGCTGCGGCCGCGCTCGATGCGGATCGCGACGCTCGCCGGCATGGCCTCGGCGCTCGGCGCCTTCTTCGGCGCCCCGCTCGGCGGCGCGTTCTTCGCCCTCGAGATCCCGCACCGGCGCGGCCTCGAGTACTACGAGGCGCTCCTGCCGGCGATCCTCTCGGCCAGCCTCGCGTTCTTGGTCTTTCGCGGGCTCACGCCGGTGGGCATCGGCCCCATCTGGCCGTTCGCGCCCCACGTCTTCCACGCGCTCTCGGACGTGGAGACCGGCGTGGGCCTGGGGCTCGTCGGCGCTGCCGCGGCGGTGGCCTTCGTGGGCCTCTTCAGGCTCGTCTTCCACGGCTTCGAGCAGATGCCGCTCCACCCCGTGGTCCGTGGGACGCTCGGCGGCCTCTGCCTCGGCCTGCTCGCCTGGCACCACCCGGAGACGCTCTTCTTCTCCGAGCAGCAGATCTCGCTTTTGCTCTCCGCCCACCATGCCGCGTCGGGCTGGCTGCTCCTCGCGCTCGTCAAGGCGGTCGCGATCGGCGTGACGCTCGGCGCCGGCTTCCGCGGCGGCTTCTTCTTCCCGCTCTTCTTCATCGGCGCCTGCCTCGGGCGCGCCGTGGCGGCGACCGTCCCGGGCCTCGACCCCCAGGTCGCCATGCTCGCCGGCATGGCCGCCGTGAACGTGGGCGTCACGAAGACCCCGATCGGCACGACCATTCTACTCACCTCGCTCTCTGGACTCGACCTCGCGACGCCGATCCTCTTCGCTTCGCTCGTCGCCTTCCTCGCCACGATGCGGATCGGCATCATCGAGACACAGCGGCCACGGATGTCGAGGGAGCCCTCGACCCCTCTGGCGGCGGGCGCTCACCCGAGCGCCGCCGCGGCCTCGTCGGCCTGACGGCGCCGTTGTCGCGCCGGCGCCGCCGTCCCTACCCTTTCGGGAGAGGGAGGGGCGAACCATGGGCAAGTGGATCCTCTTGGCCGCGATGGCCGCGACCGTGGGTTGCGCCAGCACGGGGGCGCGCAGGGACGAGACCGGGGCCGCGCTTCGCGAGGAGACCGAGCAGCACCGGATCGTCACCGGCCGAGTGGCCGCCGTGGACAAGTACCGGAACATCGTCCTCGTAGACGAGGCGGGCGGGCGGCGCATGCAGCTTCGGCTGAGCCGCGAGACCGTCGTCAGCGCCGAGGGCCGACCGGCGGCGGTCGGCGACATCAAGGAGGGCGTCCCGATTCGCGCGGCTTACCGGCCGCGGCTCGGCCAGAACGTCGCCCTCGTCGTGGATGTGACCCGCGCCGGGAGCTTCCCGCCCGGAAACCGGGAGGGGAACGGGGCGAACAACGCCCGCGCGCCGGGTGGGCAGCCCGGGCCCCACGAGAGCGGCGTGCCGGCCACCGCCCCCTGAACGCGACGCGGCGACGGGAGCCGGCTCCCGAGACGGACGAAGCCCTCCCCCGAACCGGCGGGGGAGGGCCCATCCTTTCCTGCAACGGCTCTCGAATCTGCTCAGCCGCAGATGCCCGTGCAGCCGCAGCGCTCGCCGAGCGGGCAGTCCGCATCGACCTTGCAGGTCGTCACGCACTCGCCGCTCTGGCAGCTCTGGCCGGAGGGGCACGCAGCGCACGTGCTGCAGCTCTGGGGGGGGCCGGCCTGACAGTGCTGGCTCGCGCAGACGAGGCCGGCGGCGCAGTCGGAGTTCTGCTGGCAGGGCGGAGCGCAGGCTCCGCTGTCGCAGACGAGGTTCGGCCCGCAGTCGATGTCCTGCTGGCACTCCGGCAGGCAGGCGAAGATCGGGTCGCCGACGGCGCTGCAGGTGTAGCCGGGCCGGCTGCAGGCGCTCGTCCCGCACGAGGCGAGGCAGAGGCTGTAGAGAGCCGGGGTCGAGCCCTCCGGGTAGGAGAAGCACTCGGAGCCCTGCGGGCAGGGACTGTTCGCGTCGCAGTTGACGGCCGTGCAGTAGCCGCCCGAGAAGACCGTCGGGCTGAGCCCATTCGACAGGTCGATGGGTGGCTGGCAGAGGCCGTTCTGACCGCAGTCGGCGTCGCTCTGGCAAGGAGCGCCGACCGGGACGTGGCTCAGGTCGCGGCCCCCGCTCGTGCCGCAGCCGCAGCTGCCGCCGGAGGTCGAGCCACCGGAGCTGGATCCGCCCGAGACTCCGCCGCTCGAGCTGCTCGAGCCACCGGAGCTGGATCCGACCGAGGCACCGCCGCTCGAGCCGCTCGAGCCACCGGAGCTGGACCCGCCCGAGGCACCGCCGCTCGAGCTGCTCGAGCCACCGGAGCTGGACCCGCCCGAGACTCCGCCGCTCGAGCCGCCGGAGCTCGTGCCGGTCGGCCCACCGACCGCGCAGATGCCGATCTCGGTGTTGCAGTACCAGCCCGTCGGGCACTCGCTGTTCTGGAAGCAGTAGACGTTGCCGCCTGCGCCCGCACCGCTGCTGCCGCCCGAGCTCGAGCCGCTGGCTGCGCCGCTCGATCCGCCTGTCACGACGCAGGCGCCGCGCTGGGGATCGCAGAGCTGGCCGGGTGCGCATTCGGCGTCGCTCGTGCAAAGGCCGCCGCAGTGACCCTGGTCGCAGACGGCGGGGAACGGGCAGTCGGAATCGACGTTGCAGGGGCCGGGAGCCGCCGTCGTCGAGCTCTGACAGCCTCCCTGATAGCAGCACGAGCTCGGGCCGCAATCGAGCGCGGAGCTACAACTCATCCCGCCGAAGGGGGAAGCACCACCGTCGTCGGCGATCAGGATGCAGCCGCCGCTCATGAGAAACAGGCCTGCCGCAAGAGACACGAGCACTGCGCGCATGACACGCCTCCAGTTTTCGGTACCGGTGGGCAGGCCGTGGTTCGTCGAGCCGCCTACCTGCCCAATGGACGGCCGGGCCGCCCACGGAATTCATGGGAACGAATCGCGCCCCGCGCACCGTTCCAACCCAAGTGGGGCCGCGCTACTCTCCGGTCCGAGACCCATGGCAGAGACCGCTCCAGCTTCGCTCGCACCGAGCCGCCCGCGACGGCTCCGCGCGACCCAGGCGATCGGGGTCGCGCTCCTCATGAACCTGCTCCTCGCGGCGGGCAAGATCGCTTACGGGAGACTGGTCGCGAGCATCGGCCTCGAGGCGGACGGCTTTCACAACCTGGTCGACGCCCTCGGCTCCGCCGTGGCGCTCTTCGCCGCTGGCTGGGCAGCGCAGCCTCCCGACAGCGGCCACCCTTACGGCCACCGGCGCATCGAGCTCCTCGGCACGCTGGCCGTCGGCCTCTTCATCGCCACGGGCGCGCTGCAGATCGGCGTCTCGGGGTTCGAGAGCCTCTTCGCGGGGCGCAGGCCCCCCCACCCGGCCGACCTCGGCATCGTCGCGGTGCTGGGCTCGGCGGCGCTGACCTTCGGCGTCTCGAGCTGGGAGGCCCGGGTGCTGCACCAGAGCCAGAGCCAGAGCCTCCTCGTGGAGGCGGACGTCCGGCACCAGCGGCTCGACGTCGTGGGGACGCTGATCGTCTCTTTCGGTCTCGGCCTCTCGCGGCTCGGCTTCGGTCGCGCCGACGCGGTGGCGGCGCTCCTCGTCCTCTTGGTCGTCGGCTACGGCGCCTACGGGATCGTCTCGACGAGCCTGGTTGCCCTCGCCGACGCGGCCCAGCTCGATCCCGGCGCGATCGAGCGGGAGGCGCGCGCGGTCGCGGGGGTGCTCGGCTGCCACAAGATCCGCTCCCGGGGCGCGCCGGGCGCCGTCTACGTCGACCTGCACATCCAGGTCGACCCGCAGATGCCGATCCGGCTGGCGCACGGCCTCGGCCACGCGGTCAAGCACCGGGTCGAGACGGCGTTCCCCGGCGTGGTGGACGTCCTCGTTCACGTGGAACCCGAAGAATCCGATGAACGAAGCGGCGTGGACCAATGACGCGGCGGCGCGGCAGAGCGG
Source organism: Myxococcales bacterium (assembly GCA_021783235.1). Lineage (GTDB taxonomy): Bacteria > Myxococcota > Myxococcia > Myxococcales > JAKAPL01 > JAJXUD01. The sequence continues at coordinate 60,362 of JAJXUD010000008.1, read as the reverse complement.
GTGGCCTGGCAAAATCCTCTCACCGAACCCACTCTTTCGGTTCGAATCGAGGTCACTGATGCCTTCGACGATCCGGGTCGACGACCCATTCACGGGAGAGGTCGCCTGCGAGGCGCCGCTCGCCACGAGCGCGGAGGCCGAGCGGCTACTCGGCCAGGTGGCCGCCGCCCAGCGCGAGTGGGGCGAGAGCGCAGTGAGCGAGCGGGCCGAGCTCGTGCGCCGCTTCGCGGACGCCTTCGTCGCCGACGCCCCTCGGGTGGCGCTCGAGATCACGCGCATGATGGGCAAGCCGCTCGCGCAGGCGACGGCCGAGGTGAGCACCCTCGCCGACCGCGCCCGCGCGCTCGCCGCGCTCGCGCCCGAGGCGCTCGCCGAGACGCCGCTGCCCCCCAAGGCCGGCTTCTTTCGCGCGGTCGTGCGCGAGCCGGTCGGCGTCGTGCTCGACGTCGCCCCCTGGAACTACCCGCTGCTGACCGCGGTGAACGCGGTGGCGGCGGCGGTCCTCGCGGGCAACGGAGTCATCCTGAAACCGTCGAGCCGCACGCCGCTCTGCGGGCCGCAGTTCGAGCGCGCCTTTCGCGCCGCCGGCGCGCCGGAGCATCTGGTGCGCAGCCTCTTCGCGCCTCACGACGTGCTGCGGGAGCTCATCGGCCGCCCCGAGGTGGGCTACGTCGCGTTCACGGGCTCGGTGGAAGGCGGCCGGCAGATCGAGCTCGCGGCGGCCGGGAGGTTTCTCGGGATCGGCCTCGAGCTCGGCGGCAAGGACGGAGCCTACGTGGCGGAGGACGCGGATCTCGGCCACGCGATCGAGAACCTCGCGGACGGCGCCTTCTACAACGCCGGCCAGAGCTGCTGCGGCATCAAGCGAATCTTCGTCCACGAGCGCCACTTCGACCGCTTCGTCGAGGGCATCGCGGCTGCGGCGCGGGCCTACCGCCTGGGCGACCCCCGGGCGCCGGGGACGACGATGGGGCCGCTCGCGACCCCGGGTGCGCCCGAGGCGCTCGCGGGCCAGGCCGCCCGCGCGGTCGCGGCCGGAGCACGGCTCGTCGCGGGCGGCCGCCCAACGAGCGTGGAGGGCCGAGGCCGTTTCCTCGAGCCGACCGTGGTGGCGAACGCGCCGGCCGGCAGCGACCTCCTCGCCGAGGAGAGCTTCGGCCCGCTCGTCGCAGTGGGCCGCGTCCGCTCCGACGAAGAGGCGGTGGAGGCGATCAACGCGAGCCGCTTTGGGCTGACGGCCGCGATCTGGAGCGCCGACCCCGACCGCGCGCGGCGGCTCGGGAGGCGGCTCGACGTCGGCACGGTCTTCTTGAACCGGTGCGACTACCTGGACCCGATGCTTCCCTGGGTCGGGGTCAAGGAGTCGGGGCGCGGGCTCTCGCTCTCACGCTGGGGGATCGAGGAGCTCACCCGGCCGAAGAGCTATCACTTCCGGCTCGAGCCGCGCTGAGCCGCGGCGAGCGCGGCGGCCATCACGTCCTTGAGCGGCACGCCGCGGCCCCGGGCAACCGCGACGCAGTCGTCGTACTCCGGGGCCATGTTCCAGATCTCGGCGCCGCGCAGCCCGAGCTTCACCCGCACCGGACCGTGCCCCGTCTCGACGGTGACGTGGCGCCGATCGAGCTCCTCGCGCTCGACCGGCGACCAGCGGACCCCAAGGCTCGTGGCCTCTCGCAAGACGAGGGCAGAGAGGTCGGCGCGCTGCGCGGCGCGGCAGACCACGGTGAGCCGCTGGCCGGGGCGCCCCTTCTTCATGAAGAGCGGTCCGTAGCCCACGTCGAGTGCCCCGTGCTCGAGCAGGAGATCCATGAGGTGGCCGAGGAGCTGGGGCGAGGCGTCGTCGAGGTGCGCCTCGAGCAGACCGACCGAGGCGGGATCGCTCCCCTCGTCCGAGCGGGCGAGGGAGAGCCGCAGGACGTTGGGCCGATCGCTCCAGTCGGCGTGGCCAATCCCGTGGCCAGTCCGCTCGATCGTGACGGCCGGGGGCGGCTCGAAGGTGGCCCAGGCGACGAGGATGGCGGCACCGGTGGGGGTGGTGGTCTCGCCCTGCCCCTCCCAGAGGACGGGGCGGCCCTCGAGCAGCGCCAGCGTGGCCGGCGCCGGGACGGGCAACGGGCCGTGCTCGCTCTGAACGATCCCCGAGCCCAGCGGCGGGGGGCGCGCATGGACGACGGGCGCGCCGAGCCGCTCGAGCGCCCAGGCGCCACCCACGAGGTCGACGATCGAGTCGAGCGCGCCGACCTCGTGGAACTCGACCGCCTCGGGCGGTACGCCGTGGACCTTGCCCTCGGCGACGGCGAGCCGTTCGAAGGCGGCGGCGGCGCGCTCACCCACCGGCCCAGCGAAGGCGGGACGCCCGAGGATCTCGCGGATCTCGCGCCAACCGCGATGGCCGTGGGCGTGGCCGGGCGTCTCCCCGTGCCCGTGTTCGACATGAACCCGAAGCTGGGTACCGCCGAGGGCACCCTTTTCGGCCCGCGACCGCTCGATGTGAAAGCCCCCGATTCCGCCGCGATGCAGGAGCTCCTCGAGCTCCCCGAGCTCGAGGCCGAGGTCGCAGGCGGCGGCGAGGAACATGTCGCCGCTGATGCCTCCGATCGGCTCGAGGAGAAGATGCCTCACGAGGACCGCCGCGCGACGAGGGAGGCGAAGTAGCCGGCCCCGAAGCCGTTGTCGACGTTGACCGCGACGACGTTGGAGGCGCAGCTGTTGAGCATGCCGAGCAGCGCGGTGACGCCGCCGAGGCTCGTGCCGTAACCGACGCTCGTCGGGACTGCGATGACCGGCCGGCGCGAGAGCCCGCCGACGACGCTCGCGAGCGCCCCCTCCATCCCGGCGACGACGACGAGCGCCCGCGCCCGCTCGATGGCGCTCCGCCTCGCGAGCAGCCGGTGGAGGCCGGCGACGCCGACGTCGTAGTGGCGGTCGACCTGGCAGCCCGCCGCCCAGGCCGTCCAGGCGGCCTCCTCGGCGACCGGCTCGTCGCTCGTACCGGCGCTCAGGATCGCGACCCGGGCCCCGCGGACCGGCCGCGCCCTCCCCTTGAGAAAGAGCCTCGCGGGCGCGTGGTGGCGGCCGCCCGGGACGGCGGCCCGCAGCGGACCGAGCTGCACCTCGGAGAGGCGCGTGACGAGGACGGGCCCTCCGTCCTCGGAGATCGCCCGAGCGATGCTCGCGACCTGCTCGGGCGATTTGCCCTGGGCGAAGACCACCTCCGGAAAGCCCTGTCGGAGCGCCCGGTGCCGATCGACCTTCGCAAAGCCGAGATCGCGAAACGGCAGCGCGGCGAGCTCCTCGAGCGCCTGCGCGACCGGGAGCCGGCCGGAACGGACCCGGCGCAAGAGCGCCCGCAGCCGCTGCGGGCTCATGCGGACAGCCGCAGCCAAGAGAAGAGATCGCCGAGCGAGGCGCTGGTGGGCACGAAGACGAGGCAGGCGCGAAACGGGTGATCGCCGGTCGCATGAAACCAGGTGGCCACCGCGACCGAGCCGCTGGAGGGTGACTCCATGAAGGCGCGATCGAGATCGGCGGCGCGACGCCGCTCGACGCGCGGAGGAGAGGGGACGACGGGGCGGCCGGTGAGGGCCGCGACGCCGTCGAGGTACGCGGAGGCGAGGATGTTCGCGGCCTCGCTCAGCGCCGAGAGGGCCGTGCCCGCTGCCCCGCCCTCGGGGAGGAGCCGCTCGAGCAGCTCGTCGGCGGCGCGCGGCGGAACGGCGCAGAAGAGCCTACCGCTCAACCCCTCTCTCAGGTCGAGCTCGGCCACCCAGAGCGCCTCCGCTCCGGTCCCGAGGAGGCGGCCGAAGGCATCGGGGCCGAGCTCGGCGGAGGCGGGGAGTTCGCTCTCGATCCGCCGTCCCGAGAGAAGCCGGGCGAGCGCGCCGGCGGCGCAGCCACAGCCCACGTTGCCCACCTCGCGCAGGGCATCGAGCTGCAGCGAACTCCAGCGGCTCGATTCGTCGGCGGAGCCGCTCATTCAAGCCTCGAGGAGCCGCGGCACGTCCAGGACGAAGACGGGCCGGCCCGAGCCGAGAAGGGTGACCGCGGAGAGTCCGGGGAACTGGCCGAGCGGACCCGCCAGCGGCTGGAGCAGGGCCTCGTGCTGCCCCACGAGCCGATCGACGGCGAGCCCCACGGGCTTGCCCCCCCCGTCGACGACCAGAACGGGCCGGCCGGCGGCGGAGCCGGCGGCGATCTCCTTCCACTCCAGCAAGGAGCCGAGCGAGTAGACGGGGGCTTCGTCGCCCTGAAACTCGAAGGTGCGCCCGTGCCCGCTCGGGATCTCGATGGCAGCGAGTACCTTGGAGATCGGGAGCGCGATGACCTCGCGCTCCACCTCGGCGAGGAGGACCTGAATGAGCGCCACGTTGAGGGGGAGACGCAGGACGAAGCGCGTGCCCTCGAGTGGGGTCGACTCGATGGCGAGGGTCCCGCCGAGCCCCTCGATGGCGTTCTTGACCGCGTCCATTCCGACGCCTCGGCCCGAGATCTCGGTGACCCGATCGGAGGTCGACAGGCCGGGCAGGCAGGCGAGCATCAGGGACTCCTGATCGGAGAGCTCCTCTGCCGCGGCGATTGAGAGCAGCCCGCGCCGAACGGCGCCCGCGCGCAGCTTCTTCGTGTCGAAGCCGCGGCCGTCGTCAGCGACCTCGAGGATGAGTCGCTCGCGCTCGCGCCGGGCCTCCACGCGAAGCCGGCCCGCGCGCGGCTTACCGGCCGCCTCGCGCTCCGCCGGCGGCTCGATGCCGTGATCGATGCAATTGCGCAGGAGATGGAGGAGCGCGTCGGCGATCTCGTCGACGATGGCCCGATCGACCTCCACCTCGGCGCCAGCGACGGAGAGCTCCACCTCGCGGCCGAGCTGGTGGGCGATGTCGCGCAGGTGACGTGGGAGCTGGTCGGTCAGGACGGAGAGCGGCGTCAGCCGAGCCGCCACGACGCGCTGGTGCAGCGTGCGCAGCCGGGAGTGCATCCGGTCCACGCTCTCGTCGAGCGCGGCGCGCAGCGGCTCGCGCGCCTGGCGCGCGAGCTCGCGCAGCCGGGAGGTCTCGAGGAGGAGCTCGCCCGCGACGTCGAGCAACTCGTCCAGCGTCTCGCCGCGCACGCGGACGGTCCGGAGCCGATCGCGCAGCGAGACGGCGGGCTCGACCTTGAGGGGAATCGCCTCGGCAACGGGCTCGGACCACGGATCGGCGGCACGGCCGCGGAGCAGCAAGGTGAGATCCTTGCCCTCGCCCTGCTGGCCCCGGCCGCGCTCTCGGATCAGGACGGCGATCCGCTCGGCGGCGGCCATGAGCGCGTCCACGGTGGCCCGGGGAACGCTGCCAGCGCGGGGCGGCCGCAGGGCGCCGACGAGGCTCTCCGCGGCGTGGGCGAGCTCGGTGATCTCCGAGAACTCCATCGAGGCGGCCATCCCCTTGATGGAATGGGCATGGCGGAAGATGGAGTCGATCGCCTCGGGGGCGACGGCGGCGCCCTCGAGCTGAAGAAGCTCCCGAGCCATCTGCTCGGCGTGCTCCCCTCCCTCCGAGACGAAGAGCCCGAGGTATTTGGACAGATCCACGCGCGCCGCTCCCCGCCACGACGAGGGCTCACTTCGGGCCGTCGCCGAGCACCTTTCTCGCCACCGCCAGGACATCGTCCGAACGAAACGGCTTGACGACGAAGTCCATGGCACCGGCCTCGATTGCCTCCATGACGAGCGACTCCTGCCCGAGGGCGCTGCACATGAGGATGAGCGCGCGGGGATCGGCCTTGACGATCTCGCGCGTGGCCTCGATGCCGCTCTTGAAGGGCATGACGATGTCCATCGTCGTGAGGTCGGGCTTCAGCTCCTTGTACCGCTCGATGGCCTCGAGCCCGTTCGAGGCCTCGCCGACGACCTCGAAGCCGCCGCTCGCGAAGATGTCCTTGATCATGTTGCGCATGAAGATGGCGTCATCGACGACTAGAACCCGCTTGACCATTCGGCAGACACCTCCAGAGAGCTATGCGAAATCGTTGACGCGGGCTTCGACGAAGCCGGCGATGCGCTGCAGAAGCTCGCCGGTCGCGAGCGGCTCGACCGAGCGGGGGGGCAGGCCGTCTTGCTCGGCCTCGGCGGCGAGGTGGGCGATCTCGAGCACCTCGGAGACGAGGAGCGCCACGTCCCGCCGTCCCTCGTCGACGACGAGTACGCGCTCGGAGGCCGCGCCGCGGTGGGCCGGCTCTCCGCCGAGCACGAGACCGAGGTCGGCGACGAGGACGACGCGGCCCCGCAGGTTCATGACGCCGAGGAGCGCGCCGGGGGCGCGCCCAGGGAGCCGCGTGAGCGGGCCGAGGAGGGCGACCTCGCGGATCGCCGCGAGCGGCAGGCCGAAGAAGGCGTTGCCCACCCGGACGTGGATCCGCGGCTCGGGCTCGCCGGCGACGGGGCCCGAAGCGACGGGCACGATGGCCTCGGAGCCCGTCATTGGAGGCGGAACCTCGAGACGACGGTCTGGAGCTCGAGGGAGAGGTTCGTCAGCTCCTGGGCGGAGGAGGTCATCTGGGCGATGCTGCTCGTCTGCTCGCGGATGGCCGACGAGACCTCCTCCGTGGCGACGGCATTCGCATTCGCGACCTGGGAGATGTGCTCGATCGCCCGGACCATCTCTTCGGAGCGACTCTGCTGCTCCTTCGCCGAGGAGGTGATGAGTTCGACCTTGCGGGCGCCGGTGCGAGCGGTGGCCGAGATTCCCTCGAGGCCGAGGAGGATGGAGTTGAGCTGCTCGCGACCCTTGGCGAGGTCGTCGATGCCTTCGCGCATGGCGCCGACGACGCCGCTCGAGCGGCCGGCGATCTCACTCGCGAGACGCGAGATCTGCTCGGCCGATCCGCCGGCCCGCTCGGCGAGCTTGCGAACCTCCTCGGCGACGACCGCGAAGCCGCGCCCGGCGTCGCCCGCCCTCGCGGCCTCGATGGTGGCATTCAGGGCGAGGAGGTTCGTCTGCTGGGCCACGGCCGTGATGGCGTCGACGATCTTCGAGATCTCGTGCGTCTTCTCGCCGAAGGCGAAGAGCTGGCCGCTCGCCGCCTCGATCCGGTCGAAGACGGTCTTGACCTTCTCCGCGGCGGCGCGGACGGCGGCCCCCGAGTCCTCGGCGGTGGAGGCCGTGGCGTTCGCCGCCTGGAGGGCCGCGAGGGCGCTCTGGGCCGACTGCTGGGTGGAGCTCGCCATCGCAGTGATGAACGAGGAGGTCTCATCGACCGAGCGTCGCTGATCGGTCGCGCCGGCGGCGATCCGCGTGGCGGAGCGGGCGACCTCCTCGGTCGAACCGTTCACGTTCTCGGACCAGTGGAGCATGTCCGAGGCGGAGTCGGCGACGCTGTGGGAGGTCCGCTGGATGTGCGAGACCAGGTCGCGCAAATTCTCCTGCATGTTGGCGATCGACTGGGCGAGTTCGTCGATCTCGTCCGCGCCGAGCCGCAGCAGCCGCTGCTGCACGACCGGCTTCGAGAGGTCGCCGCGGCTGATCTCGAGCGCCGAGCGGTTGAGCGCCCGGATTCCAGACAGGATTCGGCTGGTCAGGAAAGCGAAGAGCAGGGCGAAGGCGACCTCGAGCCCAAGGCAGACCCAGGCGTCGACCGGCGCCGGGATTCCCATGGCCCGCACGGTGGGCGGAAGCCCGAGGAAGACCACGCTGAGGAGAATGTAGCCCGTCAGGATCTTGGTGAAGAGAGAGATCCGAACGATCACCTGCCGCTCGCCCGCGCTCTGGGCCAGCTTGAGCTGGGGACCCGAATCATGCCGGCCGCGGAGGGCGACGAGTTCGGAGTCTTCGCGGGCGGCGCGCATCTCCCCCATCCTAGCAGGTTCTCTGAAGCAGTCGTCGCCGCTTCAGCGACCCGGGGCTCAGAAGGGGACGTCGTCCGAGGAAGGACCGGGGCCTTCTCCGCCCATCTCGGGCGGAGGCGGGCCGAAACCGTCGTCCGGAGAGGCCTCGCCGCGACCCCGCGGGCCGCCGGCGCCGGCGCCGGCGCCGTCGCGGCCGCCGAGGAAGGTGACCTGCTGGGCGACCACCTCGGTCGTGTAGTTCTTGTGGTTCTCCTTGTCGGTCCACTCGCGAGTCTGGAGCCGCCCCTCGACGTACACCTGCCGCCCCTTCTGCAGATACTGATTGCAGAGCTCGGCGAGCTTCCCCCAGACGACGATGCGGTGCCACTCGGTCCGCTCCTGCGACTGGCCCGACTTGTCGGTCCACTTTTCGTTCGTGGCGATGCGAAAGTTGGCCACGGCCTGGCCGCCGGGCGTGTAGCGCAGCTCGGGGTTGGCCCCGAGGTTGCCGATGAGGATCACCTTGTTCACACCGCTGCCGGCCATGGTTCTGCTCCTTACGAAGATTGCGACGGGGACCTTAGCAAACTCGACTGACGCCCAACAGCCCGCCCCGCCGTCAGCCCCCCGCGCGGGGGGCGCTCGGCTTGTCGACGCGGGGGACGGCGGAGTTCTCGACGTTGCGCAGGGTGGCGGCGCTGCGGGCCTGGGCAAGCGCCGCCTGGACCCGCTTCGCGACGTTGCCCACCTCGGTCGGAGCCTGAGAGGCCTCGACGAGCGCTTCGCCGAAGCGCACGTCGGCCTGGGGATTCTGGACGAGCCCCTTCGCGAGCTGTCCGACCAAATGCTCCGCCTCGGCGCTCGGCGCGCCGGCGAGCGCCTCGAGCAGCTCTTGCGGCGCCTGGAAGGCGACGTCGGCGAGGCCGTGGCTCAAGGAATCCGCGTAGGCGCTCCCGGCCCCGGCCGGTGGCTCGAGACTCGCGAGGCCGAGCAACCCCGCGAGTCCCTGCGGGTCGCCGTCGCTCGCGAGGTCGACGAGCGCGGCGACGAGCGGGGCAGGCTCGCCGGCTTGCTGAGAGAGCGAGAGCAAGCCGCCGAGATCGACGGAGGTCGAGGGCAGCGTGTCCACGAGCGCCTCGACCGCCTCGGGGTCGTCGGGCGACGACTCATAGAGCGCCGCGGCCGCGAGCGCGCGCAGCGCCGGGAGCCGCTCGGTTCGAACGGCCGCCCGCAGGCGCGGGGCCGCCGATGGATCCTGCGCGCGAGAGAGAGCGAGGTAGGTCTGGGCTCGGGCACGCGCCGCGCCCGGATCGCCGGGCAACTCGGCCTTCCCGAGAGCGCTCGCGTCGCTGGCCCCCGCCGAGGCGAGCTCGACGGCGAAGGCGTCCTCGGCGGCGATGGCGCGGCGCAGCGAGGAGGGGAAGTCGTTGACGAGCACGGAGAAGGCGAAGTGCTCCCCGCCGAGGCTCACGGCGTAGCCGGAGAGCGCGGTGACGTCCTCGAGCGTTCCGGTCTTGACGCGCACCCGGCCGGCAGCGGGGGTGTCCTCCATTCGGAAACGGACGGTCCCGTCCTTGCCGGCGATGGGCAAGGACGAGACGAGCTCGGGCGCGAGCGACATGCGATCGTAGACGTAGGAGAGCACCCGGACGACCTGATCGGCCGAGAAGCGGTTCACGTCGTTGAGGCCGCTGCCGTTCTTCATGACGTAGCTTCCCCGCGGGATGCCGATCTCCCGTTCGAGAAAGTCGGCGACGACCTCGACGCCGTTGGGCCAGGTCCCGGGGACGCCCTTGACCTCGGCGGCGAGAGTCTTGAGAAGCATCTCGGCGACGAAGTTCGAGCTCTGCTTGTTGAGCCGCTTGAGTACGATGTCGAGCGAGTCGCTCTCGGCCGCGTAGAAGAGCCGCGCCGAATCGCGCAGCCGGCCCCGCCGCACCCGGCCGGTCACGCGGATCCCCCGCTGCGCGAGGAGGGCCTTGAACGTCTCGCCCGTGTAGAGCGTCGGGTCGCCAACGCGACGCCAGAGCGCGGCGGTGGCGGCCCCGGCTGGAATGCGACCCCGCACCCGAACGTGGTAGCCATCGCGGGCCGCATAGCCGCTGGTGACGAGGTGGCGCGAGCGGCCGCCGGTCGTCACCTCGGACTCGAGCTTGAAGAACGGGCTCATCGGATCGAGCTCGACGCGGGCCTTCGCGCCGCTCCCCTCGCCCGGCGAGACGTAGATCGCGAAGCTGCCCCAGTTCGCGGCGAGCGCGCTGATCGGGGCGAGGTAAGCGCGGTCGGTCCGCTCTTGATCCCAGCCTGGGCCATCGGTGACGCCGTCGAAGTAGGAGTCGTCGAGGACGAGATCTCCGTGGACCTCGCGCAGCCCCTGGTGCGCGAGCTCGCCCGCGATCTCCCAGAGCCGCTCGGTGACGAGGGTGGGATCGCCCTTGCCGCGGATCGTCAGGTTGCCGCGCTCCGCACCGCGGCGAAGCGGAGCGTCGAGGTAGATCTCGGTGACCCAGCGGTAGTCGGGCCCCAGCCGGAAGAGCGCCGAGGCGCTCGTGAAGATCTTGGTGTTGGAGGCCGGGTTCAGAAGGTCGTGCTCGTGGGAGGCGAAGACGGGTCGGTGGTCGTCGAGCGAATAGACCTCGATGCCGCTGTGGCTATGGCCGAGAGGGCCGTCGCGGACGAGTTCGCCGAGCTCGGCGGGGAGACTCGGCGTGGCGGCGAGGGCGAGGACGGCGAGGGCGAGGGCGGGCGGCATGGGAGCGGGAGAATATCAGAAGTGGCGGAAGCCACGGACGGCCGGGAGAGCGGGCGCCCCCCCGGCCCCGAGCAGCCGGAGCCCGGGCCGGCGCGTGGCCTCGCCGATGACGGTCAGCGGCACGCCAGCGCGCTCGATCCGCCGCCGCAAGAGCGGAAACCGGCGCGGGGGGACGCCGAGGATGAGCTCGTAGTCCTCGCCCCCGCCGAGGGCGAGCGCGAGACCGTCCGGACGGCCGCGCAGTGCGGGATCGAGCGGCAGGCGCGAGGGATCGACCTCGGCGCCGCAACCGGACCGCTCGCACAGGTGGCCCAGATCCTGGAGCAGGCCATCCGAGACGTCGATGGCAGCGCTCGCGAGGCCTCGGGCGGAAAGCCCGGCCCGGACGCGGGGCGCGGGACGGAGCTGCCGAAGCGCCCCGGCTCGGCCGCCCCCGCGCGAGAGCCGCTGCAGCCCGAGCGCGGCCCCACCGAGCGCGCCCGTCACGGCCAAGAGATCGCCCGGCCGCAGGCCGTCTCGCCGCAGCGCGCGCCCGCGCGGCACCTCGCCGAGCGCGGTCACGGTGATCGCGATCCCGGGGCCGCGGCAGAGGTTGCCGCCAGCGAGCAGGCAGCCGTGCTCGCCCGCGAGGCTCATCATTCCCGCCGCGATCCGGACGATCGACCGTCGATCGCTCCCATGCGGGAGCTCGAGCGCGCAGAGAAACCAGCGCGGCCGGGCGCCCATGGCAGCGAGATCCGAGAGGTTGACCGCGAGCGCCTTGTGACCGATGTCCTCGAGCGAGAAGCGACGGGTGAAGTGGACCCCCTCCCGCACCTCGTCGACGGTCGCGCACAGGTCGTGGCCCCGGGACGCCCGCAGGAGCGCGGCGTCGTCGCCCGGACCGAGCGGCATCCCTGCCCCCTCGTGGGGTAGCGCGCCGACGAACGCGTCGATGAGCTCGAACTCGCTGGTCACGGAGGAGCGGGGGGGCGCCGAAGGAGTAGGTAGCCGTCGCCGGCGCCGCCGTCGATCCGCTTCCAGCCCGACGCGAGCAGCCGCGCCAATAGCGCTTGGTTCTCCTCGGCCGTGCCGTTCCAGCGGGGTAGCGGCTGTGCGAGATCGAAGGCCGCGTACTCGGCGCTCCCGAGCGCGGGGAGTAGCGTCAGCTGGTCGCGGTGCGCGACGTGAGGCAGGAGGTCGAGCTGGGCGGCGACCGCCGCGTCCGCGGGGATCGATTCGAGCGAGCGGACGATACGGATGGCCCGCTGCGAAATGGGCGTACCGATCTGCTCGAACGGCTCGCCGCTGCCATAGAGCGCGAGCGAGAGGCAGAGCAGCCCGAGACTCGCGTGCTCGGGGGAGAGCCGCAGCCGCGGGAGCCCCCAGGCGAGGCCGTCGATGGACGCGGCGAAGATGAGCGCGATGAGCTCCGCGTTGTACTGCGTGTGGATCGACTGGCTCAGCGGATAGTCGGCGAGGAGGTTCATGGCGAGGAGCGGCGCCATGGCGAGGATCCAGCGCGGGCGAAAGAGGGGCGCCAGCGCGAGCGGGCCGAAGAGGCGCGCCAGGTACTCGAGCTTGCGGGGCGGCCAGACGAGGCCACGCAGGCAGAGCCAGGGGTGGACGAACGGCGCAGCGACGAGGCCCGCGAGGCTGCCCCCCGATAGGTAGCCGTATCGCTCGCCGACGTAGGCGTTGGCGCCGCCCCGAAAATGGGGAATCACCCAACCGACGACGAGGAGAAAGCCTGCCCCGGAGAGCCCCATCGCGAGCGCCCCCTGGCGCCGATGGCCCGAGAAGCAGGCCGCGGCGCCGACTCCGAAGGCCCCGAGGAAGCCGCTCTCCTTGCAGAGGGCCGCGAGCACGAGCCCCGCCCAAAACAGCCATGGGACGCCAGCGTCGAGGGCGAAGCACGCCCAGAAGAGCGCCGGGACCGCGAGGGCTTCCGGGTGGAAGTCGAGGAGCGCCATCGAGCGCAGCGGGAGATAGAGGAGTAGCGCGAGCGAGAGGACCCACGGCAGCGGACCAGCGCCGAAGCGTCGGTGGGCCAGCAGATGGAGCGGCACGACGGCGGAGGCGAGGGCGGCGGCTTGAAGCCAGAGCAGGGGCGAAGGGCCGGCCGAGAGTCTCGCCAGGGGGCCGAGAAACCAGAGAACTGGCTCGAAGTGATCCCCGAGGATCGATCCACCCTTGAGGGACGAATGGAGGCCGTGGCCGTGCGAAACCTCCCAGACCACCTGGTCGAAGATTCCGAGGTCGAAGGCCGAGCTCCGGAGCGCATCATGGCGACGCAGGGCCCCGAACGCGAGGAGCGTCGCAGCGGCCGCGACCCCGACCCCGAGCGAAGCCACTGGATGCTCCTCGGCTCGGCGCCAGAGAAGGCGAAGCCCCCGCGCAACGGGAATCTCCTCGAGCGGGAGCCCCCCGGCACCGATCGCGAGCGCGGCGAGAAGCGCGGCGAGCGCGAAGGGGAGGCCGCGGTCGTTCTCCACCAGCGCGACGAGTCGTCCCGGGCCGGCGAGGAGCGGGGCGAGAGAGGCCACCAGCCCGGCGGAGAGGGCCCAGTAGACGATGGATCGGCGGGCCGGCGACCCCGTCAGCGCGCCAGGGCTGAGCACAGCGGAACACCACCATCAATGGGCCGGCAGATCAAGCGCCGCGAGGCCGGATCCGAGCCCGATCGCCCAATCCGCCAGCGGAGCTGTCTAGAGGCTGGCCTAACGACTGCCCACGATTCAGACAGAAGTCAACCAGCTGGACTCATTGTGGATCATTCGCAAAAGAGCACCGGGCGCGGCTCGGGTAGCCAACAGCCACTGAACGCGGAGCCTTCTGGTACACCGAGCGCTCCCGGCGCAGGCGGCGGCACAATGGGCTGCATTAACAACTGGTTGCATGTCTCGAGAAGGCATCGCACCTCCGAGCAGGAAGTAGTTGGCCTGATTTCTGCTTGTCGATGGGCGCGGTTCGGGCGCAGCCTGACCAAAAAAAGGACAGCCTATGCCGGCAACCCTCGCCCTCTCTCTCCTGACGCTCGCCGCCTCGCCCGGCTGGATCCACGGTGCCCCCCCGGCCGAGCTCGGCGCGGTCCTTCCAGCCGATCTCCCCGCGCACCTCGCCATCTCGCTCCGCGTGCAGAACGAGGTGGGCCTGCGGCAGCTCCTCTCCGCCCTGCAGGATCCGGAATCGCCCGAGTTCCACCAGTGGCTCACCCCGGAGGAGTTCGGCGCCCGCTTCGGTGCCCCTCTCGATGTTTACGACCGGGCGGCTGCGTGGCTGTCGACCGCGGGGTTCGAGGTCGAGCGCTGGCCGAACCAGATCTACCTCGGCGCGACCGGGACGGTGGGTGACGTCCGGCGGCTGCTCGGGATCGAGCCACGGGAAGCCATCGAGGAGGGGCGGCAATTCCGCAGCTTCTCGGGCAGCCCCCGGTTGCCCGAGGCTCTCGCACCTTGGATCCTCGAGATCGCCGGGCTCGACACGCGGATTCACCTCCGGCACTACATCCAGGGCTCGAACGGCCCCACGCTCGGCGCGGACGACCTTCGCAACTTCTACGATTCGTCCTCGCTGCTCTCCTCCGGACACGGAGCGAATGGGCTCGTCACCGCCGTGATCGGCACCCAGGAGCAGAGCGGTCCGCCGAACGCCCAGGACGTCGCCTACTACTACCAGAACGTCTCGAACGCGACGGCGAAGTACACGCCCGACTCCCTGCCAAACCCGAACGGCGACTACGACCAGCAGGGCGCCAACATGGAGTACGAGCTGGACGTCCAGATGCACAGCGTCGGGGCTCCGAACGCCTCCGCGATCAACCTCGTGCTCTCCCCGGCGAGCGAGGTCTTCACCACCGGGCTCAACTACGCGGCGAGCACGCTCTCGAACGCGGTCGTCGTCAGCATCTCCCTCGGCATCTGTGAGTCGAACTTCCAGGGAAGCACGCAGGCGACCGAGCAGTACGTCCAGCAGGGCCTCTCGGAGGGGCAGACCTGGTTCGCCGCTTCGGGCGACAGCGGCGCCGACGACTGTCAGGGCGGCCAGGGGGCCTCGGTCGACCTCCCGGCGGCGTTTCCCGAGATCGTCGCGATGGGCGGCTCCATGATGCAGGGCAGCCCGAACTTCGACCAGAACGGCGCGATTGGTCAGTACCAGGCGGAGGCAGCCTGGAACGAGAGTTCGGCAGGCGGCGGCGCCGGCGGTGGTGGCGTGAGCACCCTGTTCACCAAGCCTTCCTGGCAGACCGGCTCGACCCCGAGCGACCAGATGCGGGACGTTCCGGACCTCGCGCTGATGGCGGCCGAGAGCCCGGGTGTCGGGGTTGATTCGAGCAGCCCCGGGCAGCTCGACCCGGTGGGCGGCACGAGCGTCGCCTCCCCGCTTGCCGCCGGCTTCTTCGCTGCGCTCTCCGAGCGGATCGGCTCCCGGCTCGGCGACATCCACTCGATCATCTACAAGCTCGGCCAGGCCCAGCAGCAGTCCGGAACGGGGCCCTTTCACGACATCACAACGGGCAACAACAGCTTCAACGGCGTCCAGGGCGAGTCGGCCGGCCCGGGCTATGACCTGGTCACCGGCTGGGGCACGCTCGACGTCGCCGCGCTGGTGACCGCCTGGCCGTCCGGTTCGGGCTCGACGAGCGGCGGCTCGAGCAGCTCGAGCAGTTCGGGAGGCTCCTCCAGTGGGTCGTCTGGAACCCCCACCACGAGCAGCGGATCGTCGGGTTCGGTTGGAACGAGCGGCAGCTCGGGCAACACCGGCGTGAGCTCGAGTTCAGGGGGCAGCAGCACGGGCGCCGGCGGATCGAGCGGCTCCGGAAGCTCCGCTGGCCCCGGATCCGGCTCCACTTCTGGATCGGGTTTCGGCGGCTCGGGAGGCGGATCTTCGAGCTCCGGAAGCAGCTCGAGCTCCACTTCGAGCGGAGGTCTCGGAGGCTTCGGAGGCAGCGGCTCGTCGACCTCGAGCGGTAGCTCTGGCGGTCAGCCCGTCGCATCGGGGAGTAGCTCCGGCGGCAGTGACTCCGCGCCGATCAGCGACGCGACGCCCACGCCGATTCCTGGCACGGCACAGGGCCAGGGCTGTTCGACCGGCCCCGGGGGCGCAGCCGGTTTCGCCTGGCTGCTTGGCCTTCTCGCACTGGCGAGCAGGCGCCGCAAGGCCTGAGAGAGTTGGTGGTGGGGCCGGCCTCGCGCCGGCCTCGTTCGTCGACGAACGGGACCGGCGTGGCCGGTCCCACCACAGTTGCTCAGAAAGAATCCGCCGAGAAGAAGTCGGGGGGAGGCGAGAGCCGCGCTCCCACGAGCTCGAACCGATAGCGCTCGAGTAGACCCTTGGCGTCCCAGACATCGATGCTTCGGAGGATGCCGTCCGCGGGATCGATGCAGAGGCGGGCCCTCCGAGCGTAGAGCCCGGTGGCCCCAGGCGGAGCCTCGAAGGTGAGGCAATAGGCGCCGGCGGCCCCAAATCCCTCGTCCTTCCGCCGCTCCCCTCCGAACGGCTTGGCCGCCGCATCGTCCCGCTCGAGGTGGGCCAACATTCCACCGAGACCCAGATCGGTGATGCGGTGATTCGTGTCGCGTCGGGTCAGGGACGAGTCGATCCCGACCCAAACGGCCACGACGCCGAGCAGGCCCGCCTCGCGCGCTCGGATCTGGTCCGGCCGGCTCCGAGCGTCATAGAGGAAGCGCCGGCCTCGCGACGGACCCGCAATGACCTCCCCGCGGACCGCGAATGGGGTCTCGCGCACGGTCACGTCGATCGTCTGAGGCCCCAACAGATCTCCTCCGACTCGCTCCTCCTTCACGAGCCGAATTCGATAGATGCCAAGCCTCGAGAGCCCCTCGCGTCCGAGCCGCAGGAGACGGTCTGCCGGGGTGTCGGCGAGCGCGCGGGCGATCTCTTCGCGCGGGAGATCCTTCAAGAGTTCCCGCCGCTTCGAGGGCTCGAGGGCCACGAAGCCTTCGAGCCGAGCATCGAGTGGCGGAGGGAGACCCGGCTGGGCGGTCAGGGCCCCCCAGAGCACGGCGAGGCCGAGAATCGTCATCGCCCAGGAGGCTAACGACCCGAACCCGACCGCGCAAGCGTTCAGCTCCGCGATTGCAGCCTTGATCGGGTGGAGAAAGACACGATGCTATGGTGGTGCCCCCGATGCCCAGCTCGGTTCCAGCCTCGACCGCCGGTTTTTCGTCGCAATCGATCGTTTTGGAGCGGCTCGTCGACCGGGGCCTGCGTCGCCGACGCCGGCTCCGCGCCCAGGCTGCCTTCGGCGTGGCGACGGGGCTCTCGGCGCTCTGGCTGCTCGCGTTCGCCACCGGCGCCTTCGGCTCTCCCAACTCTCTCCGACGCGCCGTGGCGCTCTCTGGGGCCGGTGGCATCGCGCTCGCCGCAGCGGCGTTCGTCGCGCTGAAGCGCCGCGAGGCGGCCCTGGAGCTCGCGGCGGCGCTGCGGGTCGAGGATCCGACGACGCGCTCGGTCCTCCGCTCGGCAATCGAACTGCGCGGCGCAGGAGGCGATGGGTTCTCTCCCTCGCTGGTCGAGGCGCACGCCAGCTGGGCCGCCGAGCGGGCCGGCTCGCTGAATCTCGGGCGGCTCCTCCCAGGTCGCGGGGCGGCGCTTCTCGCCCTCCTGGGCATCGCCGTCGCGCTGCTCGATCTGGTTCTCGCCGTGGCAGGCCCGGCCCGGCTGCGAGACGGCTTCGCCGCGCTGGCGCGGCCGCCGACGGCGGCGAGGGTTTCGGCGAGCCGCGAGCCGATCACGGGGGACGTCGAGCTGACGCTGCTCTATCCCGCCCACACCCACCTCCCCCCCCGCGCAATCGCCGGCACGAACGGCGAGGTGTCGGCCCCCGCCGGGACCGAGGTCCGGCTGCGGACGCGCGCCGACCGAGACGTACGCAGCGCCGTCGTCGTGGTCAACGGAACGACGGTCCCGCTGACTCTCTCGGGAACGCGCGAGCTATCCGGAGCGTTCCTCGTGAGCCGGGCGGGCGGCTACTTCTTCCGCTTCCTCGACGCTCGGGGCCGGACGGTGGCCGAAGGCCCCGCGGTACCAATCTCGATCGACGTCGACGCGCCGCCCCAGGTGACGATCTCGGCCCCCAAGGATCGGATCGAGGTGGATGCCCACGAGGTGGTGACCATCCACTACGACGCCAGCGACGACTATGGCCTCTCGGAGATCGCACTCCTCTTCCATGCCCCGGGAGATCCGAAGGAGGAACGGGTGTCGCTGCGCCGGCCCGACGACGCGCCCCGGCGCATCGCGGGCGACGCGCTCCTCGACCTCGGCAGGCTGCACCTCTCGCCTGGAGACCGGGTCACCTATTCAATCGAGGCCGTGGACAACGACGCGGTGTCGGGCCCAAAGTCGGGTCGCGCCCGAGCCCAGACGCTCTCGATCTTCTCGGAAGCCGAACATCACCGGGAGGCGCTCGCCCAGGCACGGGCCCTCTGGAACCGGCTCATCCTCGTGCTCGCCGATCGCATCGATGAACAGAGCGCCCGAGACGGGTCGGGGCAGCTCGAGACTTCCGGGGGAGACGCCAGCGACGCCCGGGCCCTCGCGCTCTGCGACGACATGGAGAGGGGCGCCCGGCTCCTGCGCAAGGACCGAGCGGCGCCGTTGGCGATTGCCCGGGCGATCTCCAACGTCTCGCGCTCCGAGCGGGCGCGCGCCTCGGCGACCTCGGACGCCCGCGGCTTCGGCCTACATTCGTTTCGCCGATTCGGGGCTCGCGCGGCGCGCCCCTTCGAAGCGGCCCTCGACGACGAGATTGCCGGACTCGAGCGGGACGTTCTCTACTTGGAGGCGCTGCTCGACCGGCAGACGATGCTCGACCTCGTCTCGCTGAGCAAGGAGCTTCAGTCGCGCCGGCGGGAGCTCTCGGAGCTGATGGAGCGTTACCGCCGGGCCCCGACCGCAGAGTTGAGGGCCCGCGTCCAGGCCGAGCTCGCAAGGCTCGAGGAGCGCGTCGCGGAGCTGATGAGCCGGATGTCGGAGCTCGCGAAGGGACTCTCCGACGAGCACCTGAACCAGGAGGCGTTGGCGCGCCTCCAGAAGAACCAGGACGTCGCGACGGGGCTGAAGGGCGTCGAGAAGGCCCTCGCCCGAGGGGACGTCGATTCCGCGCAGAAGCAGCTCGACGAACTCGGCAGCGCCCTGGATCAGATGGAGCGTCAACTCAGCCGGGGCGTCGGGCGGCCCGGAGAGCGCTACCCGGAGCTGGCGCGGCAGGTCCGCGACTTGCAGCGCGATCTCGGCCACCTGGCGGACGACGAGAAGCAGGTCGCCTCGAAGACCGAGGCGATCCGAAGCCGCTACCGGAAAGCCGCCGAGGCGCAAGCACCGGCCTCCGCGAAGCGGATCGAGAGGCTGCGTGGGGACGTGGCGAAGGCGAAGGCCGCGCTCGGCGCCGTACCAGAGGCCATCCTACCCCCCGGCCTGTTCGGGGAGGACCCTCTCGGGACCGCGAAGGAGAAGACCCAGGACCTCGACCGGGCCCTCGGCTCCCACGACCTCGACCAGGCGCTCCGCAGCGCGCGGCAGGCGGCCCAGTCGTCCCGGGGCGCCGAAGCACAGATCTCGCGCGAACAGCAGCTCGCCGCCGACGGCGCGCTCGGCGCAAGTCCCGGCGGTTCCTCTCCCCCCGCGCTCGACCTGGCCGGCCACCGGCTGGGCGAGGCCCGGGCGCTGCTGGAGGGGGTGCGCGATCAGATCGAGAAGCTCTTCCCGAAGGACGACCAGCTCCTGTCGCCGTCAGACCAGCGGAAGCTCGAGGAGCTTTCCAAGCGGCAGCAGACGCTACAGGGCCAACTCGGGCAAGTCCGGCAGGAGATCAGGAAGCTCCAGGACCAGGCCCCGATCTTCGATCCGTCCGCCCGACAGCAGCTCGAGGAGGCGGGCTCTCAGATGGGGCAGGCGCAGCGAAGCCTCGCCGCCCGGCAGCCAGGCAAGGCGAGCGAGTCGGAGCAGGGGGCGCTGCGGCAGCTCGATTCGCTGCGCCGTTCGCTCGATCAGGGGCAGAAGGGAGCGAGCGGCGGCGGCGGCTTCCCCATGCCCTTCGCGAGCTCCGGACCAGGGGAAGAGAGCCCCGATGGCGAGGGCGGGGAGGGGGCGGAGGATCGCGAGAAGGTGGTCATTCCCGGCGCTGACCAATACCGGGTGCCGCCCGAGTTCCGGCAAGACGTCCTCGACGCGATGAAGCAGAAGGCGCCGCCGCAGTACGAGGACCAGGTGAAGAAGTACTACCAGGAGATTGTCCGGTGATCGCCTCGCTCCTTCTCGTGGCGCTCGCCGGTTCCGGGACTTCCGACCCGAAGGCCGAGTTCGAGAGGGCCCAATCGGCGCTGGAGCGCTGGAACGTTTCCGCTGCCCGGAAGCTGGCGGAAGAGCTGATTGCCGGCTTCGGAAAGAACGAGGCCACCGACGAACTGCTCGGCCGCGTCCGCTTCTACGAGGGGGACTACGCCGGTGCCGTGGCCCTGCTGGATGAGCGCTCGCAGTTCGGAAAGCTCGCCCGAGCGACGCTCGAGGAGGTCGGGAGCTACGACGAGCGCCAGAGCGCCCACTTCGTCCTTCGGTTCCCCAAGGGGAAGGACGAGATCCTCGCCGGGTACGCGCTGGACACGCTCGAGCTCGCCTACGAGCGAATCGGTCAGGACATCGGCTTCTTCCCCAAGGAGAAGGTCCGGGTCGAGATCTTGCGCGACCCGGCGGCGCTGTCGCGCCTCTCGCCGTTGACCGAGAAGGAGATCGAGGCAAGCGGCACGATTGCGCTCTGCAAGTTCGACAAGCTCATGGTGACGAGCCCACGCGCCCTCGTGACCGGCTACGCGTGGCAGGACACGCTGGCTCACGAGTTCACCCACTACCTCGTGACCCGTCGCAGCGACGACACGGTGCCCATCTGGCTCCACGAGGGGATCGCCAAGTTCGAGGAGAGCCGCTGGCGCGGCGACGCGGGGCTCGCGCTCTCGCCGGCAGCCGCGGCGCTCCTCGCGCGGAGGCTCAAGAAGAACGACCTCATCACCTTCGCGCAGATGCATCCCTCGATGGCGCTGCTGCCCACCCAGGAGGACGCGACGCTCGCCTTCGCCGAGGTCTTCACCGCGGTGGAGTTCCTCTATCGCCGGCACGGCGGGAGGCGGGGGCTGCAGAAGCTGCTCGACGATCTGCGCGGGGGAGAGAGCGACCAGGCGGCGGTGGCCGACGTCACGAGCGAGCCGTTCGCGGACTTCCAGCGCGGCTGGAAGAATTACCTCGCGACCCTGCCCCTGCCGGAGGGCGTGCTGCCGCTCACGACGGAGAAGCTCCGCTTCCGGTCCTCGGCGGATGACGGCGCGAAGGAGAAGGCCGTCCGAAAGACCGGTGAGCCGGACTACGGCGAGTTCGACGAGCTCGACGACCCGGACGCGCGCCGCTTCGCCCATCTCGGAGAGCTGCTTCACGCGCGCAAGCGAACGGCAGCGGCGATAGTCGAGTACGGAAAGGCCGAGGCCCGCGTGGGCGCCCGCTCGCCGCCCCTCTCGAACGTCTACGCATTGGCGCTGGTCGCGGCGGGGAAGGCCGCGGACGCCGAGCGCATTTTGCGCCAGTCGCTCGTCCCCTTTCCCCAAATCGCCCAGACCCACTTGCACCTCGGCGAGATCCTGCTGGCGCAAAAGCGCTGGCGCGAGGCGCGCTCGGAGCTGCTCGAGGCGAACGAGGTCGATCCGTTCGATCCGACCATTCATGCGGCCCTGGCGGCAGCGGACCGAGGTCGCGGAGACGTCGCGGGAGAGCGAGCGGAGCAGAAGATCCTGGCGGTGCTCGAGGCGAACTAGCGCGGCCGCGACAGCCGGGTTTTGAGCACGGAGAAGCCAGGGGCCCCGTTCTCGAGGCAGCCCGTTCAGGGAGCGCATCCCACCGTGAGCCCAGCCGATGGGCGAGCGAGCCAGGGAGCGCCCGGGAGTCACGATGGCGGCTGACGGGCCGCGCCGCAATCGCTACAATCCAGCATCCATGTCCGAGCTCGACCGAAACAGCGCCGGCGCGACCCTCGTCCCTTCCGGGCCAGCGAGCGCCGAGGACGACATCACCCAGGTCCGCGGGCTCGCCGAGGCGCGCGCGAGGCTCGAGGCGGAGATCGGCAAGCGCGTGGTGGGCCAGCGAGAGGTCATCCAGCACCTTCTCGTGGGCCTCTTCTCGCGGGGCCACTGCCTCTTCGTCGGCGTTCCGGGGCTCGCGAAGACTCTCCTCATCTCGACGCTCGCCGACGTCCTCGACCTGCGCTTCAACCGCGTCCAGTTCACCCCCGACCTGATGCCGTCGGACATCACCGGGACCGATGTTCTCGAAGAGGATCGCTCCACCGGCAAGCGAACGTTTCGCTTCGTTCCCGGCCCGCTCTTCGCGAACCTGATCCTCGCCGACGAGATCAACCGCACGCCGCCGAAGACCCAGGCGGCCCTGCTGCAGGCGATGGCCGAGGGGCGCGTCACCGCGGGGGGGCGGACCTATCCCCTCGAGCAGCCGTTCCTCGTGTTCGCGACGCAGAACCCGATCGAGCAGGAGGGGACCTACCCGCTCCCGGAAGCCCAGCTCGATCGCTTCATGTTCCTCGTCGACGTGGGCTACCCATCCGCCGACGAGGAGCTTCAGATCGTCCGGACCACCACCGGCGGAGCGGCGCGCGACGTCGCCCCGGTGCTGACACCGGCCGAGATTCTCCGGCTCCAGGCGCTCGTCCTGCGGGTGCCCGTGGCGGACCACGTCGTCCGCCACGCCGTCGAGCTCGTCCGCCGCTCCCGCCCGAAGAGCCCCGGGGCTCCCGACTTCGTCGACCGCTATCTGTCCTGGGGTGCGGGCCCCCGGGCGTCGCAGTACCTCGTCCTCGCGGCCAAGGCGCGCGCGATCCTGGACGGCCGCTTCGCCGCCGAGATCGAGGACGTTCGAGCCCTGGCGCGGCCGGTCCTTCGCCACCGCCTCATCCCGAACTTTCACGCCGAGGCCGAGGGGCTCGACGGGGCCGCCATCGTCGACAGGCTGCTCGAGGTCGTGCGGAGCTGACGGGTGGCCGACGAATCGGCAGCGGTCGGCCCCGGGGCCCCTTCCTCCGGTGGCGCCCGTTCGGCACTCGACCCTGAGCTGCTCGCCCGGATTGCCGGCCTCCACCTTCGGGCGCGGGCAGTCGTCGAGGGGCTGCTCTCCGGCCTTCACAAATCGCCCCACCAGGGCCAGTCGGTCGAGTTCGCCGAGCACAAGGAGTACACCCCGGGCGACGAGATCCGGCACATCGACTGGAAGGCTTACGGGAAGTTCGATCGCTACTACATCAAACGCTTCGAGCACGAGACCAACCTGCGGGCCTACCTCGTGGTCGACGCCTCGGCATCCATGGGGTACGGCAGCGGTCCGATGAGCAAGCTCGAGGTGGCGACGACGGCCGCGGCCGCCCTCGCGCTGCTCCTCGTCCGCCAGCAGGACCAGGTCGGCCTCTGCCTCCTGCAAGGCGGCCGCGTCGAGCTCCTGCCGCCCCACTCCTCCCCGGCCCATGCCAAGGCCATCGTCGAGCGGCTCTCCGCGGCGAGGCCGGACGGCCCGACGAACCTCGGCGCCGCCGCCCGGCTGCTGGCCGAGAAGGCGGGGCGACGGGCGCTCGTCCTCCTCTTCTCGGACCTCTTCGAGTCATCTCCGGAGCCCGGGGAGCAGCCCGGCCTGAGAGAGCTGCTCCAGCTTCGGGCGCTCTCGATCCAGCTCTCCGTGTTCCAGATCCTCGACGCCCACGAGCTCGACTTCCCCTTCGAGGACCCCACTCTCTTTCTCGGCATGGAGGACGACCGACGGCTCGAGGCGAACCCTCTCGAGCTGCGCGACGGCTACCTCGCGGAGATGAGCACCTTCCTCGCACACACCCGCACGCTCTGCCGCGAGCGCGACTGCGACCACGAGTTGCTCCGCACCGACGAGCCGCTCGATCGGGGCCTCGTGCGCTTTCTCGCCCGGCGCGGCAGGCGGGG
Source organism: Myxococcales bacterium (assembly GCA_021783235.1). Lineage (GTDB taxonomy): Bacteria > Myxococcota > Myxococcia > Myxococcales > JAKAPL01 > JAJXUD01. Next base: position 36,838 of record JAJXUD010000008.1, on the reverse strand, counting down.
CGCGGGGCTGCCGTGAGCTTCGCTCACCCACTCCTCGCGCTCGGAGCATTGGCCGGCGCGCTTCCGATCGTCGTCCATCTCATCGACCGGCGGCGGGCACGATCGCAGCCGTTCGCGGCGCTCGACTTTCTGCTGCGCTCCAGACGCTCGAACGCGCGGCGGCTGCGACTCAAGCGATTGCTCTTGCTCGCCCTCCGGATGATCGCACTCGTCGCGCTGCCGCTGGCGCTCGCTCGCCCACATTTCGCGCGCGCCGGAAGCGGCCCCGGCGCCCTGGCGACGAGGGGGCCCGCCGCGACGGTGCTGGTGATCGATGGATCCGGGTCGATGCGCTACCGGCTGTCGGGATCGTCGCTCTTCGAGCGGGCGCGACGGCTGGCCCGGGCGAGGCTCGCCGACCTCTCGGCCGAGGACTCCGTCTCGGTGTCGCTCTGCGCGCCGCGCGAGCCCGCGCCTCCAGTCCCGAGCTTCGACCACTCCGGGGCCCGCGAGCTGCTCGACCGGCTGCGGCCATCGGAAGAGCCGGGCGACCTCTCCTCCTGCGCGGCCCAGGCCGCCGGCGCGCTCGCCGGCTCACAGCTCCCGCGCCGGCGAATCGTCGTCTTCACGGACGGCACCGGGGCGGACTGGGACCTCTCCCGCCCGCCCCCGACCGTCCAGACGGCCCACGGCGCCCTGCGCCCAGAGATCGAGGTCGTCGACGCCGCGCGCGCGAAGCTGCCGAACCGGGCGATCACCGATCTGTCGATTCGCCGGGCCCCCGAGGTGGGCGACCACGCGTACCGGTTCGACTTCACCGTCCGGAGCTTCTCGGACGCCCCCGCTCGGAACGTCGACGTCTCGCTCCGGTCGGCAGGGCAGGTCCTCGCCCGCGGCTTCTGTGACCTTCCAGCCGAGGGCGCCATCCGCAAATCGCTCGCCGCGAGCTTTCCGCCAGGCCAGATCTCCGTCGGAGAGGTAGCCCTCTCCCCGGATGACCTCTCGGACGACGATGCGCGCGCCTTCGTGCTCGACGTGCCCCGTAGGAGCCACGCCTTGCTCGTCGACGGCGCGCCGTCGCCGCTGCGGTTTGACGACGAGGCCTACTTCCTCGCGACCGCGCTCGAGGCCGGCGGAAGCGGCATTGGCACGCGCACGATCGATCCCGACGCCTTGACCCCTTCGGACTTCGACCTGGCCGACGCGGTCTTCATCCTGAACGTCCGCGCGCTTCGACCCGAGGTCGCGGCGGCCTTGAGCCGATTCGTCCGGGGCGGCGGCGGGCTCTTCGTTTCCATGGGCGATCGAATCGATCCCGAGGCTCTCGGCCAGAGCCTGGGGGAGCTCCTCCCGATGACTCCCCGGGTGATCAAGACGGCGGCCCCTCCGCCCCACCTGTCACGCGGGGAGGCGAGCGGCGAGGAGAACGGCCTCACCGATGAGACGCCTGCCCATTTCTCACGCGTGGACGCGGCATCGCCCCTCTTCGCACCCTTTTCCGGAACCGCCGGGGCTGGGCTCACGGACGTCCGGATCTACCGCTACGTGCTCGTCGAGCCGTCGGGGCGGCCGGCTCGCGTGCTGGCCTCCTACGAGGACGGCGCCCCCGCCCTCGTCGAGGCGGAGGAGGGGAAGGGGCGCGTCTTTCTCTTCACCTCGAGCGTTGCCCGGGAGTGGAGCGACTGGCCCATCCGAACGAGCTTCGTGCCGATGATGCAGGAGATCGCCCGTGAGCTCTCGCGATCGGGCGAGGGGCGCATCGAGGGCGTCACGCTCGTGGGTCGGTCCCACGAGCTGAGCTCACCACCGGGCATGACTCCCGTCTCCGCCACGAGTCCGTCGGGCAAGGAGCAGCCGTTGGTCCGGCTCCCCTCCGGGGGCATCGGGCTCTCCGCCGTGCCCGAGGCGGGCGTCTGGCGAATCCGCGCCAAGGCCGACGGGAAGGTCGAGGACGCCCCGCCGCTCGCTTTCGCCGCCGCCTTCGATCCGCGCGAGAGCGATACCCGCCGGCTCGCGCCCGGCGAGATCGAGGCGCGCCTCGGCATCTCGCCGCCCCCTGGGATCGTCGAGGGGGACCCGGGGCACCGCGACGTACCACTCTGGACGAGCTTGCTCGAAGTGGTCGCTGTTGCTTTCCTCCTCGAAGGCATCCTCCTGCGCTGAAGGGACCCCATGGATCTCGATCGCCTGGCAGCCTCGCTCTTGGTCGTCGGCTTTCCCGGACAGGAGGTTCCCGCGGAGACGGGGGCGCTCGTCGACCGCGGCATCTCCGGGGCCATCTTCTTCAAATCGAACATCGGGGAGCCCGCCGAGATCGCCTCTCTCACCGCGGAGCTCAAGACTCGGGCGGCGCGGCCGTTTCTCCTCTGCCTGGATCAGGAGGGAGGCCGCGTGGCGCGGCTGCGCGAGGGCTTCACGCGCGTGCCACCCATGCGGCAGGTCGGCGCCGGGGGCGACGCGGCCCTGGCCGAGGCGATCGGGCGGATTCTCGGCGAGGAGTGCAGGGCCGTCGGCTTCGACCTCGACTTCGCGCCGGTCGTCGATGTCGACTCGAACCCACTGAACCCGGTCATCGGCGACCGCAGCTTCGGCCGGCGAGCCGCGCTCTGCGGAAAGCTCGGCGCCGCGATGGCGCGCGGCATCCAGTCGGCTGGGGTCGCCGCCTGCGCCAAACACTTTCCCGGGCACGGCGACACGACGCAGGACTCGCACGAGACGCTGCCGCGATTGCCGCACGACCTCGCGCGGCTGCGAGAGGTCGAGCTGCCGCCGTTCCAGGCGCTGGCGCGCGCCGGGGTGGCGAGCATGATGACGGCCCACGTCGTCTTCGAGGCGCTCGACCCAGCCCTCCCCGCGACGCTCTCGTCCAAGGCGCTCGGGCTCCTCCGAGAGGAGATCGGCTTCCAGGGCGTGCTCGTCTCCGACGACCTCGAAATGGGAGCCATCGCCGAGCGCTGGCCAGTGGGGGAGGCCGCCGTGCAGGCGGTGCTCGCCGGCTGCGACCTCCTCCTCGTCTGCCACCGGGCCGATCGCCAGGTGGAGGCGATCGACGCCCTGCGGCGCGCCGCCGAGCAGGACGATCGAATCAAGGACCGGCTATTCGAGGCAGCGAACCGCGTCGAAAAGCTGCGGCGCCGCTGGGCGGCCGCTCCCACGCCCTTCGAACCGTCCCGCCTGCGACGCCCCGAGAGCGTGGCGCTCCTCGAGAGGCTGGCCGCCGCCGCAGAGGTCGTGCGCGACCCGACCGAGCGGGCCTGACGGCCCCCTCGGCGCCCGCTCGACCAGCGCGCGTTCCTCATCCGGGATCTTGTCCTGCACCCCGTCGTGCACAGCTTCCGGGTCCACCCGCAACCGGAGCCGCCCATGACCTGCGAAGAGCTGATGAAGCGCGACGTCGAGTGCCTCTCGCCCAGCGATGACGCCGAGGAGGCGGCCCGCCGCATGCGCGACGAGAACATCGGGTTTCTCCCCGTCTGCGACCAGTCGCGGAAAGTACTGGGGGTCGTGACCGACCGCGACATCGCCGTCCGGCTGGTCGCCGAGGGGCGGCCCGCCGACACCGAGGTCGAGGAGTTCATGACTCGCGACGTCGTCGCCTGCGCGCCTCGCGACGACGTTCAGAAGGCCCTCCAGTCGATGTCGAGGAATCACAAGTCGCGCATCCTCTGCATCGATGGCGGACGGCTGGTCGGCGTCATCAGTCTGTCCGACATGGCCGAGCGGCTTCGGGGCGACGGTGCGATCGAGGCGCTCCGGGAGATCTCGAGCCGCGAGACGCACGCCTGACCGCGAGGCTTCGACCGGGCCGAGCCCTTCCTCGACGGGGGCCGGCTCCGCTATAGTCGCGCCGCATGGCGTTCAAGGCCGACGCGCCCCGCACGACCGTTCCGATCGCGCGGATCGCCGTAGACGATGACGATGACGAGCGGACCGCCTCCGCTGATCCGAAGGCAGAGGCCGCTGCCGGCGATGGGCTCGAGGTGGACCTCCCGCTCGAGGTGACGCACAGCCGGACCCTCCAGGTCGAGGTGCGGACCCGGCTCAAGGTCCGGCGATGCAGGCTGTCGATCGGGTCGGGCCCCCAGGCGGGCAAGAGCGTCGTCTCCGAGAAGGAGCGGCTGCGCATCGGGACGCACCCCTCGAACGATCTCGTGCTCGAGGACCGGACCGCCTCGCGGCAACATTGCGAGATCCAGTACACCGATCGCGGCTACCTGCTCGTGGATCTCGATTCGACGAACGGGACTTACGTGGATGGCCAGCGCGCGGAGCGAGTCTTCCTGACGCCAGGCGCGACCATCACCGTCGGGACGACGCCGGTGGTCTTCTCGCCGATCGACGAGGCCATCGACGTCGAGCTCGACGGCGAAGGCTTTCTGGGTGGCATGGTCGGCCGCAGCCTCAAGATGCGACAGCTCTTCGGCCTCATCAAGAAGATCGCCCCCATGGACGTGTCGGTGGTGATCCAGGGCGAGACCGGGACCGGAAAGGAGCTCGCGGCGCGAGCTGTCCACGACCTGTCGCCGAGGGCGAAGGGGCCGCTCGTCGTGCTCGACTGCGGCGCCATCCCGCCGAACCTGATCGAGAGCGAGCTGTTCGGCCACGAGAAGGGCTCGTTCACTGGGGCGACCGCCTCGCGGCCCGGCGCTTTCGAGCGAGCGAACGGGGGGACGATCTTCCTGGACGAGCTCGGCGAGCTACAGCTCGATCTGCAGCCGAAGCTGCTTCGGGTCCTCGAGAACCGCGAGCTGCGGCGCGTCGGAGGCAACGAGACCATCGGCGTCGACGTGCGAGTCCTCGCCGCGACGAACCGGGACCTCGCGAAGGAGGTTCAAGAGGGACGCTTCCGCGAGGACCTCTACTTCCGCCTCTCCGTGATCAACCTCCAGCTCCCGCCGCTGAGAATGCGCCGCGACGACATCCCGAACATCATCAAGCACGTCCTCGACGACCCCGCGAACGTCGCGCGCCACGGGCCCAAGCACCTGAACGCGCGGGCGATGGCTCTGCTCATGGCCTACGGCTGGCCCGGGAACGTGCGTGAGCTCATCAACGTGATCTCGCACGTGCTGACCTTCTCGGACGGCCCGGAGATCGACCCCGTCCACCTGCCACCTCGGTTTTCGGGCGACCAGGGAACCGCGGCCATGCCATTCAACGAGCACCTCGCCTTCAAGGATGCGAAGGAGCAGATCCTCGACGCCTTCGAACGCGAGTACCTCGCGAGCGTTCTCCGGCGCTGCGAGGGGAACATCAGCCGCGCCGCTCGGGAGAGCGGGCTGCACCGCAAGTCGATCGAGCGGCTCGTCAAGAAGTACGGCCTCGACGCACGCTCCATGAAGAGCCGCTAAGGGACACCCCGTCGTCGATCTCGTGGATCGGCGGCGCTCCGCGGGCTATCTTGACGCGCCCATGGACGCCTCTGACTACAAGTCGACGACTCACCTCCCGCGGACGGAGTTCGCCATGAAGGCGAACCTGCCGCAGCGGGAGCCCGCCCAGGTGGCGCGCTGGCGCGAGGCCGGGACGTATGCCCGCATGCTCGCGACGGCCCGGGGCCAGCCCTTCGTCCTGCACGACGGCCCGCCCTACGCGAACGGCCACATCCACCAGGGACACATGTTGAACAAGGTCCTGAAGGACGTCGTCGGCAAGCACCGGACGATGACCGGCCGCCCCGCTCGGATCGTGCCCGGCTGGGACTGCCACGGGTTGCCGATCGAACTCGCCGTCGACAAGGCGCTCGGACCGAAGAAGCGGGAGATGGACAAGGTCGCGATCCGGCGCGAATGCCGCAGGCACGCCGAGAAGTTCATCGAGATCCAGAGGCGCGAGTTCGAACGGCTCGGCGTCTTCATGGACTGGGACCACCCCTACACGACCATGTCGTACGGGTACGAGGCCGAGATCGTCCGGCAGCTCGCCCGCGTCGTTCGCGCCGGCGAGATCTACCGCGGTAAGAAGCCGGTCTACTGGTGCGTCACTGACCGGACCGCGCTCGCCGAGGCGGAGGTCGAGTACGAGGACCACGAGTCGCCATCGATCTACGTGGCCTTCTCGCTCGTTCCTGAGGACCGCGCGAAGGTCTCGGGGGCCCCGCTCGACCGCGAGATCCGGCTCGCCGTCTGGACGACGACGCCGTGGACCCTGCCGGCGAACCTCGCCGTCGCGGTCCACCCCTCCTTCGAGTACGTTCTCTACGACCTCGGCGGCAAGCCGACACTCGTCGCCAAGGAGCTCTTGCTTCGCTTCCTCGCCGCGGTGGCACCAGCGGAGCTCACGCAGGCGAGCGTCCAGCTCTCGGGGGCGGCGTTCGACACGGCCGCCCTCGCGCACCCGGAGAGAATCCTCGGCTACATGGAGGGCGCGAAGCTCGAGGGGCTTCGCTACCGGCATCCGCTCTTCGACCGGGTCTCGCCGGTCATCGTCGGCGAGCACGTGACGCTCGAGGCGGGAACCGGGCTCGTCCACACCGCTCCGGGCCACGGCCAGGAGGATTACGACGTCGGCCGCCGCTATGGCCTCGCTCCCTTCGCCCCGGTGGACGCGGCCGGGCGCTTCACCGCGGAGGCCGGGCCCTTCGCCGGGAAGCAGATCTTCGAGGCGAACCCCGAGGTGACCGCCGCGCTCGAGGCGGCCGGGGCGCTCCTCAACCGGCCCGGCGAGACCCTTCGCCACAGTTATCCCCACTGCTGGCGCTGCAAGCGACCGGTCATCTTCCGGGCCACCGACCAGTGGTTCGTCTCGATGGAGCAGACGGGGCTGCGGGCACGGGCGCTCGAGGCAGTGAAGGAGGTCCGCTGGATCCCGGCCTGGGGCGAGGACCGAATCACGGCGATGCTCGAGCGTCGCCCCGACTGGTGCATCAGCCGGCAGCGGGCCTGGGGCGTGCCGATCCCAGCCGTCTACTGCGAGGGCTGCGGGGAGGCGCTGCTCGACCCCGTCATCCTCGACCGGGTGGCCGACCGCTTTGAGCGCGAGGGGGCCGACGCCTGGTTCGTCCACCCGGTCGAGGAGCTTCTCCCCCCCGGCCACCGCTGCCCGAGGTGCGGCGGCGCGGCCTTCCGCAAGGAGGAGGACATCCTCGACGTCTGGTTCGACAGCGGCGTCTCTCAGGCGGTGGTGCTCGGGCGCGCCGATGACCTCCCTCGGCCCGCCGATCTCTACCTCGAGGGCTCGGACCAGCACCGGGGTTGGTTCCAGTCGACGCTGCTGTGCGCGCTCGCCGCCGGCGACCCGCAGAAGCCGTTTCGCGAGTGCCTCACCCACGGCTTCGTGGTCGACGGCGAGGGCAGGAAGCTCTCCAAGTCGCTCGGCAACTACCTCGAGCCCGAGAAGCTCCTCGCGCAGCAGGGGGCCGAGATCGTGAGGCTCTGGGCGGCGGCGGAGGACTACCGGGACGACATCCGCCTCTCCGACGAGATCGTGGCGCGGCTCGCCGACAGCTACCGGAAGCTGCGCAACACCCTCCGCTACGGCCTCTCGAACCTCTACGATTTCGACCCCGCCCGCCAGCGCGTGGAGCCCGATGGGCTGCTTCGCTTCGATCGCTATTTGCGCTCCCGCCTCCACCGCTTCGTCCGGGAGGCCGGCGCGGCCTACGACGCCTACGAGATCCACCGCGTCTACCGGGGGGCCGTCGACTTCTGCGCGGTCGAGCTCTCGTCGCTCTACTTCGACGTCATCAAGGACCGGCTCTACTGCTCGGCCCGCGACTCGAGGGAGCGCCGCGCCGCCCAGACCGTCGTGCACGAGATCGTGGAGACGCTCTGCCGGCTCCTCGCGCCCATCCTGAGCTTCACCTGCGAGGAGGCTTACGGGCACCTTCCCGGCCGGCTTGAGAGCGTCTTCGTCGCGGGGATTCCCTCGGCGGACGAGCGGGCCTTCGACCCAGCGCTCGAGGCGAGCTTCGACGCGCTCCTCGGCCTGCGAACGGACGTCCGGCGCGAGCTCGAGGGACTCCGCCGCGACAAGGCGATCGGCAGCTCCCAGGAGGCGCGCGTCTCCCTCTGGCTCCCCGAGGGAGCGCTCCAGACCTCCGCCGCCTCGGCCGGGGCCACGGAGCTCGCCGAGCTCTTCATCGTCTCGGAGGTCTCCCTGCAGGGGGGCGCCCCGCCGGCGAACGCGAAGGCCGGGGAGACGACCGGCGCCTTCATCCGGGTCGAGACCGCCTCGGGAGCGCGCTGCGCGCGCTGCTGGAACCACCGGCCCGCGGTGGGCGAGGGCGGCGTGCCCCTTTGCGCCCGTTGCCGGGCGGCCCTCGAGGCGGATGGACGGACGGAATAGACGCCACTTTCGGCGGTTTGACGAGGTCACATGAGGCCAGAGCTCATCCCCCACCTCCTCGAGTTCACCGTTCCAGTCTGGAAGGTGCTGCTCTACGTCGGCTCGGTCGTCCTCGGCGTCTACTCGGGCGTCACGGCGTACTTCCGAGAGGGGAAGACCGTCGAGGCCCGAGGGCGCGCGATCTGGACGGCGCTTCTCTGGGCGGCCGGCGGCCTCGCGGCGACCTCGCTCTTCCTCGTCCCGAGGTGGCTCCTCCCGGAGGCGGCGAGGACCGGTGGGTTCGTCGACCTGCCGCTTCACACCTACGGCCTCGCCATCGCCGTCGGCTTCATCGTGGCGATCTCGCTGTCGGCGAACGAGGCGCGCCGCTCGGGCATCATCGACGGCCAGTCGCCGCCGCTCACCGAGGCGTCGCGCGAGCGCGCGGGCAACGCGATCATGGACCTGGCCTTCTACGTCCTCATCGCGGCCATCGTGGGCTCCCGAATCATGTTCATCTTCGTCAACTGGGGCGGACCAGACGGCTACGGGGCCCACCCCGAGAACATCCTCGAGTTCTGGAAGGGGGGGCTCGTCTTCTACGGCGGCTTCCTCGGCTCGGTCGGGGTCTCGATCTGGTACGCGCGCAAGCACGGCATCAACTTCCTCCGGCTCGCGGACATCGGGATGCCCGCCATCTCGATCGGCCACTTCTTCGGCCGACTGGGCTGTCTCTCGGCCGGCTGCTGCTTCGGGCGAGCCTCGCCTCCGAGCTTCCCCTTCGGGCTTCGCTTCCCGCCGGGGAGCCTCGCCTACGACACGCTCGTCAACGAGCGGCACGTGCTCTCGGCGAGCGCGCTCACGACCCCGGCGCTCTACCCGACGCAGCTCTTCGACTCCCTCGGCGAGCTCGCCATCTTCTTCTTGCTCTTCGTGGTGGTGAGGCCGCGCAAGCGCTACGACGGCCAGGTCATGCTCGCCTGGTTGTTCCTCTACCCCCTGCTCCGCTTCACCGACGAACTCTTCCGCGGCGACACCGAGCGCGGCGTCTACACCTCGCTGCACGTCTCGATCGGTCAGCTGACCTCGGTCGTCATTGCATTCGGAGCCATCATCCTCTTCTTCGTCTTGAGACGCCGCGCCGAGGCGCGCTCGCCGTCCGCCCAGATAGCGGCCTGACCTCGTGGTGGTAAGATTGGGCAAATGCCCAACCCAAAGAAGAGCCCGCCCGGCCCGGTTGGAGCCCACGACCGGCTCCGCGCCCGAGCCGAAGGCAAGATCCTCAAGCCCGACGAGATCGCGAAGCTGATCGAGCGGCTCGAGGCGCGGCTCGCTCAGCTGCGCAACTCCCAGGAGCAGTTCTTCATCGGGCTCGAGCGCCGTCCGCCGAACCTGGAGCGCGAGGCGCTCAAGCAGGAGATCGACCACGCGAAGCAGGACGTCGGCCGGAACACCTCGCTCAAGTTCCGGGTGAACGCGCTCTGGAACAAGTACCTCTCGTACGAGCGGATGTGGCTCCGGACGGAGAAGGAGATCGAGGAGGGGCGCTACCACAGGGACGTCTTCAAGGCCCGGCTCCACGCGCAGAGCCGCGCCCCTCATGCCGGTGGAATTTCGGAGACGACCGAACCGGAGCAGCAGCTCTCGGCGGGCGACGACGACTTCGAGGTCACCGAGGAGCCCGATGCGCCCCCGCCGCCTCCCGCGCATCCGGCCCCCTCACCGACCCGGGACGCGTTCGCCTCGGCGCGCCCGAACCCGGTCCAGGGCGGTGGCGTCTCGGACGAACGGCTCCGCGCGGTCTACCAGGCCTACGTCTCGGCCAAGCGCCAATGCAAGGAGCCGACCGCCGGCCTCTCGTTCGAGCAGGTCGCGGGGAAGCTGCGCTCACAGATCCCCGAGCTGCTCGCGAAGACCAACGCCAAAGGCGTGGACTTCAAGGTGGTCATCAAGGACGGCAAGGCGACCCTGCGCGCCGTCACCAAGGAGTAGCCTCGGGTCCGTCAGGGGCCCGAGAAGAAGATCTCGAAGCCCGCATGGGGCTCCGTGCCGGACTCCTGCGTCTGGCCAAATTGGCGGCCGCTCCCCTGGTACGCGGAGACGAACGCCAGGGGCGGATCAGTCGAGGCGACGCCGATGCCGAGCGCGCTCGTGGCGGAGCCGGCACTCGAGAAGCCGGCGGTCGGGTAGGAAAAGTTCACGCCGAAAGTCGAGGAGGAGAAGCTGATCCCGCTCACCGGAACGCCGCCGCCGTCGGGAGCGCTCGAGGCGTAGGCGAGTTCGAAGCCCTGCGCGTAGAGGTCGTTCGCCGTCGAGGGTTCGATGCCCGAGGCGCAGTCGAGCGCCGAGACGAAGCTGGCTGGAATCGCCTCGACGAAGGCATTGCAGAGGTCCTGCGACGGCGCGCCCACCGAGATGGCCGAAGCCGCGTAGACGTACCAATCCGTGGCGCCGACCAGCCCGGAGCCGGGCGCGCTCGGGCAAGCCGGCATCGGGACCCCGCCGTCCGAGGTGTCGCTCAGGATCGCGAGGATGCCGATTCCCACCTGGTTCATCGGAACGTTCGGGAAGGTGTAGGTTCCCGGGCCAGAGAGGGTGGTCGAGGCGAGAATCCCGTAGCCGCCATCGGCGTCCAGGCTCGCGAGTACGAGCGCCTCCCCGGCCATGGACGGCGCGGTGAGGCCGTAGGTCGAGTAGAAGCTCTCCGCGGCTGGGTGCAGCCCGACCTGAACCGCGATGGTCACCCCCCCGTCGTCGCCCGGGTTCGGGCATGGAATCGATCCGCCCGTCGAGCCGCCGCTGCCGCCGCCGCTCGTCGTGCCGCCCGCCGTCGTCCCGCCGCTGGTCGATCCGCTCGACCCCCCACTGGTCGAGGCTCCGGTCGTGCCACCGCTGCTGCCGCCGCCGCCGCTGCTCCCGCCGCTGGTGGACTGACCGCCGCCCGTCGTCGTGCCGCTGCTCCCGCCGCTCGTGGCGCCCGCGCCTCCGTCGGCGACGCTCTGGGTCGGGCTGCCGCAGGCGGCGAAGGCAGCGGTCACGGCGAGCGAAAGGAAGATCCGGCGCATCGAAACCCTCACCTGGGTGGCAATTGGGCGCAGTTTCGCCCGGTCGCTGGGCAGGATAGCAGACGAGCCCGCGGCGGCAAGAAGCCGACGGCGCGACGCTGGCGTTTGGCGAGGCGCTTCCTGGCGGGGCTGTTATAAGAAGGGCCGCATGGGCTCGTGGGGCGCGGCCTTCAATCTGATCTCCTTCGCGTACCTCGCGATCGCGGGGCTCACGACCTTGCGCCTCTTCCGGGGCGCTCGGTCCGCCTTCGACGACGAGTTCACCGCGGCCGACCATCGGCTGGTCGGCGCCACGGCGTTTTATCTCGTGGCCCCGCTCGGGGTCGTGCTGCACGAGCTCGGCCACGCCGTCGTCATCTGGCTCTTCGGCGGGCGAGTCGTCGATTGGCACTTTCTCTTCTACTGGGGCTACGTCGTCCCCGACCGGAGCTTCGGCCCCTACGGGGATCTCGCCGTGGCCCTCGCCGGGAACCTCGTCACCGTCGCCATCGGCGCGCTCGCCCTGCGCCACCTGCTCAGGTCTCCGAGGAACGCCGCCTGGAACTTCTTCTGGCGACGGGTGGCGGACATTCACCTTTCGATGGCGCTCGTCTTCTATCCGCTCATGTGCCTCGTCGGCTTCGGGGGCGACTTCGTCGCCATCTACCGCCTGGAGACGGCGCCGGTCTCCGCACCGCTCCTCGCGCTCCACCTCACCACGGTCGTGCTCCTCTGGCGCGCGCTCAAGGGCCGGCTCGGCCGGCGGCTCGCCCTGCTCTGCAGCCCGCTCTGGGACGAGCTGCGCGCGGCGCGGAGGGAGGCCACCGAACAGCCGACCGCCGTCTGCCCACAGCTCCGGATCGCCTGGGCCTACCTCGCGACCGGCCTTTCGGACGAGGCCAGGCAGCCGCTCGCACGGGCGCTGGAGCTGCGCCCGGGGCTCCCGGCGGCGCGGGCCATGCTCGGCCAGGCGATCGAGGTCGACGATCCGGTCGGCGCGGCCCGGGAGCTGACGGCCGCGCTCGAAGACGGCGGGCTCGACCCGCTGCTCCGATCGACCAGCGAGCTGTCGCTCGCTCGGCTGCGGCTCGCCGAAGGGCGCGCAGCCGAGGCGATCCCCCATGCCTGCGCGGCGCTGGCAGGGCTCCCACGGGATCCCTCCGCCGCGCAGCTCGCCTGGGACGTGGGCGAGGCCGCCGGCGCGACCCCGGCGCTGCTCGCGGCGCTCGACCAGGCCTCGGGGCGCGGCAACGCCATCGCCCGCCAGGGCCTGGAGGCGATGGCACGGCGCGCCCGCCGGACGACCGCCGCGGCCGCGGACGAGCCGCTCCCGCCTCCGAATGGCCCTCAGCCGCCGTAGCTGAGCAGGAGTCGGTACTGCCGGTAGCTCTCGGAGCCGTCGATCTGGGCGTGGAAGTCGGTGAACTCCTGCCCGTCGACCTCGAAGGCCCAGCCGAAGCCCTGGGCGATCCCGCCCTGCAACCCGAGCAGCCATTCGAAGCCCATGCCTTGCGAGGGGCCGAGGCTCGCCTGGGCCGCCGCGCCCTGCGTCGCGACGGGGAGCCAGAGGAGCCTCCCCTCGACCGAGAGCCAGCGCGGCACGAGCGGCTGCACGATCCCGAGCCCGACGAGCGGAAAGGTCCGGTCGTCGTCGAAGAGGCCGCTCGCCGCCGGCGCGTCGAAGTTTCGCAGCCCGAAGCCCGCGAGCAACTCGAGCGCGGGCCCCTGCGCCGCGACGATGGGGCGGAAGCGGTAGGCGAGGGCCAGCTCGAGCCCCAGATCGTTCGCCGCGAAGCTGCCGGGCTGCCCCTGAAGCTGCGCCTGGACGAAGCCGTAGCTGAAGATTCCGGCGATGCCGAGCCCCTCGAGCAGCCCCTCGAGCGGGAAGGCCTCGCCCTCGAGCACGGCGCCGCCGTACGGGGTCCCGGTGGTGTAGCTGAAGACCGCTGGCACGCTGAGCGTTCGCGTGCCGAGGAACCAGCCGGCGGCGATCCGGTAGCGAGGCAACGGCTCCAGGGCCGCGGGGCTGGCCGGCGCGGCGGCGTGGCTCGCGGCCGCCTCCCCGGTCGGCTCCCCGGCCGGCTCACCTGGCGCAGCGGGCGAGGTCTCGGCGGGGACGACCGGCTCGCGGCCGGCCTTCGCGGCGATGGGCCTCTGCCGGACGAGTGACCTCAGCTCGCGGGCCAGCTTCGCGAGGGCCGCCGCCGAGAGCCGGCGCCCCAGTGGGACGACCGGCAGCGACTCGCGTGAGCCGTCGGCCGCGATCGCGACCGGCCTCAGAGCGTGGCGCCCCTCCCGGCGAAAGCGCAAGACCGCCGCCCAGCCCTGCGACCCGTCGAGCGTCACGGCGCTCTCGTCGGAGAGACTCGGGCCCCAACCGAGCCCCCGCTCGAGCGCCGCCCGCGCGGCCTCGGCCTCGGGGACGACCTCGATCCCCTGCGCCCTCAAGCCCTCCAGCAGCGTTCGAGTGAGCTGCCGCCCCGATCCCCTGCCCGCGACGTCGGCCAAGGGGAGGACGGCGAGCGGCTCGGCCGCCGCCGGCGCGGCGGCGAGGAGCGCCAGGACGATCCACCGTCGGACTGCCATCGGCGGCGGCTAGAGGCAGGCGCCGACGTGGTAGCAGGCGAAGCCGCCGTCCGCGTTCGTCGGCTGGAAGCAGCCGGGCGGCCCGATGCCCTGGCAGCTCTTGCCGCTGCCGCAGCCCGCGGCGGGCGGCGCGACGCCCGGCGAGGGCGCGGGGTCGCAGACCTGGGCGCAGAGATAGCCCTTCCCGCTCGCCGCCGGGACGCAGAGGGCGCCCGAGCCGCAGGGGTCCTCCCAGCCAAAGGGCTCGCAGGGCGCGCCGAGCGCGAGCGGCTTCACGCGGCCGCCCACGCAGACTCCCGGCGTCGGGAAGAGGTCGTTGTCCGTTCCCGCGACCTTGCAGAGCATCGGCGGCGTGCCGCTTTGCCCCTGCGGGCAGCTGTTGTGCGCGGCGTCGAGGTACGGGTTGCAGGCCGCCGTGCAGACCCCGGTGCCGTTGTCGTTCGCCGTGGAGGAGACGAGCGCGCCGCCGACGGCCTCGCAGATCTCGCCGCTCGGGCAGGCCGCGATCGTCTTATTGCCGGTGTCGCACCAGGGGAGGCAGCTGCCCTTGTAGCAGAGGGTCCCGCTCTGGCAGAGGCCGCCGAGATCGGAGCGAGCGCCAGAGGGGTCGCAGGCGGCCCCCGCCCCGCCCGCCGAGGAATCGCCCACCCGGTAGCAGATGCCGGTGGTGCTGTTCCAGGCGTTGTCGTTCTGCGGCAGGCAGACCGTGTTCGGCCCGCCGTGCTGGCAGGGCTGGAAGAGGACCTTCGGGTCCTTGCTGACCGGCGTGCCCTGAAGCGCCGAGATCTCGGCGGCGACGTCGGTGCCGACCTGGTCGGGCTCGGCGTAGCAGTAGTTCGGGACGCAGGAGCCGCCCAGGCAATCCCAGGCGAGGCTGCCGCAGTCGTCCCCCTTCTGGCAGGCCTCCACGCAGACCTCGAGGCTCGCGACCCCCGGATAGAAGAAGGTGCCGCAGACCGGCGCGGCGGTGTCGCCGGGCAGGGGCGAGCAGACGCTCCCCGGTCCGCAGAGGGAGAAGGCCTGCGGCGCCTGGACCAGCGGGAACTCGGGCGGCGCGACCACGCTCGGCTGCTGGCAGCTGAAGCCCGTCGCGCTACAGCCCGTCGCCTGTGCCGTCTGCTCGCAGTCGAGCCCCGAGGCGGTGCAGGGGTCCGAGTTCTGCGATCCGCTGCAGTTGCTGAAGAAGTTCGCCGCAAACGACGAGCAGTCGTCGCCCACCTCGCAGCCGCCGTCCGCCCTGGGACAGGCGACCCCCGTTGCAGGCGGAAGGCCGCAGGCGCCGTTCGAGCAGACGAGGCCGTTGGCGCAGCCCCACTTTCCGGCGCCGCAGGGGTCGCCGACCTGCTGGCCCTCGAAGCAGACGCCAAAGCCGCCGTCGAGGACGAAGCAGCCCGGGACCGGCGGCACCGATCCCGCGGGCCAGCCGCCGTCCGGGGCGGGCGGCGCGCAGCACGGCAGGCTCGCGCCGCACGGCGCCCCGAAGGCGGCGCAGGCCGGGGCCTTTGCCTCGACGCAGACGCCCTGCGCGCAGGTCAGGTTGCCGCAGCAGGCCGAGGCGCCGGTCGCGCACGAGCCGTTCTGCTGGACGCAGAAGGCGGGGCCGGCGTCGGCGGCGCACTTCTCGCCCGGGTTGCACTTGGGTCCCGGGCAGGCGGGGAGCGCGAGCGCGAGCAGTGCGAGCGCGAGGGCACGACGAAGGCGGAGACCCGGCACGGGAACCTCGGGGGAAGAGGGGCGAGCGACGGCCCGCCCGCCTTCTACCCGAGCGCCGGAATCGAGTAAAGATGCCGTAACGAGCGAATGCCTTGCGTGCCAGTGCCCTGGCCGTCGAGAAGGGTGCGGATGCGAGGCGGAGGGCTGGCGAGGAGCGGGGTGACCGTGGTGGGGTCATGAGCACCGCAGCCAGCCCGACAACGAAGCAGCTGCGCCCTTATCGACGGCCAGGGAATCGCTAGTCCGCCTGGCGGAGCTCGATGAGGACGCCGTGGCCGCCCTTCGGGTGGACGAAGGCGATCCGCGATCCCCCGGCGCCGACCCGCGGCTTCTCGTCGATGAGCGGCAGCCCACCGGCCTTCAGCTCGGCGAGCGCCTGCTCGAGATCGGGGACGTCGATGCAGATGTGGTGCAGCCCCTCGCCCCGCTTCTCGAGGAACTTCGCGACGCCCGAGTCGGGGGTGAAGGGGCAGATGAGCTCGATGCGCCCCTGGCCGGTGCCGAAGATGGCTGCGTCGACCGCCTGATCCTCGACGCGTTCGCGGTGGTCGCACCGAAGCCCGAGCTGCCCCTCGTAGAAGGCGAGCGCCGACGGCAGGTCTTTCACCGCGATCGCCACGTGGTTCAGGCCGAGCTTTTTCATGGTTCCTCTCCGAGCACGGAGATCTTCAGCTGCCCCATCAGCGCCACCGCGTCGGTCTCGTTGCCCTCCCCGAGCTCGAGGTGGGTCGCGTCCGCGATGGGCTGCCCGAAGGTCGGGTCCAGCGCCACCCACTCGCCGGTCCAGGCCTCGGCCCACTCGTGCCAGTAGAGCCCCAGGGCGCCGTCGCTCCCCTGCGCGTAGACGAGCCCGTGCACGAGCCGCGCGGGGATGCCCGCGGCGCGCGCCAGGGCGACGAAGAGGAGGGAGTGCTCGGTGCAGTCGCCCTCGCGCCGCCGCAGGACGTCCGTCGCCCGGTCGCTCGAGACGCCGTAGGCCGAGTGGACGTGCCCGAAGACCCAGGCCGAGATCCGCTGCGCCGCGCTCAGGGCGTCGCGATCCTCGCCGACGATCCGCCGCGAGAGCGCCGCGATGGCGGGAGCGCCGCTCTCGATGCTCGCGGTCGATTCGAGGTACTTCGCGGGCGCCCGCTCGGGTCGTTTCGCCGCGTGGCTCGGCAGGAGCGCGCGGACCGTCAGCTCGACCGCGCCACCGGGGAGCGCGCGGTAGCTCTGCCGCTCGGGGGCGAGCCGCAGCGCCTCGGGGAGCCCCGTCACCCGGTAGCGGACGGTCTCGGGGACCTTCCCGAGCGGCAGCGGCCGATCGACGGCGACCCGGGTCAGGGCGAAGAGGTCGACGGTGTCGAGCTTCTTCGCCACCGCCTCGGGCTCGGGCACCGCCCGCAGGGCGCCGCCGAACTCGAGCCGCAGGACCCGTCCGCTCGCGGGATCGAGCGCCGCCTCGGCCGCGAGCTTGCCCTGCTCCTCGCGCACCCGGACGCGCAACACCTTCGTCGCGACCCCGCCCGCGACGAGCTCCCCCTCGCCCGCGAACTCGACCTCCTCGTCCTTGTCGCGCAGCTCGCTGCTGTCGAAGAGCTTCGCCGCCACGGTCTTCTTGCCGAAGGCGACGCGCGCCTCGAGGTCGGCGTTCTCGACCCGATCCTCGGTGGGCGGCAGCTCGAGCTTCTCGTCCGGCTGGCCGGGCCGCCGGCGGATCGCGTGGACGCCCTTGGCGTCGCAGACGGCGTCGAGCGTCTCGTCGCCGCCGTCGCCCTGGTGGACGGAGTGGAAGCGGACGAGCCGCCCGCGCGGCCGCGCCTCGTAGCTCCGCTCCTCGAGGACGCGCCGGCTCACGCTTGCGCCGCCGAGCTTCGCGTGCAGCGTCGTGTCCTCGACCGCGACCACCACCGGCGCGCCGTGCTCCCGCCCCTCGGTGACCTTCGTGAACGAGTAGCCCGCCTTGTGGCCGAGCAGGTAGATGCCCATCCACTCCCCCTCCGCGGGGTGCGGGTAGAGGAGCAGGCGCCCCTGCGCGAGCGCCGGGGCGACCGAGAGGCCGATGGCCATGAGGGCCGCCAGGGCCGTGCCAGTCTGGGCGGTGCGCCGCATCTCGAGGGACGTTGATAGGCCGACCCCCGGGGGTGCGCAACTGCAAAGGATCCGCCCTGGTCGTGCGAATCGGCGCTAGCGGCCGAGGGAGCGGCGGCGCAGGACGAGGCCGAGCCCGATGAAGAGGAGCGCCGAGGCGTCGAAACGGCCCCGGGTCGTCTCGCAGCCGCAGCCCTGCCCCGAGATGACGCTCGCGCCGAGGCCGTCGCGGCCCGCGTCCGCGCTCGCCCCGCCGTCGGGGAGCCGGATCGGTCCCCCGTCGAGGCCGCCCGAGCCGCCGGCGTCGGCGGCCTCGCCCCCGTCCACGGGCGGGCTGCCCGCATCGGCGGGAGCGGGGCTGCCGGCGTCGCGGGACGGCAGGGGGATGCCCGCGTCGTCGGCAGGCGGGGGCGTGCCGGCGTCGGCGGGCGGGGGCGTGCCGGCGTCGGCAGGCGGAGGAGTACCGGCGTCGGCGGGCGGGGGCGTCCCGGCGTCCGCCGGGGGCGGGGGCGGCGGCGGCAGGCAGGAGCAGCCGCCCGAGCAGGCGACGCTGTTCGAGGCCCAGAGCGGCTGGTTGGCCGAATCGTAGACGACGAGGTTGCCGTCGTCCTGCACGGCGAGGAAGGCGCCCGAGTGGCCGCTCGTGCCGCTGCCCCAGAGCGGGCAGCCGCCGCCCGAGTAAAGGACGAAGTTGCCGTCGGTCTGCATCACCGCGGTGATGCCGTCCTTGCCGTTCGTCGCGCTGGACCAGATCGCGCCGTGCCCCTGCCGGTAGAGCACCAGGTTCCCGTCGGTCTGCATGACGAGGCTGAAGCAGGCCTCGCAGGAGACGACCTGGTCGCCGGGGCCGAGGCCGGCGCCCGGCGAGAGCTTGCCGCAGCCCGGGCTCGGCTTGGGGATGGGCCCCGTGCCCGAGGACCAGAGCGGCTTGCCCGAGGCCGAGTAGACGACGAGGTTCCCGTCGCTCTGCACGGCGAGGCTCGCGCCCGGGTTGCCGCCGCTGTTCGAGGCCCAGAGCGCGCAGCCAGCCTTCGAGTAGAGCACCAGGTTGCCGTCGCCCTGCATCGTGAAGAGGTAGCCGCCCTTGGTCGCGGTGCCGCTGTTCCAGAGCGCCTCGCCATGCGCGTACAGGACCACGTTGCCGTCCGTCTGCATGACGAGGACGAAGCGGCCGTCGCAGGAGGTCACCTGGTCGCCGGGCCCGAGGCCGTCGCCGACGGGGATGGAGCCGCAGGCGGGCGGCTTCGGGGGGAGCGCGGGCGTGCCCGAGCCGCAGGGGCCGTTCACGAGCGTGCCGTCGCCGATCGGGTGGCCGAGGGGATAGTTGCAGGCGGCGGCGCCGCCGTTCCCGAGCTGTTGGAGCTGGGAGAGCGTGCCATTGAACTCGTCGTGGTCGACGTTGGCGCCCGACACGCCGGGGACGCCGCCCGTCGAGGTGTACTGCCAGATGACGAAGCCGCTCCATGGGGGCGGCACGTCGGGGCAGGAGACGCCGTAATTCGCGATCCAGAGCGGATCGCCGCCGAAGCCCGACGGGTTGCCGATGGACGACCAGAAGCCCGGGTCGGTGTAGACGAAGGTCGGCAGGCCGGTCTTCGCCTTGATCTCGGCGACGAAGTCGGCGCCCGCCTGGATGTCCTGCGCGGCAGAGACGGCGGCGGCGTTGCCGCAGGAGGTGTCGTTGCACTCCCAATCGAGCATCGGCGGCAGATCCCCCGAGCCCAAAGCTCCGACGTGGGCGAGGTAGTAGTCGGCTTGGACGGTGCCGTTCACGCTGCCGTCGAGCCAGTGGTAGGCCCCTCGGAGGAGCCCCGCGGCCTTCATGCCGGACCAGTTCCCCGGGAAGGTCGTGTCCGCGTAGTAGTTCCCCTGGGTGGCTTTGGCGTAGCCGAACTGGCGGCCCGAAGCGGCGACCTGCGCCCAGTTGACGCTCCCCTGCCAGTACGAGACGTCGATTCCCTGAACGGTGGAGGCACCCGCGCAGACGGTCGCGGCCTGGCTGTCGCTCTGGTAGAGGCCGATCCCCGGATGCTCGGGGTTCGTCGGCCCGCAGGCGGCGGCGAGGGCGAAGAGGACGAGGACGTGGTTCCGGCGCATGGGGGCGATCCTGCTCGCCCGGCTGCCAGCCGTCCATCCGCCGACCGGACGCGCGGACGACGCGCCGATTTGGCTCGCAGAGTCGGTGGGTTGCACGAAAGACTCGGCCGAGTGCATCGAAGACTCGCCCGAGTCTTTCGAACGAACGGCCGAGGCGAGGCCGGAAGCTTCGGGCTAGTTCGGCTTCGCCGGGGCGGCGCCGCCGGCGGCGGCCGCGCCCTTGTCCTGCTTGCCCTGAAGCACGGCGAAGTTGATGTTGCCGAAGCCGGCCATGGCGCAGGAGTACATCACCCGCTTGATGATCTTGAAGTGGGTCCGCTTGTCGGCCTGGATGTTGATCTTGCCGTCGAACTGATGCTCTTTGTCGAGCTGGTGGACGAACTCCTCGCGCTTCTTCAGGTCGCGGAGGCTGTCCTCGAGCTGCTGGATGTTCAGGATCTCGTCGTGGGCGATCTGGTCGACGTCGACCACCTTCTGCCCCTCGAGGCCGATGAAGTTGTCGGTGATCGCCACCACCGGCGCCCGCTCGATCTCGCTGCCGTGGCTCGCCTGCGGCAGCTGGATGTCCTTCGACATGAAGAGCACCTCGCCCGTCGCCGAGAAGTTGGCGAGCAGGAAGATGACGAGGAGCGTGAACATGTCGACCATGGAGGTGAGCTGCAGGTCGGCGTTTCCGCCCTTGCGCCCCTTGCCGAACTTACCGCCCATCACCTTCGACTTCTGGAATCGCGGCGCGGGACGCTTCCCGGGGGTCTTGATGGCCATGGTGTGCTTTCGCCCTTCTCAGGTCACGGCTTGGACGGAGACGGAGTCGAGCCCCATCTTCATACAGGCATCGATGGTGAGGACGAGATCGTTGTACTGGACGCTGTCCTCGGCGGCCACCGTGATGGTGCGCTGATCGGGGAACTGGCCCTTGATCTCCTTGAGCTTGTCCTCGAGCGCCTGCAGATCGTAGTCGGTCGCCTTCTTCGGGATGTCGACCACCGCGCCGCCCTGGCCCGCCGCGAGCGAGAAGCCGTGGTCGGTGATGGTCAGGGTGAGCTGGAGCGTCTTGTCGCTCGGCGGCGGCGAGTCGTTCGGACCGCCCGACTGGCTGACCTGCAGCTTCGCGACCTGCGTCCAGACGGCCGTGATGAGAAGGAACGAGAGGCAGCAGGAGAGAAGGTCGATGAACGGGACGACGTTGATGACCGCGTCCAGTGCCTTCTTTTTGCCTTTACCACTCGGTTCGGGTACCGCGGCGCCGGCCATCGCTCACCTCGCGTCGAGAGAGAAGAAGAAGGAGTGAGCGGTCGCTCACTCCTCCTCGGCCGGCAGGTTCGCCGGGATCTTCATCTTGTCCTTGTTCGCGATGATGAGGTTCAGGAGGCCGACCGTGCTCTCGTTGATGTCGTCGATCATGTGCTGCGTGCGGCCCTGGAGAACCGAGTAGGCGAGCAGCGAGGGGATCGCGACGGTGAGGCCGAACGCCGTGCAGTTCATGGCTTCGGAGATACCGAGCGAGAGCACGGTGGCCTTCGTGGCCGGGTCGACCTGGGCCACGGCGCCGAAGCACTTGATGAGGCCGAGAATCGTGCCGAGGAGGCCGAAGAGGGTCGAGACGTTGCCGATCATGGCGAGGTAGCCCGTGCGGACCTCGATCCGCGGGTTCTCGCGGAGGCTCGCCTCATCCATCGCCGCCTGGACCTCGGCCTCGCCCTTCGGGACGTTGATGAGGCCGGCTTTGATGACCTGGGTGAGCGGCGTGCGCTTCTGGCTCGCGACGAAGGAGATCGCCTTGTCGAGGTCGCCCGCGTAGATGTGCTTCTTGAGACCGCGCATGAAGCCGCTCTTGTCGATGCTGCACTTGTAGTAGAGCGTGAAGAAGCGATCCGCGAGCACTGCGAGCGCGAAGATCGACATCACGGCGATGGGATACATGCCCACGCCGCCGTCCTGGAAGGACTTCGCCAAGGAACCGAGCACTCCGAGCTCTTCACCCATGTCAGTCTCCTGAAGTATCTCGTCGCCGGGAGAGGTCCCGGCCACCAGGGGGCCCTCGCGGAGCGCCCAGGCCCAAAAAGGCGGCCGACGCTACCATGCCCTTTCTCTGGCTGTCAACGGGCCGCCCGCTGTTGATAATGCTTCGATTTTCGCCTTGACCCCGCGCGCGGCACAAGGGTATCTACGCGCGCCCTCGACGGCCGGTCGCCTTCCTGGCGACCCGGGGTTCCCAATTCCGCGCCCCAGTGCGTCGCAGGACAGGAGGAGGCCCACGTGCCCGAGTCACAGCAAGCGTTGAGCGCAGGCGTCTGGATGGCGATCGTCCTCGGTACGAGTCTCCTTTCGCTCGTCGTCGCGGGAGTGATCGCAAAGATGGTGCTGGCGAAGGACACGGGGACGGAGGCGATGCGCGCCATCTCCGACGCCATCCGCGAGGGCGCCGAGGCCTTCATGAGCCGCCAGTACAAGACGATCGGCTGGCTGTCGCTCGTCTTCGGCGGCGTCATCTTCGCGCTCTACGCCTTCGTGCGGCAGCTGAACCTCGAGGAGCAGCACCAGCGGCTCACGCAGATGGGGCTCGCCATCGCCACGGTGGTCGCCTTCCTGCTCGGCGCGCTCTGCTCGGGCATCGCGGGCTACATCGGCATGTGGGTCTCCATCCGGACGAACATCCGGACGGCATCCGCGGCGCGCAGCTCGCTGAACGACGCCCTGCGGATCGCGCTGCGCGGCGGCGCGGTCTCCGGCATCTTCGTCGTGGCGATGAGCCTGCTCGGGGTCGGCGGCCTCTACGCGGTCCTCCTCTACTTCTTCAACGTGAGCGAGACGCAGATCCCGTTCATGATCGTGGGCTACGGCTTCGGCGCCTCGTTCGTCGCGCTCTTCGCGCAGCTCGGCGGCGGCATCTACACGAAGGCGGCCGACGTCGGCGCGGATCTCGTCGGCAAGGTCGAGGCGGGCATCCCCGAGGACGACCCGCGCAACCCGGCGGTGATCGCGGACCTCGTGGGCGACAACGTCGGCGACTGCGCGGGCCGCGGCGCCGATCTCTTCGAGTCGACCGCCGGCGAGAACATCGGCGCCATGATCCTCGGCGTCGCGCTCGTCACCTACGGCCACTACTCGCCGCTCGTCATCCTCTTCCCGCTCGTGGCGCGCGCCTTCGGCCTGCTCGCCTCGATCGTCGGGGTCTTCGTCGTGAAGACCCGCGAGGACGCGGACCCGATGGCGGCCCTGAACCGCGGCTACTACGTGAGCGCCCTGCTCGCGACGGTGGGCTTCGGCGTCGCCTCGAAGCTCTTGCTCTCGAACCCCGCCTACCCGAACGCCTGGTGGAACTACTTCGCCTGCGGGATCGTCGGCGTCATCGCGAGCATCGCGTTCGTCTACATCACGCAGTACTACACCGAGTACAAGTACCGGCCGGTGCGCGAGATCGCGGAGGCCTCGCAGACCGGCCCGGCGACCAACGTCATCACGGGCGTCTCGGTGGGGCTCGAGAGCACGGTGCTCCCGGTCCTCGTCATCGGCCTCTCGATCCTCGTCGCCTTCGGGCTCGGGGAGGCGACGGGGCTTCCGTCCGAGGCCAACCCCGGCCTCTTCGGCATCGCCGTCGCGACCATGGGCATGCTCGGCACGGCGGCCTACATCCTCGCGATGGACACCTTCGGGCCGATCACGGACAACGCCGGCGGCATCGTCGAGATGAGCCAGCAGCCCGAGGAGATCCGCAAGAAGACGGACCGGCTCGACGCGGTGGGCAACACGACGAAGGCGCTGACCAAGGGCTACGCCATCGGCTCGGCGGCGCTCGCGGCGTTCCTCCTCTTCTCGGCCTACCTGGACGAGGTCCGCAACTACGGCTTCCCGCTCCACTCGGTCGACCTCGCGAAGCCGTCGGTCTTCGTGGGCGCGCTGCTCGGCGGCATGCTGGTCTTCCTCTTCTCGTCGCTCGCCATCCGCGCGGTGGGCAAGGCGGCCTACTACGTCATCAACGAGGTGCGGCGACAGTTCAAGGAGAACCCCGGCATCCTCGCGGGGACCTCGAAGCCCGACTACGGCCGCTGCGTCGACATCGTGACCATCGGCTCGCTCAAGATGATGGTCCTCCCCGGGGTGGTTGCCGTCGGGATGCCCATCGCGACCGGCATCATCTTCCGCTGGACCTTCCACATGGGGGCGGAGGTGGTCGCCGCCTTCCTGATGGTCGGCACGATCGTCGGCATCCTGATGGCGACGTTCCTCAACAACGCGGGCGGCGCCTGGGACAACGCGAAGAAGTACATCGAGACCGGCGTCTACGGCGGCAAGCGGAGCGATCCGCACAAGGCGGCGGTGGTGGGCGACACGGTGGGCGACCCGTTCAAGGACACGGCGGGCCCCTCGCTCCACGTGCTCATCAAGCTGCTCGCGACGGTGACGCTCGTGCTCGCGCCGCTCTTCGTGAGCGCCGTCTCGTAAGGAGAGCCGCCCAGCTCGCCGACTGTCAGCAGAGCTTACAGTCGGCAGATCGAGGCCCCCGAAGTGGAGCGTCCGTGCGCTCCCCGGGGGCCTTTCCTTTGCGCAAGTCCCTGGTAGCATTGAAGTCGAGCGCTCGCCTGCCTGGCATCGGTCGTGCATTCTTCCAGCCCGGACTTCCAAAGAAGAGGTGTCTCAATGGTCTCTCGCACCCTCGCCGCCGCCGGCATCGGCCTCTCCCTCCTCGGGATCTCCTGTTCCCAGGGCGCTCAGCCCGGCGGCCTCCCGACCCTCTCGTCCCAGGATCCGCTCGAGCAGAGCTTCGAGAACGCCTCGCAGCGCTACCAGGTCCCGGCCGAGATCCTGAAGGCGATCTCCTACCAGGAGACCCACTGGCACCAGATGGCCGGGGTCATGTCGCTGGACCACGGCTACGGCCTGATGCATCTGCGCGACCTCGGCGGGCCGATGCCGACCCTGCAGCGCGCGCAGCTGCTCACCGGCATCGACGAGGCGACGCTGAAGCAGGACCCCGACTCGAACGTCCAGGGCGGCGCGGCGGTGCTCCAGCAGCTCTACCAGGAGACGAGCGGGACCCCGCACCCGGGCGACCAGGGCTCCCAGCAGCTCGCCTCTTGGTTCGACGCGGTCTCGCGTTACGGGGGCGGCGACGAGGATGCCGCCGCGGGCCGCCGCTTCGCGCAAGGGGTCTTCGAGATCCTGATGGGCGGCGCGACCGACCCGGACGGCTCGGGCCTCTCGATCCCTGCCCAGTCGATCCTCCTGCCCCCGAACGACCTCGTGGCCGAGGATCAGGCCTACGCGACCCCGGACTACGGCGGCGCCCGCTGGGTCTCGGCGAGCCCCTCGAACTACACGGTGAGCTGGCGACCGGGCAGCGACTACATCCACTACATCATCGTCCACGACATGGAGGGCAGCTACTCGAGCGCGATCTCCTGGTTCGCGAACCCGGCCTCGCAGGTCTCCGCCCACTACAACATCCGCTCCTCGGACGGCCAGATCACGCAGATGGTGCAGGAGAAGGACATCGCCTGGCACGCCGGCTGCTGGTGGATGAACCAGCACTCGGTCGGCATCGAGCACGAGGGCTACATGAGCCAAAAGGGCTGGTACACGGACGTCATGTACCGCTCCTCGGCGGCCCTCGCCCGCTACCTCGTGCACAAGTACGGCATCCCGGTCGACCGCAACCACATCATCGGCCACAGCGAGCTTTACGACATCACGGACGACACCGGCGTGAAGGAGTGCGCCTGGGTGCCCTCGGGCGAGCGCCACTGGGACCCGGGTCCAAACTGGAACTGGGACGTCTACATGGCCTACATCCGAGGGGGCAGCGGCGACTCGGGTGGTGGCTCCAGCGGCGGCGGGTCGTGCCCGAACGGCGACGGCCTCTACTGCGGCGGCAACGGCGTCTCGGGCAACACGAACGACCTCTACCGCTGCACGGGCGGGCGGCTGAGCCTCGTCCAGTCCTGTGGGAACGGCTGCGAGCGGATGCCGAGCGGCTCCCCCGATCGCTGCCGCCCCGCGCCCGCGCCCCGCGCCTGCCCTGACGGCAACGGCGCCTACTGCGGCGGCAACGGGGTGGCCGGCGATCAGAACACCCTCTACCTCTGCACGAACGGCACCCTGCGCGAGCTGCGCGCCTGCGCGAACGGCTGCGAGCGGATGCCGGCGAACCTCCCCGACCGCTGCCGTCCCACGAGCTGCCCGGGCGGCGACGGCCTCTACTGCGGCGGCAACGGCGTCTCGGGCAACGCGAACAGCCTCTACAAGTGCGCGGGCGGCGAGCTGACCCAGGTCGAAGCCTGCCGCGACGGCTGCGAGCGGATGCCGAACGGCGTGCCCGATCGCTGCCGGCCCGCCCCCGCCCCGAAGCCCTGCCCGAACGGCGACGGCCTCTACTGCGGCGGCGACGGCGTCGGCGGCAACCCGAGCGTCCTCTACGAGTGCAAGGGCGGCACGCTCCGCGAGGTGAAGAGCTGCGGGTCGGGCTGCGAGCGGATGCCGGCGGGCTCGGCCGACCGCTGCCGGGCGACCTGCCCCGACGGCAACGGCCTCTACTGCGGCGGCGACGGCGTCGGCGGAGCGACGAACACGCTCTACGACTGCCACGGCGGCACGCTGACGGTCGACCAGGTCTGCGCGGGCGGCTGCGAGTCGATGCCGGCGAACATGCCCGATCGCTGCCGGCCGACGACCTCGACCTGCCCGAACGGCGACGGCCTCTACTGCGGCGGCGACGGAATCTCCGGGAATCCGAACACGCTCTACGAATGCCGCGGCGGCAGCCTGACGGCGGTCGAGACGTGCAGCGCCGGCTGCCAGAAGATGCCGACGGGCGTCCCCGACCAGTGCGCCGGAACCGGCGGTTCCAGCGGCGGCAGCAGCGGCGGGACGTCGGGCGGCTCCGGCAGCAGCGGGGGCTCGAGCGGCGGCACCGGAGGCATCCCCGGGGGCAAGGGGCTCTGGATCTGGTACTTCGACTACACGGGCAAGACCCCCGCCGAGGTCGCGCAGACGGCGCAGCAGGACGGCGTCGGCTTCGTGCTCATCAAGAGCGGGCAGGACGGCAGCTTCTGGAGCTCGCGCTACAACGCCTCGATCGTCTCCGAGTTCACGAGCCGCGGGATGAAGGTCTTCGCCTGGCCGTACGTGACCCCGCAGGGAGTCTCGTCGGGCGCCATCCAGGCGTCGATCGACGCGGCGAAGGTCGCCGGGACGTCCGGCGTCGTCTTCGACGTGGAGATCGAGTTCGAGCAGGGAAGCTACGCCTCGCAGGCGCAGCAGCTCTGCCAGGGCGTCCGGGCCGGCGCGCCCAGCAGCTTCGTCGGCTACACCTCGTTCGGCTGGGTCGGCTACCACGGCGGCTTCCCGTTCTCCACCTTCGACCGTTACTGCAGCAGCGGCTTCTTCCCGCAGATCTACTGGGCGGACCGCGGGGTGTCGTGGAGCTACGGGCTGCAGCAGGCGGACCAGATGATCTCCCAGGCCGGCCTGCACGCGCCGCAGTGGCCCATCCAGTCGAACGACACGGGCTACCCGAGCACGGCGGACCTGAACGCCTTCTTCGCGGCGGCGGGCGCCTTCAGCTCGCTCTGGGAGTTCCCGGGGACGAGCTGGCCGAACTACTCGGCCCAGATCTCCCAGCTCTCCTCGCTGCACTGGCACAACCAGTGACGAGGTCGTAGCGCCCCGCGCGGGCTTTGGGTGGCCCGCGCGGGCGTGGTAGGAGAGCGAGGTGATCTCGCTCACGAAGGCGGCCGCGGAGGCGCTCCTCTCGCTGTTCCAGGAGGAGGGTGCCCTCGGCTGGGGACTGCGGGTGCAGCTCGTGGGCGGCGGCTGCGAAGGGCTCTACTACGACCTCCAGCCTGCGCCGGGCCCGGGCCCCGAGGACGACGAGGGCGAGAGCGCTGGGCTGCGGCTCTTCGTGGACCGGCGCGCGAGGCCGCTGCTCGAGGGCGCCACCCTCGACTACCGAGACGGGCTGCGCTTCTCGAACCCGAACGCGCGCCGAACGTGCCGCTGCGGCGCCAGCTTTCGTTAGGCCCGGGAGTCCGTCTTCCGCGCGCGCAGCGAGGCGCGGAGATCGTCCAGGGTGGGCGGGGAGCCGCGGCAGACGCCGAGGCGACGCACGAGCCAGACCCCGCCGAGAAGGCCGGCGACCGGGGTGCCGACCAGGGCGAGGCCGGCGGCCAGAAACCACGACCAGGCCTCTCTCCCCGGCTCCACCACGCCGTGCCGGGCGAGGAGCAGCGAGCCGATTCCCCCGAGGAGGATGCTCGCAAAGAGCAGCAGCATCGCGCTTCGGGCGCCGTAGTAGGTGTTGATCGTGTGCTGCAGCTCCGCCTGCCGCAGGTGCGGCTGGCTCCGCCGATCGGCGACGTCGAGGAGCGCGACCCCCTCGCAATCGAGGCAGAGGCGGCCGCCGGAGAACGTCCGGTGGCAGCGAGGGCAGATCTTGAGCACGGATCGTCACTAGCCCCGGGCGGCGGGCGGCGTCAATCGCCGGGGCCGACCTCAGGCGAGGAGCCGGCCGCCGCCGAACGGAATCCGGTAGATGGGACTGTGGCGCGCCCCGGTCGGGAGGGTGTCGCTGCGAAAGAGCACGAGCTCTTCGGCCGGCAGCTCGCCGTGGATCTCGCCCGCGAGCGCGAAGAGCGCGGCCGCGAGGTCGCTGGCCCCGGTCGGCGAGGCCAAGCGGCAGAGCGTCAGGTGGGGGCTGAAGGCGTGATCCTCGGGCGGAAACCCGAGCGGGAGGAGCTGCTTCTCCACCTCGGCGGCGAGGCTCGCCAGCGCCGGAAGGTCACCCTCGAGGCCGAGCCAGAGCACTCGCGGACGCGCCGCGTCGGGAAAGCAGCCGGCGCCCTTGAGCTCGAGCCGGAGCCTCGGTTGCAGCCGGGCCGCCACCGAGAGCGCCTCCCGGATCGCGGGCAGCCTCGACGACTCGACCCGGCCGAGAAACTTCAGGGTCACGTGGAGCGCGTCATCCCCGATGAAGCGGGCGTTCGAGCTCCGGGAGGCAGGCTGCTCGGAGAGCCGCCGGGCGATCTCCCCCACGCTCCGGCGCAGCGCCGAAGGCAACGGGAGCGCCACGAAGGCCCGGACGGTCGGCTCGGCCCGGACCTCGCGCCCGAGGTTCGCTCCGAGCGCCCGCCGTGCGAGGCCCCCGAACCCCTCCTCGCTGCTCTCGAACCGGATCACGTCTGCCCTTTGGCACCGACCGAGCGCTGGTAGGCGCGCAAGACGTCCGAGCGCGTGAGGATGCCGACGAGCCGGTCCGCGTCCGCCCCCGAGACGACCGGGAGGTGCTCGCTCGTCGCCGTGAGGAGCCGCTCGATCGCGGCCTCGAGATCCTCGTCCTCGGCGATGGTCGGCGCCCTCAGCCGGCAGAGATCGGCGGCGACGAGGAGCCGGCCGAGATCGGGGTCCGCCAAGAACGGGCGGGCGTCGTCGACGGAGAGGAGCCCGACGAGCTTCCCCGATTCCCCGATGACCGGGTAGGCCGTGTGAGCGGCGCTCGCGAGCCGCGCGGCGAGGTCGGCCGCCGAGAGCTTCGCCGGGATGGTGTCGACATCGGTGGTCATCGCCTGCTGCACCCGGAGGGTCCTGAGCGTCCGCCCGGCGCGCAGCCCAACCTCGATTCCCCGCGCCCGCAGCTTGAGGGTATAGATGGATCCTCCGAGCGCCCAGTGCACGGTCGTCGCGGCGATGCCGCACGCGACCATGAGGGGCAGCACCGCCTGGTAGTTCCCCGTGAGCTCGAAGATCATGAGGATACCCGTCAGGGGCGCCAGGGTGGCCCCGGCGACGAAGGATCCCATTCCGACGGCGGCGTAGGCGCCGGGTCCGGCCGTCCAGGCGGGGAGGAGCCCGTGGACCACGGTCCCGAACGCCCCGCCGAGCATCGCGCCGAGGAAGACCGCCGGAAAGAAGCTGCCCCCGGGCGAGCCCGAACCAAGGGTGGCCCCGGTCGCGACGAGCTTCGCGACGAAGACGGCGAGGAGGAGCCAGAACCCGAGCTGCTCGAAGAGGGCCGCGTTCATCGTCTCGTAGCCGTTCCCGAGGACCTGGGGAACGAAGAGGCCGACGAGGCCGGTCATGAGCCCTCCGGCTCCCGGCAGCGCCCAAGAGGGCAGCTGGGCGAGCCGGCGGGAGAGCCAGCCGGAGGCGTGGCCGTCGAAGAGCGCCTCGAAGAAGTGGAGCGTCCGAGCGTAGGCGATCGCGCCGAGCCCGCACATCCCGCCGAGCACGACGTAGGCCGCGATCTCGCCGGGGGCCTTCATCGCGTAGCCGATGCGGGCCACCTCGCTCGCCGATCCGAGGAGCGTCCGCGCGGTCGCCGTGGCGGTGACCGCCGCGAGCACGATGGGGCTGAAGGAGCGGACCCCGAAGTCGCCGAGGATGATCTCGAGCGCGAACATCGCGCCGGCGATCGGCGCGTCGAACGAGGCGGCGATGCCGGCGGCGGCGCCACACGCGAGGATCAGCGAGACGTTCTCGCGCCCGAGGCCCATCCGCCCGGCCAGCGAGTTGCCGACCGAGGCGCCGATGTGGACGACCGGCCCTTCGCGGCCGCACGAGCCGCCCGAGCCGATGGTCAGCCCGGCGACGATCCCCTTCCAGAGCGCGACGCGGCCCGGGATCCGGTTTCGCCCCGTCGCGACCTCCTCCATCACCTCGGTCACCCCATGCCCGCCCGATTCGGGAGCGACGAATCGGATGAGCAGCCCCACGCCGAGGCCGCCGAGGAGCGGGACGATCAGCCGCAGGATCGCCGGGGCGCGATGGAGCATCGCGAGCAGTCCGCCCTCCGTCTCGCCGAAGCTGCGGGTGAAGGTCGCGAGCGCGAGCAGCGGGTAGTAGAACAGGATCCCGAAGCCGACGAACCAGGCCATGAAGCCGAGCCGGCGCCGCTCGAGCATCGGCAGCCGCCGGAGGAGCCGGGCGAGCGGCCCCTCGATCCGGGCGAGGGCAAAGAAGACGGCGGCGATGGCGAGGTACTCGAAGTGCCACGGCGCCGTCTGGAGTCGCGTCCGGAAGGCCAACGTCCAGAGCGGGTCCAACCCCAGGACGGCCCGCTCGAGGGCGTGCGTCCGGAAGAAGAGGAGCTGGAAGAGGGAGATGAAGTTCGCGAAGAGGCCCGTCGCAAGCCCGGTGTAGACGCCCACGAGCAACGCGACGAAGTTGACGAGGGTCTGCTCCCAGGGGAGCCCCTGCGCCTGGGCGAAGAGCGCCCGCGGGGACCACCATCGCTCGGTCGGCATCGAGCGATTAGGACCGCCATCGGGCCGAATGGTCAACAGTTTCCCGGGGGCGGGGCTACTCGACCGTGACCGACTTCGCGAGGTTGCGCGGCTGGTCGACGTCCGTGCCGCGCTGGTCGGCGACGTGGTAGGCGAGCAGCTGCAACGGCACGGCCGTGAGCAGCGGCATGAGGAGCGGCGGCGCCTCCGGCACGCGCAAAAGCTCGTCCGCGAGCTTCGGGATCTCCTCGTCGCGCTCCCCGCAGACGGCGATGACCCGCCCGCCGCGCGCGCGGACCTCCTCCACGTTCCCGACGATCTTGTCGTAGCCGGGGCCGGGGGTCGCGAGCACGACCACCGGGACGGACGAATCGATGAGCGCGATCGGGCCGTGCTTCATCTCGCCCGCCGCGTAGCCCTCGGCGTGGATGTAGGAGATCTCCTTGAGCTTGAGCGCCCCCTCGAGCGCCACGGGGAACTGCGCCCCGCGCCCGAGGAAGAGCACGTCGCGCGCCTGGGCGATGCGCCGCGCCACCGCGGCGACGTGCGCCTCCCCAGCGAGAATCCGCTCGATCCAGCTGGGCACCTGCCGCAGCGCCGTCAGCTGCGCCTGCGCCTCCGACGCCTCGAGGACGCCGCGGAGGCGTCCCAACCGGACGGCCAAGAGGAAGAGCGCGGCGAGCTGGGTCGTGAAGCACTTGGTCGAGGCGACCCCGATCTCCGGCCCGGCGTGGGTGTAGAGCACGTCCTGGCTGTCTCGCGGGATCGCCGCGTCGACCACGTTGCAGATGGAGAGGGCGCGCGCCCCGCGGCGCCGCGCCTCCCGGAGCGCCGCCAGGGTGTCGGCGGTCTCGCCGCTCTGCGAGATGGCGATGGCGAGCGTGCCCGCCGGAACGAGCGGGTCGCGGTAGCGAAACTCGCTCGCGAGATCGGTCTCGACCGGCAGCCGAGCCAGCGCCTCGAGGTAGATCTTGCCGACGAGCCCCGCGTGGTGGCTCGTCCCGCAGGCGAGCACGAGCGCCTTCGAGAGCCCTCGCGCCTCCTCCGCCGACAGACCGACGCCGCCGAGGTGAGCGTCTCCCTCCTCCACGCTCGCCCGCCCGCGGATCGTGTCCGCGATCGCCTGCGGCTGCTCGTGAATCTCCTTGTGCATGAAGTGCTTGTGGCCGTTCTTCTCGGCCATGAGCGGCGTCCAGTCGACGCGGCGAGGCGCCCGCCGAACCTCCTTGCCGGCGATGTCGTAGATCCGCGTCCCCTCGCGCTCGAGGAGCGCGAGCTCGCCGTCCTCGAGGAAGACGACGTCGCGCGTGTGCTCGAGCAGCGCGGGCACGTCGCTCGCGACGAACTGCTCGCCCTGGCCCAAGCCGAGGACGAGCGGCGAGGAGTTCTTCGCGACGACGATCTGGCCGGGCGAGCGTTCGCTGATCACCGCGAGCGCGTAGGTCCCCTTGATCCGGGCGAGCGAGGCGCGGACCGCCGCGAGCAGATCCTTCCCCGCGCCCTGCTCGTCGGCGATGAGGTGCGCGAAGATCTCGGTGTCCGTCTCGGAGGAGAACTGGTTCCCCTTCTGCCGCAGCTCTTCTCGCAGCTTGAGGTGGTTCTCGATGATCCCGTTGTGGACCACGGCGACCCCGCCGTGGAAGTGCGGGTGGGCGTTCTCGTCGGAGGGGCGGCCGTGCGTGGCCCAGCGGGTGTGGCCGATGCCCACCTGACCGACGATCGCCTCGTTCTGTAGCTTCTGCGCGAGGTTGTCGAGCTTCCCGCGGCAGCGCACCACCCGCACGCGGTTCTGGCCCGTCTGCACGGCGATCCCGGCGCTGTCGTAGCCCCGGTACTCGAGCTTGCGCAGCCCCCGCACCAGGATGTTCGCGCTCTCACGCCCGCCCGCGTATCCCACGATGCCGCACATGGCTCGCTCGTCCTTTCGAAGGGTGGGACAACTCTAGGGCTTCTTCTGGCCGCGCGAAAGCCGGCGGCGCCCCGCCCAGCCCAGGACCAGCTTCTGGGGCGCGCGGCTGAGGGCGAGCGCGTCCTCCGGGACGTCTTTCGTGATGGTGCTTCCCGCCCCGACGTAGGCGCCCTTGCCCACCGTCACCGGGGCGACCAGCTGGCTATCGCTCCCGACGAAGACGCCGTCGCCGAGGACCGTCTTGTGC
Source organism: Myxococcales bacterium (assembly GCA_021783235.1). Taxonomy (GTDB): domain Bacteria; phylum Myxococcota; class Myxococcia; order Myxococcales; family JAKAPL01; genus JAJXUD01. The sequence goes on along the minus strand of JAJXUD010000008.1, from coordinate 3,712 downwards.
TTCTGGACGCCGTCGTAGTTGCAGGTGATGGTGCCCGCCCCGACGTTCACGCCCGCGCCGATCTCGGCGTCGCCGAGGTAGGTCAGGTGGTTCGCCTTCGTCCCCTCGCCGAGCCGCGCGTTCTTGGTCTCGACGAAGTTGCCGACGTGGACCCCGCGGCCGAGAAGCGTCCCGGGGCGCAGCCGGGCGAAGGGGCCGACGATCGCTCCCTCCCCGACGACGGCATCCTCGAGGACCGAGTGGGCTCGGATCCGGGCCCCTTCGCCGATCCGGGTCGCCCCGGTGAGGACGCAGCCGGGCTCGACGACGGCGCCCTGGCCGATCTCGACCCCCACGTCCACGTAGGTGTTCTCGGGGTCGACGACCGTGACGCCGGCCAGGCAGTGGCCGCGGTTGATCTCCCGCCGCAGCCGCGCCGCCGCGAGCGCGAGCTCGTAGCGGTCGTTGACGCCGGCCACCTCGTCGGCCTCGGCGGCCACCGCAAAGGCGCCGCCCTCGCGTGCCGCGAGGGCGACCACGTCCGTGAGGTAGAGCTCTCCCTGGGCGTTCTCCGAGCCGACCCGGGCGAGCGCGGACCAGAGGAAGCGCGCCTCGACTCGGTAGATCCCGGCGTTCACCTCGCCGATCTCCCGCTCCCGCGGGCCGCAGTCGCGCTCCTCGACGATCCGGACCACGCGCCCCTCCGCGTCGCGAAGGATCCGGCCGTAGCCGGTCGGCCGCTCGGGCCGGGCCGTCAGGAGCGCGAGCGGCCCCGCGGGTGCGGCGAGCAGCCGATCGATCGTCTCCCGGCGCAGCAGCGGGACGTCGCCATACAGGACGAGGATCTGCCCCTCGAAGCCGGCGAGCTGCTCCTTGGCCGCGAGCACCGCGTGGGCGGTGCCGCGCTGCTCGAGCTGGCGGGCGAAGCGAAGCGGCCCCTCGCCATGGAGCCCGCGGAGCGTCGACTCGACCGCCTCGGCCCCGTGGCCCACCACGACGACCAGCGGATCCGCCGCGACCCCCAGGGCGAGCCGAACGGGGAAGTCGACGAGCGGCCGTCCGGCGAGCTCATGCAGGACCTTCGGCCGCTCCCCTTTCATGCGGGTTCCTTTTCCCGCGGCGAGCACGATGGCGGAGAGGGGCCTTTCCATGGCGGCTTTATAGAAAGCCTCCCCCCGGCGAGGCAAGGTTCGGCGCATCAGGCGAAGCGGTGGCGCGCCACGTAATCGAGGATGGCCCGCCGGTCGGTGGCCCCCAGATCGACGAACTGGATCGCGAGCCCCGCCCTCCGCAGCCGCGCCCAGCCGCCCCGGACGGTGCGCACGACGCGGCCGAGGACCGTGAAGCTGCGGCTCGCCGGGAGCGTCACGCGCAAGGTGAGCAGCGCGCCCTCGGCGATCGGCGCCTCGGTGTGGACGAAGAGCCCGCCGCCGCCGATCTCCGCGGCCTGCCCGTCGAAAGGCCGCCCCCAGTCGTAGAACCGAACGGGGACGGGGAGCGGGGCCCTCGAGTACTCGCGCTGCCCCTGGTTCGTCTGGAAGAGCGACATGGCTTACACCTCCGGCGGACGACTGGATGCACGGCCCGTGCCCCCGGCTGTCGAGGGGCGACTCCTCCCTTTGGCGAATTCCCCCCCGCCGAAATTCCAACCGGTTGAACCGCCCAGCGGCCAGCCGTCCTCGCCCGGGGGGAGTTGTCCGCCGGCCGGAAGCCATGCCAATCTCGTCATACCCAGCCGAGAGATGGTCATGCGCTCCCTCAAACTGCCGAGCAGCCTTCCCGGGGGGGTGGCAGGCGGCGAGGCCCTTCTCTGGGCGGCGCTCTTCGTCGCGCCGCTCGCCCTCGGCAGCTTCTTTCCAGGCGCCGTCCTCGCGCTCTGCGCCCTCTCGGCGGGCTCGCTCTTCTGGCTCGCTGGGCGGCGGCGCGGCGAAGGGGAGGGCTCCGTCCCCGTCCCGCTGGCCCTCGTGGGCCTCGGGGCCGCCGCGCTCTTCATCGGGCTCCAGCTCGTCCCGCTGCCGCGGCTCCTCCTTCGGCTCGCCTCGCCCGGCGCCGCCGAGAGCTACGGGGTCGCGCTCCACGGCCTGCCCGGCGCCCCCGCTCTCCACCCCGTGACGCTCGATCCCCCCGCCACCGCCCTGGAGCTCGCGAAGGCGCTCGCGCTCGCGCTCGCCTTCGCGGCCGCGGCGACGATCGCCCGCTCGCATCGCGGGCGGCGGCGAGCGGTCCTCGCCCTCGCCTCGGGGGGGCTGCTGCTCGCCCTCATCGGCTACGGCCACGACCTCGTCTCGGCCGACCGGCTCTTCGGCCTCCCCGTGTTCAAGGAGGCCTCCCCGCCGTTCCTCACGACCTTCGGCAACCCGAACAACGCGGCGGGCTACCTCTGCCTCACCGCGCCGCTCGCGCTCGGCCTCTCCATCGGCGCCCGCGAGCCGCGGCGCCGGATCCTCTGGGGCCTCGCCTTTCTCCTCGAGGGCGCGGCCGTCTTTCTCACCCTCTCGCGCGGGGGGATGGTGGCCTTCTCGGCCGGCGCCGTCGCCTTCGCCCTGCTGCTCTGGACGCAGCGCGACCCGCGGACGCCGCAGCCCCGGCGGGCGCCGGCGAGGCCCCGGGCGGCCGCGGCGGCGCTGCTCGCCCTCGGCGCCGTCGCGGTCGCGGGCTACCTGGCGCTCGAGCCCATCGAAGGGGAGCTCTCCACCTTGGCGCCCGGCGAGGTCGTCCACGAGGGGAAGCTCGACGGCTTCTGGAGGGCCCTCTCGCTCGTCCCGGAGTTCCCCTGGACCGGCGTCGGGAGAGGCGCCTTCGCGACCGCGGGCGCCCGGGTCATGGGGCTGCCCGCGGGGACGGCCCAGTACGTGGAGAACGGCCCGATCGAGCTCGCGGTGGATCTCGGCCTACCCATGGCCCTCCTTCTGCTCGCCTCGCTCGCCGCCTCGTTCGCGGCCGGGATGCGGCGCACGCGGCTCTCGCCGACCGACTGCGCGCTCGCCGCCGGGCTCTTCTCGCTCGGGCTCCAGGGCCTCGCCGACTTCTCGCTCGAGCTGCCGGGGGTCGCGCTCCCCGCCGCCTGCGCGCTCGCCCTCCTCGCGGTCGACCCCGACGCCCGCCCGAGGCGCCGCCTCACCGCCCGCTCCGCCCGCGCGCTCGCGCTCGCCGCGCTCGCCGTCTCCATTCCGGCCGCGCTCTACGGCCGGCACGACTGGCGGGCGGAGACCGACGAGTTCGCGCGAAAGACCGCCTCCCTGAAGGCAGCCGACGCCGAGCGGGCGGCCGTCCCGCTGCTCGCGCGCCACCCCGCGAGCTTCGTCGTCCCCTTTGCCCTGGCCGGCCGCTACCTCGCCGAGCGCAAGCCCGCCCACGCCCTCGACTGGCTGGACCGCGCCCTCTTCTTCGACCCCGCCCTCCCGGAGGCCCACCTGATCGCGGAGGGCGCCCTCGTCGACCTGGGCCGGCGGGAGCAGGCGCTCCTCGAGGCGCGGCTGTTCGCCGAGGCCGACCCGGGGAACGACCGGGCGCTCGCGGCGCTCGGGCCCTTGCGGCCCACCGTCCCCGAGCTCGAGCGGGCGGTCCCCGACAGCGCGGCGGGCCGGCTCCTGCTCGCCCACTTCCTGCTCGGCCGCCGCCTCTTGGGCGCGGCGGCCGCCGAGGCCGGCGAGGCGGCCCGGCGGGCGCCCGGCGATGGGCCGACCCAGAGCGACGCCTCGGCGGTGGCGCTCGGCGCCGGCTTCCTGCCCCT
>JAJXUD010000069.1 GCA_021783235.1 Myxococcales bacterium | reverse complement strand
ATCCGCGATACTTCAAGCGCGAATCTGTCGGCGTGTGCCTATGCTTTTCCACCCCTCGCTGTCTCCACTGCCGCGATTTCACTCGAGATGGATGCCTTGGGTGACCCCAGACTTGTCAAAGTCGGGTACTGGCCCACCGCATCTTCCGGGACAGTGGTGCCATCACGCAGGCCGAATACCACCGTCTCGCCCGCGAGCTGCCTGGATGCTGATCGGTAACCGCAATCGCTTCGGGATCGAGCTGACGCCAGTTTCTCCGTCGTGGGAACCGCAGTATCCCCCCGAGACTGCCGCGTGGGCGGGGTTCGCTCTCTGGGTCGGCGGACGAAACCTGTGCGCGCACGTTCGCACCGGAGAAGAGAAGGTGCGCCAACAGTTCTTCATCCCCTTGGGGCCGATTGCCGACTGGTTCGTGCGAGCGTATCCGGCCCTCGCCCTCGAGGAACGGGCCGGCCTCTTTCCGACGAAGCCTCCTCTCCACGCACGAATGCGTGCCTGGGGCGAAGCGCGTCCGCTCGCGGGCTACGATACACTTTTGGCTGCAGGCATCGTCATCGACCTGGTGAGGCAAGCTTGGATCGCGCGCTAGCAATCGTCGGGGGCGGGTTCGGCGTCCTGGCCGCCGCCTCGATCATCGCGTTGTTCGTCGGCCGTCACCTTCACAAGCGGGTCGAGGCCCTTCGGCGCGAACAAGAAAAGTCGGCGTAGTAGACGTTCTCCGCGAGCCGTCGTTGAGCGTCCCCGGGTGTCCGCGTGGGGGCCCCACTCGACCGAGGTCGGCGCTGAACTCGGTCGGCTCGCGCGGCCGATCGGCCGGGTGAGGCCGCAGTGGCCGACGGTCTGGCGCCCCGCCGCTTGCCCCAAGGGCTCCCGACCGGCAAGATCGAGCCGGTGAAGGGCGTTCGTCAGAGCGGCTGGTCCGATGCGCCGCTCTGGCGGGGGCCCGGGGAGCCGATCTTCGCCCGCGCGCTGCGCGAGGCGGCCCGGGCCGCGGGGAGCCGCGACGCGGCGCTGTTTCTGCGGGAGGATCTGCTCTCTCGGGAGCCGGCGCGGCGCCAGCTCGTCCGGGTCGGCCGCGCCGAGGGCCGCGAGCCGGGCGAGCGGATCGCCACGCCGCGCTGGATCGGCGAGGCGGGCTCCGGCGATCCCCGCTGGCAGGCGAAGAGCCGGGCGCTGGCGTTCGGCATCCGGCTCGAGGGCGAGCCGGCGGGGCTGTTGCGGCTCCAGCTTCCGAAGGCTCCGTTTCCGGCGGAGCTCCCCGCGCTGACCTTGGCCGCCGAGCGGCTCGCGGCGACGCTCGAGCGCGATCGGCTGGCGAGGCGGCTCGAGGCGGCGCAGGGCCACTACCGGACCATCCTCGAGGCCGCGGGCGACGGCATCCTCATCGTGGACGCGGCGAGCGGCAAGGTGGTCGAGGCGAATCGGCGGGCCGCGCAGCTCTCCCGCTTCCGGGCGGTCGATCTCGTCGGCCGGCTGCTCTGGACGCTGCTCGGGGACGAGGAGGGGGGCGACGCGCGGCGCCGGCTCGGGCGGCGCGCCGGGCATCGGCCGATCCTGCGGCTCCTTCGCCGGCGGGGTGGCGCGCTCCCGGTCGCGGTCACCTTCGCCCGGGTGCCGGGCCCACGGCCGCTGCTCCACCTCATCCTGAGCGACGTCTCGGTGGAGGAGCGGGCCCGCCGCGAGCTCACGCAGGCCAAGGAGACGCTCGCCTCCATCGCCGTCGCGGCCTCGCGGCTGCAGGGCACGCTCGACCGGCGCTCGGTGTTCGACGTCGTCGGCCGGGAGCTCGGGCGGCTCGGGTTTCACTCGGCGACCCTCCTCCCGGAGAGCGAGGAGGCGCCCGACGGCCCCTGGCGGATCGCCCAGCTCGGCCGGCCGGACGAGGCCCCCGAGCCCCCCGGCATCCTCCTCGACGAGCGCTTCTCGCCGGCTCGGTTCCCGCTGCTCGCCCGGGCGCTCGAGAGCGGCCGGGCCGCCTTCTCGGGAGATCCCGCCGCCGACCTGCGGGCGATCGCGCCCGGTGTCTCGCGGCGCGAGGCCGCGGCGGCGGTGCGCCGGCTCGGGGTCACTGGCATGATCGTGGCCCCGTTCGGCGAGGGCACGCCCAGGCGCGGCGCGCTGCTCGTGGCCGGCGCGGCGGTCCGCTCCTTCGACGCCGAGGCGGTCGAGATCCTCGCCCGTCAGGCGAGCCAGGCGCTCGAGCGGGCGCGGCTCTACGACGCGCTCAGGAGCCACTCGGCCGATCTGGAGGCGGAGGTCGAGCGGCGGACGCGCGAATTGACCCTCGCGGTCCGCGCGCTCCGGGAGATCGACCGGCGCAAGGACAACTTCCTCGCGAACGTGAGCCACGAGCTGCGCACGCCGCTCGTCACGGTCCTCGGCTACACGCAGCTCCTGCTCGACGGCCGCGTGGGCCCGCTCACCGACGAGCAGCGCCGCTGCCTCGACGTCGCCGGCCGCAGCGGCAAGCGGCTGCGCGAGTTCATCGAGGAGCTGCTCGACTTCTCGCGCCACGAGCTGACCCGCGAGAGCCTGCGGCCGGCCCCTTTCGATGTGCGGGAGGCGGTCGATCTGGCCGTGGCGGGGCTCCATCCGAAGATCCTCGAGCGGGGTCTGTCGGTCCGGTCGCGGATCGCCCGGGGCACGCCGAGGGTCTTCGGCGAGCGCGAGCGGCTCGTGCAGGTGCTCTCGAACCTGCTCTCGAACGCCGAGCGCCACTGCGAGCAGGGCGGCCGGCTCCGCATCGCCGTCGCGCCGGGCGGGGGGAGGGTGCGCGTCTCGGTGTCGGACGACGGCAGCGGCATCCCGACGGAGCACCGCGACCGGATCTTCGAGCGGCTCTACCAGGTGGGCGACAGGGCCGCCGCCCGGGAGAAGGGCGCGGGGCTGGGGCTGGGGCTCGCCATCGCGAAGTCGATCGTCGAGGCCCACGGGGGGCGGATCTGGGTGGACGGCCGCCCCCGGCGCGGCAGTCGCTTCCGGTTCGAGGTCCCGTCGGCGGAGCTGGTGCTCGGGGAGCGCGGCTAACTCCCCGCGCGCAAAGCTCGGGCGCGCGCTTCGCCGGGGGTGTATATCTCCCTCCGCTCAGCGGAGGTCGAACCCTTGATCCTCATCCTCTGGCTCGCCTGCGCGCAGGCGGCTCCCGCGCCGCTGTCGCTCGCCGACGCGGAAAAGACGGCCCTCGAACGGAGCCCCGACCTCCGCGGCGACGCCGCGGCCGTGCGCGGGGCCGAGGAGGACGAACGCTCGCAGCGCGGGCTGCTCCTGCCGAAGCTCAACGCGCAGGCGCAGCTGCAGTACTGGGGATCGCCCTACCAGGTGAGCTTCATCTCGCCCTCGGCCGCCGCGAGCATTCCGCCGGCGTTCGCGAGCTTCATCCAGCCGATCTCGGTCAGGAACACCTGGACCTCGACGGAGACCCTCACCCTCACGCAGCCGCTGACCTCGCTCTGGGGGCTCTGGAGCCACCTGAAGGCCCTTCGGGTCGCCCGCGCCGCCGCCGTGGCCCACCTGTCCGGCGCGGGGCGGGATCTCGTCTTCCAGGTGCGGCAGGCCTACTTCCGGCTGCTCCAGGCGCACGGGAACGCCGACATCGCGCAGGAGAGCGTCCGGCAGCTCGCGAGCCACCTCGAGGTGGCGCAGCAGCAGTTCGAGGCGGGCACGCTGGTGAAGGCCGATCTCCTGCGGGCCGAGGTCCAGCTCGGCCAGGCGAGGCAGGATCTGGCGCACGCGCGGGCGCTCGAGAAGGACGCCGCCGGGGCGCTCGACAGCCTCCTCGGCCGCTCGGCCATCGAGCCCGTGGCGGCCGTGGATCCGTTCGGCGAGGCGCCCTTGCCCGAGCCGCGCGGCACGCTCCCCGAACTCGTCGACGAGGCGCTGCGGTCGCGGCCCGATCTCGAGGAGCTCGCGCTGCGCCGGGACCAGGCCTCCCGGGAGGTCACGAGCGCCTGGTCCGAGCTCGTGCCGACCATCGCCCTCATGGCGCAGGGCCAGCACCAGACCGGCCAGCTCTTCTTCCCGACCGACCAGGCGTTCGTCGGGGCCTCGCTCAATTGGGACGTCTGGGACTGGGGCAACAAGTACTACGCCGTGAGGAGCGCCGAGGCGCGGCGCGACCAGGGCGAGGCGAGCCTCGAGGCCGCGCGGCTTCGGCTCGAGTCCGAGGTGCAGCAGGCCTTCGACGCCATCGCCTCCGACCGGGAGGCGCTGTCGGTGGCGGCCCAGGTGGTCGACCAGGCCCAGGAGAGCTTCCGGCTCGAGACCGAGCGATACCAGGCGCAGACCGCGACGAGCACCGATCTGCTCGACGCCCAGGCCGCGCTGAGCCAGTCGAAGTACCGGCTCTTCAACGCGCGCTACGACTACCTGACCGCGCTCGCGCAGCTCGAGGATCTCGTCGGCGAGCCGATGCTCGAGCGTTAGGAGGGCTCAGATGGCGACGATGCGTGAACGGCTGCTGCTCCTCGAGGCGCGGCGCCAGCGGGCGCTGGGGCTCGGCGGTCCGGAGCGGATCGCGCGGCAGAAGCAGAAGGGGAAGCTGACGGCGCGCGAGCGGCTCGCGCTCCTCTTCGACCCCGGCACGTTCGAGGAGTACGGCGCGCTCGCGGCCAGCGGCGGCGCGCTTCCCGAGGAGGAGGATCGGCCGAGCCCCGCCGACGGGGTCCTCACCGGCGTCGGCGAGATCGACGGGCGGCCGGTCTGCTCGGCCCTCTACGACTTCACGGTCTTCGGCGGCTCGATCGGCGAGGTGGGGGAGCGGAAGGTCGCGCGGCTGCGGGACGTCGCCCTCAAGAACCGGCTGCCCATGGTCTGGCTCGTCGACTCGGGCGGCGCCCGCATCGGCGGCGAGGCCGACGCGCACCAGCTCGCCACCTTCGCCGACACGGGCTACCTCTTCCGCGAGGAGGTCGTCCTCTCGGGGGTCGTGCCGCTGGTCTCGGCGATGCTCGGGCCGGGCGCCGCCGGCACCGCCTACATCCCCGGCCTCGCCGACTTCGTGCCGATGGTGAAGGGGACCTCCAGCATGGCCATCGGCGGCCCCTACCTCGTCCGGTCGACCGTCGGGGAGAACGTGACCGAGGACGAGCTCGGCGGCTCCAAGGTCCACAACGAGATCTCGGGGGTCGCCGATCAGGAGCACCCGGACGACGGGGCCTGCGTGGCCGCCGTCCGCGAGTACCTCTCGTTCTTCCCCTCCCACTCCGGCGAGAGGCCGCCGAAGCGTCCCTGCTCGGACCCGATCGAGCGGGGGGACGAGTCGCTGCTCGACGTCATCCCCGACAACCCCCGCCGCGCCTACGACGTCCACAAGGTGATCGAGGCGATCGTCGACGACCGGCGCTTCTTCCCGATGAAGCCGCGCTGGGCGCGCAACCTCGTGACCGGGCTCGCCCGCGTCGGCGGCTACCCGGTCGGCATCGTCGCCTCGAACCCGATGTTCTACGGCGGCGCGCTGGACGTGAACGCCTCCGACAAGGCGGCCCGCTTCGTGAATCTCTGCGACGCCTTCAACGTCCCGCTCGTCTTCCTCGTGGACGTGCCCGGCTTCATGGTCGGTACGAAGGTCGAGCAGCAGGGGATCATCCGCCACGGAGCCAAGTTCCTCTTCGCCGTCGCGAGCGCCACCGTGCCGAAGATCACGGTGGTGACCCGCAAGGCCTACGGCGCGGGCTACTACGTCATGTGCGGGCGGGCCTTCGAGCCGGACCTGCTCGTCGCCTGGCCGGGCGCGGAGATCGGGCTGATGGGCCCCGAGGGGCTCGTCTCCATCGGCGCGCGCAAGCTGCTCGAGGCCCAGGGGAGCGACGAGGAGCGGGCGAAGCTCAAGGCCGAGCTGGCCGAGGGGCTGCGCGCGAAGATCGACATCTTCCGCACCGCCGCGATGGCCATGGTGGACGACGTCATCGACCCGCGCGAGACGCGGCGGGTGATCGCGCGCGCCTTGCGGCGCACCGAGCAGAAGCGGATCGATCGCCCGTCGAAGCGGCGCGAGGTCACGCCGGTCTAGGAGGGAGCGATGGAGCTTCACGTTCGCAGCGAGATCCGCGGCAGCGCCCTCTGGCTCGTCATCGACCGGCCGAAGGAGCGCAACGCGCTCTCCGCCGAGGCGATCCGCGGGCTGCTCGAGGGGCTCGCCCGCGCGGAGTCCGACCCGGCGGTCCGCACCGTGGTGGTCACCGGCGGCGGCGATCGCGTCTTCTGCCCGGGGGCCGATCTGTCGGCGATGGTCGGCGACGGCGTCTGGGCCTCGCACGTCGGCCGCCGCGCCTACGGGGAGCTGCTCGTCCGGCTGTCGTCGTGCGAGAAGCCGACGATCGCTCGGCTGAACGGCCACGCGCTGGCGGGCGGGCTCGGGCTCGTGCTCGCCTGCGACTTCGCCGTCGCCGGGGAGACCGTCGAGCTCGGCACGCCCGAGATCGACCGCGGCCTCTTTCCCATGATGGTGATGGCGCTCCTGCAGCGGCAGCTCGGCCGCAAGCGGGCGCTCTGGCTCGTGACGACGGGCGAGCGGCTCTCGGCGCGCGAGGCGCTCGCCTGGGGGCTCCTCTCGGAGGTCGTCCCGATCGACCGGCTCGACGAGGCGGTTACCCGGCTCTGCGAGAAGCTCGGAGGGAAGAGCCAGGCCGTGCTCGCGCTGGGCCGCCGCGCCTTCCGGACCGCCGAGGAGCTGCCGCTCGCGCCGGCGCTCGAGGCGCTCTCGCTCGCCCTCTCGGTCAACGTCTCGCTCGAGGACGCGGGCGAGGGCGTAGCGGCCTTCCTCGAGAAGCGCGCGCCCGTCTGGAAGGATCGCTGAAAGGAGCCATCGATGCCGCTCGTCAAGGACAAGGTCGTCGTCACCTGCGCGCTCACCGGGGTGCTCGCGAAGAAAGAGCAGTGCCCCTACCTGCCGTACTCGCCGGTGGAGATCGCAGAGGAGGCGAAACGGGCCTACGACGCTGGCGCCGCGGCGGTCCACATTCACGGCCGGCAGGCCGACGGCGACCAGGCCTGGGACGTCGGGACCTACGCGGCGATTCGGGAGGAGGTCCAGAAGCGCTGCCCCATCCTCTTGAACTTCTCGACGGGAGGCTTTGGGATGGGCGTCGCCTCGGACGACGAGAAGCGGGCGCGGCTCGAGTACGTGCGGGTGGTGAAGCCGGACATGGCGGCGCTCAACATGGGGTCGATGAACTACGCCAAGTACTCCGACAAGCGGAAGGCGTTCCTCTTCGACTTCGTCTTCGAGAACACCTTCGGCGAGATCGTGATGGCCGCCGAGGCGATGCGGGCGGGGGGCGTGAAGCCCGAGCTCGAGTGCTTCGACTTCGGCCACATCCGCAACGCCGAGCCGGTCATCGCCATGGGCGCCTTGAAGCCGCCGCTCCAGTACAGCTTCATCCTGGGCGTGCTCGGAGGCGTGGCCCCGACGCCGGACAACCTGCGGGCCATGGCGCAGAACGTCGGCCCGGACGACAGCTGGGAGATCATCGGCATCTCGAAGACGCAGTGGAAGCTCGTCGCCGCGGCGCTGGTCTTCGGCGGCAACATCCGGGTGGGTCTCGAGGACAACTTCTACCTGGATCCCGCCGGGACGAAGATGGCGAAGAGCAACGGCGAGCTCGTCGAGAAGGCCGTCCGCATGGCCCGCGACGTCGGCCGCGAGCCGATGACGGTCGACGAGGCGAAGAAGGCCCTCGGCATCCCGCAGGCCTGGTGAGGCGCGACGGTCGGCCTGGCCTCAGGGCGACCGTGGGCCCGCGCTGGTGACGGCCGGCTTTCCGGGCGCGGTCGTCATTGGCGGGGAGGCCACGACGGCGGGGGCCGCGTCCTCGAACTGCGGCCCGAGTCGGTCGACGATCCGCTGCCGCTGATCCGAGAGCAGCGCGAGCCGCCGCTGGAGCTCTGCGACGAGGTGGGGGTCGGACGCCGGCTGGGCGAGCGCCCGGTCCAGGGAGGCCCGGGCGCTCGCGGCGGCGTCGTCGATGGGGACCACCCGGATTCGTAGCGGCAGCGCCGGGTCGCGCTCGCGGGCGAGCGCGTTGTTCTCGGTCCAGAGCGGCACGAAGTCGACGTGGCCGAGCTCGGCCACGGGCGGCCCGCGCAGGTAGCGGCGCATCACGATCTCGACCTTCAGCAGCGCGCCGTCGCGGGTGTCCCCCTGCGCCGCGGGGCTGACCCCCTCGGCGAAGGTTCGGCTCTGGTTCGAGAGGAAGTTGCCGAGTGAGTAGGCGACGAGGCCGACGTGGCCGTCGGCGGCGGGGTAGAGCTCGAGCGGCTCGAGGACGTGCGGGTGGCTGCCGAGCAGCAGCCCCGCGCCCGCCTCGATGAGCCGGTGCGCCAGGGCGGTCTGCTCCGGCTCGGGCGCGGGGTGGTACTCGGTGCCCCAGTGGACCGAGACGACGACGAAGTCGGCCTGGCGGCGGGCCGCGGCCACCAGCGCGGCGACGGCGTCCGGGTCTGCGGGGTTGACGTGAGGCGCCTTCGGGTCGGAGGCGTTGAGGTCGTCGTTGAAGCGGGCGGTGCAGCCCACGAACGCCACCCGGATGCCGTTGAGGGTGGCGACGTAGGGCTGGCGCGCCTCGGCGAGGTCGCGGCCGGCCCCGATCTCGGGAAGGCCGGCCGCGCGCAGCTCGTCCAGCGTCTCGGCGACCCCGGCCGGGCCCTGGTCGTAGGCGTGGTTGTTCGCGAAGGAGACCAGGCCGAAGCCCGCGGCCCGCAGCGCGTCGAGCACGACCGGGGGGGCGTTGAAGACGAACGGCCGGGTGCCGCGCCCCGCGCGGGGCGCCACCGGGAACTCGAGGTTCGCGAAGGCGAGATCGGCCGAGTGGAGCAGCGGCGCGACCGCGGCGAAGAGCTCGTCGAAGCCTCCGTGGTCCAGCGACCGGCCCGCGGCGTCGCGGCGCTCGGCCGCGGCCGCGGCCGCCTTGACGGCCTCGTGCATCATCACGTCGCCGGTGGCGATCAGCGTCGCCCGCGCCACCGTCTGGGGGCTGAGGTCCTGTCCCGGGGCCGGCGCCTTTGGGGAGGCGTGCGCGAGGCAGCTCGCCGTGGTGAGGAGCGCGGCGAGGCTTGCCTGGAAGGTGCGCATGACCCGAGAGCATACCGCGTCATCCGTCATGAAGGATCGGGCCGTCCGACCTGGGCTTCGCGGTTGCGCGGCGCGCGGCGGGGTGAGACGATTCAGGGGACATGCCCGTCTCCCTCGACGTCCTCGGGCGGCTCGCGCGCGGGCTCGTGCACGAGACCAAGAACTCGCTGAACGTGGTGGTGCTCCACCTCCAGGCGATGTCCGACAAGGTGGAGCGGACGCTGCCTTCCGAACGGGCCCAGGACCTCGGCCGCCACCTGCATGCCCTGGGCGACCAGGCGCAGCGGATCGATCGGCTGGTCACCCGCTTCGGCGCGCTCGTCGCGCAATCGCACCGCGAGGACGGCCCCTGCGACCTCTCCGCGCTGGTGGCCGACGCCGTGGCCCTCTGCGAGCACGAGGCGCGCAAGCTGCGCGTGCCGCTGGAGAGCGAAATCGCGCCCGGGGTCGTCGCGGCGGTGGGCCACGGTGCCCTCGAGGCGGCGCTCGTCGGCCTGCTCTTCGAGGCCATCGACCGGGCGGCCGTCCGCGAGGGCAGAGCCCAGCGCGCGGCGCTGCGGATCGAGCTCTCGGCTGGAGGGACGCTGTCGCTCGAGGGCTTCGCGCCGCGCACCGATGGCGGCTGGCGGAAGCGGTTCGAGGGCCGGGCGATCGGGGCGAAGATCGAGGAGGGGCCAGGCGGCCGGATCGCGCTCCGGTTCGTGCCGCTGGCGCCGCCCGCCGCGGCCGGCGGCTGAGTGAACCGATCCCCCCGGTCGCCAGGCGGGGGATTCATCCGGGCCCTCTCAGGCACCCGCGGCGCTCGTCGCGGGCGAGGGCGTCGGGATGAGCGGGCGGAGCAGGTCGAGCAACGCGCCCGGGTTGAGCGGCTTCTCGAGGAACGCGTAGGGGTGGGTCTCCTTGGGCACGAGCAGCGCGGTGCCGCTGATCATGACGACCGGGATCCGCGCCGTGATTGGGTCGCGGCGCAGCCAGCCGAGGAGCGTCGGCCCGTCGATGCGGCGGAGGACGACGTCGAGCAGGATCGCCGCGGGCCGCTCTCTCGCCGCGCAGGCCGGGACCGAGAGCTCGTCCGTGAAGGTGCGGACCTGGATGCCGCGCTCGTGGAGCCAGCCCGCTAGCGCGAAGCAGGTGGCCGCGTCGTCGTCCACCAGGTAGACGAGGTTGCCCGACGGCGCCGCCGCCGCCCGCCGCGGCGCTCCCGCGAACCAGCGCGCCAGACGGCCCTGGAGGCGCCGCAGGGCGCCCGGCGTCCAAAAGGCGGCCGAGGGCGCGCCGCCGTCCTGGCCGGTCAGCGCCCAGGTCGCGAGGGAGGCGTTGCGCGGCAGCGAGAGGTCGAGCTTGCCCATGCGCGCGACCTCTCGCCAGCGGGCGGTGGCGGCCCGCTCGGCGGCCTCGGCCCGCCGCCGCTGGCGGAGCTGCGGCGCCGGGTTGTACGACAGCACGAGGGCGTCCTCGGCCAGTCGAAGCCCCTGTGCGACGGCGGCCCCGAAAGAGGCGAGCGGCCAGAGCGGCCCCGCGGCCTCGCCGATGATCGCGGCGCCGGGTATGGGGCGGGCCGGCCGGCGGAGCGGCAAGAGTCTTCCCCAGGCGCGGTCGACCGAGAGCTCGCTCGGCAGGAGCCCGTCCCGCTGGAGCCAGGTCACGAGTTCGAAGGCCCGCTCGAGTCGGTCTCCGGCGTCGCTGACGGTGACGAAGAGGCGCGAGCCCACGGGGACCACCGTCACCCAGGCGCCGCCCCGGGCATGGAGCTGGAGCTGGGAGGTGAAGCGGAGCGGCAAGGGACGCGCCGATCGGAGCCACATCGCGGCCCCGAGCCGAAGCCGGGGGCGGGCTTCCTCGAGGGCGTCGCGCGAGGCGGGGCCCCGGACTCCGGTCGCGAGGACCAGTAGATCGGCCGGCTGGACGAGACCCCGAGCTCGGACGCGGACGACGTCGGGCGTCGGTCCGTCGGACGAGGCCAAGAGCGCGCCGGGGAAGGGGACGAGCCTCGCGCCGAGCCCGGTCGCCACGCCGCGCATGAGCCGGCGAAGGGCTCCAGCGGGGGCTCCCGGCGTGACGAGCGCGATGCGGCGCCGGAGGCCGTGTCCCGGTGAGCGCGGCGACTCGCCGTGGAAGACGATCCCCTCGTAGCTCGACAGGTAGCCCTGCGGGACCCCCATGCCGAGCGCCGCGAGCCGGACCATCGTCGGCTCGTCGACGACGAGCGGCTCGGACAGCTCGTCGGGGGAGGCGCCCGAATGGTAAAGGGTGACGTCGATCAGCTTGCCGAGCCGGCGCGCCGTGGCCATCAGGGCGGCGGCGGCGGCGGCGCCCGCGGGCCCTCCGCCGAGGACGGCGACGCGAGAGCCGGTCCGAAGCAGCGTCTCGTTCATCGCTTCGTCCTCGCCGGATTCAGCCCGGCTCCCCGGAGGCGTGTCCCATTGGTCCCGCCGGCGCCTCGGCGCGGGACGCCACCGCGACCCGATCGCGTCCGCCCCGCTTCGCCCGGTAGAGCGCGGCGTCGGCCGCCTCGATCAGCGCGTCGGCGCGCGGCTCGGCGTGATCGAACTCGGCCACTCCGACGCTGATGTGCAGCGGCAGCCGGAGCTGGTCGCCGGTGATCGAGAAGGCGGCGCGCACGCGCTCGGCGAAGCGGGCGCCGTTCTCGCCGTCGGTGTGCGGCAGCAGGGCCACGAACTCGTCCCCGCCGTAGCGGGCGGCGAAGTCGGTGCCTCTCAGCTCCTGCCGGATGACGTTCGCGAGGGCGACGATCGCCTGGTTGCCGACCGCGTGGCCGTGGCGATCGTTGAGCGCCTTGAGCTCGTCGAGGTCGATCATGACGAGCGACAGTTCGGTGTGGTAGCGGCTCGCCCGGCGGAGCTCCTCGTCGAGGCGTGCCCGGAAGGCCCGGTAGTTCGGCAGCCCCGTCAGACCGTCGGTCTGAGCCATCGCGAGGAAGTGCTCGCGCTGGCTCTTCTGCTGGAGCGCTTTTGCGACGCGGGCGAGCAGCTCCCTGCCCGAGAACGGCTTGACGAGGAAGTCGGCGGCGCCGAGGTCGAGCCCCCGCACCTTGGTCAGATCGTCGTTCTGGGCAGAGAGCAGGATGACCGGCACGTCGGCCGTGCGCGGGTCGCGCCGCAGATCCTCGAGCGCGGCGAAGCCGTCGAGCCGAGGCATGAAGAGGTCCATGAGGATGATGTCGGGCGCCGTGGCCCTCGCGAGCCGCAGCGCGTCCTCGCCGTCGCCCGCCTCGGCGAGTTCGTAGTGCGCGCCGAGCAGGTCGGCCACGATGGCGCGCGCGTCGGCGTCGTCCTCGGCGAGCAGCACGCGCGGCTTCTGCGTGGGGGCGCTGGCCAGCTTTCGGTCGGGCTCGCCGATGGGCAGGCGGACGACGAAGGCCGCGCCGCCGCCGGGGAGGTTCTGGGCCTCGATCCGGCCGCCGTGCAGCTCGACGATCTCCCGGCAGATCGCGAGGCCGAGCCCGTTGCCGGCGCGCCGCTCGCGGCGCCAGCCGGACCCGGCCTCGAAGATCTTGGGGAGGATCTCGGGCGCGATGCCGGGGCCGCTGTCGCGCACCTCGAGCCTCGCGGCGCTCCCCTCGGCGAAGAGGCGGACCGCGATCGTCCCGGGCGAGGGAGTGAGGCGAAGGGCGTTGCCGACCAGGTTCTCGAGCACCTCGCGGATCTTTCCGGGATCCATCGAGACCTCGATTGTCTCCTCGGCGACCTCGCAGAGCAGGGAGAGGCCGTGGCTCTGGGCGAGCACCGCGAGGTTGCCGCAGGACTCCTCCACGAGGGCCTTCAGGTCCCCGGGGTGCCGCTCCAGGGTGAGCCGGCCGCGCTCGAGCGCGCGCAGATCGAGCAGATCCTCGACGAGCTCCACCATCCGGAGCACCTGCCGCTCGATCGACTCGACGCTCTGCTTCTGGGGCGCCCCGAGCGGCCCGCGCGAGCCGCGCAAGAGCAGCCTCACGTGGCCCAGGATGACGTTCAGCGGGCTGCGCAGATCGTGCGCGCAGACGGCCATCGCGTCGTCCTTGCGATGGCCGAGCTCCCGCAGGCGCCGGTTCGCCTCGAGCAGCTCCAGGTAGCGCGGATCGGCTTCGATGCCTCGTTCCATGCCTCACCCTCGGCTCGAAATGATGGTCACAGGGAGTCGCGCGGTCACCCCCCCCCGCAGCTGCGCGGGCGCCCGCCGAAGGTGATCCTGGAGCAACGCCCATGCCGATCGGGTTCGGGGCCCACGGGCGGCGGAGGACGAGCGTTTGCGGCTTGCGTGGGATGGGCTCCGTGGGGCATTTCTTGCCCACCCGGGGAAGGCGGCGGCCCCGCCCATCCCCTCGCGGAGGCCCTCGATGCGGGTTCTCATCTACGGCACGGAAGACTGCCCCTTCACGCGGGCGGCCCGGGACGACTACGGGAGGCGCGGTTTCAGCGTCGACTACCACGACGTCGCGATCGATCCGCAGGCGCTCGCCGCGATGCTGGCGCTCTCGGGTGGCGAGCGCGCGGTGCCGGTCATCCTGGAGGGGCGAACGATCAAGGTCGGCTTCGGCGGGAGCTGAGAGATCTGAGCTCCGCCCGTGCGGCGGGAGATTGGTTGACACCCCGGGAGGCGATCGCTAGCTTCCGAGGCCGCTCAAACGCCGAGGTTCATGCATGCGCGCGCCCTGGATCGCCGCCCGAAAGGGGCTTCCGAGACCCACCCAGCTCCACTTCGCCCGCAAGGGTGAGGTGACGCCCGAGATGGAGCACGTCGCGCGGCGCGAGCGGATCTCGCCCGAGACCGTTCGGGACGAGCTGGCGCGGGGGCGGCTCATCATCCCGGCGAACCTGAACCATCCGGAGCTGGAGCCGATGGCGATCGGCATCGCGGCCTCGTGCAAGGTCAACGCGAACATCGGCAACTCGGCGGTGACGAGCGCCGTCGAGGAGGAGCTCGAGAAGCTCCGGATCTCAATCAAGTACGGCGCGGACACCGTGATGGACCTCTCGACCGGCGGCGACATCCCGGCCATCCGGGAGGCGATCCTGCGCGCCTCGACCGTGCCCGTCGGGACGGTGCCCATCTACGAGGCGGTCGGTCTCGTGGACCGCGTCGAGGATCTGACTGCGCGCCAGCTGCTCGACGTCATCGAGTCGCAGGCGAAACAGGGCGTGGACTACATGACCATCCACGCCGGCGTCCTGCGCGACTTCGTTCCCCTGACCCGCCACCGGCTCACCGGCATCGTGAGCCGCGGCGGAGCGCTGATGGCCCAGTGGATGCTCGCCCATGGCGAGGAGAACCCGCTCTACACCCACTTCGGCGAGATCTGCGAGATCTTCGCCCGGTACGACGTCTCGTTCTCCCTCGGCGACGGGCTGCGGCCCGGCTGCCTGGCCGACGCCTCGGACGAGGCTCAGTTCGCCGAGCTCAAAGTGCTCGGGGAGCTGACGCTCAAGGCCTGGGAGCGCGACGTCCAGGTCATGATCGAGGGTCCGGGCCACGTCCCGTTCGACCAGATCGAGATGAACGTGAAGAAAGAGATGGACTGGTGCCACGAGGCGCCGTTCTACGTGCTCGGTCCCCTCGTCACCGACATCGCGCCGGGCTACGACCACATCACGAGCGCCATCGGGGCCACGATGGCGGGAACCGCCGGCGCGGCGATGCTCTGCTACGTCACCCCGAAGGAGCACCTCGGGCTCCCGAACCGCGAGGACGTCAAGCAGGGGCTCATCGCCTACAAGATCGCGGCCCACGCCGCCGACGTGGCGCGCCATCGGCCGGGGGCCCGCGACCGGGACGACGCGCTCTCGCGCGCCCGTTACGCCTTCGACTGGAACCAGCAGTTCGCGCTCTCGCTGGATCCCGAGGGGGCGCGGGCCATGCACGACGAGACCCTGCCGCACGACGTCTTCAAGACGGCCGAGTTCTGCAGCATGTGCGGCCCCAAGTTCTGCTCGATGAAGATCCACGGCCACCTCGGTGCGGAGGCGTCGCCGCCAAAGGCCGCCTCGACCTCGCTCGGAGGGGGAGCGGCCACCGTCGGGTTGCGGCTGCCCTCTTCGCCGGGGTAGAAGCCCCGGCGCATGCCATCGGCCCCCACCAAGGCGCTCGAGCGTTTCCCGAACCCGACGCCCGAGCGCGCCTATCAGATCGCCTTCGACTGTCCGGAGTTCACCTGCCTCTGCCCGAAGACCGGGCAGCCGGACTTCGCGACCATCCACATCCGCTACGTGCCGGCCGAGTCCTGCGTCGAGCTCAAGAGCCTCAAGCTCTACCTCTGGAGCTTCCGCGACGAGGGGCACTTCCACGAGAAGGTGACGAACCAGATCTGCGACGATCTGGTCCGGCTCCTCTCGCCGCGCGCCTTGGAGGTGGTCGGCGACTTCAACGTCCGCGGCGGAATTCACACCGTCGTGACCGCCCGCCACCCGGCGAACGCGCTCGAACTCTTGTCGCGCTGAAGCGCTAGGCCGCGGGCGGCTCGCCCGGCGCCTCGGGATCTTCGTCCTCGATCCCGAAGACCCAGACCCGGACGATCGTCCAGAGCCCGAGCCCCAGCATGTAGGCGATGCAGACGAGCGCCAGGTAGAAGGTCCAGGTGAGGCCGCGGCCGAAGACGTCGATGGCGAGTTCGGCGTGGCCGGTCGTCCGGCCCCACCAGAAGCCGACGAGGCAGACCATCGAGGCGACGAAGATGAGGGCGCCGACGTAACGTGCGATCTTCTGCATGGCGGGGGCGGAAGCTAGCACCGGCGCGCGGCCCCCTGCAAGCGCGCGACCCTACCCGCCGATTCCCATCATCGACAGGAGGTTGCCCCCCACCCGCGGCTCGAGGAAGTGGTGGCCCTCTTCCTTGCGGGCGAGGGCCGCGCGGATCTCCGCCACCAGCCGATCCTCGGGGACCCCCTCCGCGAGGAGCGGTGCGAGCGGGACCCGCTCTTTGCCGCCGAGGCAGGACTGCAGCTCGCCGCGGGCGGAGACGCGGAGGCGGTTGCAGCTCTGGCAGAAGTTCTCGGTGAGCGAGCCGATGAAGCCGATGGCTCTCTCGCCGTCGAAGGCGTGGTAGAGCGCCGGCCCGCATCCGGGCGCGCGGCCGAGCTCGCGTCGCGGCGGCAGCCCCGCCCGCTCGAGGCGGTCGCGGATCTCGGCGATCGGCACCGGGATCCCGCCCGCGAAGGGCATCAGCTCGATGAAGCGAGGGGTGAGGCCGCGCTCCCAGGCCCAGCGGACGATGGCCGGCGCCTCGTCCTCGTTCTCGCCGCGCAGGACCACGGTGTTGACGGCGATCGCGGGGAAGCGGGCGGCGCGGGCCGCGTCGATGCCGGCGATCACCTCGTCCAGCCGGCCGCCGTGGCTCAGCCGCGCGAAGCGGGCCTCGTCGAGGCTGTCGAGGGAGACGTTGAGCTTCTGGATTCCCGCCGCCCGGAGCGGCGCCGCGAGCGCGGCGAGGGCCGACCCGTTGGTCGATAGGCAGAGCTCCTCGATGCCGGGCACGCGGGCGATCTCGGCGGCGAGCTCGACGAGATCCCGGCGGAAGAGCGGCTCGCCTCCCGTCAGCCGGAGGCGGCTGACGCCGAGCCGAGCGAAGACGCGGACGAGCCTGATGATGTCGGGCCGATCGAGGTCGCGCCGTCCGGCCTCGCTCGGGCTGCAGTAGACGCAGCGGAAGTTGCAGCGGTCGGTCACCGAGAGCCGCAGGTAGCTGATGCGGCGGCCCTGCGCGTCGGTGAGCGGCTCTTCCACGGGGGGCGCTTCAGCCGACCTGCGCGACGGCCGCCCGCAGCTCGCGGAGTCGCTCGTTGTCGAGGGCGAGGAAGGCCTTGACGCAGTCGGGATCGAACTGCGTCGTCGCGCAGCGGGCGATCTCCTCGCGGGCCGCGTCGTAGCTTCGGCCCTTGCGGTAGGGCCGGTCGCTCGTGATGGCGTCGAAGGTGTCGGCGATGGCGAAGATGCGCGCCCCGATGGGGATGCCCTGTCCGGCCAGCCCCCGTGGGTAGCCGCCTCCGTCGAAGCGCTCCTGGTGGCTGAGCACGATCTCGGCGGGCGTCGTGAGGAAAGGGATGCTCTTGAGGATCTGGAAGCCGATGTCGGGGTGCTTGCGCATCTCGACCCACTCCTCTCGGGTCAAGGGGCCGGGCTTGAGGAGGATGGAGTCCGGGACGCCGATCTTGCCGATGTCGTGCAGGAGGGCGCCGCGGCCGATCTCGGCGAGCTCTTTGCCCGTGAAGCCGAGGCTCGTGGCGATGGCAATCGTGAAGCGGACGACCCGCTGCGAGTGGTCGCTCGTCTCGTGCTCGCGGGCGTCGAGCGCGGCCACCAGCGCGAGGAGGGTCGACTGGTAGCTCGCCTCGACGCTCTGCAGCGCCTCGACCAGCTCCTCGGTCTTGTCCATCACCTTGCGCTCGAGTCGCCGCTGGTAACGGCGCCGCGCGAGGTCGATGCGCCGCCGGGAGAGCGCGCGCTCGATGGCGCGCACGAGCTCCGTCACCTTGGGCGGCTTCAGCAGGTAGTCCGCGGCGCCGCGCCTCAGGCACTCGACGGCGGCCTCCGTGTCCCCGAAGCCCGTGAGCATCAAGACCGTCGTGTCGGGGTGCTCCTTGCGCATCTGGTCGAGGAGCCAGAGCCCGTCGTGGCCGGGCATCTTGAGGTCGCTGATGACGAGGTGGGTGTCGCCGGCCGACGTCGCCGAGAGCGCGTCCTCGGCGCTCCCGACCGAGCGGACCTGGTAGCCCTCCTCGCAGAGGAGCACCGAGATGACGTTGCGGACCGCGGCGTCGTCGTCGACGATCAGAATCGAGCTCCCCGTTTCGGCGACGGGCTCGACGTCGAGTTCGCTGGTCTCCGGGTCGGATTGGGCAAGGTCGGGCATGAAGGGAGCGGTCCTCCGATTGGGCTGCCAGTATAGCCGACCGCGGGCCGCCGGGAACGGGCCCGGCTCGGTCCCCCAGGGCTCGCCGCCGGAGGGCGCGGTCGATCGGCTTCCATTGACCGGACCTCGCGTCGCGTCGTACTTCGTCGTTCCGGTGGCCATCGTTCCGAGACAACCCGCCCTGCCGCGGCTGCGAGGCCTGCGCGTGGGCGTCGTCGGCGACTTCGTGGGCGACGAGTACGTCTACGGCTGCACCGAGCGGATCAGCCGCGAGGCCCCGGTCCCAATCGTCCGGTTCGAGCGGCGGGAGCTCAAGCTCGGCGGCGCCGGCAACGTCGCGGCGAACCTCGCCGCGCTGGGCGTCCGGGTGGAGGCCGTGGGCGCGCTCGGGCGCGACGAGGCCGGCCGCCAGATCCGCGGGCTCTGCCGCCGAGCCGGCATCGGCGCTGCGGGGCTCGAGCTCGAGGCGGGGCTCGTCAGCCCGGTCAAGACGCGCATCCTCGCCGGCGCGCTCCACACCACGCGCCAGCAGCTCCTCCGGCTCGACCGGGGTGAGCCCCTCGCGGTCGCGCCGCAGCGCAACCGGATCGTCGAGCGGGTGGAGGCGCTCCTCCCCAGGCTCGACGCCCTCGTCGTCTCGGACTACGGCGGCGGCATCGCCGGTCCGGAGCTCGCGCGCCGCGCCGGGGCGTGGGCCCGGCGGCTGCCGGTCTGCGTCGACAGCCGCTTCTCGCTCGGCCGCTTCGCGGGGGTCAGCGTCGCGAAGCCGAACGTCCCGGAGCTGGCCGCGCTCGCGGGCGCGCCGCTGCGGGGCGAGGCCGACCTGGTGCGGGCCGGCCGCGCCCTGCTCAAGGAGAAGCGCTA
Source organism: Myxococcales bacterium (assembly GCA_021783235.1). Classification (GTDB taxonomy): domain Bacteria; phylum Myxococcota; class Myxococcia; order Myxococcales; family JAKAPL01; genus JAJXUD01. The sequence goes on along the minus strand of JAJXUD010000069.1, from coordinate 6,427 downwards.
CGGCGCGCTGCTCGTGACGCGGGGGCGCGACGGCCTCGCGCTCTTGCGTCGCGGGGCGCCGCCGAGCTTCTGGCCCGTCTTCGGTCCCGACGAGGCGGTCGACGTCACCGGCGCGGGCGACACCGTCATGGCCGCCTTCGCCGCGGTCCTCGCGGCCACCGGCGAGATCGAGCTCGCGGCCGAGCTCGCGAACGTCGCGGGCGGCCTCGTCGTCCAGAAGCCCGGCACCGCCACCGTCACGGCCGCGGAGCTCGAGGCCGCTCTGCCGCGGATCTGAGGGATGCCCGCGGCGGACAAGGTCGTTCCCCTCGAGGAGGCGCTCGCCCGCGCGGAGGAGGTTCGGCGGCGCGGCGGTCGCATCGGGCTCGCGAACGGCGTCTTCGATCTCTTGCACGTCGGCCACGTCCGCTACCTCGAGGCGGCGCGGGCGCTCTGCGATCAACTGGTCGTGGCGGTCAACTCGGACGCCTCGGTTCGCGCGAACCGCGGCCCCGGGATGCCGACGGTGGGGGAGGTGGAGCGGGCCGAGGTCGTGGCGGCCCTCGGCGCGGTCGATCAGGTCGTCGTCTTCGCGGAGCGCGACGTCTCGGAGGTGATCCGGCGGCTGCGGCCGGATCTCCACGTCAAGGGGACCGACTACACGCCCGAGGGGGTGCCCGAGCGGGCGCTCGTCGAGTCGCTCGGCGGCCGGGTGGTGATCGCCGGCGACCCGAAGGATCACTCGAGCAGCGCGCTGCGGGCGAAGCTGCGGGGGGAGGGGTAGGTGCGCCTCTCCGGCGTGGTCGTCGCGCAGGACGAGGAGCGCGACCTGCCGCGCTGCCTCGCCGCGCTCTCGTTCTGCGACGAGATCGTCGTCGTGGACGGCGGCAGTCGCGACCGGACCGTCGAGCTGGCGCGGGCGGCGGGGGCGCGCGTCGTCCAGAACCCCTGGCCCGGCTACGGCGCGCAGCGGCAGCGCTCGCTCGCCGAGGCCCGAGGCGAGTGGGTGCTCGCGGTCGACGCCGACGAATTCGTCGACGACGCGCTGCGCGAGGGCGTGCTCGCGTGCGTCGCCGCGCCGGGCGGACCCGACGGCCACCGAGTTCGCGTCGAGAACCGCTTCTTCGGCCGGCCGCTCCGCCATGGCGGCCTAGGGCGCGATCTACACCTGCGGCTCTACCGGCGCGAGAAGGCGCGCTACGAAGACGCGCTCCACGCCGGCGCCGTCGTCGAGGGGCCCCTGGGCGAGCTGCCGGGCGCCCTCGTCCACGAGACCTACCGCGACCTCGACGACTACCTCGAGAAGCAGAACCGCTACACGAGCGCGGTGGCGCGCGAGAAGCGTGCCCGCGGCCAGCGCTTCTCGCCCCTCTCCGCCGCGGCGCGGCTCCCCTGGGGCTTCGGCCGCCGCTACCTCCTGCAGGCGGGCTTCCTCGACGGCTGGCCCGGCTTCGCCTACGCGGCGCTCTCCGCCTACTACGACTTCCTCAAGGTGGCGAAGCTGCGCGATCTGGAGCATGGGCCCGAACGGACGGAGGGGTAGGTGCGGCTGCTCTTCGCCACGACCGAGTCCGGCTGGCGCGGCGGGGAGGTCCAGCTGACGCTCCTCGCCGCCGAGCTCTCGCGCCGCGGGCACGCGCTGCGCGTCGCGGCGCCGCCCGGAGCGGCGCTCTGGGAGCGGCTTCCAGCGGCAATCGAGCGGGCGGCCGTCCGGGCCCAGAACGACCTGGACCTTCGGGCCGCGCTCTCGCTTCGGCGGCTCGCCCGCGACCGCGACCTCGTTCACGCCTTCACCGCTCGCGCCCACGCGCTCGGGCGGCTCTCCGGCCGACCGCTCCTCGTCTCCCGGCTCGTCGGCTTTCGGGCGGGCAAGGGGCCGCTCGGCCGGCTCAAGTACGGGGGGGCGGCCCACTTCGCCGCCGTCTCCCGCCAGGCGGCGGGCGAGCTCCAGCGGGCGGGCGTCGCGCCCGAGCGCATCTCGTTCGTGCCGAGCGCGGTCGAGGAGCGCTTCTTCGAGCCCGCCCCGGGCGGTGTGCGCGCGAGCCTCGGGCTCCCGGAGGGCGCCTTCGTCGTCGGCACGGTGGCCGCGCTCTCGCCCGAGAAGGATCTCTGCGCGCTCGTCCGCGCCTTCGCCCGCGCGAAGTTGGCCGGGGCGCGGCTGTTGGTCGTCGGGGAGGGGCCGGAGCGGGCCGCGATCACCGCGGAGGCCGAGCGGTCGGGCGTCGCGCTCTCACTTCCGGGGAGGGCGGGCTCGCCCGAAGGGGTGCGCGCCGCGCTCTCCGCCATGGACCTCTTCGCCCTCTCGTCGCGCGCCGAGGGGCTCCCCACCGCCCTGCTCGAGGCGATGGCCGCGGGCGTGCCCGTCGTCGCCACCGCCGTGGGCGGGGTGCCCGACGCCGTCGCCGACGGCGAGACCGGCCTGCTCGTCCCGCCGGGCGACGAGACCGCGCTCGCCGGCGCGATCGCGCGGCTCGGGGCAGACGCGCCGCTGCGCGCCCGCCTGGCCGCCGGGGCCCGCCGGGCGGCCGACGCCTACCGCGTGGCCACGGTGGCCGACGCCGCCGAGAGGCTCTACGAGCGGCTCGCGACCCGGTGAGCGGCCGTGGCCCAGCTGGGAGGGGCCGGCAAGCTGTGGTAGCTGACGGGGGCGATGCCGCGGACGCTCCTCATCCTCCTCCTGCTCGCGACGGCCTGCCGGCGCGAGGTGCCGGTGCTCCTCTGGCACGAGGTGGGCTGCGGCACGCGCGACCCACGCGACGTGCCCGCGGACGAGTTCGATCGGGAGCTGTCGTGGCTCGCCGACGACGGGCGGACCGTGGTGCCGGCCACGGCGCTGCTCGAGCCCGCGAAGCTGCCGCGCAAACCGGTGGTCGTCACCTTCGACGACGGCGCGGCCTGCATCTACCGGGCGGCCTTCCCGATCCTTCGCCGGCGCGGCCTGCCCTTCACGGTCTTCCTGCCGGCCTCCTGGATCGGCGCGGACGAGGCCCACCGGACGACGCAGCCGCTCGGCGACGGCGAGCAGGTGCCGACGATGATCTGGCCGGAGCTGCTCGAGATGGAGAAGAGCGGCCTCTGCACGGTGGGCGCGCACGGCGAGACTCACCTCTACCTCCGGCGGGCGAGCGAGGCCGAGCTGAGGCGGGAGCTCGTCGACGCGAAGGCGGAGCTCTCCGAGCGGCTCGGATCGCCGGTGACGCTGCTCGCCTATCCGTTCGGATCGTTCAACCGGGCGGTCATCGCGGAGGCGCGAAAGGCGGGCTACCGCGAGGCCTTCTCGGTGGGCGTTGGGCTCGGCGGCGCCTTTGCGTACCGGCGCCGCTCGATCCACCGGGGTGCCGACCGGGCGGGCTTCGAGGAGGCGCTCTCCGACCGCTGGATCTGGCCGCTGCTGAACCACGACCCGTGAACGTCCTCCTCACGCTCTCCTCCGCCTCGGTGACCGGGCCCGCCGACCGGCTGCTCGGCGACGCGCGGCTGCTCGTGGCCGCCGGCCACGCCGTCACGGTGGCACACGACACGCGGCGCGAGGGGACCCTCGCGCCGGCCATCGAGGCGGCGGGGTTCGCGAGGGCGGCGGAGCTGGCGCTCTGTCGCGAGGTCCGGCCGCTCGAGCTGGCGCGCGACGTGCGGCGGCTTCGGGCGCGGCTGCGGGACGTCGATCTGGTCCACGCTCACTTTTCCCATGACCACCACGTCGCGCTGCTCGCGGCGGCGGGGTTGCGCCACAAGGTGCGGCTGATCCGGAGCGCCGAGAACGAGGCGAACCTGAGGCCGGGTTTCGGGCGGGGCCTCGCCTACCGGCGCAGCGACGGGATCGAGGTCGCGACGAAGGAGCGGGCCGAGCGGCTCGTCGCGACCTTCGGGCTCGATCCGGCGAGGATCGCGGCGCTGCCGGGGGCCGTCGACGCAGAGCGCTTCTCGCCGGGAGAGGCGCCCTCGCGGCTGCGGGCGACGCTCGGCGTTCCACCGGAGGTGCCGCTCTTCGGCATCGTGGCGCGCGTCAAGCCCGACCGGCGGCACGCGGACCTCGTCGCGGCGCTCGCGCTCGCTCGGCCGGACGCGCCGGAGCTCCGAATCGCCGTGATCGGCCGCGGGGAGGGGGAGCCCGCGCTGCGCGCGGAGGTCGAGCGGCTGGGCCTCGGGCGGTCGGTGCTCTTCGCGGGCTACTGGGCGGGGGACGACCTCGTCGAAGCGTACCGCGGGCTCGACGCGGCGGTCTGGCTCGCCGAGGGGAACGACGGGAGCTGCCGGGGTGTGCTCGAGGCCATGGCGGTGGGGCTACCCGTGATCGCGGGGAACGAAGGGGCGTCGAGCGAGATCGTCGAGGAGGGCAAGACTGGCCTCCTGGTCGCGCCAGGCGACGTCTCCGCGCTCGCCGCTGCGCTCACGCGCCTGGCGAAGGAGCCGCGGGAGCGCCGCGCCCTCGGCGAGGCGGGGCGGGCGAGGGTGCGCGATCGTTACGTCTGGCGAGAGCGCGGGCGAGCGCTGCTCGAGCTCTATGAGCGGATCCGGGAGCTGCCGCCGGTGGGGCGAGCCTTCAGGCGAAGAGGCGGCTGACGAGCGGCCAGCCCCAGGCGATGCCGAGGCCGAGCGAGAGCGCGCCCGCCACGAGCGAGAGTCCCCGGCGCACGCCCCGGCCGCCGCCGAAAAGTCCCATCGACGCGCCGGCCGCGCCCGAGAGCGCCGCCATGCCGAGCAGCGAGCCGAGGCCGAAGAGCGCGATGTAGACGAGGCGTGAGAGGGTGGAGTGGAGCCCGGCGAGGACCAGGGCCGTGAAAACTCCGCTTCCGGCGGCGCCGTGGACGAGGCCGACGAGCAGCGGCCGCCAGGCGAAGGTCCAGCTTCCCAGGTGGACGTGGGCGCCGGGATCGCCGTGCCGGTGGGCGATTCCGTGGTGGGCGTGCAAGGTCGCCGGGGCCGAGGCGGGCTCGCGGGCCGCGCTCGCGAGGGCCCGCAGGCCGAGGACGAGCAGCATCCCGGCGACGCCCAGCTCCAGGCCGTCGGAGAGGCGCGCCGGCATCCGCGCTTGGAGCGCGGCGAAGAGGCCGCCGAGCAGCAAGAGAGAGAGTGTGTGGCCGAGCCCCCAGAAGGCGCCGAGGATCCCGCCCCGACGTCCAGCTGGGCCGTCGGGGAGGAGGGTTCCCACCGCCGCGAGGTGATCGGGCTCGAGCGAGTGTCGCATCCCCAAGACGAAGCCCAGTAGCCAGCCGCCAACGCCCATGGCGCGGAGCCTGCGTCCGAACCGGTCGGAAATCAAGCGGCCCGGCGGCCGCGCGGCGGGCTGAATTCATTGAGCCCCGCCGCTCCCTGGGCTACTTTCCGCTCCCATGGTGCTCCACGACATCGAAGGGCAGCCGCGGGCGATCGCGCTGCTCGAGGCCGGGCTCCGGGCGGGGCGGCTGCACCACGCCTACCTCTTCACGGGGCCCGCCGGCGTCGGCAAGGAGCAGGCGGCTCGCGCCTTCGCCCAGGCGCTCCTCTGCGGCGAGCGGCCGGGCGGCTGCGGGAGCTGCTCCACCTGCCGCCGCGTCGAGAAGGAGATCCACCCGGACGTCCTCTGGCTGCGCGGCGGCGAGGAGGAGGGCGAGAGCTCGCGCGAGATCCGCGTCCAGCGGATCCGCGACCTCTGCGCCGCGCTGCAGCTCGTGCCGATCGAGGCGCCTCGGAAGGTGGCGCTGCTGCTCGGGGCCGAGCGGATGAACGCCGCGGCGCAGAACGCGCTCCTCAAGACGCTCGAGGAGCCGCCGCCGAGGACGATCCTGATCCTGGTCTCCGAGGGTGACGAGGCGATCCTCTCCACGATTCGCTCGCGCTGCCTGCGCGTCTCCTTCGGCCCGCTGCCGCAGGAGCTGCTCGCGCGGCAGCTCGAGCGCGAGGGGATCGCTCCCGAGGAGGCTCGGCTGCGGGCGTCGCTCTCGCGCGGCGACGGCGGGCTCGCGCGCGCTCTCGACGCGGCGGGGCTCGCGCGCCGCTCCGGGCTGACCTCCCGGCTCCTGTCGATCGCGAGCAACGCCGGGGGCGAGGCCGCGACGCTCGATGCGCTGGGGCTCGCCGAGGAGCTCGCGGATCGCGAGGTGGCGCTCGCGGCGCTGCGCGACGCGGCGCTCGTCTGGCGCGACCTGCTCGTGCTCGGCGGCGGCGGCGGGCGGGAGCTGATCGTCGGACGTGACGTGGTGGCGGCGCTCGAGCGGGCGGCGCCCCGGCTGCCGCCCGCTCGCGTGCTGCGGGGCCTCGCCGCGTTTCGCACGGCCATCGGCGCCATCGAGGGCAACGGCTCGCCGCGGCTCCAGCTCGAGGCGGCGTTGCTCCGGCTCGCGGAGGCGGCGTGAGATACCGTCACGTCCGTCAAGAGGATTCATACGGTCCCCGTGGGTGCGAGGTGTGGGGTGAAGGGCTTGCCGCTCTTGGCGACGCTGTAGACGGCGCAGAGGAGTTTGCGCATGGC
>JAJXUD010000068.1 GCA_021783235.1 Myxococcales bacterium | reverse complement strand
CTCTCGCGGCTGCTCGCCTCGCCGCTGCTCGCCGCCGGAAGCGGCGGCGCCGCCGCGGCGCTCTCGCGGGGCGGGGGCGCCGCGGGCAGCTACCTGGGCGATCTGCTCGCCCTCTCCGAGCAGCGGCCCGACGGCTCCTCGGGCAGCGTCGCGCTCGCGCTCGCCGACCTCGCGCTGGAGCTCCACGCCGAGGGGCGGCTGACCGGGCTCTACCTGCCGCTGACCGAGGCGCTGCGCGATCCGGCGATGGCCCCGCTCCTCCCTTGCGCGGCAGCGATCCTCGACGACCTCGCGGCGAGCCCGCTGGATCTCCTCAGCTGGGACCTGGCGCTCGACGCGCTCGGGACGCTGCCCGCGCTCCTCACCGACCCGTCGATGGCCACCCTGACCCAGCTCGACCAGGCGGCGATCGACGGGACGGTCTTCCTGAACGATCCCGACGGCAGCCAGCGCGGCCTGAACCTGCTCGCGGGGCTCGCCGTCCTCGCGGGGCCGGGCGGATCGACGCTGCAGGCCGGGCTCCAGGCGCTGCGCGCGCAGGGAGGGACGGCCCCGAGCGAGCTCTTGCCGCTCTCGGCGCCGCTCGTCGCCTACCCCTACCGCGACGGCCAGCCGGTCACGGATGGCTCGCTCGGCGGCGCGCCGAGGGGGTTCACCCAGATCTCGGCGCTGATCTACGACGGCCTGCCCGCCGCGTCGGACACGAGCTCGCTCGTGACGCTGCTCGGCAACGTCCCCGGCGCCTATTCGCTCCTCTCGTCCACGATGGGCTGCGGCTCCGTCGACCCGAACAGCCCGATCACGAACATCCCGAACTTCGACTTCAGCCTGCCGCTCCAGGCCTTCGACGACATCGTCGGCCAGCCCGACGACCTGTCGGCCACGAAGCGGGTGACCTTCCTCGCCTGCTTCTACGGCCGCTTCGACAAGCTGCGCGGCTTTCTGCAGAACCCGGCGGTCTCCTGGGCGCTCTCGCAGTTCGGCGTCGACGTGAACCAGATCCTGAACCCCGGCGTGCAGTACGTCCTCGACCACGACCTCGACGGCTTCTACGCGCTCGCCGCGGGCTTCGACCCCGAGTTCGACATGAGCCGGTCGGGGACGGCGGCGCTCGGCTCGCACACGCAGATGGGCCCCCTGCGCGCGGCCTGGCCGCTCTTCCACAGCTGGGTCGAGACGCCCGAGAGCGACCCCACGCTCTCGAACGCCGTCCGCTGGTTCGTCGCCACCGCGGGCTCCCTCTACGCCCCGAGCCACGAGGATCCAGAGGGCAACCTGACGACCCTGCCGGGCGGCCAGCTCGAGGACCAGCTCCTCGCGCTGCTCGAGCCGCTCGTGAACGAGCCCGACCCGTACTCGGCGGCGGGCGCTCCGCTCTCGCAGCTCCTCTGGAGCCTCCAGGCGCTGCCCGTCGGCGGCGGCGTCTCGCGGACGACGGTGGGCGAGGCGATCGCGGCGCTGCTCGCCGAGGCGACCGCCCGCCACCTCGACCCCACCGCGCCGCCGCTCTTCGGCCCGGCGCTCGACGCCGCGAGCGCCCACGTGGGCGAGCTCGCCGCCGCCGCGAATGCGCTCTGGCCGGGCGGCGGCCCGTTCGCGCTCGACGCCTCGGCCGGCACGCCGCTCACCCTGCTCGACGTCGCCCTCTCCGGCAGGCCGGGAGAGCCCGGGCTCGCGTCGCTGCTCGGCGGGGCCGCGCCGCTCGCGGGCGGGGTCGACGAGCTCGAGGCGCTCCTCGGCACGCCGCTCGACCGCTCGATGAACGCGCTCGCCCGGATGCGCTCGGCCGATCCGTCGGGGCAGGTCGCAGCGCTGCTCCAGCGCGCGCTCCAGCAGGGCGCCGCGGCGCCGCTCGCCCAGACCGGCGCCGCCTTCCTGCGGCTGCCGGGCGCGCTCGGCTTCGCGAAGACGCTGGTCGACAGCGGGCTCCCGGCGACGGCCGCCGATCTGCTCGAGCCGATCGATCGCGACGGGCTCGTGCCCGGGGTCGCGGCGCTCGGCGACCAGATCGTCCAGGCGGACGCCGCCGTCGAGGCGCTGGGCCTCCTGCAGCTCTCCTTCGCGGAGGCCAACCCCTGACCGTCGGCCTCCCTCCACCGCGCGGCGGCGGAGGGCAGGGGAGGGGGATCGTCGAACTCCTCTCGCTCCTGCTCGTCCTCTTCGCCCCCGCCGCGCGCGGCAACCCGCTCGACACCTACGGCGCCGGCCCGGAGGGACGGGCCATGGCGGGCGCGCGGACGGCGCTCGACGTGGGCGGCGCCGGCGCCTACTACGACCCGGCGCTCCTCGCCGAGGCCACCGAGGCGCGGCTCGACCTCGGCGTCGCGGAGCTCGGCAGCCACCTCGTCTACGACCAGCAGGACGCCGGCAGCGACTCCTTCTCGGCGGGCGAGCTCGGTCTCGTCCTCCCGCTCGGGGGAAGGCTGCGCGGCCTCGCGTTCGGTCTCTACGGCCTCTTCCCCTCGAACGACCTCGGCCACGTGGTGAGCCAGGGCGGCGAGACGCCGCAGTTCGTCCAGTACGGCTCGCTCCATCGCTTCGTCCTCTACGCCGCCCTCGCCGCCAAGGCCGGGCCGGTGGCGGGCGGAATCGGCGTGCAGCTGCTCAACTCGGCCCAGGGCGGGCTCTCGCTCAGCGAGGACTTCGCCTCGGCGACCATCGGCGCCCGCAGCCTGACGCTCGACCTCGTGCCGCGCGCCGCCATCGACGCCGGGCTCGCGGTCGACGCCACGGAGAGGCTCCGCTTCGCCGGCAGCTACCGCGGCGCCTCCGACGTGGGGCTCACGCTGCCGTCGTCGGTCGACCTCGGGCCGCTCGCCTTCGACCTCGCCCTCTCGGCCCTCTCGTTCTACCGGCCGCCCACCTGGACGCTCGCGGGCGCCTGGCACGAGGCCGCCTTCTCCGCCGACGTCGAGGCGAGCTACCTGCAGTGGTCGCAGATGCCGGACCCGGCGCTCTTCGCGACCTTCTCCCCCTCGACGCCGCTCCTCCCGGACCTCGCCTCGCAGCAAAGCGGCGTCGCCTTCCACGACACCGTCGTCGTGCGCGCCGGCGGGAGCGTCGCCCTGGGCGGCCCCGCGACGCTCTTCGCGGGCTACCAGTACGCGCCCACGCCGGTGCCCGATCAGACCGGCCCGTCGAACCTCCTCGACTGCGACCGGCACGAGATCGCGGCGGGGCTCTCCATCGACTTCGCCGACCCGACCGAGCTGTCGAGCGGCCCCGCCTCGGTGATCTTCGCCGGGCAGTACCACCTCCTCGTGACCCGCGAGGCCGTCAAGCAGAGCCCGCTCGATCTCTACGGAGACGGCGTCTACGGCGGCTCGCTCTGGCTCGCCTCGGTGTCGCTCGTGCTCCGCTTCGGGGGTGCCAAATGACGGGAACAGAGCCGGTCGTCCGTCCGCCCTCCGGACAGCCCGAGCCGCGTCGCCTCGCTCGCCGGCGGCTCCCCGTCGCTCTGCTCGCGCTCGCGGCCTGCAGCGCCCCGGCGGCGCCGCCCGTCTTCCCCGTGGACCAGGCCATCGGCGCCTTCGGGCGCGATCCCGCATCGCCCGTCATCGCCCGCTCGACGGATCCCGCCGCCCCGGACTACGCGGGCGCCACCGCGCCGTCGGTCTGGAGCGACGCCCAGGGGCTGCACGCCGCCTACCTCGGCCTGGACGCGGACGGCGGCCGCTCCATCCTCGCCGCCGACAGCCAGGACGGGCACGCCTGGACGAAGCGGAGCGCGCCGCTCGTCGCGGACGATAAGACCCTCGGCCGGCCGGCGGCGCTCGCGACCGACGGCGGGCTCTTCCTCTTCTACGCGAGAGAGAACGGCTCGGGCGGCACGGACGTCGTGCTGCAGGGAGGCGGGGTCGTCGTGCCCGGGGCCGACGAGCCGGCGGCGCTCGCGGCCGGCGGCTACTACTGGATCTACGCGCTGGCGGACGGCGGCATCCACGCCTACGCCTCGGCGAGCGCAGCGAGCGGCTACCGGGATCAGGGCGTCGTGCTCGCCCCCGGTCCCGACGGCGGCTTCGACGGCCACGCCGTCTCGGCTCCGGCGGCGCTCGCCGAGACGAGCGCGCTCGGGCGCACGCTCTTCCGGCTCTGGTACGCCGGCACGGACGTGGCGGGCGACACGCCGTCCATCGGGCTCGCCGGCGCCTTCGACGGCGTCACCTTCGAGAAGGACGCCGACAACCCCGTCCGCTTCCACGGCGACGTCCCGTCGGTCTTCCCGCTCGACGGCGGCTTCGGGATGCTCTACTCGGAGACCTCGTTCGCCGATCCAAGCGACATCTCGCTCGCGACGCGGCCGTAGCGCGCCTCCTCTCGCCTCGCCTGTCCCCGCGTCCGACCGTTGACGCGCGGCGCCCCCGGCGGTACGACGCTCGCGTGCCGAAGAAGAGCGAAGAGACCCTGCCGCGCGAGGTCGAGCCCGCCTACCAGCTCTGGACGCACGGCGACGTCCTGCGCGCCCGGCAGGAGGCGAAGAGGCTCCTCGCCCAGAACCCCTCGTCCGAGGCGAAGGCGCTCGCCGAGCGGCTCCTTCGCGACACCGTCCCCGATCGCAAGTTCTGGATGGCGGCCCTCTTCTCGGTCCTCGTCGCCACCATCGTCCTGATCTTCCTCGCGCTGCGGAAATAGCGGTTGGCCGGGGCGGATCCCATCGCGCACCTCCTCGAGGCCGGGCCGCCGTTCGTCGTCTCGAGCGTCGCCTGGGTGCGCTCGGTGCTCCCGCAGGCCGCGGGCGCCGTCCTCGCGGTCGTCGGGCTCATCGTCGCCGCGGTGGGGAGCCGCTCGCAGGTCAAGCGCGTCGTCGGCGGCGGCGCCGCGGGGCTGCTCGGCGTCTCCATCGCGGGCCAGCTCGCGCCGATCCTCCCGTCCGTCCCCCCGGCGAGCCTGCGGATCGGCCTCGGGGTGGCGCTCGCCGCGGTGGGCGCCTGGGCCCCGGGGACGCCGGTCTTCCTCGGCTGCGGACTCTTCTGCGGCTGGCTCGCCTCGACCTTCGTCTCGCCGGCCGACCGGCTCGTCGCCTTCGCCCCGGCCTTCCTCGTCGGGGGGCTGCTCGGGGCCTTCTTCACGCCCGGCCTCTTCGCCCTCTCGACCGGGCTCGGCGGCGGGATCGCCTTCGCCCTGGGGCTCGCCGCGGCCATCGGCCGGCACGGCGGCTGGCTCTGGGCGCACCCGTTCGCGCTCGTGGGGCTCGGCCTCGCCGTCGGCGCCGCGGGGGTCGCGACTCAGCTCTCGCTTCCGGACGAGTCCGCGCGGCGCAAGCGCGCCGCCGATCGGTCGGACCTGCGCGAGATCCGCCGGGCCGAGAAGGCGCGCGACGCCCGCTTCCGCGAGTACGCGAAGCGGGGCCGCCGCTGACCTTCCGGCGCAAGCCTGCTCCCTTGCGTTTCGTTGACCCCCTTTCGTCCCGCTGTTACTAGAGCGGCTCTCTCGAGAGGTGCCACCCGTGTCGCACAAGCTCACCGCCGCAGAGGTCCGCTCGCGCTTCCTCGAGTTCTTCGAGAGGCGCGGCCACCGCCGCGTCTCCTCCGCGTCGCTCGTGCCCAAGGCCGACCCGACCTTGCTCTTCACGAACGCCGGCATGGTCCAGTTCAAGGACGTCTTCACCGGCCGCGAGAAGCGCGAGTACACCCGGGCCACGACCTCGCAGAAGTGCGTCCGCGCCGGGGGCAAGCACAACGACCTCGACAACGTCGGCCACACCGCGCGCCACCACACCTTCTTCGAGATGCTCGGCAACTTCTCCTTCGGCGACTACTTCAAGGAGGACGCCATCTCGTGGGCCTGGGAGCTCGTGACCAAGGAGCTCGGGCTCGACCCCTCGCGGCTCGCGGTGACGATCTTCCGCGGCGAGGATCAGATCCCGCGCGACGAGGAGGCCCGCCGGATCTGGAAGCGCGTCTCGGGGCTGCCCGACGACCGGATCCTCGAGCTCGGCAAGAAGGAGAACTTCTGGGCGATGGGCGAGACGGGCCCTTGCGGCCCCTGCTCGGAGATCCATTTCCACCAGGGCGACGACCTGCCCTGCCCGGCGCCGCGCTGCGAGGGAGTCGCCTGCGACTGCGACCGCTGGCTCGAGATCTGGAACCTCGTCTTCATGCAGTTCGAGCGGACCGCCGAGGGCGAGCTGCGGCCGCTCCCGAAGCCGTCCATCGACACGGGCGCGGGCCTCGAGCGGCTCGCCGCGGTGGTGCAGGGCGTCCGGTCGAACTACGAGACCGACCTTTTGCGCGGCCTCGTCGCCGTCGGCGAGAAGCTGTCGGGCAAGCGCTACGGCCTGCGCGAGGAGGACGACGTCGCGCTGCGGGTCATCGCGGACCACGCCCGCGCGACGGCCTTCCTCGTGGGCGACGGGGTGCTGCCCTCGAACGAGGGGCGCGGCTACGTGCTCCGGCGCATCATGCGGCGCGCCATCCGCTACGGCACCCGCCTGGGCCTCGAGCGGCCGTTCCTGAAGGACGTCTGCGCCGCGGTGGTCGACGCGATGGGCGAGGCCTACCCCGAGCTGCGGGAGGGGCGCGCCTTCATCCTCGAGGTGGCGCTGCGCGAGGAGGAGGGGTTCCGGCGCACGCTCGACAAGGGGCTCGATCTCATCGACGCCGCCATCCGCGAGGCCGAGGCCGCCGGCTCGAAGCTCCTCGCGGGCGAGGTGGTCTTCAAGCTCTACGACACCTTCGGCTTCCCGAAGGACCTGACCGAGATCGTCGCGGCCGAGCGCGGCTTCGACGTCGACCAGGCGGGCTACGAGGCGGCGCTCGCGCGGCAGCAGGCGCGCGGCGAGTTCAAGGGCTCGGGCGAGAAGGCGGTCTCCGAGATCTGGACGGCGCTGCGGGCCGAGCTCGGCGACAGCCGCTTCACGGGCTACGAGGGGACCTCGGGGCAGGGGAAGCTCCTCGCGATCGTGCGCGGCGGCCAGAGGGCCGAGCGGGCCCGGGCCGGCGAGACGGTCGAGCTCGTCTTCGACGAGACCCCCTTCTACGGCGAGAGCGGCGGCCAGGTGGGCGACACCGGCGCCGTCGCCGGGCCCCACGGCCGCGCCGAGGTGACCGATTCCCAGAAGCCCGCCGGCGGGCTCGTGGTCCACGAGGCGAAGATCGCCGAGGGCGAGCTCGCGGTGGGCGAGCGCTGCGAGCTGACGGTCGACGCCGAGCGGCGAGGCCGCATCCGCGCGAACCACTCCGCGACCCACCTGCTCCACTGGGCGCTCCGGGAGCTGCTCGGCGAGCACGTCAAGCAGGCCGGCTCGGTGGTCCACCCCGACTACCTGCGCTTCGACTACAGCCACTTCCAGGCGCCGACGCCCGACCAGCTCGCCCAGGTGGAGCGGCTCGTCAACGGCGAGGTGCGGCGCAACGCCGACTCGCAGACCGATCTGCTCGACCTCGAGCGGGCGCGCGAGAGCGGCGCGGTGGCGCTCTTCGGCGAGAAGTACGGCGATCGGGTGCGGGTCGTGCAGATGGGGCCGCGGTCGCGCGAGCTGTGCGGCGGCACGCACGTCGCGCGCACGGGCGACGTCGGCTTCTTCAAGATCCAGTCGGAGCAGAGCATCGCCTCGGGCGTGCGGCGCATCGTGGCGCTCACCGGCGCGGCGGCGGTCGACTTCGTGCAGGACGAGGAGCGGCAGATGCGCAGGGCCGCCGAGCTGCTGAAGGCCTCGCCCAAGGAGCTCGTCGTCCGGGTGGAGGCGGCCTCGAAGCGGATCCGGGAGCTCGAGCAGGAGGTCGTGGCGGCGAAGCGGCGCGGGGCGACCGCGCAGTCGGGCGACCTGCTCGAGGGAGTTCGCGAGCTCGAGGGCGTCAAGGTCGTCGCGAGCCGCGTGGAGCTGGCCGAGCCGCAGGCGATGCGCGAGCTCGCCGACCGGATCCGCGACAAGCTCGGCAGCGGCATCGTGGCCCTCGGCGGCGAGAAGGAGGGCAAGGCGCTCCTGCTCGTCGCCGTCACGAAGGACCTCGTCGGCCGCTACAAGGCGGGCGACCTCGTCCGCGAGCTCGCCCGCGAGGTCGGCGGATCGGGCGGCGGCAAGCCGGACATCGCCCAGGCGGGCGGGCCCGAGCCGGCGAAGCTCGGGCGCGCGCTCGAGCGGCTGTACGAGCTGATCTAGACGCGGGTCTTTGGCGACGGCCGTTCGCCCCCCCTTCCGGGGAGCGAGGCGACGCGGGAGAGGGGCAAGGGGGGTGAGGGGTCCACGACCTCCTGTGGTACGCTCGGCTCTCGATGCCGCCCGAGGTCAAGCCGGCCCAGCTTCGCGTCCGACTGCCTTTCGCCACCGAGGCGGAGCTCGCCGAGGGCTTCGGCGGCCACCTCTCGCGGACCGGCGTCTTCGTCCCGACGGAGAGCCCGAGGCCGGTGGGGAGCTGGATCGCCTTCGAGATCTGCCTCTCGACGGGCGAGGTCGTGCTGAGGGGCGACGCCACCGTGGCCCGCTCGCAGCGCGCCGCGCCGGGGCTGCGCGCCGGGATGGCGCTGCGCTTTCTGGGCGTCGACGGCGAGAGTCGAGAGCGGCTCGAGCGGATCTGCGCGCCGCCGCCCACCGCCGCGGACGACTGGGTCCTCGGCATCGACTTCGGCACGACGGGCGTCCGCGTCGCGCTCGTGCGGGCCGACCGGCCGGAGGTCGTCCGGCTCGGTCGCGAGGCCGTGCTCCCGGCGGTGGTGGCGATCGACGACCAGGGCCGGCTGCTCGTCGGCGCGCGCGCCCGGGCGCTCGAGGTCGAGCGGCCCGAGCGGGTGGTCGCCGGCGCGAAGCGCTGGGTCGGCCGCCGCTTCGACCTCGCCGTCGGCCGGCGGGCCGCCTTCGCGCTCACCCACGACGAGCGCGACGAGATCGCCGCGGATCTCGGGGGAGAGCCTTTCTCGATGACCCGCGCCTGCGCCGAGCTGTTGCGGCAGGCGCGCCAGCTCGCGCAGGAGACGCTCGGCACCCAGCTCCTGCGCGCCGTCATCGGCGTGCCCGCCTATTTCAACGAGCGGCAACGGGCCGCGCTGCGCCGCGCCGCCCACCAGGCGGGGCTCACCGTCGAGCAGATCGTGGGGGAGCCCACCGCGGCCGCCGTCGCCTTCGCCGCGGGGAAGCGGCTGCCGAGGCGAAGGCTCCTCGTCCTCGACCTCGGCGGCGGCACCTTCGACGCCACCGTGCTCGAGATCGAGGGGGACGAGATCGACGTGGTCGCGACCGGCGGCGACACCTTCCTCGGCGGCGCCGACTTCGACGCGCGCCTCTCGAACCTGCTCGCCGAGCGCTTCGAGGAGATGGAGGGGCTCTCGCTCGCCGACGACGCGATCGCGCAGCAGCGGCTGCGGCTCGCGGCCGAGACCGCGAAGGTCGCCCTCTCCTCGAAGGAGCGGACCGAGGTCGCCCTGCCGTTCATCGGGACGCGCGACGGCGCTCCCGTGGATCTCCGGCTGACCCTCGAGCGGGCCGAGGTCGAGGCGCTCTGCAGCGATCTCGTCGACCAGGCGGTGGCGATCGCCCGCGAGGTGCTCGCCGCCGTGCGGCTCTCGCCCCGGGACGTCGACACGCTCTTGCTCGCCGGCGGCATGACGCAGATGCCCGCCGTCCGCCGAGCCTTCACCGAGGCGTTCGGGAAGAACGGCACGGCCGACGTCGATCCCGGGACCGCGGTCGCCTTCGGGGCGGCGCTGCTCGGGGCCTCCGCCCGCGGCGACGAGCGCTCGCTCGGGCTGCGCGAGCTGCTCGGCGCGACCCTCTCGGTGCAGCTCCCCGACGGCAAGCTCCGGCCCGTCTTCGGGCGCCACACGCCGCTGCCGGCCGAGCGGCGCCTCGACGTGCAGGCCCCGCCGGGGGCGAGGGAGCTGCGCGTGCCGGTCTACCAGGGCAAGGGGGAGGACGCCGCGAAGGACGACTTCCTCGGCGCGCTCGAGCTGCGCGACCTGCCGGCGGGCCCCGGGCCGATGGCGCGGGCGGTGCTCACCTTCTACCTCTCGGCGGACGGCATCTTGCGCGTCCACGCCCGCGCCGGCTCCATCGAGCGTTCGGTCGAGCTCGCGACGAGCCGCGGCTCCACCCTGCCGGTCGGGGTCGTCGTCGAGGAGGCTCCGGCGGAGCCGGACGCGGCGAGGACGGCGGTCTAGGTGGCGGCGCGACCCCCCCAGCGCACCCGGCTCGACTTCACGCTGGAGCTCGTCACCGAGCTGCTCGTCGGGGCGCAGCTCCTCGAGCCGGCCGAGCGGCGGGACCTGCTCACCCGGGCGCCCGCGCAGCGGGCTCGGCTCGCGAAGCAGCGGGCCGCCGCCGGGACGCGGGCCGAGGCGGGGCCCATCGAGCTCCTCACCTCCTTCGAGCTGCCCCACAAGAAGGGGCGGCCCGGCGACAAGCTCGACGAGGATCGGATCGCCGAGGCGGTGGCGCGGGGCCTCGGGCTCCCCTACTGGAAGATCGACTCCCTCAAGCTGGACATGGCGCTCATCACGCGGCTGCTCTCGCGGCCGTTCGCGCGCAAGCACGTCGTGTTGCCGCTGCGCCGCCTGGAGCAGCCGCCCGCGCTCGAGGTGCTCGTCAGCAACCCCTTCGACATCGAGCTCTTCGAGAGCCTGCGCCAGCTCGCGGGGCTCGAGATCCGGCCGATCCTCACCTCGCCCACCGACATCCTCCGCTGCGTGGCCGACATCTACGGCTTCCGCAGCAGCGTCACCGCGGCCGAGCGCGAGATGGGCGGCGGCCCGGCGGTGGACATCGGCAACCTGGAGCAGCTCGTCAAGCTCTCGGGATCGGCCGAGCTCGAGGCCACCGACAAGCCGGTGGTGAGCGCGGTCGAGTACCTGCTCGGCTACGCCTTCGCCCAGCGCGCCTCCGACGTCCACATCGAGCCGCGCCGCGAGCAGTCGGTGGTGCGGATGCGCATCGACGGCGTGCTCCACCAGGTCTACACGGTGCCGAAGGCCGTCCACCCGCCCATCGTCTCGCGGCTCAAGATGCTCGCCCGGATGGACATCGCCGAGAAGCGGCGGCCGCAGGACGGCCGGATCAAGACCTCGCGCGAGGGCAAGGAGATCGAGCTGCGCGTCTCGTCGGTGCCGGTCGCCTTCGGCGAGAAGCTCGTCATCCGCATCTTCGAGGGCGGCTTCCAGGACCTCGCCGAGATCGGCTTCGCGCCCGACGAGCTCGAGGCCTTCGACTCCTGGATCCGGCAGCCGCACGGGCTCGTGCTCGTGACGGGGCCCACCGGCAGCGGCAAGACGACCACCCTCTACGGGGCGCTCAAGGCCATCCACGACGAGAGCGTGAACATCACGACCATCGAGGACCCGGTCGAGATGGTCTACGAGGGCTTCAACCAGATCAACGTGCAGCCGAAGATCGAGATCAGCTTCGCGAACGCCCTGCGCCACGTCCTGCGGCAGGATCCGGACGTCGTGATGGTGGGCGAGATCCGCGACCCCGAGACCGCGCAGAACGCGGTGCAGGCGGCGCTCACGGGCCACCTCGTCCTCTCGACGCTCCACACGAACGACGCCGCCAGCGCGGTGAGCCGGCTGCGCGACCTCGGCGTGCCGAGCTTCCTCATCGGCTCGACGCTCGTCGGCGCCATGGCGCAGCGGCTCCTGCGGATGGTCTGCAGCCGCTGCGCGAAGGCGACGACGCTGCCGATCGACCAGATCGCCTCGCTCGGCCTGGGCCGGCCCGAGGACCTCGCCGGCCGCCTCCAGGTGGCGGTGGGCGAGGGCTGCCCCCGCTGCCGCGGCACCGGCTACTACGGCCGCACCGGCATCTTCGAGCTGCTCCCGGTGACGCCCAAGATCCGCCAGCTCATCACCCAGAACGCGGTCGTCGAGGAGATCGCCCAGTCGGCGCGGCTCGACGGCATGCGGACCTTGCGCGAGAACGGCGTCCGCAAGCTCGCCGAGGGGCTCACCACCTTCGACGAGGTCTGGGCCGCCACCCGCGACGTCGAGGTCCGCTGATGACGGTCGCCGATCGGGGCAGAGCCGCAGGGGCTCTTCGCGCGGCTCGCCCGCTGGGAGAGGCCTAGGCCATGCCGCTCGCCTCCACCGCCAAGGAGCTCGCCGGCCTCTTCGACGCCGGCTACGGCCTCGCGGTCCTCGCCTCGTTCGAGGAGGCGCGGGCGCTCGAGGCCGCGCAGCTCGCGGCCGCCGAGCTCGGCGTCCCCTTCGCGAGCTGGAGCGTCACCGCGGGCTCCTCGCAGGCGCCGCCGAGCCTCGCCGCGCTGCTCGAGGCCTTGCGCGCGGGCCGGGCGCCCGGGCTCGTCGCGCTCCTCGACGTCCGGCCGGCCGCGCTCGACCCGCTCGAGCGGCGACTCTTGCGCGAGGTCGCGCAGGAGGGGCCGCTCTTCCGGCAGTTCCTGCTCGCCGTGACGCCGACCGGCGGCCTGCCCGAGGAGCTGACGCGCGAGACCGCGATCGTGACGCTCGCCCCGCCGGACGACTCGGAGCTGTCGGTGGCGCTGCGCGAGGTCAGCGAGGGGCTCGGCGTCGCGCTCGACCCGGCGGTCGCCGAGGGGGCGGTGCGGGCGGCGCGCGGCCTCGGCCTCGAGGAGGCGCGGCGGGCCTTCCGCATCGCGCTCAGGCAGGGCGGCGATCCCACGGCGGCGGTGCTCGACGAGAAGCGGCGGCTCCTCCGCCGCAGCGCCGCGCTCGACTGCGTCGAGCTCTCGGCCGAGGAGGCCGCGGGGCTCGCGGCGGTGGGCGGCATGGACCAGCTCAAGGCCTGGCTCGTCGATCGGCAGCGCTCGTTCGCGCCCGAGGCGCGCGCCTTCGGGCTGCCGCCGCCAAAGGGGCTGCTCCTCGTCGGCGTGCAGGGCTGCGGCAAGTCGCTGTCGGCCAAGGCCGTGGCGGCGCAGTGGCGGCTGCCGCTCGCCCGGCTCGACCTCGCGGCGCTCTTCGCGGGCGAGGCGGCCCCCGAGGCGTCCCTGCGCCAGTCCATCGCCGCCGCCGAGGCGATGGCGCCCGTGGTGCTCTGGGTCGACGAGATCGAGAAGGGCTTCGCCGGGCTCGACCGGGGCGACGGCGGCATGGCGCGCCTCTTCGGCTGGTTCCTCACCTGGCTCGCCGAGCGGCAGGCGCCGGTCTTCGTGGTCGCGACCGCGAACGAGGTGGCGGGGCTGCCGCCCGAGCTCCTGCGCAAGGGGCGCTTCGACGAGACCTTCTTCATCGACCTGCCCGACGCCCGCGCCCGCGGCGACATCCTGGCCATTCACCTGCGCCGCCGCGGCCGCGACCCCGCGAAGCTGCGGGTGGCCGGGCTCGCCGAGAGGGCCGAGCACTTCTCGGGCTCCGAGCTCGAGCAGCTCGTCGTCTCGGGGCTCCACGCCGCCTTCGCGCAGGGGCGCGAGCTCGCCCCCGAGGATCTCGAGCGCGCCCTGCACGAGGCCGTGCCGCTCTACCGGACCTACGAGGAGCGGATCAAGGCGCTGCGCGACTGGGCCCGCGGCCGCGCCCGCCCCGCCCACGCCGACGCGAAGCTCATCGACTACTTCAAGCGAGACTAGCGCATGCCCCTCCCCCCCTGCGGCCTCTACCGCACCCTCGCCCCCGTCGCCGGCGTCCCCCAGGGCCGCCTCGTCTTCTTCCACGACCACGGCAACCCCGGCCCCGGCCTCTATCTGCCCACCGGCTGGAGCGGCAACCGCGCCCAGTTCGCGGAGACCGGCCAGACGCTGCCCGACGAGGCCTCGGCCGCGCTGCTCGAGCCGCTCGCCCCCCAGGGGCTCTACCGGGTCACGGGCGAGTTCTTCTGCTGCGAGAAGCGCTGCCGCCGCTTCGAGGACGGGCTGCTCGTCCAGCTCGGCTACGACGGCGCCGGCCGGCCGATCCTCTTCGTCCCCGAGTGGATCGGCGCCGCGCTCTCGTTCCCCGAGAAGGGCTTCCCGCTCGACGCCGCCCGCCTGAAGTCCATCGCGCCGCTCAAGGTCCCCATCGTCGAGCGCGTCCCCGGCGAGCAGGTGCACTGACGGCCGGGAGCCCTGTTCGAGGAGGTCCGCGGGGCCCCCCGGGCGGTCAGTGCCAGATCACGACGATCGCTCCGTCGCCGGAGGGAAGGTTCCCGCCGCCCCCCTCGGCTGCTCCGGGCGGCAGGTCGGGATCGGCGGAGTTCCCCGGATCGGCGCCGTTGCCGGCGAGCGAGATCGCCTGGCCGGTCGCGCCCGTGCTGCTCAGGTAGCTGCTTCCGCCCCCGCCTCCGCCGCCGCCCAGGCAGCTTCCCCCGCCGCCGCCCCCGCCGCCCCCCACGTAGCCGCCGCCCCCTCCGCCGCCGAGTCCGTCGCCCGAGCTGCAGACGCCGCCCGCGCCGCCCGCGCCCGGCGCCGTCAAACCGTCGCCGCCCGCGAGGCCGGAGCCCGGAAAGCCGGCGCCGCCCTTGCCGCCGTGGTCTCCCGAGAGGCCTCCCGCCCCGGCGCTGTGGCTCGCCGGCGTGCCGCAGGTGCCTCCGGCGAGGCCGTCCGCGCTGCCGCCGGCCCCACCCGAGGCGTAGCCGATCGCGCCGCCGGCTCCACCGCCTCCTCCCGCCACCACGAGGAGCGTGCTCCCGGCGAAGACGGCGGACGCCCCGCCGCCGCCTCCCCCATGCCAGCCTTGGCCCGGCGAGCCGCCGCCCGCCCCGTAGCCCGCTCCGCCCGGGACGCTGGTCTGGCCGTAGGGGCCGCCGTTCGCGCCCGCGCCGCCCACCTGAATCGTGAGCGCCTCGCCGGCGGTGACCGAGAAGGTCTGCGAGGCGTAGCCGCCGCCCCCGCCCTGGGTCGGGCCGTTGTCGAGGCCGCCGCCGCCCGCGCCCCAGACCTTCAGGGTGACGCTCGAGGCGCCGGCGGGCGCGGCGACGGTGACGGTGGCGCCGCCGTCGAGGAATCCGTAGACCGGAACGCCCGCGTCGAAGCCGCCGGCCGGAAGCTTACAGCCGCTCGACTGGCAGACGCTCTTCGAGGGGCAGACGAAGCCGCAGCTCCCGCAGTTCTGGGAGTCCGAGGCCACCTGGGCGCAGGCGCCGCCGCAGCAGAGGCCCGCCGTCCCGCCGCTCGTGCAGCCCTGCCCCTCCGCCTGCGCGCCGCCGTCGCAGCTCGTGTAGAGGCACTGCCCGCCCCCGCAGGTCTGGTCGCTCGCGCACACGGTGCCGCACGCGCCGCAGTTCGCCGGATCGGCGGCGTAGGCGCCGCCGTTCACGCACGCGCTCTTGCAGCAGCTGCCGAACCCGCCGTCGAGGAACGCGCACGATGCGTTGTCGTCGCCGGCCGCGCAGGCGAGGAAGGCGCAGCGGCTCTGCGTGCAGACCTCGCCCGCGCCGCAGGCGTTCCCGCAGTAGCCGCAGGTGGCGGAGTCGCTCGCGAAGTCGGAGGGGTCCTGGCAGCCGCCCCCGCAGCAGCTTCCGGCCCCCGCGTCCGCGAGTAGGCAGCCCTGGTTCGAGGCGCCGCTCGCCGAGCAGTCGGAGTAGAGGCAGCTCCCGTTCGCGCAGATCTGGCCCGTCGCGCAGCCGTCGCCGCAGGCGCCGCAGTTCGCCGGGTCGGTCGCGAGGTCGGCGCAGCCGCTCCCGCAGCAGGCGCCCAGGCCTCCGTCCCCCAGCGCGCAGGCCGCGCTCGCCGCGGCTCCTGCGCAGTCGGCGACCAAGCACTGGGCCTGCCGGCAGAGCTGGCCCGGGGCACAGGCGCGGCTGCAGCCGCCGCAGTGGCTCGGATCGCTCTCGACGTCGAGGCAGGTTCCCGAGCAGCGCAGCCCCAGGCCGCCGTCCGGAAGGGCGCAGGCGGCGCCGCTCGAGCCGCCGCTCGAGGTCGACGAGCCTCCGGAGCCGCCCGAGGTCGACGAGCCTCCGGAGCCGCTCGATCCGCCGCCGCTCGAGGCGCCGCCGGACGTCGAACCGCCGTCGGAAGGGCCCTTGCTCGTGGGGCTGGAGGCGCAGGCGGAGAGGGTCAGCCAGAGCAGGGCGGGGATCCAGGCGTGCTTCGACAAAGCGGCCTCCACGGCCCCCCCGGGGAGAGGCCCAAGTCTACCCCGGAGGGGGCAGCCGCAGCGCTGGACGATCAGGCGGCGGCAGGCGTCGAGAGCCTACGCTATCGCAGCCCGTACAAGTTGCCGTCGTCGGCGGCGAAGTAGATGGTGCCATCGCTTCCGATGGCGGGGGACGAGTTGATGGGGGCGCCCACCGGGTACTTCCACTTGAGCGCTCCGGTCGCCCCGTCGATCGCGTAGAAATTGCCGTCGGTCGAGCCGACGAACACCGTGCCGTCGCCGCCCACCGCGGGCGATCCGAGGACGAGACCGGTCGGGAGCTTCCAGCGCAGGGTCGCCTGCCCCTCGCCCGACGCGGGCGGGTCGAAGGCGTAGACGCCATCGAGGTAGCCCATCACGAGCCCGCCGTCGCCGAGCAGCGCGGGAGAGGAGTCTCCGATGATGGGAGTGCCGTCATTCATGAGGTAAGGGGCGGCGGGAGGCGCCATCGAAGGGAGGTCGAACCCGAAGTCCTGGTTCCCGGTCCCGAGGTTCACCCCCACGATGCCGCCCACGATGTTCGCGCAGGCGCCATCGAGGCCGGCGAACTGCACGACGGCATCGGCGCCCAGGATGAGGGGCGAGCCCTTGCTGTCGTTCCCGCAGCCCCGGCCTGGCTGGGCTTTGCCGGTCGCCATCTGGCCGTTGCCCGTCGCCATGCCCCAGAGGGGGGTGCCGGTCGCGCCGAAGGACATGACGTAGCCACCCCACGAGAAGACGCTCTCGCTCTCGTCGGTCAGCGCCGCCGAGAAGCTCTCGACGTGGGCCGGGACCAGGCTCTCGGTCGCGGACCAGAGCAGGGCGGGCTGGGCCGACCCGGTCGAGACGTAGGCGTCGCAGCCGGGCTGGTCGTCGTCGAAGAGGTAGAGGTTCGCGTTCGCGTCGAAGCCCGGGCAGGTGTCGAAACCGTCCCCCACCCTCGTGCTGCCTCCGAGCTGCGAGCAGTCGGTGCTTCCGGACGAGTCGAACGGGCAGCTGAAGAGCGCGCCGCCGACCGCCTGGACCCCGGACCAGAGGATGTTGCCGCTCGCATCCAGATGGAAGAACTGCGGATAGTAGCTCTGCTCACCGCCCGTCATGAGGTAGATCGAGTTGTCCGCGACGATGGTCGGCGTCGACTCTTGGGCCGAGCCCTCGGGCCCCGTGACCTGGGTCGCCCAGAGCTGGCTGCCGCTCGGCCCATCGACCGCATAGAGGAGTCCCGAGCCGGTCGCGGGCTGCCCCGGGCCCTGCCCGGGCTGCCAATTGGCGTAGCCGAGCATGTAGACGATGTCGTCGCCCGAGCCGGGGTCCGTCCCGACGACCGGCGAATGGAGGTAGCTCGCGAGCCCGGGGCCGCTGGCGACGGGCGCGCCGATGGACAAGCTCCACGCCAGCTTCCCCTGGTTGCGGCTCGTGTCAGCCGAGCTGAGGCCGGTGTTCGCGTTGTCCCGGTGCCACTTCGGCCAGGCCGTCGCGGCGTAGGCCGGGTTCTGCTCGGCGGCAGAGAGCGGCACGTCGATGGTGGCGCGGGTGGGATCACTCGTTCCCATCGACAGAGTGGCCGTTCGCAGGAGCGGCGGCAGGTTGCTTTGTGGCGTGAAGGTCACCGTGAGCGTCTGCGACTGGCCGCTCGCGAGGGGAAGCTGGCCAATCGTTCCGCCCTGCTGAAGCGCGAACTCGTTCGCCGGATCGTTCGGGTCAATGCCAATTCCGGTGAGCACGCAGAGCGAGGGCCCGCCGTTCGACAGGGTGACCGTTCGGCTGGCCGTCCTGCCCGCGAGCACCGTCCCGAAGCTCACCTGCGATGGCGTAGCCGAGAGCTGCTGGCAAGGGCTTCCCGTCGCTCCCGCCGAAACCGGCAGCTTCGCCGGAGTCTTCGGGACGCTCCCGACGGCATAGGCGATGTCCACCACGTCCGAGGCCGTGCTCTGGCCCGCCTGGCCGCGGTAGGTCACGACGAAGTAGGCCGCGCTGCCCGGGGTTGCGTTCGGAGTGAGCGTGGTCGGCCAGCTCGCCGCGTTCCAGCTCGCGTCCGTGGGCGTGAGCGAGAAGCCCGCCGTCCCCTGCTCCAGCGCGGGCGGCGCGGTCAGCGTCACCGACAGCGGAGTCTGAGCCGTTCGGGGATGCGAGATGGCCTGCACGATGACGTGCGCGGTCGCCGCCTGACCCTGGGGAACGGAGCCGAAGGCGACAAAGGGTTGCTGCGTGTCGGCGTCCAGCACGACGAGCTCTGAATCGACCCCGGTCCCGGTGAGGGTCACGTTGACCGGCGCGCAGCCGCCGCAGGCGGAGAGGGCCAGGGTCGCCTGGACGGGGCCCGCGACCGTCGGCGAGAAGACGACCCTCACCTGGAACGACTGACCGGGTCCCACGTTCGCCTGCGCCCCCGAAGGGGACGGCTGAAACTCCGCGCTGCCGGAGACCGGTCCGACCGAGATGGTCTCGGGCGCCGAGGCGCCGTTCGTCACGGTGACGATCTCGGGCACCGAGCTCGTGCCGACCTGGACCTCGCCGAAGTCGAGCTCGGTCGGCACGACCTCGAGCTCGTAGGAGAAGGCATTGCCGACGAGCGTCACCTGCGTCGTGGGAACCGTGTTCGAATCGGTGCGCAGCGCGAGGACCGCCTGGTGCTTGCCATCCGACTGCGGCGAGAAGCCGACGCTCAGGGTGAACGACGCCCCGGGGAGGAGCGAAACCTTGCCCTGCAGCTTGGCCGGGAAGAAGCTCGCGTCACCCGTGACCGACACCGCCTCAATCGCGAGCGCGCCCGAGCCCTGGTTCGTGACGGTGAGCCCCTTCTGGTGCGTCGTGCCCGTCCCAACCGTGCCGAAATCGAGCGGGTCGGGTGCCAGCTTGGGGAAGCCGTCGAGCGGGACCAAGGAGTTCCCGTTCGAGCCGCCGCTCGAGCGATGCTGGCAGCAACCGCCGAGGGCCGCCGCGAAGGTCAGCGAGAGAAGGAGAAGGGCTCGTTCGGACAATCGGCGGACTCCCGTTTCGGTCAGTGACCGCCAGCATTGTTCAAGGAGATGACTGGAAGTCAAGCGCCCGCCCGTCTCCCTGATCCGAGCGTCGCGATGGGATTCTGCGGGCCCGGCCCGGTCGTTGGAAAGCGAAGTCTACGGGCTCGCGGGCACTTCGAGGAGCACGTACCGGGGCCGTCCGCTGCCGACGCGCGTGACCATCACCTTGATGACGGTCTGTCGGTGCAGCTCACGGTTGAGGGCGTCCGGGTCGCCGACGGTCGGCGAGATCTTGCCGCGGACCACCTGCGACGAATCGGCCAGCTTGAACTCGAAGACGCGAGCCTTGGGCAGCACCCCTTGAAGCTCGCCGGGGAGCTCCTCGGGCTCCTCTCGAAGGTTCTCCTGGCTCAGTCGCTGGATGCTGGTGCGCACCTGGCCAACATCGGTGAAGCTGACGATCGATTCGCCGAACTGCACGGTGCAAACGGCCTCGTTGTCCGCGAGCACTTCAAGGAACGCGCGAACCTTGTCGAGGGCGCGGCGATCCGCGTCGGCCGCGGAGTCGGCGAGCTCGTCATCGGTTCCCTGCGTACCGCGCAAGAGCGACTGCGTGCGATCGAGTGCCTGGGCGACGGCACTCCCGTCACCCAGCGTGAGCTGCCCGGTGCGATGCTCTTCGAGCTCGAAGCCGAACGAACCGAGCGCGGTGTTCGTGATGAGCAGCTGGTGCTGATCGCGGTTCGGAATCGGCCCCGTGGCGGCGAGCGGCGCGATGAGCGAGGCGGCCATGGCGGTGACGGACTCCGCGAACCCGTTCACCGCCTTCATGCCGAACTCGGCGAAGATGCCGTGGCTGCCTATCACCGGCCGCCCCTTGAACGTCAGCCGCACCCGCGCAGGCTCACGCTCGTTGGGCTTGGCCTCGCTCAGTGCATCTTCGATGCTCCTCAGGCGAGCCGAGAGGCTCGCGCGGTCGAGCACGTCTTCCTCGGGCGTCTCGGCGATCATCCGCTCGATGGCGGTCTTCTCGCCGAGCAGCTGGAGGTACTCGCCGCGGTTCACAGGCGACCTCCTGCGGTGGTGAGGCTCGCCAGGGTCGCCGCCGCCGCGGTGTCTTCGGCAGGGGCAAGGTCCACCTGCACGAAGCCCTTCCAAAGCTGGTTCCGGCGATGCGACCAGACGCTGTACCAGTAGGCGCTCTGGCGGGTAAGTCGCTCCGCGTCCATGCCGAGGTGCACGAGGTACCCATCGACGCGAAACGCCGTCTTGACCGAGGGATGGTCGAGAAGCGCGCGGGCCTGCGCCGCGAGCTGCGCCTGGGAGCGCCCCGCTGGGAGTCGATAGAAGGTGACGACGTCCACGTCGTTCGGGGCGCGCCCTTCGATCAGCTCCACATGTTCGAGGAAGCTTCCGTCAAGCCATTGAAAACCATGCACCACGCCCGCGGCGTGTAGCGCCGCACGGTAGCGGAGGAATCCGTCGAGGACAGTTCGTCGCTCGGCCGTGTCGCCGAAGCGCAGCACGTAGTCCGTGAGCGACACGACATACGGCGATCGCTCCGGAGACACCGGCTGCGACGCGTTGATTGGAGGGATCACGCCATCGGCGGTCCACGTGGGAATGGCCACAGGGCTCATGCCGCAGCCCCGTCCCCGGCGACGGAAGACGCGTGGGGGCTGCGACGTTCCTGGAGGGCGATGGCCAGCTCCGAGTCGCGAACCGAGGTGGAGTGGTCGAGGATCGCGTTCTTGGCCGCCTGCTCGCAGGCCATCGGGAACCGTTCGATTCGAACCTTTGCCAAGTGGATCCCTTCTCCCCGGGCGAGCGATGATTCGAGCTGGATACTATCGCGCGGCCGAGGACCGCGGAAGGACGAGCTCGCGCTCCAAGGCGGCGGGGTACGCGGCGATCGGCGCGTACCCCAAAAAAAGGCCCCCGGGAGGACGGTTCCGAATCCGTCGTCCCGGGGGCCGGTCCCGCTGTCGCCAGCGGAGCCCCTATGTGACCCCGGGCTACTTGCCCGAGGTGCCGCCCGAGGCGTCGGTCGAGCCGCCGGAACCCGACGGCTGGGAGGTCCCAGCCGAAGAGCCCGGCTCCAGCAGCGTCGGCGGGACGGCAGTCGTCGTCCCGTCGGGCTGGATGGTCACGAGCGGAGTGCCGATCGTCTGGATCCCGAGCTTCTCTTTGGGGCCCATCGTGTGGCGCTTCTGCCTCGTGAGCTTGGCCTTGGCCGCCTTGACCGCCTTCTGCTCGGCGGTCAGGGGGGCGGGCTTCTTTCGGGGATGGATCCCGAACTTCTGGAGGATCGGATCCCCGGGCGGGAACTGCCCCTCAATCGCCTTGACGAACTGCGCGTATTGGGTCTTGAGGTCCTGCAGGGCCGCCTTGCGGGCCGCCACTGCCGCCTGATACTCGGCGTGCTTCTCGATCACCGCCGAAAAAACGGCGATGTCGTTGCCGAGCTCCGACGACAGCGAAGGCTGCGTGACGGTCTGCCCGCCAATGGTGAGGGTCGTCGTGGCCGGAACCATCGTGTCCACGCCCTGCTTCAGCAGCGTGAGCCCGAGGTAGAGCCCCTTCGGCGCGGACTTCTGCTGCGCCGAGGTGTTGAGACCCGCACCCGTGGTGTTGTTGCCCATGGCTATTCACTTTTCCTTTCTGCGCCTCTGGCTCCAGACGAGGTCCCGGCCAATCCGGGGAGAAGACCCATTCCCGCGTCCGAAGCCGCCGCGCTCTCTGCTGCGGTCTTCATGAATCAAGGTGGCCTGGCGCTCGAAGGGCGTGACGACTTTCTTCGAGGGCGCGTGAGACGAGCCTCAACCCGGCGAGATCACGGGCAGGCGCCGCTCATCCGCGAGACGATGCGGAGCGAATGCACGTTCACATCGCGTCGCCGGAAGAGGAGAGGCATGCCGAGATCGTCCGAGCGTGGCACGACCACTTCGACCGCTGACGTCGAGATTCTGGGTCTGACGCCCCACGCCCTCTGGCTGTGGGTCCGGGGCAAGGAGTACATGCTCGACTTCACCCGCTTCCCTTGGTTCCGCGACGCGACGATCCGAGAGGCCCAGCGGGTCGAGCTGCGTCATGACCACCTTCACTGGCCCGATCTGGACGTGGATCTGCACGTCGACTCGCTCGCCGAGCCCGAGCGGTTCCCGCTGGTCTCCCGGCGCAAGAAAGAGTGAGGGCCCCACCGTCCCGCGACATCGTGCCCATCGAAGAGCGTGACGGCCGATCGCGCGGGTAGACGGCACCCTTCTTGCGTTCTCCCCCTGGGTGGCCAGTCCGCTGCACGAGACCCTCGTGAACCTCTTCCGCGAGCAGCCTTCGCTCGCCCTCGACCTGGCGGGCGAAAAGCTCGGCCTACGGCCCGGCGCGGGAGTGACTCCCGAGCTGCTTTCCGGCGAGCTCGCGCAGGTGGCGGCCCCGCAAGCCCGCGCCGACGCGGTGATTTCGCTCGTGCGCGATGGCCGGCCGGTCCTGTCGATCGTCCTCGAGGTGCAGCTCGCCCGCGACCCAGGGAAACGGTTCAGCTGGCCGGTCTACGTGGCGGGCGTGAGGGCGAGGCTCGCCTGCCCCACCGCCCTCGTGGTCGTGACTCCGTACCGGGGGGTCGCGAAGTGGGCCCGCCAACCCATCGCGCTTGGCCCCACGGGCGACCGCGTGCGACCGCTGGTCCTCGGCCCGGAGGCGATCCCGCCGGTGACCGATCCCGAGGAGGCCGAGCGAAACCTCGGCCTCGCGCTCCTCTCCGCCCTGTCGCGGTCGCGAGGCGAGGAGGCCGTCGAGGTCGCCTGGGCCGTGGTGCGCGCCGCGGTCGCCCGGGGCGAGGAGACCTGGAGGCTGTATACTGACCTCGTGCTCTCGGGCCTGGACGCGCCTGGACGCGCGAAGCTGGAGGCGCTGATGGACACCAAGTACGAGTACCAGAGCGAGTACGCCCGCAAGTACGTGGCCCAGGGCCGCGCCGAGGGGCGTGCCGAAGGGCGTACCGAGGGCGAGGCTGTCGGGAAGGCCGAGGCCCTGGTGGCCGTTCTGGCCGCGCGCAAGCTCCCCGTCTCGGAAGCCCAGCGCGAACGCATCCTCGCCTGCAAGGATCTCCCCGACCTCGACCGCTGGATCGCCCGCGCCGCCGTCGCCGCGACCACCGAAGAGATCTTCGTCCCCGTCGCCTGAGCGGCACCGCTGGCTCCTCCCCCACGCGAAGCATGAGAGAGGCTGGGAGGGGGCCCCGAGCTCGCCCGAGTGCCAGGCCCGGGCCCCGAGGATGGCGGCGAACATCCCCGGGGCCCGGCCTGACGGGTCGACCCACGGCATGCCAGGAAGGCTCTGGCCGCGCGCGTTCTCCGCGACGCACCGGCGGGAGGTGGCGCCGGCTGCCGTGGACCGTCCCCCGCGGACCGGGGAGCCTCTGAGGCCCCACCGTCCCGCGACATCGGGTTCGGCCCTACACAGAGAGAGGTGGCCTGGCGACCGAAGGGTGTGACAACTTTCTCGCCGGGTGAGAGCACGCGTTCGCGTCGTGAGCGGATCCCCTGCCGGTTCAACGCGCCCCCAGACGACACGGCCCCCGGGATCGCCAACCGCTCGACCCCGGGGGCCTCGACCACTGCTCACCTGCACCACTTCCCTTCGTCGCAGGAGCGGCCCAGGACGAGCTTCGCGGCCAATCCGCGCGAGGGCCAACCACGCTCGTCCCAGGCCGCCCTGCCTTGGTTCTGGGCCCTCAACAAGCAAGGTGGCCTGGGGATCGAAAAGCGTGACGACGTCCGTCCGCTCCGCTCTCATCGGCGGCGTGGCCCTCCAGCTTCGAGGGACGCTCGCCGAGAAGTCCGTCAACGACCAACGCGATGGGCTTGATCCGGTCTGGTGGACACCAAACGAAGCAAGTAGGAGGTGTCCATGGACAAGCACGAGAAGCCGAAGAGGCAGCAGCGGGCGCGACGCAGATTCACGGACGAGTTCAAGGCCGGGGCGGTGGCGCTGGTGCTCAAGGAGGGCAAAAGCGTCACCGGGGTGGCCAAAGAGCTCGACCTGACGGCGTCGTCGTTGAGCAGGTGGGTCGAGCAGGCGCGGGCTGACGCGGAGACGAGCGTGCGCGGGACGCTGACCACCGAGGAGAAGGAGGAGCTCGCTCGCCTGCGCAAGGAGGTGCGCGAGCTGCGCCTCGAGCGGGAGATCCTAAAAAAAGCGGCGGCCTTCTTCGCGAAGGAGAATGCGTGAAGTTCGCGTTCGTCGCGGAGAAGGCCGAACTGGGAGTGAGGCGGCTGTGCCGCGCGCTGGGCGTGTCGAGGTCGGGCTTCTATGCCTGGCGGCGGCGGCCGCAGAGCACGCACGATGTCGAGGACGAGCGGCTCAAGGTGCTGGTGCGCGAGGCCCACGAGCGCGGCCGGACGTACTACGGCAGCCCGCGGGTGCACCGCGCGCTCGCGAAGCAGGGGGTGCGCGTGAGCCGCAAGCGCGTCGTCCGGTTGATGCAGGAGGAGGGGCTGGTGGGTCGCGCGCGCCGCCGGTTCAAGCACACGACCGATAGCAATCACCCCCTGCCTACCGCGGCCAACCTGCTCGACCGGGACTTCGCGGCCGAGGCGCCGAACCAGCGCTGGGTGGGCGACACCACGGAGTTGGTCACTCCGAGCGGCAAGCTGTACCTGGCGGTGATTCTCGACCTGTTCTCGCGCTTCGTGGTCGGCTGGGCGCTCTCGGCGGTGAACGACCGGCACCTGACGCTCAAAGCCCTGGACATGGCGCTCCGCCGTCGATGCCCGGGCGCCGGACTACTGCATCACTCCGATCGAGGCTCGACGTACGCGAGCGAGGACTACCAGGACGTCCTTGCCGCGCGCGGGATCACCTGCTCGATGAGCCGGCGCGGCAACTGCCTGGACAACGCGGCGATGGAGAGCTGGAACAGCACCTTGAAGAGCGAGCTGGGCGAGCGCTTCGCGGACCCGGCCGACGCCAAGGCGAAGCTCTTCGACTACATCGAGGTCTTCTACAACCAGCGCCGTTTGCACTCGTCGCTCGGCTACACGGCGCCGGCGGAGTTCGAGCGAACCGCTGCTCTTCGGTCCGCCGCATGATCCTCGACGGCCTGGCCTCGGACCGCATTCCAGCTCCAGCTCTTCACTCGCTTTTCACAGACTTGCGAGTCTCCCCCCGGCCCCCCTCGAATAAGGAAAGGAGCTTCTTTGAAAGCCTAAACCCCGGCGGATCATGTACAGTCAGTTGCTAGTCACCCTGTCCACGAGACCGGATCAGGCCCAAAGGGCTATTTCATCACCGAGGAGGACTTGACCGGAAAGCTCGCCTGGGTCGGAACGAAGCTGAGGCCCGCTGGCGGCTGGGACGAGCCGATCCGATGAGCTTCGAAATCCAATTCGCCTGGCTCGA
>JAJXUD010000119.1 GCA_021783235.1 Myxococcales bacterium | reverse complement strand
GGCTGGTCGTGGTGCGGCGCACCCTCGACCTCCACCGGGCCCGGTTCGACCTCGCCCCCCGCCCCGGCGGCGGGACGGTCGCGACGCTCCGCTTCCCGGTCCGCCGCCTCGCGGCCCCCCCGGGGGGCGCCGCGTGACCGCCCCCCGGGCCGCGCGGCGCCGGCGCGATCCCTGCAACGGAGACGCGGCGAGGAGGGAGCCACCGTGAGCGAGGGGCTGATCCTGGTGGTGGACGACGATCCCGGCACGCGCAAGGTCGCGCGGGCCAACCTGGCGCTCGAGGGGTTCGAGGTGCTGGTCGCCTCCTCCGCCGTCGAGGCGCTCACCCGCATCGAGGACGCCGACCCGCTCGCGCTCGTCTCCGACCTCAAGATGCCCGACCTGGACGGGATCGCGCTCATGGAGCGGGCCCACGCGCTCCGGCGGGCGCTCCCGGTCGTCCTGGTCACCGCCCACGCCACGGTCGAGACCGCCGTGGAGGCGATGCGCCGGGGGGCGCTGCACTACCTCACGAAGCCGATCCGCTACGACGAGCTCGCGGTGGTCCTGCGCCACGCCGTGGCCGGGGAGCGGGCGCGGCGCGACCTGGAGCGGCTCCGCGGCGAGCTGGAGCGGGCGGCCGGCTTCGAGGAGCTCGTGGGGAGCTCGGCGGCGATGCAGGAGGTCTTCCGGCTGGTGGAGCGGGTGGCCGGCGCCGACGCCACGGTGCTCCTCCGCGGCGAGACCGGCACCGGCAAGGAGCTGGTGGCGCGCGCGGTCCACCGCCGCTCGCCGCGCCGCGACGGCCCGTTCGTCGCGGTCAACTGCACCGCGGTGCCGCGGGAGCTGATGGAGTCGGAGTTCTTCGGCCACGAGAAGGGCGCCTTCACCGGCGCCGCCGCGCGCCGGCACGGCCGCTTCGAGCAGGCGGAGGGGGGCACCCTCTTCCTCGACGAGGTGGGCGACCTCGACCTCGGCATCCAGGCGAAGCTGCTCCGGGTCCTCCAGGAGCGGGAGTTCACGCGGATCGGCGGCGAGCGGGCCGAGAAGACCGACGTCCGGATCGTCGCCGCGACCAACCGCGACCTCGAGGCGGCGGTGCGCGAGGGGCGCTTCCGCGACGACCTCTACTACCGGCTCGACGTGATCCCGATCCGGCTCCCGCCGCTCCGCGAGCGGCCCGAGGACCTGCCGGCCCTCCTCGACCACTTCCGGCGCTCCTTCGCCGAGCGCTACGGCCGGACGGTCCCCGAGCCGCCGCCCGAGGCGGTGGCCGCCGCCCGCACCTACCCCTGGCCCGGCAACGTGCGCGAGCTGCGCAACCTCACCGAGCGCGCCGCGCTCATGGGCTGGGACGCGGTCGCGCCGCTGCTCGGGCAGGGGGCGGCGCCCGGGCCGGCGCTCGCCACGCCGGCCGACTTCGGCCTGCCGCTCCTCGACGCGCGGGCCCGGCTGGTGGAGCGCTTCGAGCGCCAGTACCTGACGCGGCTGCTGGTCGCCCACCGGGGGAAGGTGGGGGAGGTCGCGCGGGCGGCGGGCATCGCCGAGCGGAACCTCTACGAGAAGATGAAGGCCTACGGGCTGAGCCGCGAAGACTACCGCTAGGTCCGGACGCCGGCATCCGGGGCCGGACGAGCGGATCCGATCCGGGTACCGCCGGCCGCGGCGCGCGGCGGGCGCCTCCCGGGATCGCGCGGGCTTGCGGCGGCGGGGGGAGCTGGCAAGCGGCTTGCGAGGGCTCCCCCGGCTGACCTCGCCGGCGACGCCGGCCCAACCCCACCACGGAGACGCAGGATGAGCTCGATCCCGATCCCCCTCGCCCTCGCCCTCGCCCTCGCCGGCGGCCCGGGCGCCCCGGTCCAGGCGGCCGGACCCCGCGCCGCCCGCGGGGCCGCCGCCTGCGTCGCCTGCCACCGGACCACCTCGCCGAGCATCGTCGCCGACTGGAAGGCCTCCCGCCACGCGGCGGTGGACGTCGGCTGCACCGACTGCCACGGCGCCGACCACACCACCGCCACCGACAGCGCGCGGGCGCGCCTCCCGACGCCGGACACCTGCGCCGGGTGCCACGAGGCCCAGGTCGCGCAGTTCAAGCGGGGGAAGCACGCCTTCGCCTGGGCCGCGGTGAAGGCCATGCCGACCTTCCACTACCAGGCGCTCGCGGTCCGGGAGGGGCTGAAGGGCTGCGGCGGCTGCCACAAGCTCGGCCTCAAGACCGAGGCCGAGGCGAAGGAGCTGAAGGAGACGGCCGGCGGCTACGGGGTCGCCGGCTGCGACGCCTGCCACACCCGCCACCTCTTCTCGAAGGCCGAGGCGCGCCAGCCGGAGGCCTGCAAGACCTGCCACATGGGCTTCGACCACCCGCAGTGGGAGATGTACGAGTCCTCCAAGCACGGCGTCCGCGCGGACCTGAAGCGGCTCAAGGCCATCCCCGGCTCGGCGGCGGCGCCGACCTGCCAGACCTGCCACATGCAGGGGGGCGATCACGAGGTCCGCACCGCCTGGGGCTTCCTCGCCGTCCGCCTGCCGATGCCCGAGGGTGACGCGCAGTGGACCGCGGATCGCGTCACCATCCTCCAGGGGCTCGGCGTCCTCGACCCGACCGGCAAGCCGACGGCGCGCCTGGCGGTGGTCAAGGCGGCCGACGTCGCCCGCCTCGACCAGGCCTCGTTCGACCGCGAGCGGAGCAAGATGCTCGCCACCTGCTCCACCTGCCACGCCGCGCGCTTCGCGAAGGAGCAGCTCGCGCTCGCCGACGGGCTGATCCGCGACGTCGACCACGTGACCGCCGAGGCCATCCGGGTCGTCGCCGGCCTCTACGCCGACGGCACCCTCGCCCGGCCGAAGGGGTACGCCAGCGCCTTCCCCGACCTCCTCACCTTCCACGACGCGCCGACCCCGATCGAGCAGCGCCTCTTCGTCATGTTCCTCGAGCACCGGATGCGCGCCTTCCAGGGCGCCTTCCACGCGAGCCCCGACTACGTCACCTGGTACGGCTGGAGCGAGCTGCAGCGCGACCTGACCGAGATCCGCGCCATGGCCGACGAGCTCCGGCGCGCCGCGCGGATCGACGCCCGGCTCGGCGCGGGATCGGCTCCGGCCGCCCCGGTGACCGCCCCGGGCGCGGCGCCCGCGCCGACCCGATAGGACCGTCGACGGCCCCCCCCGCCGCGCGGTCCGGGCGGGCGCCCCGCGGTGGGGCGCCCGCCCTCTTTTCATCCGGGGACGGGCCCGCCCTCGCCGCCGACGACGGCCACCGAGGCCGAGGTCCCGAGCCGGCTCGCGCCCGCGGCGACCATCGCCCGCGCCTGCGCCGCCGTCCGGATCCCCCCCGACGCCTTCACCCCCACCCCCGCGCCCGCCACCGCGCGGAGCAGGGCGACCGCCTCGCCACAGCTGCCGCCCTCCAGATCACCGCCATCTGATCCGACCGGCGCTCTCTGAAAGTTTCGCTGCTGAAACCGATGGAGGTCGCCATCGACCTTCTCATCGTCGACGATTTCGGCCTCGACGCCAGGTACGCCCAGGAGAGCCGCGGCCCCACGAGATTGTCTTCGAGCGCCACCGCGCCGGCTCGATGGTCGTCACCCCCGGGGTACGCTCGGCCACCGGCAATAGCGTCCGGGCGATCGCCATGGCGCTCAAGGTGCCGAAGTCCACCGCGGCGAGGGGGCTGTCCCGGTAGGAGGCTACCGGGACGGCCCCTGCTGCCACTTGAGAATCCGCGCCCTTAGCGTTCGCCTCGGCGCGAAGGATTCTGGGACACCATCGGTCAATCTATGACTCTGAGATTCACAGATGCGCCGTCGGGGAGATCACGGATCTGCACAGCTATCGATGCGCGATAGCGCATCCCCTTGACCGCTTCCAGGACGTGCAAGTTCTTCGAGGTGAACTCCCCTCCCAAGACGAAGGGAGTGATTGGAACGAGCCTCGACCCAACTGGAAGCGGCTTATGGTCCTCTTGCCACTCGTGGGCCAGTCGGAATCCAGTCCACAACTCATGGTCACCGAGAATCATCTCGGCCCAGTGCTCTGGGTCGGGAGCCATGACTTCGACCTCCCCCGTCTCAGGGTCGAACCGGGAGACACCCCCGTCCTTCAGGCAGAACTGCATCCCGACGACATCCTCAGCAAAGCAAAGTAGGCCCTTCGCCATTCCTTGGTACTCACTCTTCCATAGGCTATCGGCGTTCCACTCGACGAGACCAGGTTCGCTTGGCGCTCCCCAGTCCGAGTAGACGTGGAGGGCGCCCTCAAAGGCGTAGAAGCCGTTCTTGAGGCTGAGCATCGGCCCCAAGATACCTGCTGCGGCCACACCGAACGTGGATTCGAGGCTCAGATCTTCGGGCCGACTCCGTCGAACCGGAGCGCTTCCCAACTCTGCCAGTTTGCGAAGAGCGCTCATCTCAGGGGGCCACCTTCACATCTACCTTCGTTCCGTTCGGAAGCCCACTACATTGGCTGCCCACACATGCTCCAGCGCCCCGGTTGTCGCCACTCGGAATCTTCCGGACAGAGGCCCCCGCCCTGACCTGCCCCCATCACTGGGCGGCTGATGGTGCCAGTCCGGTGAGCGCGAGCGACCCCGGCCGAAGGGGCGCCGCGACCTGCGGGACCTGAAGCTCCCGGCGGTGTGGCTCGAGACCACCGACCCGATCCTCGAGCTGAACAGATCTGGCGCGAGCAGCGTCATCCAGCCGGTTTCGACCTGCACCTCCTTGCCGGGCTCGCACTCGACCACTGGCACGCTCGGCGGGCCACGGCCGAAGCCGAACTGCTCGAGCCCAAAGCGCCGCAGCGTCGGGTACTCGATCTCGACGCCGCGCCGGCGCAGCAGCTTGCCCACCTTGGTGAACCGGACCCGGCTCGACAGGTGGCGCTCGATGAACTCACGGTGCGTCTCGCAGACCGCCCAGCCCTCGCCGCGTGGCCGCCCGGTCCCGGGTTGCGTCTTGCTGATCACCGCCGCGACCAGCTCGTCGTCGAGCGCGCCGACACCGTGCGCCTGCTCGACGCCTTGCGCTTTCGCGGCGGCCAGGTACCGCCGCACGGTCTTCACGTCAAAGCCCAGCTGCCCGGCGATCCCCTTCGTCGGGACCCCCAGCAGCCACAGCCTCAAGATCTCTTCGACCTCCAGCATCGTGACCTCTCGAAACGCCATCGTCGCCTTCCGTCCGTGGACGGGGGCAGCGTGGCAGTGAGGTCACGCTGATGGGGGAGGGAATCCTGCAGAAAATCCCCCGGAACCGAGGGGGGGGGGTATGCTTCTGCAAATCTCAGCTGGCCGGGGTCCCTACCTTCTAAAATCAACACGTTTCGCGAGGAGTAGCCGTCCAACGGCTTCCTGAGGAGGAACGCTCATGCTCGCTTCTATCGCGCTCACGATGGTGCTCCTCGCTGGCTCGGACGGCGACGCTCAGGCCGCCAAGCGCGCCGCGAAGTTGGTGAAGGACATCGAGCCCGGGGCGGCTGCCGCGGACGTGGAGACGCGGACCGCCCCGCTCGGAAGCCCGACACTCGTCTTCCAGCGTTGCTCGGCCTCCACCTCGCGCTGCGAGGCGGCTCAGGAGAAGAACGCGACGAAGCGGACTGCGACCTGGGAGGTCGGCGACCGCAAGCTCATCGTGACGTACTGCGGCCGCGCCGACGCGTGGAGGATGGCTGCGATGACGATCTCATCCGCGGATCACATCCAACTGACCGGGACGGAACCTGCGGCGCTGGTGTGGAAGTACAATTCCGACCTAATGGAGAGGTGCGCGCCAGGGAAGAAGTAGGGAAGCGGAGAGCGCTCAAGGCTAAACGACCGATCGCGATCCGGGCGCCATGTGCCACGCCGCGCGCTTCGCGAAGGAGCAGCTCGCGCTCGCCGACGGGCTGATCCGCGACGTCGGCCACGTGACCGCCGAGGCCGTCCGGGGCGTCGCCGGCCTCTACGCCGACGCCACCCTCGCCCGACCGAAGGGGTACGCCAGCGCCTTCCACGCGAGCCCCGACTACGTCACCTGGTATGGCTGGAGCGAGCTGCAGCGCGACCTGACCGAGATCCGCGCCATGGCCGACGAGCTCCGGCGCGCCGCGCGGATCGACGCCCGGCTCGGCGCGGGATCG
>JAJXUD010000007.1 GCA_021783235.1 Myxococcales bacterium | reverse complement strand
CGCGTCCGCCGTGCCCGCGTCCGCCGTGCCCGCGTCCGCCGCGCCTGCGTCCGCCGCGCCTGCGTCCGCCGCGCCTGCGTCCGCCGCGCCCGCGTCCTCGGGCGCCGGCGCGCCATCGGCGTGGCAGAGACCCGCGTCGCAGGGGAAGAGATCGCCCGCGCCGGCGGCCCGGAAGCAGCCCATGGCGACGAGCGTGAGCCCGAGCAGGATCCGCCTCATCTGCCGCCTCCCGCGAGCGCGACGACCGCCGCCGCCACGACGAGCGCACCGCCCGCGAGGAGGAGCCCGTCGCCCACGTTTCCCTGCGTGACGGCGGAGCCGTAGCTCTGGGCGGAGAGCGAGTGGACCGTGGCCCCGTTCGGACCCGCGGTCGTGCGGTCGCCCCCGAGCGTCCCGTCGGCGAGCACGACGAGCGCCGCCCCGGCGAGGGCCGCGGCGACCCCTCCGCCGCCGATCCACCAGGTCGCCGGCGGCGGACCGCCGCGCTCGACGGGCGCCGAGACGGCGGCGGCGGGCGCGGCGCGGATCGGGGGCGCGGGAGCCACCGCGGCGGCGCTCTCCGCGCGAGGGGGCGCGGGAGGCGGGGGCGCCCGGGCAGCGACGGGCGGCGGCGCGGCGGCGAGCTGGCTCTTCGCCTTGGCCTCCATCTCCGCGAGCAGCCGCTCGACCTGCGAGCGGTTCTTGGCCCGCGGCACGGCCCGCAGGTAGCTCCTGAAGGCGAGCGCGGCCTTCTCGTAGTGGCCGAGCGCCCGGTGGCACTGGCCGAGGTTGAAGAGGAAGCCCGGCCGCGGATCGAGCTCGTAGGCCCGCGCGATGTCCGCGAGCGCCGCGTCGTAGTCGCCGGTGTCGTACTCGAGCACCGAGCGGCGCGCGAGCCGGCGGGCCTCTCCGGCGCCGGGCGCGGCGGCCTGCGCGGCGAGGGTCAGTCCAAGAAAGAGCGCGAGGGGCATGGCTGGCGTTCAGAGTACGACAGCCGTCCGGCCGCCCGCAAAGCGATCGCCGATGGCTCGCGCGCCAAGGGATCCGGCGCACCCCCAAAAGCCCCCAGGAGCGCTGCTCCGCTCCCGGGGGCCCCGGCTCGCGGGCGGCGCTACTTCACGCCGCCGAGAGGCTTGCCGTCCGGCCCAAGGATCTGGACCGTCGGGCGACCGCCCACCACGATGAGGGACCTCTGCCGCTTCCCCTTCGTGCCGCGCGCCGCCCGGGTGGCCTGCCGCTTCGCCGCCGCCACCAGCTTCTGCTCAGGGGTCAGCGTCGTCCCCGACTTCTTCGGAGCGATGCCGAACTGAGCGAGCTGGGGGTTGCGGGGGCCGAGCTGCGCCTTGACGGCCTGCACGACCTCGTCGAGAAGGGCATGCCAGCCTTGCGACTGGTTCTGCCGATTCACGACCGCTTCGTGCGCCGCCGCCTGCGCATCCCGGACCTGCGAGAGCACCGTCAGGATGGTCTCGAGCTGCGAGATCAGCTGCGCAGGTGCCACCGCCTGCCCTGCCAGGACCACGCTCGCCGCCGCGGGCCAAGCCTTCTCAAACCCCGCGACGAGCCGGCCGACCCTCGTCGCGAGGGCCGACACCTGGTTGTTTGCATTCGCCATCGTCATTCACCTCCTCTCCGGGCCTCGTTCGCGCCCTATCGAGATACATGGGCCGGGAGGGCGAAAAACGTTTCAACGGCTCGGTCGATCTCGCGCAAGCCCTCAACTCTTCTGGACGAACGCTCTCCCGCGACGTCGCATCGCCGGGCGAGCGGCCGTGCCGTATACTCCCGGCCAAGACGATGAATGGCCGGCGAACGACGAGGCTCTTGGTATTCCTCCCCGTGCTGCCACTCGCGGCGTTCGATGGCTGCTGCTTTCGCGCTCTGCCCGAACTGGATGGAGGCCTTCCTCGGGGGAGCGCTGGAGCATCCGGCGGAGGGACCTCGGGCGGGCTGGATGCAGGCGGCGACGGGGGAGCCGTCTCCGGCGGCACGACCGGAGCGTCGTCCGACGGCGGCCGTGACGGAGGGGCGGACGGCTGTGCCCTGACGCTGGCCCCGTCGACGCTCTCGTTCCGAGGGCTCGCGGTCGGCGTCCCCGTGACGAAGCAGCTCTCGCTCTCGAACTCGGGCGCTGGAAGCTGCTCGCTCTCCCAGCTCTCGATCAGCCAGGGGGTCGAGGCGGCGTTCTCGTTTCCTTCGACGCAAGAGAGCTCGTTCTCGCTCGGGCCGGGGGCGACGGGAGCGATCTCGGTGAGCTGCGACCTCACGCGCGCAACGCCTCCCGGGGTCACGGGGAGCCTCCACTTCGAGGCACAGGGAGCTCCGGAGACGGTGAGCCTCGTGGCATGGCTCTCCGGCGGAACCGACCAGCCGCCGATCTGGGGAGAATGGCGCATGGACGCGCTCAAGGACTCCCAGTCCCCGGCCGACACCTCCAAGCTCGCGGGACAGGCGGTCGCGCTGGCGGCCCTGGCGCCGGCGCCGGGCGCGGGCTCCTCCGCCAGCTATCTCTCCTCGCCGGTCGTCGACGGCCAGGGCGACGTCTTGCAGATCTCGATCGACGGATCCCTCCGCGCCTACCAGCCCGGGACGGGTCTCATCTGGCAACAGCCGATCGCGGTGGCGCCCGGGGCTCCGCCAGAGCTCACGCCGGCCATCCTCGTCGATGAGACGATCGTCGTCGCGACGGGGCACGACGGCGTGGGGCCGAACCTCTATCACTTCTCTGGCGACGGCCAGCTCCTCTATGCCGCCGCGGCGACCGACGCGGGATTCGTCTCCTCGCCGGCTCGCCTCTGGGACCTGGTCACGGTCCTCGAGGCCACGCCCACCGGGGGGGCGGATGGCGGCGGCGCGCTCGAAGCGCTGGCCTTCGCCGAGGGGCCCCAGGGGACCTTGGTGCAGGAGGCGAGCGCCTCCCTGCCGCTCGCCGAGCTGCCGAGCCGAGCCGCGGTGGCCGTCGACAGCAGCGACACGAGCTACTGGACGACCGAAGGGCGAGCGTTCGCGCTCGGGGCGCCGGACGCGGGCGGCTTCGGCCCGTCCGGCTGGCCCAGCGGCGGGGTCGTCGTCGCGGATCCCACCGGCGACCCCGACCGGCTCTCGGAGATCGCCTCGACGGCGTCGCTGAGCCTGGACGAGCGGACGCTGTACGTCGCCTCGGCCTGGGAAGACCAGGATCCGGTGTCGCTGCGCGACTCGGTCGTGGGGCTGCTCGTCGCGCTCGCCGCCGCCGACGGCCAGCTCGAATGGTCCGTCCCCCTGCCCAGGACCGAACTCCCCGCCGGCTGGAACCGACTGGCCTCGGACTTCGGAAACGGGGGGCCGGCCGTGGCGCAGGACGGCACGGTGTACGTCGGCAGCGGAGACGGGCTTTGGGCGATCGACGGCTCTTCGGGCATGGTCGAGTGGCTCCACCCGTCGGCCGACGTCTCCTCGGCGCCTGCCATCGGCGGCGATGGGACGCTGTTCTACGGGACGAGCGCGGGGACGCTCGAGGCCGTCTCTCACGACGGGGGCAGCCGCTTCTCGCTCGCGCTGAACCACCCCATCAGCTCCTCGCCGGCGATCACGATGGAGGGGCAGCTGGTCTTCGTCTCCGACGACGGGACGCTCTACTCGGTCAGGTAGTGGCCGAACGGAGCCCCGCCTCGGCGTCACCCGTGGCGCGGGGGAGCGATCGCCCTCGAGCACGGCGCCGACCGGCGCGATCACGGGCGTGATCCTCGCGATCACGGAGCCGATCGCCTCGGTCGGCCGTCCGACCCTCGCGGTCGCGGCTCCGACCGTCACGATCACGGACCTGATCGTCCCGATCACGGGCGTGACCTTCACGGTCGGCTCCGTGATCCCCGCGATCACGGAGCCGACCGTCGCGATCACGGGCGTGACCCCCACGGTCGGCTGCGTGATCCTCGCGATCACGGGCGTGATCGGCCGGGTCACGGCGCCGACCGCGGCCCGAAGCTCGATCCCGGGGCCGCTCCTTATGCTAGTGGAGAGGGATGGGCGCCTTTCTCCTCGCGCTCGCCCTCGCGCAGGGCTTCCAGCCGGGCGACCGGGTCTTCGCGAAGGCCGGCGCGGCCGTGCTGGCGGCGCCGCGGGCCGGGGCGAAGGTCGTGCGGCCGCTCTTGCCCGGCGACGAGCTCGCGCTGCTGCCGCCCGACGAGGACGACTTCCACGACTTCCCGGCCGGCTGGCTCGCGGTGGCGACGCCCGAGGCGCCGTCGAGGCGCGGCTTCTCGGGCTTCGTGCGGGCGGCGGAGGTCGGGGCCGGCGAGCCGGCGGCCGCGGCGCGCCGGGCGGCGCTGCGGGGCGAGATCGAGCGGCTCTGCGCCGAGCTCGACGCCCGCCGCGCCCCCTTCTCCACCTTGAAGGAGCAGGCGGTCCACTGGCGGAGCGTGCCGGGCGGCGGGAGCCAGGGGGAGGAGCTGTCGCGGCGGCTCGCGACCTACATGGGCTCCGAGGTGACGCCGCGGGCGCTCGACGCGCTCGACCGGCTCTCGGAGCTGCGGGCGCTCGACCCGGGGGAGGCGGCCCGGCTCGGCCGGCGCCTCGAAGAGCTCTCGAAGTCGTTCCGCCCCTGAGCCTTCTCTCCCACGGCTTCACAAGGCGCCTCGCGCTGTTATAAGGGACCGCCCCGACCAGTACGGGGCAGGAAGAGAGCCATGCTCGAGATCGTCACCCAGGGCTTCAAGACCGCCCGCAACAAGCTGCGCGGGCAGGCCACGCTGACGCCCGACAACATCGAGGACGCGCTCGGGGACGTGCGCGTCGCCCTGCTCGAGGCGGACGTCGACCTGAGCGTCGTGCGCCGCTTCGTGGCGCGGGTGCAGGAGAAGGCCGTCGGCGAGACCGTGTCGCTCAAGGCGACGGACGCGCGCGGCAAGCGGATCGTCACCCAGCCCTCGGACCACTTCATCAAGATCTGCCACGACGAGCTCGAGGCGCTGATGGGGCCGGTCGACACGTCGTTGCGCTTCAACACGAAGCGGCCGACCGGCATCATGATGGTGGGGCTGCAGGGCTCGGGCAAGACGACCACCGCCGCGAAGCTCGCCGCCTACCTGCGCAAGCAGAAGAAGAGGCCGATGCTGGTGGCGGCGGACATCTACCGGCCCGCCGCGGTGGATCAGCTCCAGGTGCTCGGGCGGCAGCTCGACGTGCCGGTCTTCCACGAGAGCGGCGTCGCGCCACCCGAGCTCTGCAAGCGGGCGCTCGCGGCGGCCTGGGACGCGCGGGCCGACGTGGTCATCTTCGACACCGCCGGCCGGCTCGCGATCGACGAGCAGATGATGGCCGAGCTCGACGCCGTGAAGGCCGCCGTCGCGCCCGACGACGTCTTGCTCGTCTGCGACGCCATGATCGGCCAGGACGCGGTGCGGACCGCGGTGGAGTTCGACCGGCGGCTCTCGCTCGACGGCTTCATCTTGACGAAGCTCGACGGCGACGCCCGCGGCGGCGCGGCGCTGTCGATCAAGGAGATCACGGGCAAGCCGATCAAGTTCCTCGGCATGGGCGAGAGCCTCGACCGGCTCGAGGAGTTTCGGCCCGAGGGGCTCGCGAGCCGCATCCTCGGCTTCGGCGACATCGTCGGCCTGATGAAGGACTTCGAGGAGGTCGTCGACGAGGAGAAGGCCGAGCGCGACGCCGAGAAGATCCTCTCGGGCGACTTCCACCTCGGCGACTTCGTCGAGCAGATCACCCTCGTCAAGAAGATGGGGCCGCTCTCCGAGCTGATGGAGAAGTTCCCCCTCTTCGGCGAGCTGCCGGCCGGCTTCTCGTTCGACGACAAGGCGCTCGACCGGATCCAGGCGATGGTCGGGTCGATGACGGCGAAGGAGCGCGAGGATCCGGATCTCATCAGCCCCTCGCGCGTCGCGCGGATCGCGCGCGGCTCGGGGCGCAAGCCCGAGGAGGTGAACGGGCTGCTCGCGCAGTACCGGCAGATGCGCCAGGTGATGCGGCAGATCGGCAGCGCCCCGGGGCTGCTCGCGCGGCTGCCCGGCTTCCGCCAGATCGCCCAGCTCCAGAAGATGAAGGGCAAGGGGCTCTCGGAGCTCTTCGGGGACGACGGCCAGGCCCTCGAGGCGGCGATGGGCGGCATGGACCCGCAGGCGATGGCGCGCGCCGCCGGGATGCCGGCGGGCATGATGCCGCGCATGCCGGCGGGCGCCATGGCGAAGGCGCGGATGATGGGCTACGCGCCGCCGGGCGCCGCCAAGCCCGCCGACGCGAAGGAGAGGGACCGGTTGCGCGAGAAGCGCAAGCGCGAGCGGCAGTCCCGCAAGAAGAACCGCAAGCGCAACAAGCGCTAGTGTACCCCGTCACAATCAGCGGAACGATCGATCCGGCCGCCGGAGGCGGCCCGGCCGGGAGTCCGGCCGTGGCAGGGAGGGCGGCACGCCCTCCGTCGAAGGGCTAGTGT
The DNA here is from genome assembly GCA_021783235.1 of Myxococcales bacterium. Classification (GTDB taxonomy): domain Bacteria; phylum Myxococcota; class Myxococcia; order Myxococcales; family JAKAPL01; genus JAJXUD01. The sequence goes on along the minus strand of JAJXUD010000007.1, from coordinate 84,636 downwards.
GCCCAGAACGCCGAAACGTGCCGCTTATTCTGGCGGGGCACACTAGCGCGGGGCCTTGGGGCCGGCGGGGGCCTTCGGCACCACGAGGCCGCGCGAGAGGCGCCGGAGGACCTTCGCCTTCTGGCGGGCCTTGTAGCGCTCGTGGCTCGAGGCGCCCTGCTCGTTCTCGCGCGCGGTCTCCTCGTCGACGAGCTGGAACTCGACGAGGCCGAAGGCGATGCGGCCGCTCGGCCAGCGGCCGCGGGCGTCGGGCTCGAGCCAGGCGTCGAGTCGGACCGGAATGTCCGCGACGAAGTTGAGGACGCGGTAGGCGTCGGCGCTGAAGGCGTTCCCCTCACCCGCCTGGCTCCGCTCGCGGGCCTCGCGCCGCTCGAGGTCGAGGTCGAGCTCGAGCTTCGGGATGAGCTTGCGCAGCTGCGGCGTCCCCTCGACGGCGCGGCGGAAGCTGACGAGCAGGTTCTGCGTCTGGCCGGGCACGACGAAGTTGAAGGGGAAGAGCTCGGTCGCGAGGGAGTGGACCATGGGCAAGACGTCGCCGAGGCTCCGCATCACGATCCGGTAGCGGACCTTGTCGTAGATCTGCGCGGCGAGCGTCTCGCGCTTGGAGAGCAGCTTCGTGATGAGGCTGTCGCGCGTCTTCAAGTTGCCGACGAACTCGACGATCGGGAAGCCGGCCGACCGGACGCGCTGCGCGAACGACTGCACCCGCTCGTCGATGAGCGCCTGGAAGTCGGCCTCGGCGATCTTGGCCTGAAAGAGGAGCTCGCGCGCCTCGACGTGCAGGATGCAGTGCATCACCTTCAGGACGACGCAGGCGATGCGCCGGAAGCGCCCCGGCTCGAAGCGGCCAGAGGCCATCAGGAAGAGGTCGTGGATCTCGCGCGGCTGGGCGACCGGCTCGGCGACCCGGTAGCGGAAGCTCGAGCGCAGGTAGGCGACCGCCTGGGCGAGGATCTCGCGCAGCCGCTCGAGGTCTTCGGGATCCTCGGGGTCGAAGAGCGCGAGCCGCAGGTAGCGGTCGACCTCGGCGCGGGAGCCGAAGTTGAGCCGACGCCAGTCGACGACCGAGCCGCCGCGCAGGATGAGCCGCAGCAGCTCGACGTCCTGCAGCCCCATCTCGGCGAGCGGGACGAGGCGGCCGAACGACTGGTCGAGGGTCGCATGCATGACGGGGTCGAAAATAGTGAATCCCATCCCGCGGATCCACCCTTTGGGGGGGGGGAGCCGCTCAGGGCTCCCAGGTCGCGCAGAACGTGTTGCCGGGGTTGCCCGCGGTCTGCGCGTAGTGGGCGGGGACGGAGCCCGAGATCAGGCTCGCGGCGCCCGCGCCGAAGCAGCGCAACAAGAGGAAGCTGCCGCCGCGGGGGCTCCAGTCGCCCTGCGGGACGAGGTGGCCCGCGTGGACGGCGCCGTCGGCGGGGGTCGTGAGGTCCTCCCCCGCGCCCGGCGCCGCGCCCTCCTCGACGAGCTGGAAGAGCTGCTGATCGAGCGCGGGCCCCTCGACGGTCGCGAAGGCGGAGGCGGGGTCGTAGACCGACCCCAGAAAGAGGACCGCGGTCTCGGCGCTCTGGCACTGGAGGTTGCCGTCGCCGTCGCAGAGGTGCGGGCCCTGCGAGCTCGGGCTCATGTCGGTGTGGAGCTTCGGGTTCGAGCAGTCCTGCTGGTTCAGATCCTGCGCCATCGCCATGATGACCGGGCCATTGGCCCCCATCGGGCTCGCGCGGATCGCGTCGGCGTTGCCGCCCGAGAAGTCGCAGCTGCTCGAGGGGCTGTCCTCGCCGCCCGCCGTCGCGTTCTGGGGGGGGGTGCAGGCGCCGCCCGCGCAGTACTCGGGCCACCCACAGGTCGACTGGACGTCGAGGCCGCTGCACGCGCCCTGGCTGCCGCCGTCCCCGAGGCTGCCGCCGTCCGCCCCGCCGTCGCAGGCCGCCCCGCGGGAGCAGCCCCCCGCATCGGAGCCGCCACCGCTGGCGACGTGCCCGCAGCCGGCCTGGCCGAGCCCGGCGGCGGCGGCGAGGAAGGCCCCGAGAACGACCGTTCGAATCCGCATGGCGTCGACCTCCGAGTCGGCGGCTCGGTAACACGCCCCCGCGGGTCGGTCAAACGAATGAATTCGAGGACTTGCGTTCGATACTGAGCGTCCGAACCGCGGTGGCCGCGCGGCCGCCCGCCACGGGCCCGCCGGCTCAGAAGCTGAACGGGAAGTCGATGGGCGCCATCTGCGCGCCGGAGTAGCCGCCGAAGCGCAGCCGCGCGATCTGCCCCTTCAGACAGCCTGCGAGGGGCGAGCTCGCGAAGTCGCCCGAGTTCGCGTGCACGTCGGCCGTGTGGCCGTCGGGCCGGATCTTCCAGTGCATCACCAGCGTTCCGCTGGAGCCGGGGTCGCGCCGCTTCTGATCCTGGACGCAGCGGGCGAAGCTCCCCTTGTGCTCGACGATGACCTGCATGACGTCGCTCTGGCTGAGCGAGCTCGGCAGGTCGGACTGGCCCGGCGGGGGCGGGATGTAGACGGAGTGCCTCGAGCCGCCGCGCTTGTTGGAGGCGGCCGAATCGCCGGAGCCGTCGAGCTCCTTCGCGAACTCCTTGTCGATGTTGCTGTCGCCGGCCCCGCCGAGAAAGTCGTCCCCACCCGACGAGGGGGCGGGGGCGGCGGCGGCGACTGGGGCCGAGGCGGCGGGCGCCGCCGAGGGCGCGGCCCTCTCCCGCTCCCGGTGGCGCCCGTGGCCCTTGCCCCGGCGGCTCCCCTCGTCCGCCGCGACCCGCGACGGGGCCGAGGCTGGAGCGGGAGTCGGCGCCGCGGCGGCCGGCGGCGGCGCAGCCGCTGGGGCCGGAGCGGGAGCGGCGGTTCCAGGGACCGCGGGAGCGACGGCGTTCGCCGCGACGACCGGCGGCGGGGGGGCCGCCGGGGCCGGAGGCGGAGCGGTCCGCTGGGCGGCGAGCTGCGCGGTGAGGGCGTTGAGCCGCTCGTCCTCCTGCTGGCGGGGCTTCACGACCAGCGCCCAGACGAGCAGCCCGACGACCAGGAGGAGGGCGAGCACGCCGCCGCCGGCCAGGGCGATGAGACGCCACGGCGGCCCCGCGGGGGCGAAGACCGGTCGCGACGAAAAAGCCGCGGCCGGCGGGTAGGGGTCCTGGGCGAGCGGCTGCCGGCGCGCCGGTGCGGCGCGGGCGGAATCGGGGGAGCCCGAGTCGTCGCCGAAGGACTCGCGCGGCGCGACCGGCCGGAGCGCCGGGGCCGGCGCGGGCGGTAGATCGCCGAGGAGATCGAGCGACCCGCGAGAGGGCGCGGGCTCCGGCGGGGCGGCCTGCCGCTGCTCGGCCTGGGCCATCTCCTCCTGGGCCATCGAGGCCAGCGAGGCGAGCGCGGAGGCGGCCGACGGCTTGAAGTCGGACTCGTCGCCGCCGAGGGAGCGCTGCGGCTTCGTCGGCTCGCTCGTGAACGACTGGGCCGGCGCCGGCTCGACCGCGTGCGGCCGACCCGCCGCCGGAGCGGGCGAAACCAGCTTCGCGAGCTCGGGCACGGCGGAGAGCGGCCTCCAGTCGGCCATCCCGGCCGACCAGACGAGGGTGTCGGGACCGACCTCGCCCTTCTCCCACTTCTCCTTGACCCCTTCGAGGCCCAGCGGACCGACCTGCTCCTCGCGGACCGCGACGAACCACTCGGCGGGCGGCTCGGGGGCGGGCGGCGTCGCCGGGGACGCCTTCCCGACCTCGGTGGCGTCGTCTCCCGGGTCGGAGAGCTTCGCGCCGCCGATTCCGCCGAGTTCGGAGGCGATTCGAGCGATGTCGTTCGAGGAGAAGACGCGCGTCTCGGCCCGATCGGGATCCTCGAGCGGCGGGCCCGGCGGAGGAGCGACCGGCGGGCTCGGCGAGCCGGAGCCGTCGGGGAACATCGAGTCGAACGCCTGGCCGATCTCGTCGTCCGTCGGCTTCGGCGGCGCGTCGGGCGCCATGGGGAGGCCGATGCCCGAGGCGGCCATCTGGGCCATCTTCTCGGCCGTCATGACGACGGTGGCGTCCTCGGGCGGCGGCTCCTCCGGCTCGGTCCGCTTCACGAGCACGACGTTCTGGCACTTCTTGCAGCGTACACGTACCCCGGCCGGACCGACCTTGTCGTCCGAGATCATGTACTGCGCGTGACATTGGTCGCAGCTGAATTTCATCGGTTCGGACGAAACCCCGCGAAAACCTTAGCCGTTCGCTGCCACATGGGTCAAGCTTTCACGACGAGAGGCCGTCGCATCAGCTCGCGGCCCGCCCCTCGGCCGCGATCTCGACCGACAGCCCGAGGGACTGACGCAGCGCGAAGAAGCTTTCGCTCAGGCAGAAGAGCATCAGATCCCGCACCTTGCTCCGCTCGGGAAGCCGCGCCGCCACCCCCGTGTCCCGCGAGAGCGAACGCTTGGCCGTCTCGACGTCGCCGCAGAGGAGGATGCCCGCGCGGTTGGCCGTGTGCTCGACGGCCTCGAGGTAGCCGCGCACGTCCCGCTGCGCGGGATCCTTGAGGCACTCGCGCGCCGCCCGGAAGAGCGCGGGACGAGCCGTGTCGGAGAGCGACTTCTCGAGCCGCCGGCCGACGCGCTCGAGCTCACGGGGATCGGCGGTGGGCTGGTGGCTCGGGGCCGCGAGCACGAGGGCGGACTGGAAGATGGCCTCGAGCTCTTCGGGCGGGTGGAGGCGCGCGAGCGCGAGCTCCGGGCGCGAGAAGGCGAGGGCCTTCGCGATGAGGAACCAGAGCTCGCGCTTCGGCCGGTCCTTGAACATGTCCTCCCCGGCCAGGATGCAGACCGGCCAGCTGTTGCCGAGCGCCAGCCCCGAGGCGCCCGGGACCTTGTAGAGCTCGAGCGCCTCCACGCCGAGGACGCGGGCGACGTACTTGTAGGCGTTCACGAAGAAGAGCATCGACTGCGCCACGTCGACCCGATCGCGCTTCGGATTGACGTTCAGCCTCGCGATCTCCACCGCGAAGGCGCCGCCGCTGGCCTCGTGGCAGATGGAGAGCACCTCGGCCATCGGTCCGCGCAGCCGCTCGTGGTAGAGCGCCTCGCTCCAGAGCCGGTCGGTCATCGGCCGGCTCGCGCTCTCGCGGGCAAACCGCTTGAGCCGCTCGATGATCTGCTCCTCGTCCTGCCCCTTCTCCCCGAGCAGCTGGATCGCCACCTGGGCCGAGACGTAGGCCTCGTCGTACTCCTTGCGCGCCGCGTGCAGGCGGGTGAGCGCCCGGACGCTCTTTCCGGGCTGGGCCGTTCCGGCGAGCAGCGACCGGTGGGCCGCGATGGCCTTCGGCTCGTGGCCGGGCCGCTGGGCGTAGAGCTCGGCCAGGATCTCCAGCGCCTGGACGTCGTGCGGCTCGGCCTTGACGATCACCTCGTAGGCGAGCGAGGCGCCGTCCGGGTTCTTGAGCGCCCGCCGGTAGAGCTCTCCCAGGTTGCGCCAGAGCGCGAGGCGGGCCGCCTGGGTCTCGGGCGTCTTCGGCAACCGCTTGAGCATGGCGTGGTAGCTCTGCTCGAGCAGCGGCCAGGCCCGCCTCTCCGTGAGCAGCCCCTCGAGGGCCGCGAACGCCTCGACGAACATCGGGTCGGCGTCGAGGGCGGCGTTCAGCTCTGCGACCGCCCGCCCCTCGTCCTTGATCTCGTCGCGGAGAAGCTGCGCGAGCTCGTAGTGGCGCTGCCGCAGCGCCTTGGGATCGCTCCGCGTGGCCGGCAAGGCGAGGAGCGCCTCGAGGACCTCGACGGCCTTCTGCCCCTGCTTGGTCTCGCGGTAGAGATCGAGCAGCGGCTCGAGCGCCTCGACCGAGTCGGGCCGGACGCGCAGCGCCTGTAGCCAGGCGTCGATGGCCTGGTATGGATCGCCGAGCTGCTCGCGCGAGAGCCGGGCGATGCCGACGCACATCGGGAAACGGGCGTCGCCCTCCAAGGTCTCGAGGAGCCTCTGCCGGTGCTCGAGCGCCTGGTCCCAGTTGCCCGCCGCCTCGTAGAGCTCGACGAGCGCCTGGTGCGAGGGCTCGTGGGACGCGTCGAGTTCGAGGGCCTTCTCGAAGTCCTTCTGCGCCCGATCCGACTGACCGAGGCTCCGGTGGAGCTCGCCTATCTGCCAGTGGATCTCGACCACCTCGAGGTCGGTCAGGTCGTCGCGGTGGTGGATGAGGATCGCCTGGAAGACCTTGAGCGCCTCCTCGGGCTGCTTGGCCTTCACGAGCAGGTGGCCGAGCCCCTCGAGGGCCGGAAGGTAGGTCGGGTCGAGGTCGAAGGCGCGTCGGTAGGCGGCGAGCGCCTTCTCGGTCTTCTCGAGCTTGTCGCAGACGTAGCCCAGCCGATAGCACTGCCGGCAGAGCTCCTTGGGGTCGCCCGAGCGGACGGCGCCGTCGACGACGACGTCCAGCATCTCCTCGGCCTTGGGCCACTCGCCCCGACCCAGGTAGAGCTCGGCCAGCGGCTGCGCCGAGGGGAGATGGCCCGGCGTGAAGCGCAGCGCCTCGGCATAGCAGCGCTCGGCGCCGGCCGCGTCCTCGCGCTTCTCTTGCTGGAAGCGACCGAGCTCGTGCCACAGCCGGGTCTTCTCCGCCGGCTCCTTCGTCCACTCGGCCTCCTGGCGGGCCACCTCGAAGCAGCGATCCCACTCCTCGCGAGCCTCGAAGATCTTCTTGAGGGCCGCGAGCGACGGCAGGTGGCCCTGGTCGATCTCGACGCAGCGCTCGAACTCGAGCCGGGCCTCCTCGGGGTCGAGGAGCATCCCGGCGTGGATCTGGCCGGCGCGGAAGTGGAGCTCGACCGCCTGCTCGGCGCTCTTCGCGAGCCTGGATTCGCGCCGGATCATCTCGAGCGCCTGCGGCCAGTTGCCGCTCTTCTCGTAGAGCACGCCCAGCCCGTGGAGCGCCGGCTGGCTGTTCGGATCGAGCTGCAGCGCCCGCCCGAAGAGCTCCTCGGCGTGGTCGACGCGGCCGAGCTCCTGGTGCCAGACCTCGCCGAGCGCGACGTGCAGCGCCACGACCTCGGACGGCTCCGTGGCGATCTGGAGCCGCCGCTGCAGCGTGTAGGCGAGCCGCTCACCGTCTCTCGCCGCCCGGTAGAGCCGCTCGAGCTCCCTGAGCGCCAGGGCGTTCGCCGGGTCGAGCGCGAGCACGCCCTCGAGGCAGGCGATGGCGTTGGCCGAATCGTGGAGCTTCTCTTCCCAGACCTGCGCCGCCTTGGAGAAGATCCGAACCCGATCCTTCGGCTCGGCCAGCTCGGCCTGCCGATCGTAGACGCGCAGGAGCTCGGCCGCCCGGTCGAGCTTCGTGTAGAGCCGCTCGAGCGCTGCGAGCGCGGGCTGGTTCTTCGGGTCGAGCTCGAGCGCGAGCGCGTACGAGGAGATCGCCGCCTCGTCGTCCTGCAGGCCGACCTCCGTGATCTCGGCGATCTGCCCCTGAAGGGCCGCGCGCTCGGTGGGATCGTCCGCCTGGTCGCGGGCCTTCTGAAGGAGCGCGACGAGCTCGGACCACGCCTGCTCGCGCCGGTAGAGCGCCGCGAGCTGGTCGACGAGGGGGCGGTCGGCGGGATCGAGCTCGAGGCCGCGGCGCAGCGTCAGCACGGCCTCGGCCACGTCGTCCGCCGCGTCGTAGCTGCGCGCCAGCTCGGCGAGCGCCTCCTTCTTCTCCTCGAGCGTCGAGAGGAGGTTGACCTTCTGTTCGAGCGCCAGGGCGTGATCCCGGGCGCGGCCGCGCCTCTGGAAGAGCGCGGCGAGCTGCTCGACTGCCGGCAGGCTCGCGGGCTCGAGGACGAGCCAGCGCCGCAGGGTCGCCTCGGCGGACGCCGCGTCGTCGAGATCCTCGTCCTGAATCCGCGCGAGGTCGAGGAAGACGGCCTCTCCGCCGGGCCCGCGGCCGATCTGGTCGGCGACGCTCTCGTGGACCGCCGCGAGCTCCTCGAGGGCACCGGTCTCCCGGGCGAGACGCCTCATCGCGACCGCGAGCTCGGCGTTGCCGGGGTCCAGCTCGAACGCGCGGCAGAGCGACAGGAACGCGAGATCCTTCTGTCCGAGCCGCTGCTCCTGGACCGACGCGAGCTCGCGCAACAGCTCGAGGCGGCGCGGGGGCTCCGCGGCCTCTCGACTGAGGCGGTCGAGCAGCGTCGAGAGCCGTCGCCAGTCGCCCGCCTTCGAGTAGATCCGCTCGAGCGCCGCCGCCGCCGCCGGGTGGCCGGGGTTGCGCTCGAGGAGCTTCTCGAGCGCCGCGGCGCCGCCCTCGGGCTTGTGGAGCGCCTCTTCGTGAAGTCGCGCCACCTCCATCCAGAGCGCCTCGGCCTCGGACGCCTTCTCCGGGGCGAGAAGCTCGGCACGCGCCTCCATGGAGCGCAGCGCCTCGGACCAGGCGGAGAGGGAGCGGAAGAGGGCCTCGGCGCGCTCGAGTTCGTCCACCCGGTGCGGATCGAGGTCGAGGGCACGGCGCGCGGCCTCGATGGCCTCCTCGCGGCGGCCGAGCTTCCCGAGCGTCTCCGCGAGCTGCAGCCGAACCGCCTTCACCCCCGTCGCGTCCTCCTGGAGCGGGATGAGCCGCCGCAAGACGGCGGCGAGCTCCTCGAGATCTCCCTTGGCGACGAGGATGTCCCGCAGGGACTCGAGGGCCTTGCGGTTCTTGGGATCGCGCTCGAGGACCGCCTTGAAGCTGCGGGCCGCCTCGTCGGCCTGGCCCAGCTTGACGCCGAGCAGCCAGCCGAGCCGATCGTTCAGACGGGTGATCTCCCGGGGATCGACGGTCGAGGCGAGGCGCGCTCGCAGGAGCTCTGCGAGCTCTCCCCAGCGAGCGAGCCGCTCGAGCGCCCCCTCGAGCCCAGAGAGCGCGCTCTCGGTCCTCGGGTTTCGCGAGAGAAGCTCCCGCCAGAGGCCGACCGCGCGCTCGTCGTCGTGGAGCTGGGTCGCGGCGACCTCCGCGAGGCGCGAGACGAGCCGGTCCCTGCCCGCTCCCTCGGCGGTCGCGGCCCGCTGTCTCTCGAGGACGGCGAAGAGCTCCGGCCCCCGCCCAGCCTGCTCATAGAGCCGCTCGAGCGCCCGGAGCGCGGGGAGGTGGTCCGGCTCGACGGCGAGGATGCCCTCGTAGGCCCGGGCGGCGCGATCCGGCGCGGAGAGCCGCTCCTCGGCGAGCTGTCCCAGGCGATAGAGCAGCGAGACCTTCTCCGCCGGCTCCGAAGCCCGGGCGACGAGCTCCTCGAGCACCTCGGCGAGCTGCGGCCAACGCTCGGCGACCCGGTAGAGCCGCTCGAGCGCCGGCAGCGGCGCGCCGCCGGCGGGATCGACCTCGCGGGCCCGCTCGTAGTGCTGGAGCGCCTTCTGGGGCTCCTGCAGCTTCTGGTCGTAGAGCTGGGCGACCTCGAGCGAGAGCGGCCCGATGATCTCGGGCAACGGGCTCCGCTCGAGCTCCTCCTCGAAGACCCCGACGAGCTCCTCGACGGCCTCGGCGCGCTCTGCGGCCCGCAGCAGCGCGGCGCGGAGCTCGGCGCTCTGCGGCTCGTCGTGGAAGGCGCGGCAGAGCGCGATGAAGGCGAGGTCGGACCGGCCCTGGTGCTCCTCGCGGACGCGCGCGAGCTCGAGCAAGATCTCGCGGCGAGCCTGCGGATCGGGGGTCGCGGACGCGCGGGCGTCCAGCGCCGAGGCGTACTTGGGCCAGTCCTTCGCAGACTGGAAGAGCCGCTCGAGGAGGTCGGCGGCGGCGAGGTTCTGGGGATCGCGCTGAAGGATCCCCTCGAGGCGCGCCTGGACCTCGCGCTGGGAGGGCTCGATGGCGAGGACCGCCCCGTAGGCCTCGACGGCCCCGGGGACGTCGCGCAGCGCCGTCTCGCGGAGCTGGCCCAGCCGGGCGAGGACGGCGGCCTGGGCCGCGCGATCGCCCGCCTGCCCGGCGAGCCTCGCCTCCTGCTCGAGCAGCGGCGCGAGCTCCGGCCAGCGCTCCTGCCGCTGGCAGAGCGCGTCCAGCCGCGCCAACGCCGCCCGGTCCTCCGGGGCCAGCTCCAGGAGGCGCCGGTAGGTGGCGAAGGCTCCGGCGTCGTCTCGAAGCGGCCCCTCTTGAAGCGCGCCGATGCGCCGGAGGATCTCCCGGCGGCGCTCGACGTCGTCGACGACCGCGAGCTGGCGCCTCAGCGCCTCGAGGAGCGCCCCCACCTCCCCGGCCTGCTCGAGGAGACCCGCCAGCGCGCGGAAGGCCTCGGCGTCGTCCGGGGCCAGCTCGAGGACCCGCTTCCAGGCGGCGATCGCCCGGGCCGGAGACGCGAGCGGGCCCTGGCAGAGCCTCGCGAGGGCCCATTGGCAGCGTCGGATCACCTCGGACGCCTGGGCCTTGCCGCCGATCTCCTCGAGGAGATCCGCGAGCTCCTCGGCTGCCCCGGCGGCTTCGGCGGAGCGCAGCGCGATCTCGAGCGAGGAGAGGTCCTGCGGGTTCTCCCGGAGCGCTCGGCTCGCCGAGACGAACGCCAGCTCGGGCGATCGGAGATCCGTCGCGTAGAGGGCGGCGATCCGCTGCAGGAGCACGCCCTTCTCGGACTCCGGGGCGACCTCGGCCCTGGCCTGGAGGACGGCGACGAGCGCCGGGAGGTTCTTGCCCTGCTCGTAGATCGGCTCGAGCAGCGACGCGATGGCGGCTCGATCGCTCGGATCCGTCGCCGCGGAGAAGGCGCGCTCCAGCGAGGCTGGGATTGCCGGATCATCCGCGACGCCTGCCGCGACGGCCGTGAAGCAGGCGAGCGCGCCGCGGAGATCCCCCAGCCGATCGAGCAAGACGAGGCCGCGCCGGAGCCGCAACCGATCGGCGTCCGCGGTCGCGCCCGCGGCGAGCGCCTCTCGTGCCAGCCCGTCCAAGGCATCCGCGAGGTCGCCCCACTTCCCCGCGCCGCCGAGGATGGCGCCCAGCCGCTCGAGCGCCGAGGGGTCCGAAGGGTCGATCTCGAGGATCTCTCGATAAGAAGCCATGGCACCATCCCGATCGTCGAGGCGGCCGAAAATCTCTGCCGCCTCGCGCAAGAGATCCTTCTTTCTAGCCGGTTCCGGGCTCGCGTGCGCCAACCGAACGAGCGAGCCCGCCAGATCGCGCTCCCGGCCGAGCCGCCGCTGAAGCTCGGCGGCCCTCGCCACGGCTGAAACGTCACTCGGCGAGAGCTCGGCGATCTCGAGCTCGAGGGCGAGCGCCCGCTCGGGAGCCGCGAGCGGACCGGCGGCGAGGGCGGCGAGCCGCTCGCGGAGCGGCAGGGCTCCGGCGACCGCACCGAGGGCGCCGATGAGCTCCTCGTAGCTGGCGGCGATCTCGTCGAGCCCCCCGACGGCGGCGCCGGCTCGCTCGATCTCCTCGCAGAGCGCGAGGTCGCCGGGCCGCTCCCGAAGCGCGCGCAGGCGGGCCGCCAGGGCAGGCCGGGCCTGCCCGAGCCGATCCCGCAGGGAGGCGATCTCGATCCAGGCGGCGGCGCGCTCGTCGGCCGAGCGGGCGAGCGGCGCGAGGGGCTCCAGCGCCGCGGCCAACCGTTCGCCGTTCCCGCCGGCCCGGTAGACGGGCACGAGCAGGGCCGCGGCCGAATCGCGGACCGGCGGTGGGCCGGCAAGCAGCGATTCCAGGGCGGCGACCGCCGCCGCGTTTCCGGGGGAGAGCTCGAGCAGCTCGGCCCAGAGCTCGAGGGCCTTGGGCACCGGCGCTGCCGAGGCGGCCTCGGCGAGAAGGGCGATCTTCTCCTCCCCCGCCGTGAGCTCCGCCAGGGCGCGGGCGGCCTCCGAGACCGCCCCGGCGTCCCCCGACCGCCTCGCGAGTCGCAGCAGCTCCCGCGGCGGAGCCGGGCTCGCGGGGTGCTGTCGATTCGCCTGCGAGTAGGCCCGCCGCGCGCCCTCGAGATCGCCGATCCCCTCGAGCAGCTCGCCGAGTTCGAGCAGCAACGCCGCTCCGGCCTTCCCGGGCTGGGCCTCCGCCAGATCCTGGAGCAGGGCGGCGAGCTCGGCCTCGAGCCGAGCAGCGGACGCCAGGGCGCGAAGCTCGGATCGCAGCTCGGCGTCCTTGGGTCGAAGGTGAGCGGCTCGCGAGAGCGTCGAGAACGCGAGCCCGGGGTCCCGAAGGTCCTGGGCCTCGAGGCGGGCGATGCGGCGGAGGATGTCGGCACGCTTCTCGGGATCGGTCTCCCGATCCGCGAGGGCGCCGAGCGCCTGAGCGAGGCGCGCCGCGTCGCCGATGCGCTCGAACACCGAGGCGAGGGTCGCGACCGCCTTCGAATCGGCCTCGGTTCCGAGCAGCCCCTCCAGGGCCGCGATGGCCTCGGGGTCGTTCGGCCGGAGCGCGAGGAGCGCCTCGAGCTCGGCCGCCGCTCCCAGCGCGTCCCCGAGCCCCTCGAAGAGTGCACGGGCACGGCGCAACCGCAGCTCAGCAGCCCGTGGGGCATCCCCTGCTCGGTCGAGCCGCGCGATGGCCCGGGCCAGCACGTCGCACGCCTCGCGTGGGCGCGCTGCGTTCGCGAGCGCCTGAGCGAGGGGCTCGAGCAGCTCCCCTTCGTCGGCGCCGAGCGCCAGCGCCTGCTCGAAGGCCTCGACCGCCTCGCTTGGCTGGGCGAGGACGTCGAGCGAGCTCCTGCCGAGCAAGACCAGCCGGCGGGCCTGCTCCGCGGCGCTGCCGCCCGCAGCCAGCTGGCGCCGCAGCAGCTCGACCGCCCGCTCGGCCTCCCCCTTCTCTCGCGCTCGCGTCGCGAGCGCGTCGAGCGCATCGGGATCCGAGGGCGCGAGCTGCAGGACGACGCCCTGGGCGGCGGCGAGCCGCTCGGCGTCACCGGCCTCCCTCGCGAGGTCGACCGCGCGACGGGCGAGCGGCAGGCCCTCGGCCGCCCCGCTGCTGGAGGCGACCTCGTCGAGCCGATCGATCGTCTCGGCGAGCGTTCCGATCGAGCGGGCGACCCTGACGAGCTCCGGGGCAACGAGCTCCGGGGCATCGGCCAGCGCCGCCGCGAGAAGGGAGAAGGCGCCGCGAGGATCGGCGAGCCTCTCCTCGAGCACCCTCGCCTGCTCCAGGCGGCGCCCCGCCCGTTCGACCGGATCCGCCGACGCCTCTGCGCGCCGCGCCAGGATGGCGAGCACGCGCGTCCAGTCCCCGCTCTTGGCATACTCGACCTCGAGGATCTCGAGCGCCCCTGCGCTCGCGACCGGGTCGCCGACGAGCTGCTCGAGGAGCCGGAGGGCGCCGGCCCTCCCAGACGCAGAGCCGAGCGCGCGCCGCGCCCCCTCCAGCGCGGCGGGCCCGTCCCCGAGCCGGTCCAGCAGGAGGCCGGCTCGCTCGATCTCGATCTGGACGCGGCGTCGCTCGTCGGTCTCCACGGCCGCGAGCCTCGCGAGAAGCTCCGCGAGAGGGCCCCACTCGCCCAGCTCGGCGCGGGCGGAGGCGAGCTGGCGAAGGGACACCGGGTCCCCCGGCGCGAGATCGACGAGCCGCGACAAGACCGGCGCCCGCTCCGCGGCCGGAGCCTGCCGCCGGGCCTGCGAAGCCGCGATCTCCCGGAGGCAAGCCGCCCGAGCCTCGTCGGTGAGCGCCGCCTCGAAGCGGCGCTTCAGCTCGGCCTCGAGCTCTTCCGGTCGACCGCCCCGCAGGAGAGCGTCCAGCAGCGAGAGCGCCTCGGCGTCTCCCGGGAGCTGCTCCAGCACCCGCTGCAGCAGCGCCACGGCCTCGGCTCGTCGGTTGGGATCCGCCGCGATCGACCTCGCGAGCGAGCGCGCGAGGGGCCCGGTGGCGGGCCCGCCTCCTTCGGCCTCGAGCGCTCGTCCAAGCGACTGGGCGACCTCTCCCGCGGCGCCGTCCTCGCGCCCGAGCAGCTCGAGGGCCGAGAGGAGCGCCGGATCCCCTGGAGCGAGCCAGAGCGCCTCGCCGAGCGTCTTCGCGACGGCCTTGCCACGCCCTTGAGCCCGCTCGAGCTCCGCGAGAGCGACGAGAGACGTCCGCCTGCCGGCCGCCGAGTCGGCCCTCGCCGCCGCGATCGCCAAGGCGCGTGCCGCCAGCAGCGCATCCCCGGTCTCCCGCACCGCGCCCATCCAGGCGTCGAAGGCCGCGGGCGCGTCCGGAGGGCGCTCCACGAGCCCCTCGAGCTGGGTCGCGGCCCGAGCCCGATCGCCGAGTGAGATGAGCCACTCGCCGAGGGCCAGGCGGACCGCCCCCGAACTCGCGGCCACCCGCCCGAACGGCCGCTCGAGCAGACGCGCCGCGCCGTCGCGGTCACCGGAATCGAGGAGCCGCTCGAAGAGATCCCAGATCGCCGAGCTCCGTTCCGGATCCGCTTCGAGCGTCTTCGCGAGCGCCTGGTCCGCTCCCTGGGAATCGGCCGAATCGAGCCGGCGCAGCCGCGCGGCTCGCTCCCAGAGGTCGGCCGCGCAGCCTCGATCCCGCGCCGCCGGCGCGAGCGCCTCGAAGCCGCGGACGGCCCAGCCCCGATCGCCCCAGCGGATCGCGAGACGCTCGATGAGGTCGAGCGCCGCGGGCATCCCAGGCCAGAGGAGAAAGCAGCGCCCGAGCTGCTCGTGCGCGGCCGCGGCGCCGTTCTCGTCGTAGGCCGCGTGGAGGGCCGCGAGCCGAAGGTAGAGACCGGCCGCCGTGCGGCGATCCCGCTCCTCGACCGCGGCGGCCCGAAGCTGGCGCGCGACCTGGGGCCAGCTCTTCGGCCAAGCCGCGAGTCTCCCGAGCGCCTCCGCGGCCACGGTGTGGTCTGGGGCCTCTTCGAGTGCGAGCTCGAATGCGCGACGAGCCAACGGGTGTTCCAATGGCTCGTCGACCAGCCGGCTGCCGAGTTCGACGAGCGCCCGGATCCGGTCCGCGCCGGGGGGGGCCGCGGCGCAAACCCTGAGCGCCCCCGCGAAGAGCCGCGACTGGGCGAAGAGATCGACGAGCGCCCGCCTGGCCTCGCCCGCCGCGGCCGAGCCCGCGAGCGCCTCCCGCAGGTAGACGGCCGCTCGGGCCGGCGCCGTTCCGCGCAGCAGCAGCCCGGCGCTCTCCAGCCGCCGGGCACGCACCGCGGGATCCGGGACGGGAGCCCGGGCGATCAGCTCCGCGGCAGCCTGGACCTCGCCTCGTTCCGCGAGGAGAGCCGCGAGCGCGTCTGCGGAATCCGTTCCGCGTGGATCGGCGGCGAGCGAACGGCGGAAGCACGCCTCGGCTTCGGCCGGATCGAGCAACCGCTCCCTCGCAAAAGAGCCGGCCTCGCGCCAGCGCCTCGCGCGGATGGCGAGGTCGGGTTCGTTCCAGGCGAGCCAGCAGGCCCAGGAATGGGCCTCCGTGAGCCGCCCCTCCAAGAGCGCCAGCTCCTGCTTCCGGCGGGCGCTCTCGAGCGCTGCCTCAGAAGCTGTAACGGGCAAAGGGGCTCACGGCTACGCCGGGCCTACTGCTGGCGCCAAACAGCGCGATGCCATCGGCAGCGAGCCCGACCGAGAAATGGCGCAGGTGCGTGAAGTACTCGAGGCTCAGGCCGGCGCGGACCATCGGCATGGTCCCCGTCAGCCCGCCGATGGGGCTGAACAGCGCGACCCCTCCCCCGGCGCGGACGCCGAAGAAGAGCCGGTCCACGCCGTTCGAGTCCTGGAAGATCGGCAGATAGAGCCTCGCCTCGACACCTGGCATGACGGCCGCGACGTCACCCGGCAGCGAAGGGGCACCGAGATCCAGCCCGTCGACGAAGAGGCCCAAGCCGAAGCCGCTCGCGACGTCCCAGCCGACGTCGACACCCACCAGCGTGCCGGCCCCGAGGCCGAAGAAGTCGATGGCCCCGACCTCGGCCTCGGCGTAGCCCCCGCGCACGACCTCCCCGAGGGGAACCTGCCCAGCGTTGGAGATCTGGCCGGCCGGCTCGGCGAGGGCGCCCAGGGGCATGAGCAGCGCGCAGACGAGCGAGAGGGGGACCGAGGCGCGCATCACTCGCCCGACTCCTTGAGCAGGAAGGGGTAGTTCACGATGACGATCCCTCCGCCCTTCGGCTTCGGGAACTCCCACTGATAGACGCGCGAGACGATGCAGTTCTCGACGTTCGCGTTCCCCAGCGTGGACTGGTCGACCGAGGCCCGCTGGACGCCGCCGCTCGCCGTGATGACGAACTTCACCATGATCTTGCCGGCCATGCCGGGGTGACGGACGAGCTCGGACTCGTAGCAGAAGCGCACCTGGCTGCGGTGCTGGTGGATGACCCGGCGAATCAGCTCTTTATCCAGCGAGCCCTCGACGATGGGGTTGCCGCTCGAGATGGCGACGTCCGAGCCCCCCTTCGTCCCCATTCCGCCGATGCCGCTGCCGTAGCCTCCGAGCCCGCCGCCGCGCCCCTTGGTCCCGATGTCTCCGATGCCGATCGTGTTCCCGAGGCCGCCGCCCCCCGAGCCCGTTCCGCGCAGGCCGAGGCCTCCGAGGCCTCCGGCGTCGCCCACCGCGGGGCCGAACATGTGGCCGATCGCGCCTTTGAGGTCGCCGCCGAGCCCACCGTGGCCGAAGATCGTCGAGAGACCTCCCCCGCCTCCGCCAAGCAGCCGCATGAGGCCGCTGTTCTTCACGACCTCCTTCGCGTTGACGTCGACGGCCTTGGGCGCGGAGCGGGCGTTTCGATTGGGGGCGTTCTTCTTCCCCATCTTCCCCTCTTTGCCTTTGTGTTTCTCGGCGGGCTCCCCCTTCATCTTGCCCGTCTCGCCTTTGAGCTTCTCGAGGAATGGGTTCTTCGTCTTGGGCGGAGGCTTGACGATGAACTTCGCCATCGCCGTCGGGTTGCGGAACAGGTCGTCCGCCGTCGTGTCGGTGTCGAGTGGCGTCAGGGCGGCCGACACGATGAAGGCCAGCATACCGAAGCCGAGGACGAGACAGGTGTTGATGAAGCGGTAGTCGAGCCCTTGCCAAAACGGCGCGACGACCCGCTTCGGGGCCGGCCGGACCGAGACCTCGATGCGCAGGGTCTCGAGCTGGACCCAGGCGAAGCTTCCCGAGGTGAGCGCCACCGCGTGGCAGCCCGCCAGGGGGTGCGCCTCGGCGTCGCGACCGAGCTCGCGCAGCCGCCTCGGGGCCTCGCCCGGCCGCTCGACCTCGCCGTCCATCGAGGCGTCGAAGACCAGCCTCGACTCGCTCCCGGCCGTTTCGACGATGGGGAACGCGCTGGCGGGCAACCCTTGTCCCGGAAGCTGGAAGTCCGCCGAGGCCTCCTCGCCCAAGGTGATCGCCTTGGGTCGAACCCGGAAGACCGACCCGAGAAGCGTCTCTCCCCAGAAGACCCGGACCTCGACGCCGTCCTCACCCGGCTCCTCGGCGACCTCCGACCGCCGTCGCCTCGGCCGGCGCGCCGGCCGCTCGGCGGTCGCCTCCGGCGCGGGCGGCCCAACCGGCTCGGGCCTCGCGGAGACGGCCTCCGGAGAGGGTCCAGTCGGCGGTGGCTCGGGCTCGGGCATCGCCGCCGGGGGAGCTGGCGCGGCCGCCGCGCGCAGCTCGGCGCCGAGTTCGGGCGCGATCTCGATGGTGCTGGATTCGCCCTGCGCCTCGGGCGCGGCGGCGACTTCGGCGGCGGCACCGCCGACGGCGAGGACGAGCCGGGTAGCGCCGAGTCGGATCTCGTCGCCCGAGGCGAGCGAGCCCTTGTTCACCCGCTTGCCGTTGACGAAGGTCCCCTCCGCGCTCCCCATGTCGATGATGCTGATCGAGCTGTCGGGAGCGATCTCGATGACCGAGTGGATCCGGGAGACCTTCTCGTCTTCGAGGCAGAGATGGGCCGAGGAGAGGCGACCGATCTTGATGATGTCGCGGTTGAACTCGCGGGTTCCCACCAGCGATTCGCCCCTGAAGATCTTGAAAGTGACGGGAACCGGCATGTTCGCGTGCTCGAGCTAGAGCTCACCAGCCGACTTCAGGACCTTCTGGCGAAACTCCTCGCGAATCCGGATCAGGTTCGAGTGCGAGACCTTCTTGCGCGCCTCGACGTACTCGCCGTCGGGTCGCGTCAGGTCGCCCTGGATCGTGTCGTCCTCGAAGTTGATCACGGTCTTCTTCTCGTAGACGACGCCTCCCTTGTCCGCGGCGTGTGCGGATCCGGCGGCGAGCGGCAGGGCGAGCAGCCCGAGCAAGGACAGCCATTTGAACGTCGCGAGCACGGACCGAGAGTCTACCATGGATGTCGTTCCTCGCTCACATCGAGGGCTCCGCGGCGTCCGTGGCCGCTGGCGGTGGGGCCTTGGCGTTCGGGACCGGCGCGGTCGCAGCCGGCGGCGAGGCAGCCGGTGGCCCGGAGGCGGGCTTCGCGGGGGAGGCGCTGGATGGCGAGGCCGTGGGAGCCGGCGTGGCGGGTGGCGTGGGGGACGGAGCGGCGTGGGCCTTCTGCTCCTTCTCCCGCGCCTCCATCGCCGCGATCTGCTGGCACTCCTGGAGGTTTCCGAAGACCGGGTGATCGCCTGGAAGGGCAGAGGCGCTCTTCGACACGAACTCGCGATAGAGCCCTTCGGCCTCGACGCAGTCGTTCTTCTGCCGGTGGTAGAGCAAGCCTAGATCGTAGAAGGCGACGACGAGCTTGGGGTCGCAGGCGAGGGCGGCGCGGTACTCGGAGATCGCTTCGTCCAGCCGCCCCTCGGCCCGCTCGCAAACCCCGAGGTCGAGATGCGCCGCGCAGGCCTTCGGATCGGCCTGGAGCAGCTTTCGGTACCTCGCCTCGGCCGAAGCGAAGTCCCGGTGCTCGAGCGCGATTTGGGCGAGCGAGGCGAGCGCTCGCTCGTCGCGGGGATCGAGCGTCAAGGCCGCCTCGTACTGAAGCACCGCCGCCGGAACGTCCTTCTTCGCGAGCGCGAGCCGTGCGAGGGCGATTGGAATCGATGGATCTTTCGCGTTCGCCTTCGCTGCCTTGATGGCGAGCAGCCGGACGAGCTCGTCGTCCCCTCGGGCGAGCGCCTCATCGATGAGCACCCTGTACGCGAGGGCGTTCTTCGGATCTCGGGCGAGCGCTTGCTTCGCAAGCGAGATCGCCCGTCCGGCATTCCCTTCCTTCGCGATCACCTTTGCGAGCAACGCGCGGCAACTCGCGTCGGCCCGGTCGAGCGGGATGACCTTCTCGAGAAGCGAGACGGCCTGGTCCCTCTGGCCACGTGCGAGGTAGAGCCCCGCCAGGTTGGCGGCGGCTGGACCGAGTCCCGGGTCCAGCCGCAGGGCTTCACGGTATGCCTCGGCGGCCTTGTCGAGCAGTCCATGACGCTCGTAGAGCAGCCCCAGGTCGTAGCGGGGCTCCGCGAAGCCGGGCGCGATCTCCGCCACCTCCTCGAAGCGGGCTTCGAGGCCCGCGTAGTCGATCGCGCCGGCCTTCGCCTCGGCGCGATAGCGATCGCAGGCGTCGGAGAAGAGCCGTCGCGCCCGGGGCGACGGCTCGGACGAGCTCACCACGGGAGCCGAGGACGCTACCGGCGGGGGCGGAGGGGCGGTAGCGACGGGGCGCTGGACGGCCTTGGCGCCGGCACAGCCGATCGCCGACGCAGCGAAGGCGAGGAGGAGTGAGCGCGTACGCATCAGAAGCTGGGCTCCTCGTCGTGGGAATCGGGCGACGGCGTGGGCGCCGCAGCGGCGGCGGGCGGAGGCTGGGGCGGGGCGACCTCGGCCGATGGCGACGGCTCGGGCGGCCGATCGTCTTCGGCGGCCGGAGAGGCGGGCTGGGATTCGGGCTGGACGGGCGGAGGCGCCGCCGCCGAAGCTGCCGGACGAAGGCTCGAGGCCTCGCGGGGCCGGATCTCGGCCATCAGCCCGGCTGCGGGCGTGGCGGGCTCTCGCGACGCCACGGCGACGGTCAGCTCCGGCGCGTCGCCGAAGCCCGCCGGATCGTACTTTCGAAGCCCGGCGAGCGACTTCGCGGCGCAATCGTTGTAGATGCCGAGCTCGCGCGACTTGGCCACGGCGCTCTGGAAGGCCTCCTTGGCCTTGGCCTCGACGGGCATCGCCTGCTGGGCGAGCTGATCCTTGTAAGCCTGGACCAGCTGCTCCTGACCCCTGAACTGGGCGGGAATCGGGGCATCGTAGAGCGCCTGGGCGAACTTCTGGTAGGCGAGGCCGATCTTCCAGAGCGCGCAGATCGCGGGGTCCCCCGAGTGGAGCGAGACCGTCTCGGTGTAGAGCCGCTGGATCTCGAGGAGTGACTTCGCCTTCGCCTGGACGTCGGCGAGGAGCCTCTTCTCCGGCAGATGCAGCCGCTGGGCGTCGAAGGCCGCGAAGGCGTCCTCGTTCAGGACGTAGCTGGCATGGCCGACCGCGTCGTAGGCCTCGGGCGACAGATGCTTCCTCGAGGCGTGCTTGTAGAAGGCGAGGATCTCCTCGTCGATCTTGCGCGCCACCGTCGAGTTGTGCGCGCGTTCGTAGAGCTTCGCGAGCCGTCCCTGAACGGTCAGGTAGGCGTTCGCTTCTCGCCCCACCCGCCGCAGGTGGTCCTCGAACTGTTTGATGGCGAGCTGGGTCTTGCCCTGCGCCTCGTAGACGTCCGCCATCGAGGCGAAGACCTGCTCGCTCGTCTCGCCGCCTCGCCTCCCGACCGGCCAGAGGTCGAGGTAGGCCTCCCGATCCTTGAGGGCCGCCTGGTATTGCCGCAGCCCGACCCGGAAGACCGCCGCGTTGATCAGCGCCTCCTGCGCCTTCTGCTCGTCGAAGTGGACCGGCGAGGGCGCTTGCGTGGCGGCGCGGCGGCGATGCTTCCCCGCACCAGCGCCTCCGCCGACCTGCCGCTCGTAGGCCTCCGCGTATCGCTCGAACTCGGCCGCGGCCTGAGCGAAGTCCGCCCTCGCCTCGTGCGATTCGGCGTTCGCGAACAGCGCCTTCGGCATGAGGGGACTCTGAGGGTAGCGCGCGATCAGCTGCTCGCGGGCCGCCAGCGACCGCTCGTAGTCGTGGGCCTTGTAGAAATCCGCGGCGGCGTTCCAGAGCGCCTGATCGGCCCGCTCTCCCCTCGGAAAGTCCCGCGCGAACCCGAGGTAGGCTTCGGCGGCCTGCTCGAAGTGGCCCGCCTTCTCGTCCCGCTCGACCAGCTTGAAGCCGGACTCCTCGATGATCTTGAGCAGGTCGTCGTGGAACTTGCCCTTGGCGAGCTTCGGCATCGCGAGAAACTTCCGCGCCCACTCGTGGACCTTCGCGTAGTCGCCGAGGAGGTTGTAGCTGTCCAAGACGAGGTTCGCGCTGTAGACCGCGACGTCGCTCTCGGGGTGCTGCGTCGCGATGAACGAGAAACGCTTCACCGCATCGTCGAAGTGATTGTAGCGGTAGTAGATCTGCGCCGCCTTGTACGTGACCTCGACCACTTTCGGCCCCTTCGGGAGCCAGGCGAGGTAGGCGTCGCAGGCCGAGAGCAGCCCCTGTTGCTCCGGCGGAATCGGCAAGGGCGTGGTCGACTTGGCAGGGGGCGCCACCTTGGCGGCGGCCACGCGGGCAACCTCTTCCGACGCGAAGACCTGATCCTCGAGCGCCTTCGCGAACCAACGGCCGGGCTTCTCGTGAGCCTTGATCCGGGCGACGTCGCGCGCCACCACCCGCCCATATTCCCGGGCGGCGGGGCCGTAGCTCTGGAGCTGATCGTAGAGGAGCTCGCCGTGGTAGAAGCGGAGGTCGTAGGCCTTGGGGCTGTTCGGGAAGAGTTCGAGGTAGTCGCGGTAGATCTCGTCGTCCTGGACGTAGGTCTCCTCGTCGCGCGTCTTCTTCCCCTCGTTGTGCCAGGTCACGGCGAGATTGGAGAGCGTCCGCTCGGCGAGATCGTCTGCGGCGGCGAGCGTCTTCTTGTCGCCCTCGGTCTTGCCGAGGCCGCTCGACTTCACCTTCTCGAGAATCTGGACGAGGATCTGCGCCTGCTGGGCGGTGATCTTCTTGTTGCCGACCCGCATCATCGCGTCGACGATCCGCGCCTGGAAGAATGGCGCCTCCGGCGAGAGCGGCCGCTCGCGGATGAGCTGCCGGTAGGTCAGGACGGCCGCCTTGTCGTTTCCGTCGTCGTAGTACAAGCCGGCGAGCCCCTTGAGCATCGCCCACCAGTTCTCCTGCCCTCCGACCTTGAGGAAGTCCTCCTTCGCCCCGAGCGGATTGCCGTAGTGGCTATAGGTGAGGACGTAGTCCTTACGGGCGTCTTTCGCGAGCTTGAGCTTGCTGCCCTTGTTCACCGTCGTCGAAAGGTCGGCATAGAGGATGACCGTCTTGAAGAGGTCGAGTGCCTGGGGGTAGCTCGCGAGGTTGTAGTGGCACCAGGCCTGCTTGTAGAGCGCGTAGAGATAGACCTTGTTCTCGGGGTAGCTCGCGGCCTTCTTGTAGGCGGCGAGCGCCTTGAGCAACGCCGGCCGCTGCCCCTTCGAGTTGTCGAAGTAGTACTCGCCGAACGCGAGGAAGGCGTCGGGGAGGTACTTCGACTGCGGGTATCGGGTGACGAGCAGCTTGTAGATCCCGAGGGCCTCCTGCTCGTGGTTCTCGTCCCAGAGGTTGTGCCCGAGGAAGTAGAGCACCTCGTCCATCCGCTGGTAGCGCGGGAAGCGGAGGACGATCTCCTTGTAGCGAGCGACCGCGTTCGCCTGGTAGCGCTGGCTCTTCGCGAGGTAGGCCTGCTTGTCGGCCATCGCCTTCTGCATCGCGGCCTGGTCGCCCTTGTTCTTCGCGCGGATGTAGTCGTCGTCTTCGCGGTTGGCCTCGAAGAAGAGGTAGCGGCTCTCCTCCCAGAGCAGCTCGGCGTAGCGGAAGAGCAGGTCCGGCATCTCCTTGTCGGACGAGCCCAGCGCGATGATCTTGCCGAGCGTCTCGAGCTGGTCGTTGCGCTTCGAGGCCACCTGGAGCTCGAGCTCGAACCGGAAGGCGTCGTATTCGACGGCGGGGCGGTACTCCTCGTGCTTCTTCTGACGCCGCACGTCGCCCGCCAGCGAGACGTCCGGGCCCTGACCGCTCTGCTGCTTGCGGCCGAGGCTCACCTCTCGCGAGGATGCGCCGCGGGCGCCCCCCGGCAGGGCGAGCAGCGAGACGGCCACGACTCCTGCCCACGCCCGGAGGCTCACCGCTCTCCTCCGAGCCGTCTCTGCCGACAGCCCTTCGTGAGGGTGTACTGGTAGGTGCCGAGCTCGTCGCGCCAGTACTCGCCGTCGAACGGCCAGTACTCCTCGTCGCCCCCGGTGGCCACGGAGTAGCGGTAGCCGTGCAGCTCCTCCGGCCGAGCCGCACGGCCGGCGATCTTCTGCTCGAGCAGCTCCTTCTCCTTCTCCTGCGTCTCGAACTTGATGCGCAGCGCCTTGCCGAGCAGATCCTTGAGCTCGTCGCGCTCCTGCTCCAGCTTGGCGCGCGCGATCAGGCCCGCCTGGGTGATGGCCGCCTGGCGCTCCTGCTTGAGCCCCTCGAGGAGCGACTTCGCGAGATCGCTGTAGCGGAACGCCTCGGGAGCGGCGGAGACCCGATCGTTCTCGGCCTCGATCTCCTGGATAGCGCTGTTTCGCCGACGGAGATCCTGATCTGAGAGGGCGAGCTTGAGGATCCGGTCGAGGAGCGCGTTCGATCCATTCTTCTTCTGCTTGCGCTGGATGTCGTCGAGGAGATCGTAGAAGGACTCGGGGGGCTGATCCCGCCCCGTGATCCGCTCCAGCTCCTGCTGCACGGGGCCGTAAATGTGGTCGAACTCGTCGATGGCCAGGCCCGCCTCCTCGTAGCGGCAGTTCTCGTAGTAGATGATCGCCTTGACCGTGAGCGACTCCGGGAAGTACTCGCCCTGAAAGAAGGGAGAGTGCAGCGTAATCATGTTCCCGAGCGCCCGCTCGTCATCCCCCATCCGGTAGTAGGCCCAAGCCTCCTCGTAGAGCGCCTCGAGCCAGTCCTCCCCGCCCCGCGTGACCTTCGAATAGTAGTAGACGGCGTTTCGGTTCTGCCGCGCCTCATAGTGGATCCGGGCGAGATCCATGAAGGCGAGGTCGCGCGTCTTCCAGTCGTGAGTCGCGCCGGACCAGCGCGGGTTCGTGTACCGGATGACCTCCTTGAAGGCCTCGAGCGCCGGGGCGAGCGCCGCTGGCGCGGCGGGCTGCCCGGGCAGGAGTCCGATCTCGGCGTCCTGGTAGGCGGCGGTTCCCGCGAGGAAACGCGCCTTGACGAAGTAAGGGGTCGTCGCCGGGACCATCTCGACTAGGCGGCGGGCCTCGTGGAGCGCCGCTCGCCCTTCCGGAAGCTGGCCGGCCTGGAAGAGCGCCTCCGCCCGCTCGAGGTAGTAGCGCGCGAGCAGGTAGCGGAACTCGCTCTGGTAGCGCACCGGGAACTCGACGTTCGCCCAGCGCGCCACGTCGTCGAGCACGATGCTCTCGTCGACCGTCTTGCGGCTGATGAAGAAGAGCCACTCGAGGCTCGGGCGGAAGAACTTCCCCCGCTCACCCCGCGCGAGGACGCGCGAGAAGTGGTGAAGCGCCGAGTGGTACATCTTCAGCTTGTAGAGCGACTTTGCGAGCAGGTACTCGGCCTCGGCCGACTGGACGGGATCCCCGGCCTTCTGGAGGGCGTCCCACGCACCGACCGCCGCCTCCCGGTAGTCGCCGGACTTGTACTGCTTCGCGATGCCATCGAGCTGGACGCGGGTCGCGCCGCCCTTCCCCACGGCGAGTCCAGGCAGCACCAGCGGCGCGGGCGGCGAGGCGAGCGACCTCCGGACCGTCGGCGGGTGGGCCGAGAGATCGAGGCCCAGGCCCGCGGGAGGCGTCGTGGCCGGCGGGGGCGCGACCTCCGGCGGCGGCGCGGCCGGCCCTTCGTCCTCCGGCCTGCGATGCCCTCGGTGCGTATGCTTCTTTTTCTTCTTCTTCGCGGGATGGCTGTCGTCCGTCAGATTGAGGCCCTGGAAGGACATCTGCGCCCGAGCCGGTACGGCGGCGAGGAGCACGAGGGAAAGGGGAAGGGCAAGGCGCGTCATCCCTGGCCCCCACCCATCAAGAAGGCCAGCCCGACGTGAAACATGAGCTGGGTGGTCAAGCTCGGGCTCAGGAGGACGTAGTCCCGCAACTCGGCCTCGAGCGCGACGTGCTCGCCGAAGAAGAGCCGCTCACCGAGGCCGGGCCCGAGCGCGGGGCTGATGGTCGATCCGGCCGAGACGGTTCCGTCCGGCGAGGCGGGCGTGCCGATGCCGATGGCGCCCACCCCGAGCAGGGCCGAGAAATCGAAGTGGATGACCTTCTCGGCGAACAGGCTCACCTTCCCGTAGATGGGCGACCAACCCGCCTCGACGAAGCACATGAAGCTCATCTGTCCGGGAAGCTGGCCGAGTTGGGTCGCGGAGGGCGGCCCGCAGCTTGGCCCGGAGCCCGTCTCGCTGCAGGCGCTGACGACGCCCGAGAAGGTCGAGAGGGCGTAGCCGCCGCGCAGGCCGAGGTAGAGGCTCTGACTCAGGTGGTAGCCGAGCGCGAGTTCCGGGATGAATTTCTGGACGAAGGGGTCGTTCAGCGAGAGGCCCAGGCCGGGCGTCAGCTCGAAACGCCCGGACGTCGTGAACGCTTGGCCCGAGACGGGCGGGATCCGGCTCTCGAGCGATGGCGGCCGCGCCTCCTCTGCGGGCGCCGCCTCTTCCTTGGACGGGCTGTCGGCCGCGGCCCGCGGAGGCGCGCTGGTCGCCGCCCGCGGCGCCGGCTGCGGCGCGGCGAGCGCCGGTGCTCCGGCGAGGAGGACGAGAAGGACCGGGATCCGGGCGGTCAACGTTCCTCCTGGTGGAAGGGGATCCAGATGGTGGCGAGCGCGCCGACGAGCAACGCGCGCTGGATCGTCGCCGGCCCTCCCGTGGCGGCATCGAGGTAGAGGTCGTAGCGAGCCTCGATCCCGAAGGACATCCAGTCGGTCAGGAAGAGGCGCTGTCCGACGCCGACCTCGGAGGCCGGGAGAATCCCCTGCTCCCCTTGCGCCCCGCCGAATCCCGCGAGCAGGTAGAGATCGAAGTGGGCGATGGCGCCGAAGGCCGCCAGCTTGCCGTAGACCGGGGTCCAGGCGAAGTCGAGTCCGCCGAGGCCGTGGAGCCGGGTCGCATAGAGCTGCGCGGTGAGGACCTCCTTCGCGAGGAGCACGTTCGGGGTCTCCTGGTCCCCGAAGTAATCGACGTGGGCCACGAGCGAGAACGGCTCGGAGAACGCGAAGGCGAGCTGCAGACCGCCGCCCCACTTCTGGAAGAAGGCGTCGTTGATCGACGCGAAGCCATCGACCGAGAGGCTCAGTCGATGGGTCATCAGGAAGCTCTTCCTCTGCACGCTCTTGACGCGATCGGCCAGTTGGACGTCCCGCTCCGCCGGATTCGTGCTGGCCGCCTCGGCGGCGGGCGCTTCGAGCGGTGGCGCCGCTGCGGGCGGCGGGGGAGGCGGAGGAGGTTGCGACTCCGCAGGCTGGGCTGCGCTGTCCTGAGGCGGTTTCGACGACAGGTCCAGCCCGAAGCCCTGGGCGAGCGCCTGGGGGGCGCCGAGCAGAAGCGCCGCCGTCAATGGAAGCGCCCGGAACTCGGGGGCAATCGGCCAGAGGAGGCGCACGGCGGTGCAGTCTATCTCAGCTTTGACGAAAGCGGCAACTTCGCCTTCGAGTGGGGCCTCGCCGCATCGGCTAGAATGCGGGCATGAGCGAGTCCTCCCGCAGCGCGTTGTTTCTCTTCGCGGCGATCGCATTCTTCACGGGCTGTCCGACCTCCGTCTCCACCGATGGCGGAATCGACGCCGGAGGAGGCCTGGACGGCGGGATCGACGCCGGAATCGGCTGCGTCTCGACCGGCTCGGTCTGCGCTCCCGGGGTGCCGTGCTGCTCGGCCTCGGACGTCTGCGACCCGCTGGCCGGACTGTGCATTCCCGACGCCGGTTCGGGAGGGACCACGGGCGGAACGTCGAGCGGAGGGACGACCGGCAGCACGAGCGGACTTCCGAACGACGGAGCGCAGTGGCTGGAGGAGCGAGTGACGAGCGACGTCGTCGCCCTCGGAGCAGTCGTCGCACCGTCGCCCGGGCTTCAGCTGGCGGCGGGCAACGGACCGGGGGTCGCGCAGATCCTCGTCCGCTCGTCCGACGCGGGCTGGACCGTGGTCGCGGGCGTGCCTGCCGCGTCGGCGCTCCTCGGACTCTGGGCGGATCCGCGAGGGGACGTCTTCGCGGTCGGGCTCTCGGATGCGGGGACCGCCCTCTTCGTGGCCGGGACGCTCGATGGCGGACTCGCCTCGGTGAACCTGGACGGCGGCCCCGCCGTTCAGACTCTCCTATCGGTCGTGGGGCTCGGCCCCGGGGAGGCGCTCGCGGTCGGAGATCCCGTCCCGCCGGCGCCGCCCGTCGCGCTGCACCTCCTCCCGGACGGCGGGCTGACGTACGAATCGTTTCCGCCGGAGCTGACGCGCGCATACCGGCTCGCCGAAGGGGGCGGGCTCGTCTTCGCGCTGGCGGATTCCACGGATCCCACCCTGCCGCCCTGGGTGCTCGAGCGTTCGGACGGCGGCTGGAGCCTGCTCCCGGAGATCTTCAGCGCGACGAACCTCGTCGACCTAACGGTGGGTCCGGCGGGCGATGTCGTCCTCGTGGGAGACGATGGAAACGGAAACGGTCTCGCCTACGTCCTCGCCGACGGCGGCTTCGTTCCGCTCGCCACACTCCCCGCCGTCCCGGCGCTGACCGCGGTGAGCGAGCCGTCCCCGGGCGAGATCTTCCTCGCCGCCGCTCCGTCCGGGGCCGCAGCCGAACTATTCCACCTCGACGGGGGGATCGCGACCGGTCTCTGGTGGCTCGAGACGCTGCCGGCCGATGCCGCGCGGGTCGACTCCTTGGCCGGTGATGGCGCCGGAAGCCTCTACGCGGTGGGGCTCAGGGCCTGCTCGGGCTGCTCCGGCTTTCCGCTCGCGGCCCGACGCCTTCCCTGAAAGAGCGGGCAGTTGCCGGCTGGCAGGACGACACGGTGGAACGAGGGGGCCGACCGCTCCCCCTCAGCCTCCGTCCGTCGCCGCCGTTCCTCCGTCGGCCACGGGCGGGCAACAGACGAGCCCCACCCCGCAGCTCTCCGTGTAGTTGGTCGTGCAGGCAGCGCTCGCCACGCAGGCGCAGTTCGGCGGTCCGCCACAGGCGGCCGTCAGCGCGAGCGCGGCGATCAGCATCGAGATCCGGGCCATCATTTCTAGCGCTCCCTTTCGATCCGTCCGGATCAGTTGAACTGGGTGAACGAGTCGAGGGTGTACTTGATCGGGAGCTGATCCGCGTACGCCGAACCCGGGAAGTTGCCGTCGTCCTGGCCGGCGACGACGTCCGAGTTGTAGTTCAGCATGATGGTGTTGGTCACGATGTGCGTGTCCTGCTCGGCCACCACCCACGAGTTCCGATCCTGGATGTACGACCAGATGTAGCGCCGGCCATCGGGGCCGACCACCTGGTTCAGCTGCTGCGGATCGGGGATGTTGCGGGGGTCGTAGCTGCAGGTCGCCGTGGTCGTGCAGTTGCACGCCGTGGCGTTGCCGCTGCTGTCCTGGCAACCCGGGCCCGAGTACTGGTGCTCCACCGCGAGGTTCTGGAAGAACGAGAGGAAGTCCTGCTCGCGGACGAAGCCCCAGCCGCCAATCCAATTGCGGATGGCCTGGTTCGGGAAGGCCGGATCGTGGGTGTCCTGAGCGAAGATCGCCACCGAGGCCGGCTGGAAGTACGGGAAGACGTTCGGGACGCCGCCGAGCATCGTGGTGACGCCCCACTGGGCCAGGTCGTTGAACGCGGAGTCGCCGAGCCCTTCGTACCAGGCGATGTAGGCGCCGGCCGACTGGGTCGGGTCGAAGTTCAGGACCGGGTACATGCCCGCGAAGTTCTGCATGGCGAAGTACTTGTCGAGAATGATGCCCTGCTGCTCGACGTCGCCGTAGTACGGGTCGTAGGTCGTCGCGGCCGGCCGCTCGCTCTCCGCCTGCTCGATCATCGCCATGTGGTAGGAGGCAGCGATCTGGTTCGCGCTCGAGACCTCGGCGTTGAACTTGTTCGTCAGCTGGGTGAAGTAGTCGACGTCGCTCTGCCCACCGTTCGGACAGCTGGCCGCCGGGGGATTCGCGCCGTTGCACGGGTTCTTGAGGCCGATGCGGCGGAGCGTCGTGGTGATCTCGGAGTTGCTCCAGTCGTACGCCCAGACCGAGACGAAGCGGGTCAGGTCATAGAAGAGCCCCGCGGGCGCGTTCGCGTACTGCGAGTCGTCCCAGAACTTGTGGTAGCTGCGCAGGTTGCGCCACTGATACTCCCACTCATACGAGTCGAGGTCGTTCGCGATGATCTCGCTCGGCGTCCGGCCGAGGTCGCCCTGGCGGCAGAACGGGGTGTAACGCATGTGCGCCTCGTTGCAGAAGAGGAAGCGCTTCTCGTTGCCGCTCGAGTCGAAGCCCAGCGGATCGTTCCAGGGCGTCTTGGCGTCGACCTGGCCGCTGACGCCGCAGCCCTCGCCCGTGCAAGGAGCGCCGTTCGGCGTCGTGTTGGAGTAGATCCAGGCGATCGCGGCCTTGTCGTACGGGGCCCAGTCGGGTTGCGCGAAGCTGAGCCGATCGATCGAGGCGTTGTACTCCATGATCGAGGAGGCGTGGATCACGGGCACGCAGCCCGAGGCGAGCGGGTTCGCGTCGCAGGTGGCCTGCGGGGTACCCCCGATCGGGTAGGCCGGGTAGTGCGGCGCATCGATCGACGCCATGAAGTTGTGGGTGAGGCCGAGCGAGTGGCCGAACTCGTGGAACTCCACCTGGCCCCAGTAGGCCTGGTCGATGTCGTTCTGCCACTCTTCCTTCGTCTGCCAGGCGCCCGAGGCGTGAGCGCCGCAGACGCGGGCGGCCTGATCGGCCACGTTCTCGAAGGCGAGCGAGTCGATGCCGTCGAGCCGCATTCCGAGCTGACCATGGGCCCAGATCTGGTTGTACTTGTAGTCCTCGTGCGCCTGCGAGAGCGCGCGGAAGTTGTCGGCGCCCGCCGCCATCTCCGCGAGGCTCGGCAGGCCGCTCGCGCCCTGGTAGGGCCAGCCCTGCCCCTTGCCGGCGTTCAGATTCGCCGCGGCCTGCTGAAACTGGTACTCCTTCTGCAGGTCGGCCCAGGCCGAGGCCGGCGGCCCGTAGTAGCCGTTCCCGCCCTCGGGAATGACGTACGGGTTCGTCTCCGGATCCGCGTAGACCTCGTAGGGGAGCAGCGTGTAGAAGGCGTTGAAGAAGTCCGTGTCGTTCGTCTTGCTCGGCCAGGCGATGAAGTCCGTCGGCCCGAGGTTTCCGTACGACGACGTCGGGTAGCCCAGGTACTGCTGCATCTTGCCGAAGACGGTCGAGGTGCCGTTGTGCACCGCGGCGGCGACGACCGACTGGATGGGCACCGTGGAGCCGGAGGCGCAATAGAGCGTCGAGGTCGAGCCGTCGCTGTTCTGCACCGTGATCGGGCACGAGCCGGCGGTCTGCTTCTTCGAGCAGTTCGTCGCGAGCGTCGGGTCGGAGATCGTCGGGGTGGTCGGCCACTCGCTCGGCGAGTTGACGGAGTCCGCCGCGCCGACGCCTTGGAGGAACGAGTTGACCCGCTGGGTGTAGTAGTCCTGGAAGGCGAACTTGTTGTAGGCGATGTTCGCCGAGAGCATCTCGCCCGTGCGGTAGTCGACGTCGAACTCGGTCACGCCCGCGAAGGTCTCCTGCGAGAACTGGTCGTTCATCCAGACGAGGAAGTTGTAGCGGATGTCGCCGTACTGCCGCGGTGCCTGGCCCGGCGCGAGCCCGTCGGGATCGTCGAACTCCTTGACGGCAACGCGGGCCTGCGCCCCCGACGCCTGGAGCACCGCGTTCGTGCGGTCGACGATCCCGGTGCCGGGGTCGGTGAAGAAGTGCTTGTACGCCGGATCGAAGCCCTGGGCGAAGTACCAGACGATCGGCTTGTTCGGATCGAAGCGCTCGACCTGCTCGTCCGAGGCCACCATGCCGCTCGTCGGGTCGAGGTTCTCCGTGATGTTCGGGAAGAAGCCGTACTTGTGGTGGATGCCGTCCTTCTCGGCCACCACGAGCGGCTTGTAGGTGACCTGGTCGAGCGGCGTCTGCCGCATCAGCGAGTACATCAGGTTGATCGTGACGCTCTGCTTGCCGAGCGCCGCGGCCTGCTGGCCGAGCGTGCCGTACGAGAAGACGCAGGTCGCGTCGTCCCAGATGAGCGGAAGCGTGACGCTGACCGTCCACTGCACGTACTTGTTCGCCTCGTCCACGACGAACGATCCCGGCACCAGCGTGGTCGTGACGTTCGAGCCGTCGACACAGTGGCTCAGCATGTTCCAGGTGGCCTCGCCCAGCGGGGCGATGTCGCTCATGTCGTTCTTGTCGAAGTCGACCTGGACCCACTCGCGCTGCTGCCAGTCGGCCTCCTGGTTCGTCACGTACTGGTTCGTGATCTCGCCGTCCAGGTTGATGTAGTACATCAGGTCGACGTTGGTGGCCGGCCAGGCGTTGACGACCGCCGGAGAGACCTGGTTCGACTGCGAGTCGGTCGCGGCCATCTCGCGCGTCGAAACCATCTGGAGCTTGTCCTCGGTGATGACGAAGCGGACCGGGACCGCCCCCGAGTCGATGCCCGGCGAGAGCGAGTAGTTCGCGCTGCCGAGCGGGTTCGGCGTCGAGACCGAGACGATCGTCCCCTTGAGCCACCAGCCCGGGTCGGGCGTGGCCGAGGTCGGCGAGCCCACCAGGAAGTCCTTGCGGAGATACTGGTGCTCGTTGAAGACCGCGTTACGGGCCGGGCGGGTCTGGACGCAGCCGGCGGCGAGCGCCTGGAGAGCGCCGGCGACCAGCAGGAGACGCGAGATGCGGTTCGGCATGGGGCGATCCTCGAAGTGGCTGCGGTTGATCGTGG
Organism: Myxococcales bacterium; assembly: GCA_021783235.1. Classification (GTDB taxonomy): domain Bacteria; phylum Myxococcota; class Myxococcia; order Myxococcales; family JAKAPL01; genus JAJXUD01. The sequence goes on along the minus strand of JAJXUD010000007.1, from coordinate 52,878 downwards.
GAAGGCTCAGTGAGTGCCGGTCCATGCGTCATTCCTCGAACGGCAAGCCGGGGACGTAGAGCGTGGCGCCGACCACTCGGCCGAGGCCTCCGCCCTGCGTCACCTGAAGCCGCACGCCGTTGGTGGTCGACTCGACCAGGTTCACGTAGTTGTCGTAGGGGCTCCAGCGGACCACGATGCCGCAGTCGGTGTAGGCCTGCGGGTTCCGGTTGAGCCAGTCGAGCACGGCGGCGGTCGGGGTATACATCCGGATCGCGAGGAGCGGCGGGTTCGCCGCGGGCTCGTAGCACATGAAGACGTCGCCCAGGTAGTTCTGGCTCTCGACCGCGAGCCGCTCCATGCCGAGCGGGGAGCCGGGGCCACCCATTGGGAGAAGATTGAAGTCGAGCAGTCCGGTGGTGGTGGTTCCGGTGAAGTCGAGCGATTGAGTCTGGACGAAGTAGTCGAGCTCGCTGTTGTTCGGCTCCGCCTCGTTGAAGCCGCTCCCAGGCTGGCTCGGGACCCACGGGATGAGCTGCTCGAGCAGCTCCGGGCTGCCAGACGTGGAAGTCGGGCCGTTCGGGTACGGGTACTGCACGAGCGCCTGCTGCGACCCCTGGAACGACTGCACGACGGTCAGATTCTGGTCCGGCGCCTGGCCAAACGAGAGGCTGAGCGCCGTCGGGGCGTTGATGCCGAGCGCGTCGGGGTAGTCCTGCGCGTAGATCGGGTTGCCCGTCAGGTCCACGAACGGCGGCCCGGCCGGCGAACCGTTCGGCAGCGCCGGGAAGAGCTGACCGGTCGTCGGATCCGCCCCCCAGCCGGCGGCGTTGGCCGAGAGGACCGGGCTCCCGAACATGTCGGAGAGGAGCGCGTTGCTCGCCTTCTGCGGCGCGAAGCCGGCCGGCTGAATGATCTCGTAGAGCGCCGCTTCGCCTCGCCGCGAGAGGCGGTTCAGGTCGTAGGCGTTCATGATGCCGTCCTTGACATCGGCATTGAAGTTGAGGTCGAGCGGCGCCTGCCAGGTCTCGTTCGGGTTGCAGGTCGGCAGCGGGCTGCTGACGCAGTTGGCGTTCGCCGCGACGGAGAGGTCGCAGGAGGTCGACGGGCAGGTCCAACCGGTTGCACCGACCGGCGCGCAGTTGTCGGCGCCGTCCGGGCAGACGAAGCGGCGATCCACGTACTCCATGGTCTCGAACTGCCCGTCGCCGCTGCTGTCGAAGTAGAGGTCGGCGAGGCTGATGGGCATCGCCGAGCCGAGCGTCGGCGGACCCCAGCTCGAGACCGGCGCGATGAGCTGGCCGTTCTTGTCGGTCGCCTCGAGCGTCTGAATCATCGCCATGCCGTACATCTTGAAGAAGAAGCGGGGCGAGCCCGGGCTCGGCTTGCCGCCCTGAACGTCGATCGGGAGGTTCGAGTCGTTGCCGCCGCCGATGGCGTTGACCACCTGGAGCTCCGCCTGCGGCAAGATGTTGTTCGCCGAGCAGTACTGCGGCAACACGAGGACGATCTGAGCGCCGGCGGGCGCCGGCGTCGGCGTCCCCGTCGGATCCGGGTTCATGTTCAAAAGGAAGCCGCTCTGCCCCACCTCGCCGATGTAGTCGATCTGGGCGACGCTGAACGGCGTCACCGTTGCCGTCTGGGTCGTGCAGGTCGGCGTCCCCGCCGCGCAGTTCGCATTCGCGACGGTCGGATCGCAGCTACCGGGCGCGCAGCTGAAGCTGCTCTGGCCGGGCAGCGCGCAGGACTGCGCCTGGCCAGGGCAGACGTACATGTAGCTCTGCTTCGCGATCTGGTTGCGCGACATCGCGTCCGTGCACCAGGCGCCCTGCTGGTGGCCCATCTTCATGCCGAGCGAGTAGGCGGGCGCGATGAGGCTCGCGATGGGGCCGACGTTGACCGGGTCGTCCGGGGTGGTGATGTCGGAGGAGACGAGATCCTCCATACCGGTGCAAGTCGAGCCCACCGGAGCGCCCGGCGCACCGGGAAAGTCCGCCGGAAAGGTCGAATCCAGGAGGGCGCCGCTCGAATCGCGCGGCTCGATGCAGCCCGCGATCTGCGCCGTGAGCGCCGGCGGGGAGCCGCCATCGGCCGTCGGGAACCAGGCCGCGCAATCCGCCTGACCGATGGGCGTCTGCGGAGCCCCCGGCGCGCAGACCTCCTGCTCCAGATACTGCATCGAGAGGCCGCGGAAGTCGTCGACGATCGCGCCCCATCCGTGCAGGTCGTGCCGCAGCGGGTTGCCGTTCGAGTCGTAGATCCAGTCGTTCGCGACGTTCCCCAGGGTCGACTGATCGACGTTGAACTCGTAGGAGAGATCCTGCGCCTGCGGACAGGCCGGATCGGTCGGGTTGCCCGGGCAGCCGCCCGCGACGGGCGGGTCGACCACCGTCTGGGTCTTTCCGAGCCGCGTGTCGGCGAAGGAGAGGTCGACGCCCGCGATGTTGAAGCTGAAGGTCTGCTCGCCGTGCGAGAAGTCGCTGAAGAGCTCACGCAGCTCCGACTGGTTCGCCGCGGCATTCTGCCCGCCGGGGGCGGTGAGGAGGCAGTTCTGCTCGAAGTCGAGGTAGCTCATGCCGAGCGTGAGCTCGCAGGCCGGATTGCCCGACTGAGCGACCTGCATCGGGACCGTCGTCGGCCCCTTCGCGTCCATCTTCAGGACCGGGTTCGCCGGCGAGAAGTTCATGATCTGGGCGAAGTTGATGTCCATGCGGTTCGGCGCGATCGCGGCCGCCTGGGCGTAGTACGGGTTCACCCACATCGCCCAGCCGAGGGCCGGGATGAAGAAGTAGGCGTAGGCGCCCGCGGGGAAGGTGCCGATGATGCACGCGCCCGTCTGGTTGCAGGTGAAGCCCTTGGGCTCCACCGGGAAGCCCGGCATGAAGGTCGCCATGGCGGCCCGGTACATGTCGTCGAAGGGCTTGACGGAGACCGGCAGGCCGTTCGACGCGCCCACCCAGTCGAGGGCCGCGATCGGGGCCGTGGTGACGTTTCCCTGCGAGTCCTTCGTCGCGACGGAGATCGCGGTCTGCCCATCGACGGCGATGGTGTAGCTCGTGTTCCCGTCGAGGCTCGTGATGTTCATCGTCCCGGTGTACGAGGGGGCGAAGAGGCCGATGTAGTCGATCTTGTGGGTGGTGAGCGAGTACTCGACGATGATCGACTGGTTGTCCCAGTAAACGGAGATGTCGGAGACGCTGCCGAAGATGTCGGGGATGCTCGTCCCCTGGCAGATCTGCTGCTCGGCCTGCTCGATCGTGAGCCCTTGCCAGGTGACGCCGCCGTCGGCGTCCGTGCCCGCGAGGTTCAGCCCCGCCGCGCCATTGGGCAGCCGAATCGGAGCGTTCGCGATCGCGGCCGTCATCGCGTAGACCTGCGCCGGCGTGCAGATCTCGTTCGCGTTGTTGCCGCCCGATCCGATGGCGCCGCCGTCCGGCGTCGCGAAGGGGGCGCTCGAGGTCGTGGCGGTGCCGTTGGGCACCTGGTTCAATCCGCCGTCCGGAAGAAACGGCGAGCGACCGTTGTTCCAGCCCGCGGCCGGCGGTGGCGGCTGGTAGGTCTGCGTGGGGCCGTCCTGGCACGCCGCGAGCGAGATTCCGGCGAGACAACCCAGCGTGAGGGTGAACCGACGCATGTTCGCTCCTTGTCGTCTCTACGGCAGGCCCGGAGGCCTAGTAATAGAGGTTCAGCGAGAAGAAGACCTGAGAGGTCTCCGGGTAGAAGAGGTAGATGCTGGAGACGCCGTCGACGAGCTCCGAGGTGTAGCCCATCGTCGGATCGCCGTTCGCGTAGGCGAGCTCGACGTTGCCCTTGAGCCCCTTCGCTCCGGTCTTGGGGAGGATCTTGTTGAGGCTGTAGCGCACGTAGACGTCGCCGCCGTAGTTCTGCTGCGCGGGCTGCACCGGGTAGGTCGGGAAGTTCTCGACGCCGTAGTAGCTGCTCGGCCCCATCGCCCCCGGCTGGCCGTTCGGATAGTAGAACCAGAAGTACTCGGTGTAGACGTCGACGCCCAGCGCGAGGTCCGGATGCCAGGGGAGCGCCCCCTCGACGTTCAGCCCCGCGCCGAGGCGAGCGATCGGGTTCGGCGTCGATCCACCCTGGACCGAGGTGTAGCTCTCGAAAAAGTACTCGCCGATCCCGCGCAGATCGAAGGTGAGGTACTTCCCGACGGTCCGGGTGAGCTCGAGCACGCCCTCGGGGGCAGTGATGAGCCCCATCTTGTAGCTCATGAAGGAGGTGGGGGCGTTCGTCACCACCCGGGCGTCGAGGCCGAACTCCTTGGGCAACGCGAAGTGGTGGTCGTACGAGAAGTAGATGTCGTCGGAGCGCAGGCCGCCGTCCTCGTTCGGATCGGTGAGGGCGAACTGATAGAAGCCAGCCGTGACCCGGACCTGGTCGTTCCCGGGCGTCAGCTCGTAGCGGCCGCCGGCGTAGAAGTAGTTGAAGAAGGTGTTGGCGCCGCTGCCGAGGAGGTTGTTCGAGACGAGCAGCGCGTGCGACTCCCAGCCCGCGTCGATGCGCCAACGCTTCTTGCTCTCGCCGATGAGCTCGGAGCCCACCGAACGATCGATGGTGTCGCCCGCCGACGCGTCCGTGCTCGAGGAGGTCGCCGCGGTGGGCGCCGCACTGCCCGTCCGCTCTTCCTTGGGAAGGGAACTCTCCTTGCCCTGCTCCGCGACGGCCGGAGCGGCGAGGAGCAGCACGGTCACGGCGACAATCGTCGTTCGCAAGTGCTCGGCCTCCCTCCCCTTGGTGGCTGAGGTCGCGGCTGCGTTTCGGTCCTGGGCGAGCGACCGCAAAAGTAGCGTGCCCTTCTAGCAACGGCTCGCTACAAAAGCAAGGGGGGGCCTGGGGCACGACCGGACGGCGAAAGCTTTGCGCCGACCGCGGCCTGAGGTTGAGGGCGCGTTCGAGGCACGCCCCTTCAGAGGGGCGCGAGCCCGAGGAGCCGCTCGGCGTTGCGGTGGTAGAGCTCCTCGAGGGCCTCCCGGGGGAGTCCGAGGCCGTCCACCGTCCAGTGGCCCTGGACGGGGATGGGGTTCGGTAGCCCGCGCTGGCTCGTCTCGAAGAAGCGGAACTGCGCAGCGTAGAACGGTGGGGCATCGGCATCGCTCGCGGGCTCGGGCTCCGGGGCGCCGAGCGTGAGGCGGCTGCGCGAGACGCCGATGTCGCTGCCGAAGAGGATGCGGCGCGGGTGCGAAAGGAAGATCCGGCGCAGCAGGGCGGTCGGACGTCGGCCGATCTCGCCGACGCGCGCCGCGGTGTCGACGTAGAGGTTCGGGAGGCGGTCCATGAGCTCCCCCACGTGGGCTGGATCCTCGGGGTCGTCGCCGAAGTGGACCGCGAGGAACTTCGTCTTCGGGTGCCGCTCGACCCGCCGCACGAGCTCGGCGAAGAGGTCGTCCCAAGCCGGAAAGCGCGCCCGGTCGGCGAAGCTCCAGGCGGGGTTCAGGGCGAGCTCCTCTCTCCGCTCGTTGCCCGGGCCCAGCGGCTCGAAGAAGGCCTTGGGGTCGCCCGTGTGGATGGCGACGGGCAGCCCGAGCCGACCGGCGGCCTCGAAGATGGGGTCGAGTCTCGGGTCGTCGACGGCGAGCCGCGCTCCGGCGGGATCGCGGATCGTGAGGCCGAGCGACTTGAAGATCTTGAGCCCCCTCGCGCCCATCGCCTTCGCCTGCCCGAGCCAGGCGAGCTGCCGCTCCAACCAGCCGGGCTCGAGGGCGCCTCTCCAGTCGAGGTTCGCGAACACGACGACGCGGCCCTGGCTCCGCGAGGCGGCCTCGATCGCCTCGGCGAGCGCCTCGGCGGTCGGCCCGCCCGAGAGGTCGACGGCGCGCCCGATCCCCGCGGCGTCGAAGATCGCGAGGGCCCGCCCCATCGCCGCCGGGGAGACGTGGGTGTGAACGTCGACCTTCGGGATGGGCGCTGGCCCATGGCAGCTGGCGAGGACGGCGAGGACGGCGAGGAGCGCGAGGACGCCGGCGCTCCGGGGCCTCGCTCGGAACGCCGATGGCGCCGGCCGCTGGTCGTCCCGAGCGGCGCGAGGAATCCCTTGTGGCATTCCTCGAAGGCCCTCAGTCGAGCATGACGTTGATGAGCTTGTTCAGCGCGTTCGGCTCGATGGTGATGCGCCGGTCGGCCTTCCGACCGTCGTCCGACTCGAGGTGGATCACGTGGTCGCCGCTCGGGAGCTGGAGCGGGTCGCTCGGCGGGACCGGGGTGTAGCGCTCGGTGGGGCGGCCGTCGACGAAGACCTTGGCGACCGGCCGCGAGGAGATGATGAGCGTTCCCGGGGGACCGTGGCCGGACCGCTTGCGCGGCGGTCGCTCGCGAGCCGCCGCCGCCGCATGCTCCTCGCGTAGGACGAGCCGCACCGTCTGGTCGTGCGAGAAGCGGAGGGTCCGCTCGACCCGCCGCCGTCCCGGCGCGGTCGCTTCGATCCGATAGCGGTGCGCCGGATCGGCCCCCGGGATGACGTAGCTGCCCGATCCCACGGGCGCGCCGTCGATGAAGATCTGCGCCTCGCTCGGCTCGACATCGATCGTCACGTTGGCGGGAGCGGGGGGCGGCGGCGCCTCGGTCTGCGAGAGATCGAGCCCCATCTTCGCGGGCCTCGGCCGCGCTGCCAGCGGCGCGGGGCCGCCGGTCGGACCCGCGGCGCCGTCGGCAGGTCCCCGCGATGGGGGGGCGGACGGGGTCGGAACGGCCGCGGTCGTCGCCACCACCGGCGGCGGCGCGGCAGGGAGCTCGACGGCGATCGGCACGATCCGCCCCGACTCGACCCGAACCTTGAGCGCGCGCCGCCCGGTGCCGTTCTTCGCCTCGACCAGATGAACGCCGGCGGCGAGGTTGCTCGCGACGAAGGTGTGGTGCTCGGCCGGTGAGAGCGGCCGACCGTCCACCCAGAGGCTCACGCCCTCGGCGGGGTGCGGCGAGATGACGAGCGTGCCGGGCTGGGGGCCAGGGCGCCGGAGCAGAAGCGCGAAGAGCAGCGCCACGAAGACCACGACCGCCGCCCCGAGCCCCGCGAGGACGGGCGGTGGCAGGCCGCGCCGACCGGCCGGCGCCGCCGGCACCGACCGGGTCGCGGGCGGCAGCGGGCGCGCCGGAGCCGGGAGCGGACGGGCGGGGGCGCCCGCGTTCGGATTCGACGGCTCGGCGCGGATGACCGTCTTGCCCTCGGTCTTCGGCGGGGGCACCGGCCAGTCGGCCTCGGCGAGCTCGGAGACAGGGGCGGTGGGCGCGGCGCGCGGCCCCGAGGCGTCGGGGCGGATGACGGTCCGCGCAAACACGGCGTTCCCAGCCGGCTCAGGCGGCGCGGGATCCATCGGCCCGGTGTCGGCGCCCGCCATGAACTCCGGGCGGAAGAGTTGGGTCGCCTCGGAGGGCGGGGGCTCGTCGGCCTCGGGAGTCGAAGGGAGCGCGTCGAAGGGCACCGTCGCGGAGGCGCGGACCCCGGCGCCGGGCGGGGCGGCGACCACGACGGGCTGAGGGCCGGTCGGGCCCGGGGCGGTCCCGGAGCCCTCGGTCTTCTCGACGGTCGCGAATCGGGCCAGCCGCCCGCGCTCGCGCTCGAGCTCGGGCGCGAAGCGCTCGTGCATGAAGGCCGAGAGCTGCTTCGTGCCGTAGACGACGTCGCCCTTCACGGAGAAGCGCGTCAGCTCCTCGGCCATGTCCGAAGCCCACTGGTAGCGCTCCTCGGGCTCGCGCGCGAGCGAGCGGAGCATCACCTTCTCGAGCGCCTCGGGGATCTCGTCGTTGAACTGGCGAGGCGGCAGGACCTCGGCGTTCCGCACCTTCTCGAGCGTCGAGAAGTCGCTCTCGCCGACGAAGAGCCGCTCGCCGGTGAGCATCTCGTAGAGGATCACGCCCACCGCGAAGATGTCGGAGCGCCGGTCGATCGGCAGCCCGCGCACCTGCTCCGGCGACATGTAGCCGAACTTTCCCTTGAGGATGCCGGCCTGCGTCTTCTGCAGCCGCCCTTGCGCCTTGGCGATGCCGAAGTCGATGAGCTTCACCTCGCCGTCGTAGGAGATGAGGACGTTCTGCGGCGAGACGTCGCGGTGGACGATGTGGAGCTCGCGCCCCTGCGGATCCTTCTTCCGGTGCGCGTAGTCGAGCCCTTCGCAGATCTTCTGCGCGAGGAAGACCGCCTGGGGAATCGAGAGGAGCTGCTTGCGCTTCTTCGTCGCGTCGAGGACGAGCCGCAGGTCGCGGCCCGAGAGGTACTCCATCGCGATGAAGTAGTGCTCCTCGTGCTTGCCGAGCTCGTGGATCTGGACGACGTTCGGGTGGTTCAGCTGGACGGCGATCCGCGCCTCGTCGATGAACATCGAGATGAACTCTTCGTCCTCGACCATCGTCGGCAAGATCTTCTTGATGGCGAGGATCCGCTCGAACCCCTCGACCCCGAACGACTTCGCGAGGAACACCTCGGCCATGCCCCCGACGTTGATGCGGTCGAGGAGGAGGTACTTGCCGAAGGGGAGCGGTTTCTTCATCGACGGGCGGCCGCGGGGGCCTCAGTCGGCCGGACGGTCCAGGTGGACCTTCTCGAACAGCTTGATGTAACGGGTCTGCGCGAAGTCGGGGATGCGGGCCTCCTGGATGCGGCCTGCCGCCTCGCCCGTGATCATGCCGTCGAAGGCCTTGTGGTCGGGATTCTGGGGGTCGACCGCCCAGAGCCGGAGGTCGGCGGTGATGGGCGCGGCCTTGCGGGCCCGCACCGCGAGGAGGCAGGCCTCCTGTTCGAGGGCGTCGGGCTTGCCCTCCTTCCACGAGACGTAGGTGACCACGTGCGAGTCGCTCGTGTCGACCTTCACCTCGGCGATCCGAGGGGCCAGCTCCGTCCCGTCTAGCGCCTGCCGGATGGCCTCCTCGCAGTCCCGCCCGATCGCCGCGAGGTCCGGGTACTGCTTGCCCTTCGCGATGATCCGGTCGAGCTCTCTGACGGAGATCCCGAAGTTGCGCGCGATGGCGGGCAACCGCTTCGCCGACTTCAGCTTCTGAACGCGCGGGTCCCGCAGCGCATCGAGGTAGTCGTGGTAGGTCTTGAACTCCGACTCGGAGAGCGAGACCGTCTCGGCGCGGGCGCCCAGGGCGGGGGCGAGGAGCGCGGCGCCGATGGCGGCGGCGAGCAAGAATCGACGAGGGGCATGGGCATTCACGGGATGGACGACCTCCACGATGCAGTGCGCCGAGTTTAGCCTTGGCGAGCGGGCCGCTTCAAGGAGCGCCCGCGAAATTCCGTTGGGTCGGTCTCATGTTAAGCTCGCGCGCATGAAACGTCACTGCCAGGCCTGCGGCGCCGAGATCGGCCTCGAGGGCCCGACGGGGCGCCGCGACCAGTGCGACGGCTGCGGCGCCGATCTGCACGCCTGCGTGCAGTGCCGCTTCTACGACACGGCGGCCTCGAACCAGTGCCGCGAGCCGCAGGCCGAGCGGGTCCAGGACAAGGAGCGGGCGAACTTCTGCGAGTTCTTCCAGCCCGCCGGCGGAGCCGGAGGCGGTGCGGCGAGCGCCGGCGACGAGGCCCGCCGGAAGCTCGAGGCCCTCTTCAAGAAGTAGGGCGAGCCCGCTTCGCGCCGCTCGTCTCGCGCTCGAGCCAGGCAAGGTACGGATCGAGCCCGCCCACGGCCGGGAGCGCCACGAGCTCGGGCAGATCGTAAGGGTGGAGCACCTTGAGCCGCTTCGCGAGCGCCGCGAGGAGCGAGCGGCGAGTCTTGAGCACGAGGAGGAGCTCTCCGTCCTCGTGGAGGACCCCCTTCCAGCGGTAGATCGAGCGGACCGCCGGCACGACGTTCACGCAGGCGCAGAGCCGCTCCTCGACGAGCAGCCGGGCGATGCGGCGGGCCGTGCGGACGTCCGGGGCGGTCGAGAGCGCGACCAGCGCCCCCCTCGCCCCGACCGCTCTCTTCCTCGTCTTGGCCGCCACTCAGAGCCCCTCCGTCTTCGCGATGATCTCCTTCATGATCTCGCTCGCGCCGCCGCCGATCGTGAGCAGCCGCACGTCGCGCCATGCCCGGGCGATGTGGCTCTCGGTCACGTAGCCCATCCCGCCGTGGAGCTGCAGGCAGTCGTAGGCGACGTCCTGGGCGAGGTCGCAGGCAAAGAGCTTCGCCATGCTCACCTCGCGCAGCGCGTCCTCCTTTCGGACGAAGCGGTCGATGGCGTGGTAGGTGAGCTGCCGGGCGGCCTCGATGGCCGTCATCTGCTCGGCGAACTTGTGGCGCCAGACCTGGAACCTCGCGAGCGGCCGACCGAAGGCCTCGCGCTCCTGGCCGTAGCGGATGGCGTCCTCGACCATCTGCCTCATGCCGGCGACCGCGAGGATCGCCGCGACGAGCCGCTCGCCCTGGAAGTTCTCCATGATGAGGCGAAAGCCCTGGTTCTCCTCGCCGAGGACGTAGCGCGCCGGGATCCGGCAGCCGTCGAAGTAGAGGACGGCCGTGTCGGAGGCGAGATTTCCCACCTTCTCGAGCTTCTTTCCGACCGAGAAGCCGCGCACGTCGGTGGGGAAGGTGACGAGGGAGATGCCCCCGTAGCCCGCCTCGCCGGTCCGCACCGCCAGCGTGATGAAATCGGCGCGGGTCCCGTTCGTGATCCACATCTTGCTACCGTCGATGACATAGTCGCCGCCGTCGCGCCGCGCGGTCGTCCGCAGGGCGGCGACGTCCGATCCGCAGCCCGGCTCGCTGATGCCGAGCGCCGCGATCTTCTGCCCGGCGATCGCCGGCGCGAGGAACTCCCGCTTCTGCTCGTCCGTACCGACGGCGTCGATGACCGGCGTCGCCATCTCGGCCTGCACGAGCAGCGCCATGTTGACGCCCCCGTTGCGGCTGCGAACCAGCTCCTCGCCGAAGGCCGTGACGTACCAGTAGTCGAGTCCGCTGCCCCCCCACTTCGGGTCGTGGCGGATGCCGAGGAAGCCGAGCTCGCCCAGCTTCGCGAAGAGCTCCCGGGGAAAGATTCCCGCCTCGTCCCACTCGCGGGCGTGCGGCTCCATCTCCTTCTCGACGAACTGCCGGACGGTGCGCCGGAAGGCCTCGTGCTCCTCGCCGAACGGGTTCATCCGCGTCTCCGAGCGAGGAGCGCGCCGAGCGCGAGGAGGAGCGCGAGGCTGCCCCCACCCCCGCTCCCGGGCGCCGTGCCGCAACCCTTGCCCTGGCTCGGGAGGACCGTCAGCGAGGCCGCCTGGATGGCGCGCCGGTTCTCCGCATCGCTCGCCTCGACGAGGAAATCGAAGGTACCGGTGGCCGTCGGCGTGCCGGAGAGCAGCCCGGTCGTGTCAATCGTCAGTCCGGGGGGGAGCGTCTTGCGCGCGGCCGGCGAGTTCTCGCCCAGCCCGTCGACCAGCTGGAACGTCACCTGGCCCCCGGTGGCGTTCGTGTCGAACGAGATCCGGTAGGGCGTCCCCTCCGTCGCCTCGGGGAGCGTCGGGTTCGTGATCGCGAGGGCCTGATCCGGCAGCACCGTCAGGACGACCGTGTCGGTGACCGTGTCGGGCGGCGTCGAGGAGTCGGTCACCTGCAGCGTGAGCGCAAACTGACCAGTGACGGTCGGCACCCCGGAGACGGCGCCGTTCGTCTCGAGCGCGAGCCCGGGCGGCATGGCCTGGGCGAGATCCTGCCCCGTGTCACCGGCGCCACCCGGCAGCCGCTCGTCTGAGACGAGCTGCCAGGAGTAGGTCGGGGTGCCTCCCACCGCGAGGAGCTCGGCCACGTAGGCCTTCCCCACCGTCGCCGGAGCGAGCTCCGCCTCGGCGACGCTGACGCGGCCCGGCGAGAGCACCTCGAGATCCAGCGGTCCCGACTGCGCGCTCTTCCCGGTCGAGTCCTGGACCTCCACCTGGAAGACGAATGCGCCGTCGGCAGCGGGGCTTCCCGCGAGGACGCCGCCCGAAGAGAGCGAGATGCCCGGAGGCGGCCGGCCCCCCGCAGAGAGCGACCAGAGGTAAGGCGGCGCGCCACCCGTGGCCACGAGGTCGACCTGGTAGGGAACGCCGAACGAGCCGCCGGGCAGCACCGTCGTCACGACCTCGAGCGGGACCGCGAGCGCCGTCACCTGGATCGCGAGCGGCATCGTCGCCGACTGGCCGCTTCCGTCCTGAAGCTTCAGGGTGAGCCGGGAGGTGCCTACGGCGGCGGGGGTCCCGGCGATGGCGCCGAGCTGAGCGTCGAGCGAGAGCCCGCTCGGCAAGCTGCCCGAGGCAACGCTCCACTGGTAGTGGCCGTCGCCGCCGGTGGCCGCGAGCAGCGCCTGGTACGGCGCCCCGACTTGGGCGGGGGGCAGCTTGGAGGTCGCGACCGCCAGGGCTCCCGCCTGGACGGCGAGCCGGCTGCCGGCGACGAAGGTCTCGTTCGAACGGGAGGACTCCGGGCTCTCGCCCGCCGGATCCACGATGAGGCCGACCGTGTAGCTTCCGGGCGCGAGCCCGGCGGGGAGAGTCACCTGGTCGGTCGTCTGGAACGTCTGCCCTGGCGGGAGCGACGCGACGGTGCCGCCGCCGACCTGGAGATCGACGACGCTGACCGTCGCGTCGGTCGAGAGGTAGTAGGCGTAGGCGACCGCCGTCGCCGTCGCCGTCCCCTGGTTCACGATGGTCGGCGCGAAGGAGACGGTCGCGCCGGGAGCGCCACCGCTCGGGATCTGGAGGGCGGTCGGGATGAGGTCCGGAGTGGCGGGGATCACCTCGAACGGGGCCGACGCAAGGGTCTTGCCGATGGGGTCGGGATCGCCCGAGTCCTGGACCACCGCCACGACGTAGCCCGTTCCCACCGCGGCGCCGCTGGGCAGGGTGACGGTCCGACGCAGGGTCGCGCTGGAGCTGCCCGCGAGGTTGAAGGGGCCGACGCCGCCGAGCGGCGCCGTCGGGTCGTAGCTGCCGCCGTCCGGCGAGTAGAAGAAGCTCCCGGTCGCCTGACTCGCGGCCACCGCGCCGGCGTTCTGAACCTCGAGCTGAAGCGTCATCGCGCCTCCCTGCTCGACCGCCGACGGGGCGGTGAGCTGCGCGATCTGCAGATCCGGCCTCTCCGAGAAGACGAGGGCGGTCCCCGCGCCCGGGATGTCGGTGACCTGACAAGCAGCGTTGCAGGCGAGGCCCCCGAGACCGTCCGCGCCATCCTCGATGCCGACCGCGAAGGAGCAGCTTCCCGACAGGCAGCTCGAGAGCCCCTGGGTCGAGGGGCCGTAGATGAAGTCGACGGCGCCCGAGGACTCGTGGAGCTGGAGCTGGAAAGTGAAGAGACTCTGCCCGGCGCTGACGCCCTGGCAGCCGTCGTCCGTGTTCAGGTTGGTCCACTGCACGGTGATCAGCCGGTTGCCAGGACTACCAGTCGTCATCCAGGCGACGGAGGCCTGGTAGCAGACGGTCAGGTCCCCCCACCACGGCGCGAGCACGGTCTGGAGCCCCGGACAGTTCGAGAAGGGGAAGGCCCCGCAGCCGTCGCTCGACTGGGCGCTGCCGTTCGCGTCGAAGGAGACGGCACCGTTGCTCCAGACCGTCATCGAAGAGAACGAGCTTCCGCCGTAACTGAACGGGAAGGGGAGGGTCACGGGGTACTGGGTCGGGCTCATCTCCTGCGACTGGGAGAGGACCGCCGTGCCGGGCTGCGCGGTGATGTCCTGGAAGGTGGTCGTGCCCTTGGCCACGGAGTAGCCGAAGGCCGCGCGAGCGGGCAGCGCGCCGAAGAGCAGCAGCGCCGCCCCGGCCACCGCCGCGACGAAGCCTCTCCGCCGGCGCGAGATGAGCCAGAGCGCGGCCCCGACCGCGAGGAGCCCCCCGGGACCGCCGCCCGTCCCGCAACCACCGCTCGGCGCGGGCGACGCGGCCAGCAGCTGGATGGAGAGCGGCAACAGCGCCTGGTCGCCGCTCGAATCGATGGCGAGCACCGCGAAGGGATACGTCCGGACCTCGGCCTTGGCGTCGACGGTGCCACCGATGCTCCCGTCGGTGCCGACCGACAGCCCCGGCGGAAGGTCGCCGGAGAAGAGCGAGAACGTCACGAGACCGCTCGTGCTCGCCTGGAGCGTCACCTGGTAGGGCTTGCCCTGCGTCGCCGCCGGCAGTGACTGGGCGGAGACGTCGAGCGGCGCCGGGTTGACGACGAGTACGAATTCCCGCGTGGCCTCGTGCTTGGACTCGTCGGTGACGACCACCCGGAACGGCCACGACCCGGCGAGCCTGGGCGTTCCCGAGAGCTGGCCGAGCGCCGGCGTCCCCTGGGTGACGAGCTCGAGTCCCGGCGGCAGCTCCTGCCCCTGGGGAAGCGTCCAGGTGTAGATGTGGTTCTGCCCGTCGCCCTCGGTCGCCTCGATCGGCCCGACGAAGCTCTGGCCCACGGTGGCGGGACCGATGAGGGTGGTCGTGATCGCGAGCGTCCCGAGATCCACCGCCCGCAGCCCCAGGGTCGCCTGCACCACGTTGCCCGCCTGGTCCGTCACCGTGACGTGGAGCGAGCCCGCGGCGACCGTCGCTGGGGTTCCGGCGAGGAGGCCAGACGGCTCGAGCGCGAGGTCGCCGCCACCAGGGATGGGACCGTCGGCCGTCCAGTCGTAGGGCGGGACGCCTCCGACGGCGGCGAGCTGCAGCGTGTACGCGCGGCCAACCGTCGCGGGCGGAAGCTCGGAACCGCTGACGACGACCTCAAGGGGCCCCGAGGGCTGGGCGACGGTCAGCGCACAGGTGGCGAGCTGCTGCTTCTGTCCGCTCGTCGCGAGCACGACGAAGGTCGAGCCGCCGAGGGCCGTGGGGGTCCCGGAGACGAGGCCTGACCCAGAGAGCGACAAGCCGGCCGGCAGTCCCCCAGCCACGAGTTGGAAGGCGGGAGCGGTCGCCGCGCCCGAGATCTCGAGCTGGTAGGCGTAAGGAGAATGGACGAGCGCCGGAGGCAGGTTGCCGCCGAGCAGCTGCAGGCCGTCCGCCGAGATCGCGAGCGGCTCGGGGGCTGCGACGGTGTCGTTCGTCCGATCGAGATCGGGCGCCACCCGGTCCGGGTCGATGACGAGAGAGAGGGTGTAGCTCCCCGGCGACAGCCCCGAAGGAAGCGCGAGCAGATCCGAGCCCCGGTCGTCGCTCGTCCCCTGCCCCGGCGGCGAGAGCGTCTGCGTCGTTGGGCGGTAGGTGACCACGCCCGTCGGCAGAACGACCGGCACGGGCACGCCGCCCGCGTTCGCCTCGCCCGTATCGGAAAGAAAGTAGCCGTAGGGCGCGCTACCCGTCGCGATGCCGAGGTTGTGGATCGATCGGTCGACCCAGATCCGGTCGCCCGCCGAGGCCGCTGGCGGCGCGGTGAGATCGCCGAGGCCCACCGCGAGGTCGGGCGCCGGCGCCTGGACGACCGTGACGTTTGGCGCGCCCATGCGGTTGGCGTTGCGAGCCTCGTTCACCTGGCTGTAGAGATCGGCGATGACGCCCACGAGGTAGTTTCCCGGCGCCGTCGCCGCCCCGTACATCGTCGCCGGCACCTTGCTCTCGGTCACGGCGGGAGAGGGGAAGGTCGCGCAGCCCGCGGGCGTCGCCTGGAGGATGACGCCGTCCTCGGCCTGGACGGTGCACTTCGGAGCGATGGTGACGCCGTCGAGTTCGAGCAGCCGCGGGTCGTTCAGGGTGAAGGTCGTCCCCTTCGACTGGGGATGGATGACGAGCCCGATGGCGAAGCCCGCGGCGATGTCGTCGCCGTCGTTCTCGATCGTGTAGGAGACGTGCGTCGGGAAGTCGGGGAACGCCTCCGCCGGCGCGCCGACCGCGGTCACCTTGAGGTGGGCTGGCGTGACGCTCGCCGTGGTGGCCGAGAAGACGACGTTGTTGCCGTAATCGATGTCGCCCAGCTGGTGGGCCGGATCGATCGTGAGGGCAAGGTAGTACTGCCCTTGGGCCGCGTTGTTCGTTGTGGCAGTGTCCGTCTTCGTCACGGTCTGACCGCCCACGAGACTCGCCGTCGCGTCCTCGACGAGCAGGTCGGTCTGGGGGTCGATTCCGGTGTTCGCCTGGGTGAGCCAGAGCTGGTAGTGGAACGTCCCCGAAGGCAAGAGCCCGAGGTTCTCCAGCGTGATCGGAAGCTGGAAGCTGCCGTTCGCGGGGACGGCGGCGGGTAGCGCGCCGACCGCGCCGGTCAGGTCGATGCCGAGGGCGAGCGGCGACGAGACTCCCACCAGCGCGCTCGGCTGCACGCTGCCGGTCGAGTTCGTGGGGTCGAGCCAGACCTCGACGTAGTAGCTGCCCTGCTGTGCCGGGATCGGGATCGTGATGGGACCCGTGTCCAAGGTCGCGCTGCCCTGCGCGGGCACGCCGCCCGACGCGGTGAAGCCGCCGAGGCAGCCGGCGCCGCCCGGACAGGCGGCGAGCGCCGTCGCGGGCTCGGGCTGCTGGACGAGATAGACCGAGTAGTCGAACGACGAGCCGATGGCGGTCCGCCCGAAGTCCGAAGCGACGGTGGTGACGTCGATGGTCAAGCCTCCGTCGAGCGAGAGCCCCTGGATCTGAACCGACGAGGGCGTGAGGAAGACGCCGGCGGGGGAGCCATAGGAGACGGTCGTGTCCGTCGGCCAGTTCGCGGCGGTGCAGCCGCTGTAGGAGAAGGCGCCAGAGATCAGGCTCCCGCCGTCGACGTCGCAGCCGAGTCCGGGCACCCACTGGCCCCCGTCGTAGCCCTCGAGGCTCGCCCAGGCGCTGCTCGAATCGACCCCGGCGTCGCCCGCGAAGGTCTGACCGTAGGTCACCTGCACGAGCCCGGACTCGTCGAGCGTGATCTGGAAGTCGTAGACGTTCCAGCCGCTGAAGCCGGTGTTGAGGGCGGGAACGCCATGGTAATCGACCGTGAGGAAGTGGCCGCCGTCGGCGCCACCCTGGGCGTAGCTGATCCCCTTCGCCGCGCTGTCGTCGAGCTGCTCCCACCAGCCCGCGATGGTGCCGACGGCGGCGGGATCGGGGCCGGCGTTCGACGGCGGCGTCACGAGACAGTTCGTGCAACAGCCGCCGCCGCAGCTCGGAAAATTGCCGCCCTGGCACGAGCTCTGGTAGGCCGGCAGCGAGCAGCAGCCGGAGCCGGGGCCGCTGCAGGGCGCACCGAACGACGGGTCGCAGTAGGTCATCGGATCGGCGCAGCCCGCGGCCATGCCGCCCGCGGCAGCCGTGCAGCCGCACTCCGACCCGTCGCCGACGATGAGGTAGCCGTCGGTGGTGACCGTGATCTGCGAGAACTGCTGGCCGAAGTAGGGAAACTGCCAGCCGCTGAGCGAGATCGTGCCGACGCCGTTCTGGGTGCCGGTGACGCCGGGGACCGGGCTGCCCGCGTCACCGAGCGGCGCGTAGCTCCCACTCGAGACGAGGACCGGGTAGGCGGGCACGCCCCCGTCCTGCGCGAGGGCCGGCGTCGCCGCGAGGGCCAGGGCCAGGATCGGGATCGAGCTGAGCGTTCTCACGGGCGACTCCTAGGGCTGGCTCGCGGGGAAGCAGGCGCCGACCTGGACGAGGCCGCCGTCCTGGGCGATCTCGGCCTCTCCCACGCACTGTCGGCCGAAGCCGAGGCAGGTGTGAATCCCTCCGTCGAAGCTGTCGCAGAAGGCCCAGCACTGCAGGGCGCTCGTTCCCGCGTCGGCCGGCGGGGGGAAGCAGCCGAAGCCCGGCGCACAGTCGGACTGGATGCCGCACGGCGCTCCGTCGGTGCCGGGACCCGAGCGCTCGCAGATCACCACGCTCGCGTCCGGCTCGAGGTAGCAGGCCTCCGGCGCCGCCGCGTCCGGGGCCCCACCGTCCGCCTTCGGGCACGACGGCACGTTCTGAAAGGGCGGCTGCGCGTACGGGTCGCAGGGCGTCAGACAGCCCGGACCGCTCCAGCCCGGGAGGCTCTCGCAGATCTGGCCCGGACCGCACGCGAAGCCGGAGCTCCCCGAGGTGGCTCCGCAGAGGCAGGCGCCGCTCGTCGGATCGCAGCTCTCGCCTTCCGGGCAGGCGACGCCGGCGCAGAGGTTGCCGCCGAGGCAGCGGCCCACGATCCCGCCGTCGGGAAGACCCGCGTCCGCCGGCAACGGCGGACCAGCGTCGAGCCCGTAGAGGACGCAGGTCGCCCCGCCGCCGCAGACCGGTCCCGAGACTCCCCCGCAGTGGCAGAGGCCGTCGGCGGGCCCGCAGATGGCGCCGGGCTCGCAGGAGACGCCCTGGCAAAGCTCGCTCGGCTGGCAGCTCTTCGACGCGGTGGCGCAGCTCTGGCCCGTGTCGCAGATGGGGCCGTCCGGGCCGCCGCAATGGCAGAGGCCGCCGAAGCAGGAGTTGCCTCCGCCGCCGTCGAGGCTCCCCGGGCAAAAGACCCCGAAGCACGGGTCGGCGACGCAGCCGGCGTCGGCGCAGATCTCGCCTCCGTCGCAGACGGAGACGCCGCACTTGCAGAGGCCGTCGAGCGGGTCGCAGGAGGTCCCTCCCGGGCAGAGCACGCCCGCGCAGGCCGCCGTCCCCTGGCAGTCGTGGGTCGACTGGTCGCAGAGCTCGTCCGGCGCGCAGACCACGCCGCCGCACTTGCACTTGCCGTCGGCGGGGTCACAGCCGTTGCCGTTCGAGCAGCTCACCGCGTCGCAGAGGCTCGAGACGCATGCCTGGAGATTCGGGTCGCACTTCTCGCCGCTGCCGCAGACGACGCCCCCCGTCCCGTTGCCCGATCCCTGGGCGCCGCCGCACTTGCACTGGCCGTCGGCCGGGTCGCAGGCCTCGCCCGTGGCGCACGAGACACCGGCGCAGCGGTTGCCGCAGGAGCAGGAGTCGCCGAGCGCCGCCGCGAGGGCGATCGCCGCCGTGAAGAGAATGCGAGCCGACCGATTCAAGCGTTCCTCCCGCCCTCGCGTCGCTCCGAAACGCCGCGTCAATTGCAGGCGACCGTGTAAGTGACGGTGATCTGATCGCCCGGCTGCGGAGCCGCGAGTGGGTCGAAGACCAGCGCGTTCTGCGTCGGATCGTAGTGCCACTCGGGCGCGTTGTTCGGCCCCGTCGGCGGCAGCGGCTGGCCGTTCAGGGTGACCGTGATCTTCGTCGGGTCGGCCGGCTGGGCGGTCAAGGGGAAGCTCGTCCGGGCGCCGAAGGCGATGTTGCCGAGCTGCTGGAGCGAGGAGCCCCAGTCGCTCGTGCAGATGTCGACGTTCAGCCCGCCGGTCATCTGGACCATCTGCGGGACGCGCGTGACCTGCGAGGGGTCGTCGTCATAGGCCAGGCCGTTCGAGCAGCCGCCCGCCGAGTCGGTGGGGAGCTCGTTGACCGCCGAGAACGAGAACATGCTCGCGTTGCGGAAGCCCTTCACGCTCTCGAAGAAGTTGTAATAGAACTGGACGCTCTGCTGGCTGTTGTCGTCGCCGTCCGAGATGCCGATGACCGCGAGGTAGGCGTTCGGCCGCAGGAAGCCCGAGTTGTGGCCGGAGAGGAGGGACGGCTGGAGCGCCTCGTAGGCCGGCTCGAAGAGCGGGTCGTCGCAGCCCCCGCTCTGCCCCACCTGGATCAGGTTCTGGAGGACCGAGGTCGGATCCGGCTGCGTCTGCGGGGTGACGATGGTCGCGTTGCTGCCCATCTCGGCGCAGTGGCTGCACGGGTCGAACCAGCCGTCGTCGGAGGTGCCCGTCTGGCAGACGTCCGTCGCCGTCACGGCCATGTGGAAGTCGATGCCAGCCGAGAGAGCGTACTGCATGAACGACGGGAGGTTCTGGGCGACGAGCTGCTGGACCTGCTGGTTGTCGTCGTTGTCGACCACCCAGAGGATGTCGACCTGCGGCTGGCTCGACTGCGTGAACGTGTCGGTCTGCGTCGCGTTGACCTCGGCGTCGCCGTGGAAGGTCACGAGGTAGGGCGCCGTCGGCAGCTCCTTCGTCGTGATGCCGAGCGAGCCGAGCTTCTGCCCCTGGCTGTCCGGGTGGAAGGCCACCTGGAACGTCACCGGGTTCGATCCCGGCGGGAGATCCACCGGGTAGCTCGCGGGCTGGCCGGAGAGGACGAAGTCGGTGCTCCCGATGCCCGGGTTCAGGGTGATGCCGGTCAGGTGCACGTCGTAGTTGCAGGTGTTGTAGACCTCGAAGTTTCGCTTGACGGACGAGCACCAGGCCCCCGTGGCCGGGTTCACGCCGACGACGCCGAAGTCGAGGTCGTTCGGGGCGATGAGCAGGCACCCCGGCTCGCTGGTCCCCGTCAGGTGGACGTCCTGCTGCGGCGAGGACGGATCCGAGATCGTGAAGACGGCGTCGCCCGAGAAGTTGCCGTAGCCGGTCGGGGCGAACTGGACCGTGACGTCGAGCTCCGCCGGGGCGCCCGCGGGGTTGCCCTTGTAGCTCACGACCTGCGACGCGATGGGCCCGCTCGGCAGCGAGAAGGACGGGTCGGAGCTCGGCGCGAGCGAGAGGCCGTCCACGAGGCAGTCACTCGCCCCCTGGTTCTGGATCGCGAACTGGAGCTGCCCGGAGTTGCCCTTGTCGACGTGGCCGAAGTCCACGCCGGCGGCCGGGACGATCGCGAAGTCGCACGGCGGCAGGTTCACACCCGTGCCCGAGAGCGGCACCACCGTATCGGGAGTCGTGGTGTCGTTGCTCCCGATGTGCAGGTGGCCGAGGTCGCCGGCGCTCGTCACGGCCGCGTAGACGACGTCGATGACCGCGCTCTGCCCAGCCTGCAGCCCCGCCGTCGGAAACGGCGCGTCGAAATGGGCCGAGAACGCCTTGTCGTCCGGCACCGCGAGCGAGCTGAGCTGGAGGTTCCCCTCGGGGTGACCCGGCACGTCCTGGCCGACGTTCGTGCACTGGACCCGCTGCGTGACCCCGACTCCGATCGGCGACTGGCCGAACGCGACGCTCGACGGCAGGCAGGAGATCTGCGCCCCGCCACCGAAGCCGTCCAGGTTCACCGTGACCTGGCTCGCCTGCGGATCGTCGCTCGTGAAGACGACGCTCCCCTTGAACTCGGCGAGCCCCGGCGGCGTGAAGACCACCGGCACGTCCACCTCGCCGTTCGCGGGAATCACCGCGGGGAACGCCGGCATCGCCGATCCAAAGGCGAAGGCCGCCGCCGGGTGGCCGGTGTCGAGCAGCGGCGTGTTGGTCAGATGGATCGAACGGTTCGCGACGTTCTGCAGCTTGATGATCTTCGAGACCGCGCCGCCCAGCTGCACGAAGCCGAAGTCCAAGGGCATCGGACTCACCGAAAGCCCGGTGTCCACCGGCTCGCCCCGGAGGTTCACCGTCAGCGGGTTGCAGCCGGTGCAGTAGCCCAGCGTGAAGTAGGCGGTATCGGGCACCGGCCCCTTCACCACCGGCGAGTAGCTGACCTGAAGCTGCACCGTCTGGCTCGGCGCGATCGTCGTCGCGGCGAGCGACCCCAGCGCGAAGAGCGGCGCCTGCGCCCCCTGGAGCGCCGAGAGGGTCAAGGTCAACGAGACCCCCGAGGCGTTCGTGATGGCGATGCTCTGCGTCGCCGTCGTCTGGACCACCACCTTGCCGAAGTCGATGGCCTCGGGCACCACCGAGAGCGCCAGCTTCACGCCCGTCCCCGACAGATTCAAGGTCACCGTCGGGACGTCGGCCGAGTCCGTCTGCAGCACGACCGTCGCGGTCTTCGGCCCCGTCGTGAACGGCAGGAAGCGGATCGGGATCGCGAGCGGCTCGCTGCCCACCTGCGCCCCCTCCTGCACGTCCACCGTGAACTCGGGATCCGGCTTCGTGACCTCGACCTTCAGGATGTTCAGCGACGCGATGCCGACGTTCGAGAGCTTCAGCGTCAGAGTCGTCTTCTGGCCGACCGGCACGTCGCCGAAGTCGACCGTCGCCTGCGATGGCGAACTGGAGCTGACGCCGCCGCCCGTCTGGATCTGCGGCTCGCCGGAGGAGCTCTGAATCCCGCTGCCGCCCTTCTTGCAGCAGGCGGAGAGGCCGAGCCCGAAAACGGCGACGGCCGCGACGACTCGGCCGAGACGAAGGGCGCTGGTCATGAAAAACCCCGATCTATGGACAGGATGGCAGCATACAGACCAGCCAAACGGCCGGTCAAGACGAAGGGCTGCCGGCCGCCGGGCAACGAGTTGACAGCCGCGCCCTCCCCCCGCTATCCGAAGGTGGGAGGCTCCACCTGCGCTCCAGCCGCTTTCTCCTCTGGTTCACTCTGCTCGCGGGCTGTGGCCCTGCCGCGGGGCCGGATGGCGGCGGCCAAACCACTGGGGGCGGTGGTGGGGGATCGAGCGGCGGCTCCTCCGGCGCCTTCGTCTTCCCCCCGCTCGCGGACGCCGGCCCGCCCGATGCCAAGCAGCTCTGCCTCCGGCTCTGGGCCGGCGAGCGCCGAGCCGCGCTGCTCTTCGACCTCTCCGCGGCCTCGGGCGTCTCACTGGCGCAAGGCCCGTTCTGCCCGGCGCCGACTCCGGCCCAGCGCGCCTACCTGCAGGCGCAGCTCGCTGCCGCGGCGCCGGCGCTCCTGACGCTCTCGCCGCCGGACGGCGGCTGGCCCGACGGCTCGGGGCCGGCGATCTGCGACGACCCGACCAGCGCGCTCGGCGGGCTGCCCGCCCAGCTCGCCGCCTCGCTCGACGCGGGCCGGATCGGCTGGAACGCCGCGGCCAACCAGAGCTGCCTCGCGGCCGTCGGGGCGAGCGGCGAGCTCCTCGGCGCGCTCCTTCCAGACGCCGGGCTCCTTCCGGGGGAGGCGGCGTTACTCCCCGACGGCGGCGGCGTCTGCTCGCGGATCCTCGTCGGCCGCGTCGCCACGGGCGGCGGCTGCACCATCGGGCCAGACTGCGTCGCCGGCCTCTACTGCCGCTCGCCTGGCGACGGCGGCTGCGGTGGCGTCTGCGCCCCGCCCGTCCCTCCCGGCAGCCCGTGCGGGCCGCTCGACCTCTGCGCGGCAGGCCTCGCCTGCTTCTCCGGCCGCTGCGGCGGCAGCCCCGACGCGGGCGTCCCCTCCGGCGCGAGCGCCCCGGGGGCCCCATGCCAGAGCGCCGCAGACTGCGAGAGCTGCCTCTCCTGCTCGCCCCGCGATGGCGGCGGGACCTTCTGCACCCTCCCCCCCGCCATCGGCGCGCTCTGCGCCGCGGACGGCGACTGCGCGCTCCCCCTCCAGTTCTGCTCGGCCGACCACTGCGCGGCCGCGCTGCTGCCCGGCGCCCTCTGCCCGACCGCGAGTCCGTTCTCCTGCCTGGGGGGCTGGTGCGAGCCCACCTCGCCGAGCTCCTCGACGGGATCCTGCCTACCGCTCTCCGGCGCCGGCGGGCCCTGCCTGCAGGGGCGTGGCTGCGCCTCCCCGGAGCTCTTCTGTGCCCAGGACGCCGGGACCAGCGTACCGGGCGAATGCCTCCCGTTCCCCACACGGGGTCAACCGTGCGGGAGCGCGCCGTGGCTGAGCCCGACCTGCGCCGACCCGGGGGACTGGTGCCAGCTCCCCGTCGGCACGAATGGCGCCGCGAGCGGGAGCTGCACGCCACTGCCCGGACCCGACGCCGGCTGCACGCCGCAAGGGCAGTGCGCGCAGGGCAGCTACTGCGAGGTGAGCCTCACGGGAGCCCTGTCGACCTGCGCGCCGCTGCCCAGCGTGGGAGAACCCTGCTCCCGCACCGGGCTCTGCGCCGAGGGCGCCTACTGCCTCGCGACCTCGGCCCTCTGCGCCGCCCAAAAGCCCGGCGGCGCCAGCTGCGCCGCGGCGAGCGAATGCCTGAGTGGGCTCTGCCAGGCTGGTTTCTGCGAGAGCCCCTGCCTCGCCTCCGGCTCCGGGACGAGCGGCTGCCAGGGACCGCTCCTCTCGCTCTACCTGGGGCTCGGCGGCGCGCTCGTGCTG
This sequence comes from Myxococcales bacterium, assembly GCA_021783235.1. Lineage (GTDB taxonomy): Bacteria > Myxococcota > Myxococcia > Myxococcales > JAKAPL01 > JAJXUD01. The sequence continues at coordinate 29,126 of JAJXUD010000007.1, read as the reverse complement.
CTGCGCCGCCGCAAGCGCGCCTGATCGACGAAGGGAGACGCCATGGGCAAGGAGCTTTTCGCCGCCGCTCTCTCCACGCTGCTCGCCGGCGCCTGCTGCGCCACGCCAGCCGCCGGGGGGGACGGGGGAGGCGCAGCCGGCCCGGGCGCCACGAGCGGCGGGAGCTCCGGCGGTGGGACGACGGGCGGCGGCTCCTCGGGCGGAGGTTCGGGAACGACCGGCTCATCGAGCGGCGGCCCTCCGACGCAGGCCGAGCTCTGCGACTTCGTCTGGCAAGGGCTCGCCCGCTACGGCGATCTGGTGAGCCTCGCGCAGCGGACACCGCCGACCGGAGCTCACTGCCCGACCCCGAGCGCCGACGAGACGCTCGTCCTCCAGGCAGAGACGCAGGCGGCGCAGGCCGAGCTCGTCACGCTCTCCGAGCCCGCCGGCGGCTGGCCCCAGGGTCTCGGGCCCTCGGCCTGCTCCGACCCGTCGAGCCTGCCCTCCACGGTCGCCCGGGCGCTCTCGGCTTCGCTCGCGGCCGGTCGGCTCTCGTGGGACGCGGCCGCCGCGGCAAGCTGCGCGCAGGGAATGACCGCCAGCGGCTACCTGGGCGACCTTCTCAGCCTGGATGCGGGGGCCGCGCCGCCCGCCTGGGTCGCCCAGACGATCGGCACGGACGGCGGCTCCGGCCCCTGCTTCAGGATCGTGCAGGGGCAGCTGCGCCAGGGCGAAAGCTGCACGGTCGACTTCGATTGCGCGAGCGGTCTCTTCTGCAAAGGCGTCTGCGCGAGCGACGGCGGCAGCGGCGTCTGCCAGCCGCTCGTCCCCATCGGCGCGAGCTGTGCCATGGGCGACGAGTGCGCCCAGAGCGGAAGCTGCGGCGGATCGCCGCCGACCTGCAGCGCGAGCGGCAGCAGCTCGGGCGGACCGGGAGACGGCGGCCCGGGCGATCCCTGCCAGAGCGCCGCGGACTGCCAGAGCTGCCTCAGCTGCGGCTTCCTTGCGGATGGTGGCCTGGGCTGCGTCGCCCTCGGCGTCAACGGGACGAGCTGCGGCGCGGACTCCGAGTGTGGGGCCCCGTACCTCTACTGCGGCGTCGGCGGCAGCTGCGTCCCGGCCCTGGTCGTCGGACGGGCCGGCTGCGTCGCGTCGAGCAGCCAGTCGTGCTTCCAGGGCTGGTGCGAGCCGCTCTCGGACGGAGGGACGGTCTGTGCCCCGCCCTCCGGCGACGGCGGCCCCTGCATCAGCGACCTCTCGTGCACCCCGAGCGGAGGCTCCCTTCTGGGGCCCAGCCCGCAGCAATGGTGCCTGGGGGCCGATGCCGGCGTGCTGGGAAGCTGCGCGCCGCTGCCGGGCGCGGGACAGCCCTGCGCCGAGGGCTTCCAGTGCGCCACCGGCGCGACGTGCAGCCAGGGGAATTGCGTCCCCCAATCGTCCGGCGGCCAGAGCTTCAACCTCTGTCAGGTCAGCAGCTCGGGAAGCCCTGGCGGCTGCGCGGGCGGCAGCTCGCTACTCCTCGGCCTCGGAGGCGCGATGGCCCTCTCCGAGCGCCGCCGCAGACGCCGCCGCGGCTGATTGACGATCGCTCGAGGATCTGGCACTTCGGTCCCTCCATTCTGAAGGGAGGAAACCATGCGCCGCCTCATCATCATCTCGTTCGCCGCCGCCTCGTCCGTCCTCGGCACCGGCTGCTTCGCCGGTGTCGCCGTCTCCGGGCTGGGCAACCCCGGAGCCGGTGGAATCGTCAGCGACATCACCGTCCCAGCCTCGTACTTCAGCCCGACGACCCCACCCCCCCCGGGTGGCACCGTCGCGCACGGCGAGGCCTGCATCACGAGCCTCTTCGGCCTCATCACCTGGGGCGCGGGCGGCTACAACGACGCTTACAACCGAGCGCTCGAGACCTCCGGCGGGTCGTCGCTCTTCGATGTCCGGGTCGACAGCAAGCGCTTCAACGTCCTCGGCCTCTATGCGACGAACTGCACGGAGCTCGAGGGCCGAGTCGCCAAGTAGCCCTCGCGCCGCCGGCAGACGCCGAGTCGAAGTAGACCCGGGCTTTGCCTCGTTCGCTCGGCTTTAGGCACCGTTCAGCGGGTTGGGAAGAGCTGCGGCCACCAGGCGTAGACGCAGCTCCCCTCCTGCCGCACGGCCGATCCGTCCCGCCCCACCACCGCCGCGGGTATGCCGGCGGGGCCGCACGCGGTGCCGTCGGCCGAGAAGAGCTCGCTCTCTTCCGGATCGGGGAAGGTCGCGAGGTAGCCCTGCCCGCCGTGGATCGGGGCGATCGCCTGCGGCTGCGCCTTGGCGATCCAGTCGGGCAGCGCCGACGGGCTCGACCAGCGGTCGTGCCAGCTCCGCTGCCAGAAGGCGGTCCCGCCGGCCGTCGGTTCCTTCGCGACCAGCGACCCGTCGGAGAGCGCCGCCATGGCAGCGGGGATGGCCGGAACCTCGAACGGCGGCACCGCGACCGAGCCGTCGGGCGCGACCCACTCGGCGCTCGGGACCCCTCCCGGCGCGAAGAAGACCAGCGCGTCGCCCGACAGGGAGAGCCAATAGGGCGGCGCCGGGCAACGCAACGTGCCCGAGTGCGGCGCGAGGCCCGCGGCGACGGTGGTCTCCTCGATCGCCGCCGAGCCGACCGAATCGTAGCGCTCGTAGCGCAGCTCGCAGCTTCCAGCCGCGAAGACGCCGCGGATCACGACGGCGCCGCCAGCGGGCAGCCCCGCGCCCGCCGCGCTGCCCGACGGGTCGCTCTGCACGAGCACGCTCGAGACGAGCTGCCCCGCGTGCGAGTAGCTGCGGAGGAGCTGTGTCCCCGAGGCCGTGTCCAGCGTCAGTCCCGCGAAGCCCGAGGGCTGGGCCCAGAGGGTGGGGAGGTTCACCGAGCTCTCGGTCGCGAGCGTGAGCAGAGCCCCCGTCGCGAGCGACCAGAACTTCCACCGGGTCTTGCCAACCGAGGGCAGCTCGCCCACCGCGAGCGTCCCGGGACCGTCGTCCGTCCCCGGTGTCGGCAGGCAGCGGAGCGTCTGGTCGGGCTTCGAGATCGTCACGGTCACCGGCGCGGGCACGCGCGCCGGCAGGAGCGCCGCGCAGGGCGCGCTGCCCGGGTTCAGATCACCGCCGACCGATCCCCCGCTCGCCGGCGCCGTTCCCGTGCTGCCGCCACCCGTGCTCCCGCCGGATGCGAGGCCACTGCCCGTGAGGCTGCCCATCGGGATCCCGCTCGCCCCCGCGGGCCAGACCCCGGCCGTCGCCTTCCAGGCGGGGCCGGCCGTCGTCCCGCCGCCCGGCAGCACGATCGAGTTGCCGGCGTCCGGCGAGAAGAGCGCTCTCGGCAGAGCCTGGCCACCGCAGCCGGCCAGGGCCAGGGCCACGAGGCTGGCAACCGTCCGGCTCATGGACAGGCGACCGCGTAGCTGATCTGAACCTGGCTACCTCCTGGCGGCGCCGAGCCCGGCGAGAAGACCACCTCGTTCGTCTTCGCGTCGTAGCTCCAGGCCGCTCCCGCCGGCACCGCCTGACCTCCCACCGCCACCTGGATCTGGCCGGGGGCGAGCGGCGTCCCCGAGAGCGGGAAGCGCAGCCTCAGGCTGAAGGCCTGGGCGCCGAGCTGCCCGAGGAGCCCGCCCCAGTCCTGCGTGCAGACCGAGAAGATCTGCCCCCCCATCTCGCCGACGAGCTGGAAGTATCGGACGCCGAGATCCTGGGGATTGTTGCAGCCCTGGACCGCGGTCACCGCCGAGGCCGTGATCATCCACTCGTTGCCCGCCCCCTTCACCTCCTTGAGGATCGAGGTGAAGTGGTCGACCGGCACCTGCGACTCATCGTCGTCGTCCTGGATGAAGATGATGTTCAAGAGCGCGTCGTCCCGGAGGAAGCCGAGGTTGCCGTCGGCCGGCCAGGGCGAGCCGGGGTCCTTCGCCGAGGTCGACAGCGGCGGCGTCAGCGCGTCGACCGCCGCCTGGAACGGCTGCTCGTCCCAGTGGCAGGTGCCGACCACCACGTTGTTCGCGAGATCCCCGACGACGTTCGGCGTCTGCGACGTCAGGATGCGGGGCGAGCTGTCGTCCACGGGGAAGAGCCGTCCGGCCTCGCCGCCGTTGGCGCCACCGGGGCAGATCGACCAGCTCCCGGTAGCGGGCTCGATGCCGGTGGTGGTGACGCCGAGGTGGAAGTCGACGCCCGAGGCGAGCGCCGCTTGGAGGAAGTCGCTCGCGTTGGCCCGCATCGCGGCCTGCTGGGCGTCGAAGCTCCCCGAGTTGTCGATGACCATGAGCACGTCGACCTTGGGGGCCGCCTGCTGGGTGAAGGTGTCGGTCTGGTCCGGCGACTGCACGCCGATGCCCGAGAGTCCGACGGTGCGCGGCTGCCCCTCGCCGTCGTCGATGGAGAGCGCCGCGTTGTCGGGGTCGTCATCCGGGTCCTGCGGCGACGGGGAGTAGAGCACCGTGAGCAGCATCGAGGCGCCCGCTTGCAGCGTCGTCGGCAGGAGCGCCGGCGCGAGCGCGAACTCGCCGCTTCGGGCGGTGCCGCCGCCCACGGTCGCGGAGGCGACGGTCACCGGCCCCTGGCAGGAGTTCGAGAGCGTCACCTGCTTGCCGCGCGCGGGGCACGAGACGCCGACGTCGCCAAACTGGAGATCGGTCGGAGAGATGGCGAGGCAGCCAGGCCGCGAGACGCCGAACAGCGGCACTTGTCCACTCGGGGCCTCTGGGTTCGAGACGCCGAAGGCCACCTGGCCCACGTCCTCGCCGGCCGCCGTCGGCGAGTAGCGGACCCAGAGGTCGTAGAAGTCGCCCGGGTTCAAGACGACCTGCGGCGGCTGCGGCCCGAGGAGCTGGAAGGCGGCCGAGCTGCCCGAGGCCATGCCGAGGCCGCTCACGACGCACTGGTCGATGCCCACGTTGCCCAGAGCGAAGCTGAGCGTCGCCGACTGCCCGGGGGCGAGCAGGCCGAAGTCGACCTGGCTGGGCGCGGCGGTCCAGAGGCAAGGCAGGGGCACGTGGCCCGTTCCGGTGAGCGGCACGGAGACGAGCGGCGACTGCGCGTCGTCGCTCCCGATTTGCAGCGCCGCCGAGACGGTGGCCGATGCGCTGGCCGCGAAGGTGACCTCCAGCGTCTCCGACTGGCCCGCGGCGAGGCTCGTCGCGCCGGGGCCCGAGACCGTGAAGGCGCCGCCGCCCCCCGCGATCTGAACCGACGAGACCGAGAGCGACGAGACGCCGGCGCCGCAGTCGCCGACGTTCTCGACGACGACTTCGAGCGTCCGGCTCGTCCCCGCGGGCACCGCTCCGAAATCCAGCGAGGGCGGCAGAACCGCGATCGAGGGGCCACCGCCCGCGCCGCTCAACGGGACCGCGACCCGCGGGCTGTCGGGATCGGAGGTCTCGAGGAGGAGCGTCCCCTGTGCGGGGCCGGGGCTCTCGGCCACGAAGGTCACCTGCAGCGAGACGGTCCCGCGGGCCGGCACCGAGAGCGCTCCGCCCGGGGAGACGGAGAAGGCCCGGGCCCCCGCCGCGACGGCGACCGAGGAGAGCGAGAGCGGCATGTCGCCGGCGTTCCCCACGGTGACGCCGAGAGTCTTCTGCTTTCCGAGCGGCAGGTCGCCGAAGTCGAGGCTGGCGGGGGCCACCGAGACGGCGGTGGCGATGCCGTTGCCCGAGAGCGCCACCTGGGTCGCCGGCCCGCCCGGGTAGGCCGCGATGGAGAGCTCCCCGGTGGCGCCGCCGATGACCGTCGGCGCAAATGCAACCGTGACGCTCGCGCTCCCGTTCGCGGGGACGAGGAGCCGACCGCTCGAGGGGAGGCCCCGCAGCTCGAACTCACCGCCCGCGGCGATGGCGAGCGGCGCCGCCACCGCGAGCGGCGAGCCGTTCGAGACGTCGAGCGAGAGGCTCCTCACCGCCCCGAGCGCCACCTCCCCGAAGGCCAAGGACGTCTGGGCGGTCAGCTCCACCGGCACGACCTGGGCCGTGACGTGCGCTACCAGCTCGCCGCCGGGATCCAGCGCGAGGTGCAGCGGGATGTCGAGGTCGCCGGCCGCGGTGGCGGCGAGCGCCACCGGGATCGGGGCGCTGCTCCCGCCCGAGATCGTCAGCGGCACCGGTGCGTCGACCGAGAAGCCCGACGGGCAGTCGGGCGGAGGCGCGATGGCCGTGACGACCAGCGGCGAGGCGCCGTCCGCGCTCAGCCAGATCGAGCCGCGGGCCGTCGTCCCGAGTGGCACCATCCCGAGGTCCAGCCCCCGGACCCGCACCTGGTCATTGCTCCCGGAAAGTTCCGGCCTCGCCCGGCAGCCCACACAGGCCCACGCCAGGCCCACGGCCAGCGCCGCGAACGCTCTCCCGCCCATCGCCCTGCCTCCCGTCGCCCGGTCTCCGCCTCGGCGAGGAAGAGGGGCGAACGAAGGCAACCTATGGACGCGAAGCGACCGACCGGAAGCCGGGGAAGCGGGCCGGCGCCGCTCTAGGCTCTCAGCCGGCGGCGACGGCGGGAGCGGGGTCGGACGTCTCGACGCCCGAGCTCCCGTAGCCCACCCCGAGGAGCGCGAGAAGACTGCCCGCGAGGATCCGGGGGCTGAGCGGCTCGCCGAGCAGGAGCGCGCCCAGGGCGAAGGCGAAGAGCGGCGTGAGCGGGCTGACGACCGCCCCGGCGACGGCGCTGACGTGGCCCATCGCGTCGGTGAAGAGGAGCTGTGCCGCGAGCGAGCAGAGGCCGATGCCGAGGACGAGCGGAAGGTCGAGGCCGCGGGGCAAGCGCGCGTGCGGCCCGGCGAGCGGGCCCGAGACGAGGATCGCGATCAGGGAGAAGCCGAGGAAGATGGGCAGCGGCGGCTCGGTTCGGCGCAGCGCGCGCACCGAGGTGATCGCCCCGCCGGAGAGGACGCCCGACAGAAGCCCCGCCGCGACGCCGAGGCGGGAGCCGCCCGCGGGCCATCCGACGACGAGCGCCAGGCCGAGGAAGGTCGCGGCGAGGCCGAAGAGCGGGCGGGGGCCGGGCCGCTCCCCGAGGAAGAGGATCGCGAAGAGGGCCGTGAAGAGCGGGCTCGTGTAGTTGAGGAGCGTCGCGATCCCGACCGGGAGCCGGCCGATCGCGAAGAAAAAGAGGAGGATCGCTGCCGTCCCGAGCAGGCCGCGGACGAGGAGCAGCCCCGGGCGGGTGACCCGCAGCGAGCCCTGTCCGGCTCGCCAGAGGGCCAGGCAGCCGGCGGCCCCGACCGCCATCCGCACGAAGACGAGCTCGTCGGCCGGGTAGCCTCGGTGCGAGGCGATCCGCGTCAGCAACGCCATCGAGGCGAAGAAGAGCGACGAGACCGCGAGGGCTGCGAGTGGGTGGCGGCGAATCAACGGCGCGCCGCCGTCCCCTCCCCCGGCGGCGTCGCCCGCCCGAGCCCCCCGATCTCGGCGAGCTCGTCGGCGAGCCCGCGCGCGAAGGCGACGAGCTCGCCGCGGCCCGTCTGGAAGCGGAAGAGCGAGAGCGTCTCGCCAGGCGGGTGGCCGGCGCCGGCGGCCTCGTCGAGGACCCCCGCGAGGTCGAGCCCGACCTCGACGGCGTAGCGCGTCGTCCCCACCCGCTCGCCCGAGAGCCTGCCGACCTGCAGCCCCAGCGCGCCGAGGCCGGCGCAGCGGAAGGCGAAGCCCGGCAGCTCGTCGCGCAAAAGCCGCTCGAGCCCGAGGACGAGCTCCTGCGGGTCGTTCGGCCCGAGCCAGAGAACGGCGTAGCGGACGAACGGCCAGAACTCGCCGTCGCGCCGGTCGTGGAAGTCCATCGAGACGGCGCAGAGGACGCGCGGCAGCTCGTCCGCCCCAAGGCCCTTCGCGCCGACGATCGGAAGGCCGATCTTCGCCGAGGCCGGGGCCGGTAGCTCACAGCCCTCGGCGCCGCGCGCCGCGGGCGCGCCGCTCTCGCGGGCGGCGAGCTCGAGCGAAAGGCGCAGGCTCCCCCGGTCGCTTGCGAGACATGCCATGGCAATCGGAGGGATAACAGGGCCGAAGCGACCTGTCGACGCCGGTTCACGGCCCACGGAGCACCCGCCGGAATCTTCGTCGCCGAAGGCGCCATCTGGTTGACTGGTGGGGGCTCCCCCTTATCTTTAGCCCCTTCCATGAGTGACGAGCTCGACTTCATCCAGATCCGGGGCGCCCGCGAGCACAACCTGAAGGGCGTCTCCCTCGACGTCCCGAAGCGGCGCCTCTGCGTCTTCACGGGGGTCTCGGGCTCGGGCAAGAGCTCGCTCGCCTTCGACACCCTCTACGCCGAGGGGCAGCGGCGCTACGTCGAGAGCCTCAGCTCCTACGCTCGGCAGTTCCTCGGCCAGATGGAGAAGCCGCGCTACGACACCATCCGCGGGCTGTCGCCGGCCATCTCCATCGAGCAGAAGGCGGCCCAGAGCAACCCTCGCTCCACGGTGGGCACCACCACCGAGATCCACGACTACCTGCGCGTCCTCTGGGCGAGCCTCGGCGTCCAGCACTGCCCGAAGTGCGGCCGGAGGGTGGGCAAGCAGACCGCCCAGCAGATCGTCGAGGAGATCCGGCGGCTGCCGATCGGCACGAAGCTCCTGCTCCTCGCGCCGCTCGTGCGCGACCGCAAGGGCGAGCACAGGGACGTCCTCGCCGACGCGCTCAAGCGCGGCTTCTCGCGGGCCCGCATCGACGGCAAGCTCCACGAGCTGGCCGACCACGAGGGCATCCTGCTCGACAAGAAGCTCAAGCACGACGTCGAGCTCGTGGTCGACCGGCTGGTCGTGAAGGAGGAGATGGGCCCCCGCCTCACCGACTCGGTCGAGACGGCGCTGCGCGAGGGCAAGGGGCTCTGCGTCCTCGCGACCGCCGACGGCAACCCCAAGGGAGACCGGGTGCTGAGCGAGCTGTACGCCTGCATCCCCTGCGGCCTCTCGTTCACGGAGCCGACGCCCCAGGGCTTCTCGTTCAACAACCCCGCCGGCATGTGCGAGGAGTGCCACGGCCTCGGCACCCGCGCCGAGATGGACCCGGATCTCCTGGTCCCCGACCCGTCGCTCTCCATCCGCGAGGGGGCGGTCGAGATCTGGGCCTCGGGAATGAGCCGGGGCGAGGGATGGACCGCGGAGCTGGTCGAGGAGCTCGCGCGCGTCGGCAAGATCGACCTCTCGCTGCCCTGGAAGGAGCTGCCGGCGAAGAAGCGCGACTTCCTCCTCCACGGCGGAGACGGGGCCGAGATCGAGTTCCGCTGGACCGAGGACGGCGAGACCCGCCGCTACCGGCGCGCGTGGGAGGGGCTGCTGCCGCACCTCCTGCGCCGCATGAAGCAGACGCAGAGCGAGGCGATGCGCCGATACTACCAGCGCTACCTCTCGCAGAAGCCGTGCCTCGCCTGCGGCGGCGGCCGACTGAACCCCGTGTCGCGGGCGGTCCAGCTCGGCGGCAAGAGCCTGGTCGATCTCTGCGCGCTCACCGTGGCCGACGCCCGCGCCTTCCTCCAGGCCCTGCCGCTCTCGGCCAGCGACCAGAAGATCGCGAAGGAGCTGCTCAAGGAGATCTCGTCGCGGCTCGGCTTCCTCGTCGACGTGGGGCTCTCCTACCTGACGCTCGATCGCGCCTCGGCGTCGCTCTCGGGCGGCGAGGCGCAGCGCATCCGGCTGGCCTCGCAGATCGGCTCCGAGCTCACGGGCGTCATCTACATCCTGGACGAGCCGTCGATCGGCCTGCACCAGCGCGACAACGGCCGGCTGCTCGCGACGCTCGAGCGGCTGCGCGACCTCGGCAACACGGTGGTCGTGGTCGAACACGACGAGGAGACCATCGAGGCGGCCGACTGGATCGCCGACTTCGGGCCGGGCGCGGGCGAGCTCGGCGGCGAGATCGTCGCCACGGGCAGCCCCGCGGAGATCGGCCGCGCGCCCCGCTCGATCACGGGCGCCTACCTCTCCGGCCGGCGCGAGATCGCGCTCCCGTCGAGGCGGCGGCCCCGCACGAACGCCCGCCTGGTCGTGCGCGGCGCCTCCGAGAACAACCTGAAGGACCTCGACGTCGAGCTGCCGCTCGGCCTCCTCGTCGCGGTCACCGGCGTGTCGGGCGCGGGCAAGAGCACGCTCGTGAATGAGATCGTGAGGCCCGCGCTCGCCCGTGAGCTGCACGGGGCCCGCCTCCCCATCGGCAAGCACCGGGCCCTCGAGGGGATCTCGCACCTCGACAAGGTCATCGACATCGACCAGCAGCCCATCGGCCGCACGCCGCGCTCGAACCCGGCCACCTACACCAAGGTCTTCGACCAGATCCGGGCCCTCTTCGCGCAAACCCCCGAGGCGCGGGCCCTCGGCTACGCGCCCGGCCGCTTCAGCTTCAACGTCAAGGGCGGCCGCTGCGAGGCCTGCGAGGGGGACGGCGTCAAGCTGGTCGAGATGCACTTCCTGCCCGACGTCTACGTCACCTGCGAGGCCTGCGGGGGGAGGCGCTTCAACGACGCGACGCTGCGGTTGCGCCACAAGGGCAAGACCATCGCCGAGGTGCTCGACCTCTCCGTCCGCGAGGCGCTCTCACACTTCGAGGTCCACCAGGGGATCGTCGAGATCTTGCGGACGCTCGACGACGTGGGGCTCGGCTACCTCAAGCTCGGCCAGCCTTCGCCGCAGCTCTCGGGCGGCGAGGCGCAGCGGATCAAGCTCTCGCGCGAGCTTGCCCGCCGCGCCACCGGCCGGACGCTCTACGTGCTCGACGAGCCGACCACCGGCCTCCACTTCGAGGACATCCAGAAGCTCCTCGCCGTGCTCGATCGGCTCGTCGAGGGGGGCAACAGCGTGCTCGTCATCGAGCACAACCTCGACGTCATCAAGTGCGCCGACTGGGTGGTCGACCTCGGCCCCGAGGGCGGCAACGGCGGCGGCCGCCTCGTCGCCGAAGGGCCCCCCGAGGAGCTCGCCCGGATCTCCGCCTCGTACACCGGCCGCTACCTGAAGGATCTCCTCGCGCGCCAGAAGAGGCGCGCCCCGCGCGACGCCAAGGCGACGGGCTGAGGAGGCGCGGCGACGGCTCAGTCGCAGTAGCTGTCGAAGGCGAACGACGCCTCGCAGCTCTTGCCGCCGGCCAGGGGAAAGGTGGCCGTGCCGAAGCCGATGACGCTGGCCGTCTCGGTGACGCCGCGGTTGTAGTTGTTGATCTCGGTCAGCGTCAGCGACGCCGACGACGAATCAATCGACTGGCCGTTCTGGACGAGCGACACCGAGAGCTGCGATCCGGAGAAGCTGCCCGGACTCCCCGAGGCGCCGGTGTCCACCGTGGCCGTGAGGACCGTCGGGGTGAGCTGCGCACGGGCGCAGTCCGTCGGGCTGTAGCTCGAGCCGGCCGCCGGGGAGAGCAGGTCGATCGCGAGGCTGTTGCCGTTCAGAACCGCGTGGGCGCCATCGGCGAACAGCCCGCAGTCCCCGGCCACAACGCCCGCGCCCATCACCGAGTCGTGGAACTGGCACGCCGCCGTCGCGTCGATGCTCGCGCTCAGTGTGCCGTCCTGGAAGACGAGGTCCACCGAGCCCTTGGCGGTGTAGAAGTTCGGGTCGGCCGAGTCGAGCCGCAGCGTCCCGGAGGTCGCGGGGTCGACGGTCTCGCTGCCGTCGACCGCGATGCGGAGCAGGTAGGCCGCCGCGACCGCCTGGCCCGGGTTAGAGGTCGAGCTCGCGAGGTCGTAGCTGCCCGACTGGATCGTTCCCGAGGGGTCAGCGAGCTGGACGACGAGCTGATTGCCGGCCGCACCCACCCCGCCCTGCGGCTGGAAACAGGGCAACGAACCGTTGTCGCTCAAGACGATCGTGAGGTCCGACGACATCCGGAAGTCGATCGACTGGGCCACGAGGTTCAGGTGCATCGCTCCCCCCGGCCCGCCGCTGCCGCCCACGCCGGCGTCGGATCCGCCCTTGGCACCAGCCCCGCAAGCAGCGAGCAACGAGACGAGCGCGGCAAACACGGCAGAACGAAAATTCATGGCGCCTCCAGAGGAGCCCGCGTGATGCCACAAAGGAACGGGGCGTTCAAGGAGAACGTGCTCCGAGCGATCTACGGGCGCGGACCTGGAGGTCGAGCGCCTCGGGCAGATCCGGGTAGCGAGCGAGCAGCCGGCTCGCGTAGAGCAGCGCGTTCGCGGGCCGCCCCACCCGCAGGGCGGCCCGACCCGCGTCGAGGTAGGCGAGCGCGTTCGCGGGATCGAGGGTCAGCGCCCGCTCGAAGCTCGCCTGCGCCTCGGGCCAGCGCGACGGCGAGAGCTCGGCCTCCACCGAGCCGAGTTCGACATCGTAGGCGGGATCGAGCGGCTCGAGCGCGATGGCCCGACCGAGAGCGGCCTCGGCCTCGCCGGTGAGCGCCTCCCGTCCGGCGCCGGCGGGCGTCTGCCGTGCGAGCCGCGCGAGGGCGAGCCCGAGCTCTCCCGCGTCGCGGGGCTCCAGCGGGGCGAGCCGCCGGGCCCGGGAGAGCGCGGCGACAGCCTTCGCGGGATCGGCAGCGGCGCGATGGCTACCCCGCTGCGCGAAGAGATCCGCGACCGTGGGCGCGATGGCGAGCGCGAGCGCGGCCGCGGCGCCGCCGCCCCAGACGAGCGGCCGGACGAGCGGAGGAGTTCGGCGCAGCTCGAGGAACGGCTCTGGCCAGGCGAGGCTCGAGAGGAAGCCGGCGCAGGCGGCGAAGAGGAGCCCGGTGGCCGCGACGGTGAAGCCGGTCAGCCCCTGGACCGCGAAGGCGACGAGCGCGCCCGCCAGCGCGGCCACGACGGGGGGAGAGGCGGTTCGACGGGCGCGGATCAGGGCCGAGGCGAGCGCCCAGGCGAGGAGGGCAGCCGCCAGCGCGCCGAGAAGCCCCTCGGTCGCGAGGATCTCGAGCGGCTGGGAGTGCGCGCGCGAGGGGGTCGCACCGAATTCCAGGGCCCAGTACGCCGCCGTGCGGCGGTGGATGAAGCCGAGGCGAAAGGCGTCGAGGCCGATCCCGCTCAGCGGCCGCTCGAGAAAGAGTGCCCAGGCCACGCGCCAGATCGCGAGCCGGCTCGGGGCCTGGAAGAATCCCAGCAGCCGGGAGCGCAGGCCGGCGGAGAGAGCCACCGCCGCCACCGTGCCGAGCGCCGCGAGGAGCGCCGCCCGCCGCGGGTACCTCGCGCGCCACCCGCCGAGCAGCCAGGCGGTGAGGAGCCCCGCGGCCCCGGCGCCCCAGGCGGCGCGAGAGAGCGACGCGACGAGCGCCGCGGCGCACGCGACGAGCGCTACGGCCAGGAGCGTCGCGCGGAGCCGCTTCCCCTCCCGGTTCGCCTCCCCGAGGAGGCAAGCCCCGAGAGGCAGCACCATCGCGAGGTAGCCCCCGAGCAGCATGGGGTGACCGAGGGTACCGAACGGCCGGAGGCTGCCCGCGAACGAGGCGGTGCCTCCCCAGCGCAGTGGGTCGAGCTGGAGGAGCTGGGCGAGAGCATAGATGGCGGCGAGGGCGCCCGACGCGAACGCGGCCTCGAGGCAGCGGCGACGCGCGGCCTCCGACCGTCCCGCGGCGCGAGCCGCGGCGGTGAGGACGGCGAGGGCGGCGATTGTCAGGAGCCCGTGGAGGCTCGCGGGGTCGCCGAAGATCGAGACGCGCCGGTCGATCGAGAACGCGGCCGAGACGGCCGCGGCCAGCAGTCCTGCCGCGACCGCGAAGCTCACGGGGTCCGGCCGCCCGAGGAGCCGCCGCGGAGCGACCCGCGAGAGCGCGGCCGTGGCGACGCCGATCGCCCCGAGGAGCAGGAGCGAGAGCTTGACCCGCTCGAAGTTGTCGAGCGTCCAGGGACAGAAAGCGAGCGGGACGACGAAGAGGAGCGCCGCCAGCGGGGGAGCCCGCCGAATCGTCCCATCGGGCGGCAAGGACGGCGACGGCTAGAGCCGCGCCGAGGGCGGGGTGGCGCGCGAAGCGCTGGCCTCGTCGGCGCGACGGCCGGGCAGCGTGTAGTCGCCGAGGCCCGCGTCCTTCTTCTGCGGGGCATCGGCGGAGGCGTTGGGCTTCGGCTGGGGCTTCGGCGCGGGGAGGAGCAGCTCGGGCAGCTCGAGCCGCGTGCGCGTGGGGGCCGACTGCGCGGGCGCGGCGCCGAGGCAGAGCGTCGCGCCGATCGCCACCGGGGCCAGGGTCCAGAGAATCCGCCGCATGGGAGCCACCTCCGCCGGGGACGGGACGCCACCCGATCGGCGCGCCTGTTACTCGATCTCGACGCGCGCTGTCAAGCGACCGCTCATTGACGCACCTCGTCACCATCGCTATCGTTTCGCGATGCGCCCCTTCCGCCGCGCCCTCCCCCTCCTCCTCGCCCTCGGCCTTTCGGCGACCGCCCTCGCGGTGGCGCCCGATCCCGTCGGTCTGCACACCGGCGGCGCGCTCGACGTCCCCGCGGCCCACGCGGGCCAGCCCACGGTCGCGGAGCTCGCCGACGCGGTGGGCCACGACCGAGTCTCGCTGAACTTCGTCTGGATGCTGCTCGGCGCCTTCCTCGTCATGTTCATGCAAGCGGGCTTCGCGCTCGTCGAGACGGGGCTCACCCGGGCGAAGAACGTCGCCCACACGATGGCGATGAACCTCTTCGTCTACGCCATCGGCGTCCTCTGCTTTTGGGCGGTCGGCTTTGGCCTGCAGATGGGCGGGGTCGGCGCCCTCTCGACGCTCGGCGGCGCCGACGTGCTCTCGCACGAGCTGACGGTGCACCTCTTCGGCAAGGCCTTCGGCCTCGCGGGCGGCCGCGGCTTCTTTCTCTCCGGCGCCGCCGCGGACGCGGCCGTCTTCGCGACCTTCCTCTTTCAGATGGTCTTCATGGACACGGCCGCGACCATCCCCACGGGCGCGCTCGCGGAGCGCTGGCGCTTCTCGGCCTTCGCCCTCTACTCGGCGATCGTCTGCGCCTTCATCTACCCGATCTACGCCAACTGGACCTGGGGCGGAGGCTTCCTCGCCTCGCTCGGAACCAACTTCGGCTGGGGACACGGCCACGTCGACTTCGCCGGCAGCTCGGTGGTCCACCTCGTCGGGGGGGTGATGGCGCTCGTCGGGCTGATCGTGCTCGGGCCACGCCGGGGCCGCTTCCGCAAGGACGGCCGCCCGATCCCCATCCCCGGCCACAACATCCCGATGGCGGTGCTCGGCACGATCGTCCTCGCCTTCGGCTGGTTCGGCTTCAACGGCGGCTCGACCCTCGCCGGGACCGACCTTCGGATCTCCATCGTCCTCGTCAACACGATGCTCGCCTCCGCGGCGGGCGCGCTCTCGGCGACGCTCTGGGTCTGGTGGCGGATGGGCAAGCCCGACGTCACGATGATGTCGAACGGCCTCCTCGGCGGACTCGTCGCCGTCACCGCCCCCTGCGCCTACGTGACCAGTGGCGCGGCCGTGGGGATCGGGCTCGCGGCCGGACTCGCCGCGACGTGGGTGAACCTCTGGGTGGAGCGCCGCTTCCGGCTCGACGACCCCGTCGGCGCCGTCGGAGTCCACGGCGCCTGCGGCGCGCTCGGGATCCTCGCGGTCGGGCTCCTCGCCGACGGCAGCTACGGCGCCGGACTGAACGGCGTCGCCGGCGGGGTGCGCGGCCTCTTTTACGGCGACCCGGGGCAGCTCGTCGCCTCGCTCGTCGGGCTCCTCGCCCTCCTCGCCTGGGTCGTGCCGACGAGCTGGGCCGCCTACGCGCTCTGCGAGCGGCTCGTCGGCAACCGCGTCTCCGAGGAGGTGGAGATCCTGGGGCTCGATCAGGGCGAGATCGGGCTCGTCGGCTACCCCGACCCCACGCTCATCGGCGCCTCGTCGGTCGGCGCCTTCGGCGCGGGGACGCAGCCGTCGGCGACCTTCGAGCCGCGCCGCAAGCCGGTCCCCCAGCCGGACTGACGGGACCCCGTCAGCCGCTCCGCCGGGGAGCCGCTCGCGACTGGAGCCCTACGGCGCCGCCTCGAGGCGCGCGACGAGCTCGCGGGCGACGGTGGCCGCGAGCCGCCGCAGGGCGAGCCGGCGGTTCGCCTCCATGGTCGCGAGATCGTCCGAGGGCAGGTACGGCTCCTGGCGCTGGAAGTGGTCGACCTCGGCGAGCAGCTCGGCGCCGCGCCAGAGCCGCACCGTCACGGTCACCTGCGCCGAGTAGAGCCCTGGGTTCGCGGGGGCGAGCATGGCGCCGGCGACCGGCTGGCCGTTCACGAACGGCGCGGCCGACTTCAGGGCGAGCGGCCCGCCCCCGACCTGCTCGATCGTCCCGTCGAGCCGCGCCTCGGCCCCCTGCTCCTCGCCGTGGCCACCGCGGGCGAGCTCGCGCCGCAGCTCCTCGGTGAGCCAGGCCGACAGGTAGGTCTCGGCGGTCAGGTTCTTGAGCGTCGGGACCGCGACGTGCCCGACCCCCTTCGGCAAGGGACCGCCGTCGGCGGCGAAGCGGTAGCCGCACGCGGCGAGCAGCAGCCCCCCGAGCGCGACGGCGAGGCGGCGGCCCACGGGCGTCAGCCCACCACGAAGTTGACGAGCCGCTTCGGGACGAAGACGAGCTTGCGGACGGTCTTGCCGGCGAGGTGAGGCGCGACCTTCTCCTCGGCCCGCGCCAGCGCGACCACCTCGGCCTCTGCCGCCTCGACGCCGGCGCGGACCTCCCCGCGCAGCTTCCCGTTCACCTGCACGGCGTAGGTGACGCTCTCCGAGAGGACGAGGCGCGGGTCGTAGGCCGGCCAGAGGCTCTCCTGGAGGCACTCCGCGTGGGCGAGGAGCGACCAGACCTCCTCGGCGAAGTGAGGGGCGAAGGGCGCGAGGCAGACCGCGAGCAGCTCGAACGCCTCCCGCAGCGCCTCCCGGTCGCCCGGCTGGCCGAGCTGCAGGGCCCCCTCCGCGCCGTAGAGCCGCGCGATCTCGTTGACGTGCTCCATCGCCGCCGACAGCGCGGTGTTGAAGTGGATCCGCTCGAGATCCTCGGTCACCTTCTTCAGGGTCCGGTGCGAGGAGCGGCGCAGCTCGAGCGCCCTCCCCAGCCCCGCCGCGTCCGGCGCGCCCGCCCGGGCGATCTCGCCGTGCGATCGGTGCAGCAGCCGCCAGACGCGCGCGAGGAAGCGGTGCAGCCCCTCCAGCTGCGCGTCGTTCCAGGCGAAGTCGCGCTCGACTGGTCCGGCGAAGAGGACGAAGAGCCGCGTCGCGTCGGCGCCGTAGCGCTCCACGTAGCCGCGCGGCGAGACGACGTTGCCGCGCGACTTCGACATCTTCTCGCCGTCGGGGCCGAGCACGATCCCCTGCGTCACGAGCCGCGCGGCGGGCTCGCCGACGTCGCAGAGTCCGAGGTCGCGCATCACCTTGGTCCAGAAGCGGAAGTAGAGCAGGTGGAGGACCGCGTGCTCGGGACCGCCGACGTAGACGTCGATCGGCAGCCAGCGACGCGCCGCCTCGCGGTCGAACGGCGCCCGATCGTCCTTCGGCGAGAGGAAGCGGGCGAAGTACCAGCAGGAGTCGACGAAGGTGTCCATCGTCTCCGTCTCGCGGCGCGCCGGGCCGCCGCAGGCGGGACAGGTCGTCTGCACGAACTCCGGCACCTTCGCGAGCGGCGGCTCGCCCGAGCCGGTGAGCACGGCCTTCTCGGGGAGCAGGACGGGCAGCTGCTCCACGGGCACCGGGACGGCCTTCGGCTTGCCCGGCTCGCCGCAGCGGTCGCAGTAGACGATGGGGATGGGCGTGCCCCAGTAGCGCTGCCGCGAGAAGCCCCAGTCGCGCAGGTGGTAGTTCACCTTGGGGCCGCCGAAGCCCTTCTCCTTCGCGAAGGCCGCGAGCCGCTGGCGCGCCTCGGCGGACGAGAGGCCGCTCCACTCGCCGCTCGCCGCGAGGAGCCCGTCCTCGGTGAAGGCCGCCTCGAGCGCCGCGGCGTCGAGCCGCTCGCCACCCGCGGGCTCGATGACGACCTCGACGGGCAGCCCGTGCCGCTTCGCGAACTCGAAGTCGCGCTGGTCGTGGGCGGGCACGCTCATCACCGCGCCCGTGCCGTACTCGGCGAGGACGAAGCTCGCCGCCCAGACGGGGAGGCGGCGGCCGCTGTACGGGTGGATCGCCACCGCCCCGGTGTCGACGCCCTCCTTGGGCGCCCCCTCGGCCGTGCGGGCGACCTGATCGGCCTTCGCCATCCGCTCGGCGAAGGCCCGGACCGCGGGGAGCTGCGCGGGGGAGGCGATCCGCTGGGCGAGCGGGTGCTCGGGCGCGATGGCGAGGTAGCTGCAGCCGAAGATGGTGTCGATCCGCGTCGTGTAGATCCGCAGCCGCTCGCCCGTCCCGGCGACCTCGAACTCGACCTCGGCCCCTTCGCTGCGGCCGATCCAGTTGCGCTGCATCTGCGTGACCCGCTCGGGCCAGGCCGAGAGCTGGTCCAGGTCGCGCAGCAGCTCGTCCGCGTAGCGGGTGATGCGGAAGGCCCACTCGCCGATCTGCCGCTTCGTCACGCCCGGGTGGCCCCGCCAGCAGACGCCGTCCTCGACCTGCTCGTTCGCGAGGACCGTGGCGCACGAGGGGCACCAGTTGACCCAGCCCTGGCGCCGGTAGACCAGGTCGCGCTCGAGCATCTTGACGAAGAACCACTGGTTCCAGCGGTAGTAGGCCGGGTCCGAGGTGGCGAGCTCGCGCGACCAGTCGAAGGAGAAGCCCATCGACTTCATCTCGGCGCGGAAGCTCGCGATGTTGTCGCGCGTCCGGATCGCCGGGTGGATGCCGTCCTTGATGGCGGCGTTCTCGGCGGGCAGCCCGAGCGCGTCGTAGCCCATCGGGTGGAGGACGTCCTCGCCGCGCATGCGGGCGGCGCGCGCGAGCACGTCGCCGATGGCGTAGACGCGGGCGTGGCCCATGTGCATCGCGCCCGAGGGGTAGGGGAACATCTCGAGCACGTAGCGCTTCTTCGCCTCGGGCCGGCGGCCCGCCCGAAAGAGCTGCCTCTCCTCCCAGATGCGCTGCCAGCGCGCCTCGATCTCGCGGTGGTCATAGCCCGGGGGGCCGTAACCGGTCTCGAGGATCCGCCGCTTGCACGCCGCGGCGTCGATCCGGCCGGCCGCCGCGAGCTCGTCGATGAGCTCGTCCACGGTGACGGTCGCGACCCCGAGCTCCCGCGCGCGCTTCACGGCGTCGTGCTTTCCGGTGACGAGGCGCGCCCCCCGCGCCCTCGCGAGCGCGATCGCCTCGCGCCGCGGCCCGTCGAGCCCGGCCTCGACGGCGGCGACCTCTCCTTCGGCGGGGCGGACCACCTCGAGCCACGGGAGGGCGTCCAGGTCGGGAGCGCGCTCGGCCGTCTCGGGCGTCCGATACCGCCGCGTCTCCTCCGCGACCGCGCTCGGCACGAGGAGGATCGTCCCCGCGGCGCGCAGGACGCCGAGCAGGTCGCCCCGGAAGGCCCCCTGGAGCGTCGCCGTGTCGAAGACGAGGGTGGGCGAGATGGGGTTCGAACCCATACGGAGGCCGGGTTTAAGCCGGCTGCCCTTCCATTAGGCGACTCGCCCCATCGACTTCGTGTAGCGGGCGGGTTCGAGGGGTGTCAAGGCGGCTGGTCGACGTCATCGGGGCGGGGAAGATACCACGGCGGGGCGCGATGCAACGGTCCGTCCTGGAGACCCTCACCGGGGCCACGACGAGGGCCAGCCGAACGGCCGGGCATGCTATGTCTCTTCGAAATGCCCACCGTCCGCTACCGGGTCGCGTTCCGCGATCCCGAGACCCACCTCTTTCACGTCGAGATCGACCTCGGCGATCTCGACGGCCGCCCGCAGGTCCTCTGGCTGCCGGCCTGGACCCCGGGCAGCTACCTCATCCGCGAGTACGCCCGGCAGCTCCAGGCGGTGCGCGCGAAGGACGGCGCGGGGGAGCCGGTGCCGGTCCGCCGGCTCGGGAAGGACGCCTGGCGCTTCGAGTCGACCTCGCGCCGCCTGGTCGTCGAGTACGACGTCTACGCCTTCGAGCTGACGGTCCGCACGAGCCACCTGGACCAGAGCCACGCCTACTGGAACGGCGCCACGCTCTTCCTCACCTCGGACGAGTTCCGCTCGCTGCCCGCCCGGCTGGAGGTCGACCCGCCGCCCGGCTGGAAGGTCGCCTTCCCGCTGCCGCGCGACGGCGACGGCTACTCGCTGCGCGACTACGACGAGCTCATCGACAGCCCGCTCCACGCGAGCCCGGACGACCGGACGGCGGAGGTGACCGTCGCGGGCGTGCCGCACGCGCTCACCGTCTGGGGCCACGGCAACGAGGATCTGCCGGAGCTCGCCCACGCCGTCGGCCAGATCGCCGAGCAGTGCGCCGCGATCTTCGGCGGACTGCCCTACGACCGCTACCTCTTCCTGACCCTGCTCGGCGACCGCGGTCGCGGCGGGCTCGAGCACCAGCGCTCCGCGACGCTCCTCTACCCGCGCTTCGGCTTCAAGCCCGAGAAGGCGCGGCACGAGTTCCTCGCCCTCGCCGCCCACGAGCTCTTCCACGCCTGGAACGTGAAGCGGCTCCGCCCCCTCGCGCTGACGCCGTACCGCTACCGCGAGGAGGGCTACACGCGGCTGCTCTGGTTCTTCGAGGGCGCCACCTCCTACTACGAGCTGCTCCTCTGCCTGCGCGCGGGGCTCCTCTCGCCGGCCCGCTTTCTCGAGCAGTGGGGCGAGCGGCTCACCCAGCTCGCGCGCACGCCCGGCCGGCTCCAGCAGAGCGCCGAGGAGGCGAGCTTCTGCGCCTGGGTGAAGCACTACCGGCCCGACGAGAACAGCGTGAACAGCGCGGTCTCGTACTACCTGAAGGGGTCGATCGTCGCCCTCTCGCTCGACCTCGAGCTGCGCCGGCGCGGCCAGAGCCTCGACGGCCTGATGCGACGGCTCTGGGAGCGCTACGGCAAGGACGAACGCGGCGTCCCCGAGGACGCGATCCGCGCCGAGGCCGAGGAGCTCGCGGGCGAGCGGCTCCCGCTCTTCGACCTCGCGGTCTCGGGCACCGGCGACCCCGACCTCTCGGCGCTCTCGGTCGTGGGGCTGCGGGCGCGGCGGCGCGCCCGGGAGAGCCCCGCGGACAAGGGCGGCAGCCGGCCGCGGGAGGGGCGGCACGACCTCGCGGGCCACCTCGGCCTCTTGCTCAAGGGGACGAGCGTCCTGAGCGTCCTCGCGGGAGGCCCGGCGGAGCGGGCCGGCCTCTGCCCCGAGGACGAGCTCGTCGCCGTCGACGGCTTTCGGCTTCACGCCGAAGGGGCGCCGCTCCGGCTCGAGGGCCATCCCCCCGGCACGCGGCTGCGCCTCTCGCTCTTCCGGCGCGACGAGCTGCGGACGCACGAGGTCGAGCTCGCCGATCGGCCGGAGGACACCCTCTGGATCGAGCGGCTCGAAGCGCCCAGCGAGGAGCAGCGCGCGGCCTTCCAGGACTGGACCGGCCACCCCTATGGCAAGCCCGAGAAGTAGCGGGCCGGCCCGGAGGGCCGCCGCCTCCCGCGAACCCTTCCCCGAGGCTCGCGGCTCTGACCACTCACTCGAACCGAGGACCTCATGAGACCCTGGCCGCTCTTCGCCGTCCTTCTGCTCGCCTGTCAGCAGACCTCGCCGCCCCGCGCCGCGAACGGCGCCGCCCCTGCCCCGAGCGCCCTCCCCGCCGAGAAGACGATGTCCATCGACGAGCTCGCCGCGGCGCTCCAGAAACCGCCGGATCAGCGGCCCATCGTGCTGCACGTCGGCTTCCATCCCCTCTACGAGGAGGGCCACATCCCGGGCGCCATCGACCTCGGCGCCGGCGCGACGCCGGAGGGGCAGGAGGCGCTCGCGAAGGAGCTGCGCTCGATCCCGCCCGGGCGCCAAGTGGTCATCTACTGCGGCTGCTGCCCGGCCGACCACTGCCCGAACGTCCGGCCTGCGATGCGGGTCGCACGCCAGATCCGCGGCGACGTCGTCTCCCTCGACATCCCGCACAGCTTCCGCAACGACTGGAAGAAGCGCGGCCTGCCGGTGGCCACGGGCACCTCTCCGTAATCGGGCGGTCCGCGAGCCATGGCCCCGCCCGACTCCCCGAAGCCCCCGAGCGCGAGCGACCGCTCCGCCTGCGGCCTCCCCTCGGCCGCGGTGATCGATCTGTCGCGCCGCCGCGTCCAGCGCCCCGACGCCGAGTGGCGCTCCCTGCTGACGCCCGAGCAGTACCGGGTGACGCGGCACCAGGGGACCGAGCCCCCCTTCCAGAACGAGCACTGGGACCGGCACGCGGACGGCGTCTACTTCTCGGTCTGCAGCGAGACGCCGCTCTTCGACAGCCGGGACAAGTTCGACAGCGGCACCGGCTGGCCGAGCTTCACGCGGCCCATCGAGCCGGCGTTCGTCGAGGAGTCGGTGGACGAGAGCCACGGCATGCGGCGCGTCGAGGTCCACTGCGCCGTGGACGGCGCCCACCTCGGCCACGTCTTCGACGACGGCCCGAACCCGACGGGGCTGCGCTACTGCATCAACTCGGCCGCGCTCCGCTTCGTGCCGCGCGCGCAGTACGAGGGCTGGCTCGCGAGCAGCCGGTCGCCGTAACCAGGCCCGGGCCGACCGGGACTTCGCGGGCGGCCGGCCACGTCAGGGGCACGAGGCAGTATGGCCGGATGCGCGCCCTCTCCACCGCCCGAAGACTCGACGCCCCTCCTCGCGACGCCGGACCGCTTCGCCCGCCCCTCAAGTGGGCGGGGGGCAAGCGCTGGCAGCTACCGCACCTCGCGCCGATCTGGGAGAGGCACTCGCGCCGCCGGCTCGTCGAGCCGTTCTGCGGCGGGCTCGGCGTCGCCCTCGGGCTGCGGCCCGCCCGCGCGCTCCTCGCCGACGTGAACCCGCACCTGATCAACTTCTACCGCTGCCTCCAGCGGGGAGAGCCCATCGAGGTTCGGGGCGAGAACGAGCGCGAGTCGTTCGACCGGAGCCGGGCCCGCTTCAACGACCTCATCCGGGCCGGCGAGGCCGAGGGGCCCGAGGCGGCCGCCCTCTTCTTCTACCTGAACCGGACCGGCTTCAACGGCCTCTGCCGCTTCAACTCGAAGGGGCTCTTCAACGTCCCGTTCGGCCGCTACGCGACGATTCGGTACGAGCTGCCGGAGGCGAGCTACGCCGAGGCGATGGCCCGCTGGAGCTTCGCCTGCGGCGACTTCGAGCGGCTCTCGGTCGAGCCGGGCGACTTCGTCTACGCCGATCCGCCCTACGACGTGCCGTTCACGAGCTACTCGGCGGGCGGCTTCTCCTGGGAGGACCAGGAGCGGCTCGTCCGCTGGCTCGACCGCCACGACGGGCCGACGATCCTCGTGAACCAGGCCACCGACCGGGTCGTCGATCTCTACGAGCGGCACGGCTTTCGGCTCGAACGGCTGGAGGCGCCCCGCCGCATCAGCTGCACGGGCGATCGAACGGCCGCGCGCGAGCTGTTCGCGACGCGCGGCCTCTGACGGCGCCCTCTACCTCCCCGAGAACTTCGGGGGGCGCTTCTCGAAGAAGGCGGTGAGCCCCTCGGCGGCGTCCTCGCTCGCGAGGCAGTCCTTCACCGGCTCGGCCTCGCGGACGAGCGCCTCCTCGAAGCTGCGCGGGGGCGCCTGGAGCAGCCGCTTCGCCTCGCGGACCACGAGCGGCGGCGCGGCGGCGAGCCGCTCGGCGAGCTTCGTGGCCTCGGGCTCGAGGAGCGTCCCCGCGATCGGCGGCAGCGCGAGGCCGAGCGCGTGGGCCTCCCGCGCCACGAGCCGCCGCTCGGGGTCGAGGGCGATCTCGAGGGCGCGCGAGAGCCCGAGGTGGCGCTCGAGCAGGTAGAGCGCGCCCCCGTCCGGGAAGAGGCCGAGCTTGAGGAAGCCCGTTCCGAGGTAGGCCTCCTCCGTCATGAGCCGCACGTCGCAGGCGAGCGCGATCGACATCCCGAAGCCCACCGCGGCGCCCGCCATGGCGGCGATCGTCGGCTTCGGGAGCTGCCAGAGCGCCCGCAGCGCCGGGTGGAAGCGGTCGACGAGGGAGGTCTGACCGAGGCTCCGCCGCCCCTCGGGCGACGGGTCGCCGCCGGCGATCGCCGCCGCGAGATCGGCGCCCGAGCAGAAGTGGCCCGCGGCGCCCGTGAGGACGACCGCCCGCACCGTCGGGTCCTCCGCGGCGCGCCGCGCCGCCGCCCCGAGCGCGTCGGCCATCTCGACGCTGAGGGCGTTGCGGCGCGCGGGGTTGTGGAGCGTGAGCCAGAGAAGCGGCCCGCGTCGTTCCTCGAGCAGCGGAGCGTCAGGCATGGGCGCGACCTTACCGCGAGCCGCACCGCGCGCGCCACCGCGCCGCGAACGGCCGCGGACGCCTCCCCGCGAAGCCCGAGGCTTGATTGTCGCCGCCTCTCGCCCGAGACTGCCGCCGGATACTTTTTCGAATGCCCGCCGCCTCCCCCGCCATGCCGCTTTCGAGCGCGGCCCCCGAACCCGCCCCGCGGGCGGCCCCCGGCCCGGCGAAGCGCCCCCTCCTCCGCCGCGCCCTCGCGCTCGCGCGGACGCACGGGGCCATCGTGCTCCTCCTCGTGGTCTCGGCGGGGCTCCGCTCCTTCCGGCTCTCCGAGAAGGCCGGCGGGCTCATCGGCGACGAGATCTGGTACGTGCAGGACGCCCGCGTCATCCTCGGCCTGCCGCTCACCACCTTCAAGAACCTCCCGCCGCACCCGCTGAGCGGCCTCGACCCGAACTCGGAGCACCCGCCGCTCGCGAAGCTCGCCATCGCGGCCTCCATGAAGCTCTTCGGCGACCGGGAGATCGCCTGGCGCATCCCCTCGGTCGTCCTCGGCACGCTCGGGATCTGGCTGCTCTACCTCGTCGTGCAGGCGCTCGGCGGCAGCCGGCGGCTCGCGCTCTTCTCGGCCTTCCTCCTCGCCTTCGAGAACCTCTCGTTCCTCCATGGCCGCATCGCCATGCTGGACGTCTACCTCTGCACGTTCATGCTGCTCGGGACGCTCCTCTACCTGCGCGGCTGGTTCGAGGTGGCGGGCATCGCCTTCGGCGTGGCCGCGCTCTGCAAGATGAACGCGATCGGCGGCCTCGCCGCCCTGCTCTTCCTCGACGCCTTCCTCGGCGCGCGCGGCGCCTTCCGCGGCTTTCGGCGCGAGAGCCTCCGGGGGCTCTGGCCCCGCTGGTCGGCCGTCGCCCCGCGCGCGCTCGCCGTCTTCTTCTTCGTCGCCTTCTTCCTCGCCGGCCTCGGCACGCTCGACAACTTCTGGACCGAGTTTCGCACCCCCTTCGCGCACCTCGCCCACATGGTCCAGTTCCACCTGAGCCTGACCCACCACGGCCCCTCGACCGGAAACGAGAGCGTGCCGCCCGCCTGGTGGCTCGACCAGGGCGGCTTCGACTACCTCTCGTGGACCTGGAACGAGCACGGCACGACGAACCGCATGGAGTTTCGTGCCGCGCTGAACGAGTACATCGTCTGGGCGGCGCCGTTCGCGCTCGTCTACGCGGGCCAGCTCGCCTGGACGGAGCGCTCGCGGCTCGGCGCCTTCGCCGTCGCCTCGTTCCTCGCGAACTTCACCCCCCCCTTCCTCGCCTGGGCCATCCACGGGCGCACCTCGTACATCTTCTACATGCTCCCCTCGGTGCCGGCCTTCGTCATCGCCATCGCGCTCGGGGCCGAGCGGCTCCCGCGCACGCTGCGCTGGGCCTTCGCGGGCGCCGTCCTCTACGCCTTCTTCTTCGACTTCCCCTTCCGCTACTTCTGAGCCACCTTGCGCCCTTCGCTTCAGCTCCTCGCCGCCACCCTCGCGCTCGCGCTCGCGCCCACCGCCCGGGCCGTGGGCGTCCCCACCATCACGGGCCACCTGACCGACCCCGGCCACGAGCTCTCCGACCACGACAAGAGCGCGCTCGAGGACGAGCTCACCCACCTCGCCGAGGACAGCCACGTCGACGTGGCCGGCTGGCTGAGCGACGTGCCGCCGGCGCAGGCGGCCGCGCTCGGCCGCGCCTTCTGGGACCGCTGGAACATCGGGCGCGACTGGGACGGCGGCGTCTTCTTCATGTTCCCCGCCTCGGGGCCCGTGCAGCTCGTCCAGGACCCGCGCAAGCCCGAGCTCAGCCCGCCCGAGCTGGCACGGCTCGTGGCCGTGGACGACCCGCGCGTCGGGATGCACGCCCGCCTCGAGCGGCTCATCGCCATGACCCGCGCCCTCGTCGTCCCGAAGCACCGCGGCCAGGCGCGCCCCTGGGGCCAGGCGGATCCCAAGCGGGGGGTGGGCTACGCCCTCGCCTCGGCGGCGCTCGCGCTCGCGGCCGTGGCCCTCTCCGTCCGGCGCGCCTCGTCGTCCAAGCCCGCCGGCCCGCACCCCTCCTGACGCCGGAGGCGGCGAGCGCGGGAGGTCGACGTCACCCATGCGCGCTACAACGGTCTCCATGAATCGGCTGGCCCTCGCGAAGACCCTCCCGGGGCCGGGCGGTCTGCTCGAACGGACCGAGCTCCGGCGCGTCGATACGACCCGCCGGCTCGATCAGGGCCGCCGCGGCGAACTGGGCCAGTTCCTCACGCCGCCTGCCGTTGCCCAGTTCATGGCCTCGATGTTCGAGGCCCGCGGCCGCTCCTTGCGCCTGTTCGATCCCGGGGCCGGAGTCGGCTCCCTCACCGCCGCGTTCGTCGCCGAGATCTGCGGGCGGGAACGGCGGCCCGCCACCCTCTCCGTCACGGCCGCCGAGATCGATCCCCTTCTGGCCGAATCCCTCACGGGCACGCTGGATCACTGCGCTTCGACCTGCCGCGAGGCCGGCATCGACTTTCGCGCAGAGATCGACCACGGCGACCTCATCGAACGCGCCGCGGCGGCGGCTCAGGGCGGACTCTTCGCACCCGCCGCTCGGCGCTACGACTGCGCGATCCTCAATCCGCCGTACCACAAGATCCCCGGCGACTCGCGGCATCGCAAGCTGCTGCGCGGCATGGGGATCGAGACCACCAACCTCTACACGGCGTTTCTCGAAATCGTCATCCGGCGCCTCGAGCCGGGCGGCGAGCTGGTCGCGATCACGCCCCGCAGCTTCTGCAACGGGCCGTACTTCCGGCCCTTCCGCGAGTCCTTCCTGGGCCAGATGAGCCTGCGGCGGCTTCACGTCTTCGAGACCCGCGATCGGGCCTTCGGCGACGACGACGTGCTCCAGGAGAACCTCGTCTTCCACGCGGTCAAGGGGCCGGCCAAGGCGACGCCGAGCAAGGTCATCGTGTCGTCGAGCGCCACGCCCTCCGATGCCGACATGACGGTGCGCGAGGTGCATCCCTCCGAGGTCGTCCATCCCGATGACCCCGACCGCTTCATCCACCTCGCCGCCAGCGACCTCGACCGAGACGTCGCGGAACGGATCCGCGCGTTCGGGTCGACGCTCGACGATCTCGGCCTCGGGGTCTCGACCGGGCGCGTGGTCGACTTCCGCGCGGCCGAACTCTTGCGCGCCGAACCCGAAGCGGGAACCGCGCCCCTGATCTACCCCGGCCACTTCGCGGACGGCTTCGTCCGATGGCCGAACCCCGAGGGCAAGAAGCCCAATGCCATCGTGGTCGCGCCCGCCACCGACCCGCTGCTTCTCCCCGCCGGAACCTACGTGCTCGTCAAGCGCTTCTCCGCCAAGGAAGAGCCCCGCCGCGTGGTCGCCGCCCTCTACGATCCAGAGCGGGTTCGGGCGCCCAGGGTCGCCTTCGAGAACCACCTCAACGTCTACCACTGCGACGCCGCCGGCCTGCCGGCCGCGCTCGCCCTCGGGCTTGCCCGGTTCCTGAACTCGTCGCTCCTCGACGCCTACTTCCGCCAGTGGAGCGGCCACACCCAGGTCAACGCGACGGACCTGCGCAGCCTCCCCTACCCAACCCGGACCCAGCTCGAGCGCCTCGGCTCCCACGCGCCCGACCGGACCCTGACCGAGGACGAGATCGACGGCCTCGTCGAGAAGGAGCTTCTCACCGTGGCCGAGAAGACCGCCGCCCCAAACCCCATCCGCGCGAAGAAACGGATCGAAGAGGCCCTCGACGTCCTGCGCGCACTCGATCTTCCCCGCGAACAGCAGAACGAGCGCTCGGCGCTCGCCCTCCTCTCGCTCCTCGATCTCGAGCCTGGCACGCCATGGACCAAGGCGACCGCGCCCCTCTGCGGCATCACCCCCATGATGAGCTTCTTCGCGCGGCACTACGGCAAGACGTACGCGCCCAACACGCGCGAGACGGTCCGGCGGTTCACGGTCCACCAGTTCGTCCAGGCCGGCCTCGTCCTGCCCAACCCCGACGAGCCCGGCCGGCCCGTCAACAGTCCCGACAACGTCTACCAGATCGAGCCCAGGGCACTCGAGCTGCTCCGCGCCTACAAGAGCGCCGCCTGGGAGAAGAAGCTCGCCGCCTACCTGGACTCCGTCGGGTCGCTGGCCGAAGCCCCCGACCACATGATCCACTTCGACGGCGAGCGCTTCCTGGGGCCGTACTAGCCGGTAGGAGTCGATCAGACCGGACGGCAAGGCTCGACGCTTCACGGGCCTCACTCCTCCCACCCGGCGTCGAGGGCGGCGAGCTGCGCCTGCACGACGACGGCGGCGCAGGGCGGCGTGAGGAGACTTCCGGCGTCGAGGTCGCAGCCGAGCAAGGCCGGGCAGCTGTAGCCGCAGAGCGCGAGAGAGCGGAGGCCCTCGTCATCCGAGGGCGCGCAGGCCTGGCAGAGCTGCTGGCAGATGGGGTCGATGAGCTGACGATAACCGACGCAGGCGTCCAGCCCCCCGCAGAAGAGTTGCTGGCTCGTGAGCCCGGAGCCCTGGATGGGCGCACAGACCGGACGACTGCCCCCGGCGTCGCCCGCGGCGCCGCCGTCGGCCCAGGCCGCCTCCGCGCTCGCGCGGCAGCCCACGGAGAGCGCGGCGGTCAGCGCGAAGAGAATGGAGCGAAGGCGAATCGATGGCGGGGGGAGCGATGGACGGTTCATGACTGCCTCGTTTCACTCTTGGAAAAGCTGACGAGGGGAGCAGGTCGAAGCCGAGGTCCCCCCTCATCGAGACCCGCCACCCAGGCATCTGGGGCGGCGCCCAACGATTGCACGACGATGCCACATGCCGACCCGCTCGCACAGCGCACCAACAAAAGCCCCGGGGACCTTTCGATCCCCGGGGCTCTCCGCCGTCGTCGGCCGCGGTCGCCGTCGCGGGAGAGGCCGCTCCCGCTCGGCCCCAGGTCACGCGGCCCTGGGGTGCCGGCTGTGAACGCC
>JAJXUD010000067.1 GCA_021783235.1 Myxococcales bacterium | reverse complement strand
CGAAGCCCGCCGCCGTGGCCGCCGCCGCCGCCGCCCGTCCAGCCGGTCGCCCCGCTCCGCCGCCGAGCCCGTCCCCGCGGCCAGCCATCCCGCGCCCGGCGCCGCGGGCCGAAGCGGGGCCGGACCTCTCATCCCTCGACGACGAGGCAGAGGCCGAGGAGGGCGAGGCGCCGGTCGAGAAGACCGCGCTCCACCCGATCCCCGACGACTTCCGGGAGCGTTGAGATGGCCTCGCTCCGCCGCCTCTTCTGGCTCTTCGTCGCGCTTGCCGGAGCGGGTGTCGTCCTGGGTAGCCTCTTCTATTTCCGGCTCGCCTCCGAGGTCCCCGACTTCGAGACGAGCAGCCTCGTGCTCGCCCGGATCGGCCGATCGGTCGACGCGCTGCGAGAGCGGCAGCAGCACGAGACCGGCAAGCCCGGGGCGCCTTTCGCGGTCGTCGCGGACGAGGCCCTCGCGGCGCCCGTGGGCCAGCTCTTCCTCGCCGAGCTGCGCTGCCCCGACTACCTCGCCCGGGCGGGCGACGTGGGGATGGCGAGCTACTACCGCGAGGCCATCGCCCCGAGCCCCACCGGGGCCGCGCGCTGCGCCTCGCGAATGGCGGAGGAGCTCGCGACGCGGCTGTTGCTGCCGAGCCATGCGCACGAGATCCTCGCGGGGGCCCGCCTGCTCTCGGCGCTCGGCGGGCGGGAGCTCTTCTCGCTCTGGCTCTCGGCCCGCGCCTTCCAGCCCGGGGGACCGATCGGGCTCGACGAGGCGGCGAAGGCGCTGTTCCACTCGTCGCCCCAGTCCCTCGACTGGGAGCGGGCGAGCGAGCTCGTCATCGCCTCGGAGTACTGGGACGTCGTCGCCTACTGCAAGAACCCGCCCTACCTGAAGGATCTGCGCGATCACTTCCTCGCCCGCGCCGGAGAGCTCCTGCCGGCGAAGGCCGAGCCGCTGCGCGCCGCCGCCGCGGCCCCGACGAGCTGCGAGCAGCCGAGATCGGCCCGCAAGTAGGCGCGGTCCGGGGCCCCTGCGGCTACTGGTTCGCCGGGAGCGGGCAGTGCAGGCCGTGCGTCGGCGCGCAGTTGCGGCCGATCCAGCAGCCGCGCGCCCCCCCAAAGTCGACGCAGCTCACGACCGCGTTGCAGGTGGCGGGGTTCGAGGGGTCGCAGGGCTGCTGGGAGATGGTGCAGCTCCTCGAGGTCGTGTCGCAGGTGTCGTGCGGGCAGTCCGAGTCGGTGACGCAGCTGCAAAAGCCGCCCGCCTCGCCCTCGGCCATGATGCAGTAGCCGCCGCAGTGGCCCGTGCTCGCGCTCTCGGGCGCGCAGCGGGTGTCCACGGGACAGCTCCCGCCGCCGTCCAGCCCGGGGTCGCAGGCGATCGGGCTCGGGTTGCACGACTGGTCGCTCGAGCAGGGGTTCTGCGTCAAGATGATGACGTCGTCGCACTCGTAGCCGGAGGGACAGCTCTCCCCGTGGCTGCAGTCGACGCCGCAGAAGGTCGTCCCCCCGGTGGGGTTCTCGAGATCGAGCAGGCAGAAGTTGGCGCCACCGGTGTTCCCCGCGCCGCAGGCGCTCACGGTGCCCGGGGTGTAGGTGCAGCCCTGGCAGAGGACGACGTCGCGCGGATCGGGTTGGCAGCTCCACGATCCGCCGTCGGCCTCTGGGGCGACGCAGCTGTCGTTGTAAGGGCAATCCGCGGTGTCGCCCGCGCAATTGCCCGGCTCACAGCTGCCGATGGGGCACTTCGAGCGGTCGTAGGTCGCCGGGTCGATGAAGCCGCCGTCGCCGGGCGGTGGGCACTGGCACTCGAGGCCGTCTCCGCAGACGCACGGGACGATGGTCCCGCCGTCCCCGCTCGGGCAATCACCGGTCGAGCGGCATCCCGCGAGGCAGAGCTGGGTCGTCGAGTCGCAGACGGTCCCGAACGGGCAGTCGAGGTCGGTTCCGCAGGCCGGGCTCGCGAGGCAGAGCCCGACCGAGACGTCGCAGAACTGGCCGGAGGCGCAGTCGAAGTCGGTCGAGCAGCCCACCTTCCCCTGGCAGAGGCCAAGGGGGTCACAGAAGGTCGGGCCGGCGTCGTTCGGCGCGCAGGCCTGGTCGTCCGCGCAGAGGCAGCTGCCGTGGAACTGGCCGCCGACGCCGCAGCGGAAATGCGGCCCGCAGTCGCTGTCGGTCTGGCAGGAGACTTTGAGCTGGCTCCCGCGGCAAGAGAGCAGGCCCGTCGCGAGAGGGGAGAGCGAGAGCAGGATCAGGAAGCGGAGACCGTTCACGGGAGCGCCACCGAGAAGGAGGTTTGGAAGGCGGTCCAGGTCAGCTCGGAGAGCTCCTGGTAGCTCCAGAAGTCGTAGTCGAAGCGCGGCGAGCGGGCGGTGTAGACGAACCAGGCGAGCAGCGTCGTCGCCGAGGTCGAGCTCTGTGGGAGGCTCTGGACGATCTGCGAGAGCTGCGCCGGGGGAATCTGCACGCTCGTCTGGTTCCCCGGGACGACGATCTCCCAGATTTGGGTGAGCGGCGCGAGCTGGTTGCCCGAGGAGTCGATCTGCGTCCAGGCGAGGTCGATCTTCGTCAGGTCCGGCGTCGGCGCGCTCGGATCGACGAAGCTCCAGGAGAAGGTGCCATCGAGCTGTCCGCCGAAGGCGGGATGCGTCAGGGCCAGGAACGAGAGCAGGGGGCCCATCGAGACGGCGGAGGCGAATCCGCCGCTCGTGCGGCGGAAGAAGAGCGACGTGGGCGATCGCTGGCTCGGATCGGACGGGGGAGTCTGCCCCGGCGCGGGGGGCTGGTAAGCCTGGGTGAGGAAGAGCACGTCGCCGCTCGCGACGTTCGGGAGGTTCGCGAGCGTCACGGTCGAGCCGCTCGCGACGACGTCCTCGATCGGCAAGACGCCCGCCTGGCCGAGATCGAGGTAGGCGAAGGTGTCGTAGCTCACCGGATTCGTGTCCACCGACAGCGGGCTCAGCGGCGGCGGCGGGTCGAGCTGGTTCTCGAGCGCGAGGGTGGCGCTCTGATCGAGGTGGGTGTCGAGAATGATGTTCGCGCCGCTCACCGGATGGCTCGGGGCGACGTAGACATTGCGCAGGACCCCGAGGAGGAGCGGCGTGAACGTGCCGGTGGAGTCGTCCTGGATGCCGAACTTGGCGTACAGGCTCAAGGTCAACGGGCCGGCGTCGAGGGCGAGCGTGAAGCCGCCGCCGTCCTGGGTGACCGTCACCTCGGGCGGCTGCGGGCCGAAGGGCTCGAACGCGTAGACCGCGGGCTGGACGAGCCCGACGTGCGCTTCGACGTGCTTCGACGGGCCGAGGCTCACGCTCGCCGGCAGCTTGAAGCCGTAGACCGCCCCCGAGATCGTATCGGGCTGGACGCAGGTGAGGCTGTTGCCGTTGCAGTACTCCCCCTTCGGGCAGAACTGGTCCCCGGTGCACTGCACGCAGCTGAAGCTGCTCTGCGCCCCGCGCTGGTCGTCGCAGGCGAGCAGCCCCTGCGAGTTCTGCGCGCAGTCGGCGTCCTGGACGCACTGGACGCAGGCGCCGCCGATCCCGCCGGGGGGATTGCAGTGGGGCTTCGAGGGGTCGTAGCCCGGCAGGCTCGGGTTCTGGCAATCGGTGTCCTGCAGGCACTGCACGCAGGAGCCGAGCATGCCGCAGAAGGGTAGGCCGCAGTTCTGGGGGCAGTCGGGCGGCGCGCCGCAGGGGCAGGGCTGCGGCATCTGGCCGCTGCCCATCGGCACGCCGAGGAAGACCGTCAGGTTCTGGCTCGCGACGTCGTCGATGGTCGTCGCGACGAAGCCGCCGTAGCTCGCCGTGACGGTCTGGGCCTTCACGAGGGTGGGGTCGCTAAAGGTGATCTGGCCGCGCGCGTCCGTCTGTCCCTGAAACGGCGTGCGCGGGTCGACGCCGAGCTCCACCGTCGCTCCTTGCAGCGGCCGGCCGTAAGCGCTGAAGTCGCTGTCGAGCACCGTGACGTTCAGGGTGCCGTCCAGGGGGCCGCCGCTCTCGCCGCCGGCCGCGTTCGTCGGGTCGAAGTAGGAGAAGCCGCCGGGGAGGCTGCTCGTAGGCGCCGCTCCGCCGCCCGACGGGGGCAGCGTGGCCGTGACGTCCACGGGCCCCGGGCTCCCCGGCGGCGTGTGGCAGCTCACGGTGTAGGGATCGACGAAGGTCACCTCGCTCGCGGCGCTGCCGCCGAACGAGGCGGCGACGCCGAGGCCGAAGCCGGTCCCGAGCAGGGTTACATACGTGCCGCCGGCCTGCGCCCCGCTCGCCGGGGCGAGCTGCACCAGGGTGAAGGAGTCGGTGTAGACGAACGCCGAAGGCAGCGTGGAGCGCTGGGGAGCGCTCCCCGGCGAGACCAGCGTGACGTCCGCTGGGCCGGCGCTTCCCGGCGGAGTCGTGAACAGGATCGTGGTCGGGCCGGCCACGGTCAGCTGCGGGGCCTCGAGGGCGCCGACGAACAGCCGGTCGCCCGCAGAGAAGCCCACGCCGGTCAGCGTGACCTGGCTGCCGCCCGAGGTGGGTCCAGTGGCGGGCGAGAGCTGCGTCGCGCCGAAGGCCGGCAGGTAGTCGAAGCCATGGGAGAGCGTCGCCGTCGCCCCCCCGATCGTCACCGCGACGTCCACGAGACCAGCCACGCCGGGGGGCGTCGTGACGGCGAGGTCGTGGGAGTCGAGGAGGGTCGCGCCGGTCGCGGCGACGCCGCCGAAGGTGACCGTGGCGGCGCCCCCATAGCCCGCACCGACGATGGTCACCGAGCTGCCTCCGGCGGCGCTTCCCTCCCCGGGGGAGACGCCAGAGATGAGCAGCCCGGTCGCGTTCGGCGGGTAATAGACGAAGCCTCCCCGCAGGGTCGCGCTTCCGTCGGGATCCGAGAGGAGCACGTCGGCGGGGCCGGGCGCTCCGGCAGGGGTGACCAGCGTGACCGTCTGATCGTCCACGACCGTGACGGAGGCGGCCGGGACGCCGCCGATGCTCGCCGAGACGAGCTCCCCGAAAAAGCCGTGCCCCTTGACGGTGATGGTGCTGCCCCCGGTCGCCGGACCGCCGGCCGGCGAGACCGACAGGACCGCCGGCCGCGCGAAGTAGCTGAAACCCGCGTGGAGCTTCGCGTAGCCGCTCTGGTTGAAGACGCGGACGTCCACCGGCCCAGCGAGCGGCGCCGGGGGGGTCAAGGCGACGAGCGTCGAGGGCGAGACGTACTCCGTGTGGACGGCGCCGTGCGGTCCGAAGAGCAGGGTGGTGCTCGGGCTGAAGCCGACGCCGTTCACCACCACCGAGGTTCCGCCGGCGGTGGGGCCCTGGGGCGGCGCGACCGAATAGATCTCGACCGGCGACTGGTAGAGGAAGCAGCCATGGCAGGTCGCGCTGCCGTTCGGGTTCGTCACCGTGACGTCCGCCGCGCCCGCGAGCCCCGCGGGCGACGAGACCTCGAGCGTTCCATCGGTGAGCACGGTGACGCCGATGGCGGGGTTGCCCTCGAACGAGACGGTCGTTTCGGCCCCCGCCGAGGCGCCGCCCGAGAGCAGACCCGAGGCGAAGCCCGCGCCGCTGATCGTGACGGGCGTGCCGCCGGCGGTGGGGCCCCGGTTCGGCGAGACGAGGGTCACCTGGACGGGCACCGGCCCGCCGCCGTCGAGGACGATGGGCCCGGCGTCGGCTCCCCCGCCGCCGTCGAGCGGCCCGGAGGCGCCGCCGTCCTGGGCCGTGGGGACGAAGATCGAGGTCGGGCCGGCGTCTCCGCCGCCCCCGGAATGTTGGCAGCCGGCGGCGGCGATCGCGAACGCCGCGGCGCAGAGCAGTCGCTTCATCCGCCGGCTCCGAAGGTGAGGGAGAGCGTGTACGAGTTCGAGTCCTGGCCGTCGCCCGTGACCTCGACGTAGACCCGGCCACCGGCCGGCCCCGATGCCGTGGCCGTCTCGATGGGCCGCCCGCTCTGATCCTGGGCGAGCACCGTCGTGCCGTCGCCGGCGAGGAGCGCGAGGCCGAGCGGTCCCTGCGTCGGGTCACTGGAGAGCGTCGCGGTGAGGCCCGAGCCCACCGGAAGCGCCGTGGCGTACCACTGCGTCTCGCCGGCGCAGAGCCAGATCGGGCCGACCGTGCCTCCGTCCAGCGCCGCCGCGGTCGCAGCCGAGCCGTCGTCTCCGAACGGGCTCGGCGGGCAGGGTGCGCCGTGCGAGACCAGGGTCGAAAAGCCGTAGGTCGTGTCGGAGTCGCCGTCCGTCATCCGCAGGTAGTAGCTCCCCGCGACCGCGACCGTCTGGTCGAGCGCGAGGTTCCCGTCCGCGACGATGGTGCCATCGCCGGCGCGTAGCTGCACGTCGAAGCTGTAGCCCGCGCCGGTGCTGTTCGCGTCGATCGTCACCTCCAAGCGATCCCCCGATTCGAGCGGCAGGGTGAACCAGTCCTGCTCCTGCGGGGTGCAGAGGGTGAGCCCAGTGTAGGACTGGCCGATCGCGATCGGGGCCGCCTGGGACTGGCTACCATTCGGCTCGAAGACGTCGGGCTGGCAGGCGGCGAGGAGGCAGCGGCCGGTCGAGACGTCGCAGACGTCCGCGGCCGGGCAGTCGTCGTTCGAGCCGCAGGGGGGCGGGGCGCTGCCGCACGACTGGGTCGCGAGGTCGCAGATCTGGCCCGCCGAGCAGTCGGCGTCGCTGAAGCAAGCATCGACGCCGCCGCAGCGGCCGGCCGCCACGTTGCAGGTGAGCCCGGGGCCGCAGTCGGCGCTGGTCGTGCAGTCGACGCAGAGCCCGTTCACGCACTTCTGGGTGGGGTCACAGACCTGGGCGGCCGTCGCCGCGCTGCAGGCCGGCTGGCAGGCGCGCGTGCCGGGGTTGCAGGCCTGGGCGGTCGGGCAGTCCTGGTTCCCAAGACAGCCGAGATCCTGTTCGCAGACCTGGTTCGCCTGATTGCAGCGCTCGCCGGTCGGGCAGTTGCCTCGCGTGCAGAGGGTCGCGTCCGCGGCGGCGACGCAGAGCCCCTGTTTGCAGAACTGCCCGAGCGAGCAGTCGCCGTTGAGGGAGCACTGGTTCCCCCACCCGGGCAGGAAGGCGCAGCCGTGGCTCGACGGGTCGCACCGCTGGTCCGGGAGGCAGTCGCCGTTCGTCTGACAGGGGGCGCAGCGGCCGCCGCTCCCGCCGTCCAGCGCGCCCGCGCAGATCTCGCCGCCGTCGCAGTCGGCGCTCGTGCGGCAGCTCGGCCCCGCATCGGGACCCGCGTCGGTGCGCCCGCGGCCCTGCCCCCCGGGACAGGCGGCGAGCAGGAGGGCCGCGGGAAGAGCGAGGAGGGCCGTCCGCACGTCAGCCGCCTTGCACGGTGCCGAGGGGCGTGATGGTGGCGCTCGGCCAGTCGATCGTCGCGACCGACCAGATCTGCCCGGCGAGGGTGAGCTGCTGGGTGAGCTGCGCCTGGACGACGCCGTAGACGTAGACGCGGACGGTGACGTTCGTCGCCGGGTTCGCGACGCCGTGGCTCGAGTAGTAGACGACGTCGACCGTGTAGCTGCCGGGGCTCGGCGTCACGTCCTTCGCCCACTCGGGCCCCGGGCCCACCAGGTGGTCGTCGCTGCAGACCGCCGAGAAGCCGCTGGGATTCTGATTGTTGCCGTTGCA
Organism: Myxococcales bacterium; assembly: GCA_021783235.1. Lineage (GTDB taxonomy): Bacteria > Myxococcota > Myxococcia > Myxococcales > JAKAPL01 > JAJXUD01. The sequence goes on along the minus strand of JAJXUD010000067.1, from coordinate 18,341 downwards.
GTCGCTCGCCGTCGAATCGAGCTGCCCGTTCGGAGCGAGGAAGTGCAGGTCCATGTCGACGGGGTCGTTGTCCCAGATCATCTCGACGTAGAGATCCTCGGCCGGTCGCGCCAGGATCGACGCGTAGGCCGGCGTGACCGACTGCACCCCGAGCGAGTTCGTGACGGCCAGCTCGAAGTCGTAGCTGCCCGGCTGATCCGCGAGGAGGCTCGGCTGCACCACCGCGGGGTCCGAGAGCGCCGCGTTGCTGCCGAGCGGCTTGCGGGTCATGGCCCAGGCGTACGCGAGCGGCGTGTGGCCGCCCGGGTCGTGGCTCCCCGAGCCGTCGAGCGTCACCTGCGCCCCCACGGCCACCGTCCCCGCGTCGGCGATCTCCGCGATCGGGGCGAAGATGGTCTCGCCCTTCAAGGGGACGGAGAGGGTCGGCTGAGAGGGGTCGGTCGACTGGATGATCACCGATCCCTGGGCCACGGTGGGCGTGCTCGCCGTCGGGCTGAAGCGCAGCGCGATCTGCGCGCTGTCGCCCGGAGGCGCGTTCGGGAGGGTCACCGGGGTCTTCGTCGAGGAGGCGAACTGGAAGGCGGGGTCGGTGCCGGGTCCGAGGGCAATCGAGCTGACGAGGAGCGGCGCGGTCCCGACCGAGCTGAGCGTGAGCTGCTCGAGCTGCGTCGTGCCCTCGCCGACCTGGCCGAAGTCCAGCGGGTTCGGCGAGACCACGAGCGCGCCGCGAGTCGAGCCGGTTCCCGTGAGCGCGACGGTGGCCAGAGGGCTCGTGGGATCGTCGCTCGCGATCGTGAGCGTCCCGCTGTAGCCCTGCTCCGCCGGGGCCGTGAAGACGACGGTCACGGTGGCGGTCCCGCCCCCGGCCGCGACGTCGGTCGGCGTGGCGCTCGCGATCGTGAAGACGCCGCCATCCGACGCGATCGAGATCCGCGAGACCGTGAGATCGGCGCCACCCTCGTCCGTCAGGGTCAGAGAGAGCGGCTTCGGCTGAAGGACCGGCACCGAGCCGAAGTCGAGCGCAGCGGGCGAGAGCGCGAGCTTCGGGTCGACCTGCTCGAGCTTGGTGCGGCAGCCCAGCGCCCCCGCCGCCAGGGCGGCGAGCGCGACCGCCGAGCGCGAGAACCTCAAGGCAGAGGCCCCGACGCCACCGTATAGGTGACCTGCACGACGCTGCCGAGCGACGGGATCGCCTGTCCGGCGAAGAGGATGGCGTTGTCCGAGGCCTCGTACTGCCAGCCGTTCTGTGCGTCCTCGGGCGGCGGGCAGGCGAGACCCGTCGTGTCGCAGCTCGCCGTGCACTGTGCGCCGTAGCCGGAGGGGCAGGTGGCGGTGTAACCCCCCACGCAGTGCAGGCTGCTCGTCGTGCCGCAGGGATAGTTCACGACGACTTGAAGGGTCGTCGGGTCCGGGGGCTGGCTCAGGTAGAACTTGTGCTTCAGGCCGACGGCGGCGAAGCCGAGGTCGTCGAGCGACTTGTCGAAGCTCGAATCGCAGATCGATCCCGTGACCCCGCCGGACATCTCCACGACCTCGTAGTAGCGGATGCCAGGCGCGTTTCCGTTGCAGCCGTTCGGCGGCTCGCTCAGGATCCCGGAGACCGTGACGAGCCCCTCGTTGCCGAGCCCCTTCGTCTGCTCGAAGAGCCGCCAGTAGTAGCGCGGCTCGTCCGGCGAGTAGTCGACGCCGTCCGTGACGAGGACGATGAAGAGCGAGGCGTCGGGGCGCAAGAAGAGGATCGGCTTGCCGGCGGCCTGGGCGTTCGATGCCTCGGCCGCGAGGAAGTCCAGTGAGTCCGCGGTCGCCTCGAGCCCTTCGTCGCGCGCGGAGCCGCTCGTCCCGACGAGGATGTTCGACTCGAAGGCGGCCTGTGGGTCGGCGCTGTCCGGGACCGCGGGATCCTGGCTCCCGCCCACGATGACCGCCGGGTTGCCCACGAGCTGTCCCGCCGTCCCGAGCGGCTGCCCGTCGGGAGTCAGCACGGCCATGGTCGTCACCGCGATCCGGTAGTCGAGCGCCGCCGACTGCAGATGGGCGAAGAACTTCGGGAACGAGGCCGCGAGCTCCGCCTGCTCGGCGGCCATCGAGCCCGAGGCGTCGACCACCCAGAGGATGTCGGTCTTCGCGACCTTCTCCTGCGAAAACGAGTCGATCATCGTCCCGGGGGGCAGGGTCGCGTAGAGATGCTGCGGCTGACAGCCGGCCAGCGCCGCGCCGAGGGCGCTGGCGAGGACGAGCAGGCTCGTGGGGCGCATTCTCGAGGTCATGCTAGGCATGCGCGGGAAAGGGTGTCAACGAATGGCGGCCGCCGCCTGACGATGACTGTAAGCGGTTGACACCCCATGGGTTTCGACCGAAAACAGCCCCGTTCATGGCTGCGTCCCTCCCCGTCGATCCCGCGCTTCCGGCGCCCGCCGCTGGGCTCTGGCGCAGCCTCGCGGCGGCGCCCGGCGCGTGGCGTCTCCTGGTGGCGCTCGCGGTCCTCGGGATTCAGGGCCGCTCCGCGCTCGCCCGCTACGAGCCCAATCACTGGCTCTACCGGGATGGCGCCTTCTATTACGACGCGCTCCGGGCGGTCGTCGAGCACGGATCGCTGGACCAGGGACCGATGCAGCCGCACAGCTGGTACGAGGGAAAGCTCGGCTGGAACTACAACCTCTCGGACGACTGGTCCAACGTCGCGGTCGGCAAGGACGGCACCTGGTACCCGAAGCACCCCGTGCTGATGCCGCTCGTGAGCATCCCCTTCTACCTCGCCTTCGGACCCATCGGCACGCTCCTCCTCAACCTGCTCTGCGGCGTCCTCGGCGCGCTCCTCGCCGCCGAGCTCGCGGCGCGCTTCGCCGCGCGCTGGGCGGCCTCCGTGATCGGGATCGCCCTGGGCGCGCTCCCCCTGATCGTCCGCGAGTCGTACGGCTACAACAACGACCTCTTCTACGCCGTCCTCGTCGTGGGCGCGGCGCTGTTCCTCGAAGACGACCGGCCGGGCTGGGCGGGCCTCTTCGCCGGCCTCTCGGTCTTCGCCAAGGTGACGAACGTCTTCTTCCTCGTCCCGTTCGCCCTCTGGGCCTTCCGCGGCGCCGATGGGCGCAAGCTCCTCCGCTTTTGCCTCGCGAGCGGCGTCGGCCTCGCGCTCCTCGCCGGTTTCGACTGGGCGCTCTTCGGCGCCCCCTGGATCACCGCCTACCACCGGGTGCTCGTCGTCCAGGCTGGCCAGCCCGTGATCCGGCCGCACACCCGCCTCTTCGGCCGCGACTTCTGGGTGGGGCTCCGGGCGGTCTGGGGGCTGCCGCCGCACCCGAGCGATCAGGCCTACGGCATCGACACGGTCTTCGCCGCCTATCCCCTCGCGCTCCTCGGGACCGTCGCGATCGCCTGGCGCCGCCGCCGCCTCCAGGAGGCCGCGGCGCTCCTCTTCGCCATCGGCTGGCCGCTCGTCTTCTTCGCGAAGTACGACTGGTACCGGGACGACTTCTGGGATCCCGCAATTTGGCTCTGCGCCGCGCCGCTCGCGGCCCTCGCGGGGTTTTTCCTGCCGCCGCGCCCCGAGCCGCCGGCGCCGCGAAGGGGCTGGCAGGTGGGGTTCGCTGGCGCGGCCGCCATCCTCGTCCTCTTCGCGCTCGGGCGCGGCGCCGTCGCGCTCGCGCGGCGCGGCCGGCCGTGGCGCCTCGTCGACCACGTCGAGGAGGCCGCGGTCGCCATCGAGAGCCCGCGGGGGGAGATCCCCTGCGACTACTTCAACAACCAGGTCGATCGCTGGGAGTGCTCGTACTTCGACCGGGGCCAGGACTGGCTCATGAGCGGGGTCACGCTCGCCCACCGGCCGAGCTTCGGCGGCGTCGAGCGGACCCTCGTGACGCTGAGTCCGAACCCGCAGGGGCCGCGTCGCATGAGCTTCCGCGTCCCGGCCGGTCGCTCGGTCCATCTCTGGTACGGCCTGCCGGACGGATCGCCTCCATTGCCCGTCGAGCTCACCGTTCGCCGGGAGGGGCGCGAGCTCTGGCGCGAGAGCGTCGACGCCCCGGGGCTGAGGGAGCGCGACCTCGGCACGATGGGCGATTCCGGCCAGGAGGGGAGGCTCGAGCTCGAGGTCGCCGGCCAGGCCTCGCCGGCCCGGGGCTTCTTCTTCGACGCCGAGGTCCGCTGAACGCGGCCGGGCAGGGCGGCGGCGCCCTTGTCAGCCGGCGGGACTATAGTCTTCGGCCTCGACAACGACCCGAAGGAGCAGTCCATGGCGCTGGCACCGGAGAAGCAGAAGGCGATCGAGCTCGCAGTGGCCTCGATCGAAAAGCAGTTCGGCAAAGGCTCGATCATGCGGCTCGGCAACGAGGAGGCGCTGGTCAAGGACGTCCAGGCCATCTCGACCGGCTCCCCCAGCCTCGACATCGCCCTCGGCGTCGGCGGCTTCCCGAAGGGGCGGATCATCGAAATCTATGGGCCGGAGTCCTCGGGCAAGACGACGCTCGCGCTCCACGCCGTCGCCGAGGCCCAAAAGAAGGGCGGCGTCGCCGGCTACATCGACGCCGAGCACGCCCTCGACGTCGGCTACGCCCGCAAGCTCGGCGTCCGCACCGACGACCTGCTCATCTCCCAGCCGGACACCGGCGAGCAGGCGCTCGAGATCACCGAGATGCTCGTCCGCTCTGGTGGCATCGACGTGCTCGTCATCGACTCGGTGGCGGCGCTCGTGCCGCGCGCCGAGCTCGAGGGAGAGATGGGCGACGCCCACATGGGCGTGCAGGCCCGGCTCATGAGCCAGGCCCTGCGCAAGCTGACCGGCACCATCTCGAAGAGCCAGACCTGCGTCGTCTTCATCAACCAGATCCGAATGAAGATCGGCGTCATGTTCGGCAACCCCGAGACGACGACCGGCGGCAACGCCCTCAAGTTCTACGCGAGCCAGCGGCTGGACATCCGGCGCATCGGCGCCATCAAGAACGGCGAGCAGGTCATCGGCAGCCGCACCCGCGTCAAGGTGGTGAAGAACAAGGTCGCGCCGCCCTTCCGCGAGGTCGAGTTCGACATCATGTACGGCGCCGGCATCAGCCGCGAGGGCGACGTGCTCGATCTCGCGGTCGCCGAGAACCTCGTCGAAAAGAGCGGCTCGTGGTTCGCCTTCGACGGCGAGCGGATCGGGCAGGGGCGCGAGCAGGCGAAGGACTTTCTCAAGGAGCACAGCGAGATTCTCGCCAGGCTCGAGGGGAAGCTCTTCGAGAAGGCCGGCATTCGGCATGGCCTCGTCCCCGAGCTCGCGGTCGTCCCTCCGGTGGAGGACGATGCCCAGGCCAAGCGGGGCCGGGCGAAGGCCTGAGGCCGGCGGCCGTCGGGCCGCTGCCGCGGCTGGGCAGAGCGGGCTCGCTTGAATTCCGCGACCCTTCCGCTTAGGTGTGCGGGTGATGACCGGTCGGCTCAGTGATCGCGGTTGGCTCTGGAGCTTTCTGCGGGAATACGCGGAAGGCTACGACGCCGACGCTTGCCGTCGGTCGCTGCCGCCCGACTGCTTCGACACCGCTCATCCCCCGTGGATGAGGGGGAAGCGGGCCGTGCGGCGGCTCATGCGCGCCTCGGGCCTGCGGTACGGAACCCCGCTCGATCCGGCGGGGCTCGCCGCGGGCGATCGCCCCGCCTCCGAGGCCCTCTTTCTCACCGCGCTCGCCCGCGAGCTCGATCTCTGTGGGGCGGTGGCGCTGGTCTTCGAGGCCTCGCCGTCTCTGCTCGAGCGCCATCGGGACCTGCTCGTGCTGCTCGCGGCGCTGCTGGGGGAAGACGACGCCGCGGCCCGGCTGGCCGTTCGCCCTCCGACCGCGGAGCTGCTCGAACGGGAGGCCCGCGCGCTCGCGAAGCCGCTCTGGCGGCGCGGCGACGCGCTCGTGGCCGATCCGGCGCTGGGGCTGCCGCTCCACAACGGCCTTCTCTACTGCGACGCCCGATTTCTCGGCCGGATGGCGCTTCACTACTACAAGCGCCGCCGCTTCTCGGCGCTCGCCGCCGCGCGCCTTCGGGGCTACATGGACCGGGAGCGGGCCGCCCTCGCCGAGGCCTTGATGCTCCTCGCCCGCGCCGATCACGCGCCGAGCGGGCTGGCTCGCCGCATCATGCTCCGGCAGCTGCGCGCCCTGGGGCTGCCCCGGGATCTCTCTCGCCGGCTTCGCGAGACCCTCGAGCGGCCGAGGCCCCCCGAGGCGATCGCCGCCGCGATCTCGAGCCCGAGGACGCGCCGCTTCATCCTCGAGCAGGTCGTGCTCGGCGCCCTCGCCGACGGCTGGCGCTCTCCCCAGGAGCGGCGCTTCTTGCAGCGGCTCGCCGAGACCCTGGGAATCCCGCAGGAGGAGCTCGCGGGCATCGAGGCCGAGCTCGCCGAGTTCTACGCGGGCCATCCGGAGTTCGTCGATCGCTTCCAGGTCCGCGACCGGCTCGAGGATCTGACCGATCAGGCGCTCGTCACGGTTGGGCGCTTCGTCGACCGCAATCGAGCGGTGCTGCTCCACGAAGCTCGGCAGGGGCGCGAGCTGACCCTCGCGCTGGCGACCTTGGCGCGGGGCAAGAAGCTGGATCCCGAGCAGCGGCGTCGGTTGCGCGAGCAGCTCCTCGACCTCGCGAAGACTGTCCCGGGTCTCGCGCTCTTCGCCGCCCCTGGCGGCCTACTCCTCGTCCTCGCCCTCTCGAAGATCCTGCCGCCGAGCTTTCTGCCGTCGGCCCTCGCCGGCCTGCGCGAGGGCGAGGACGAGGCGCATCACGACGATCCCGCTCCGGCGCGGCGGGCCGGGGGAAGCTGAAGGGGCAGCGCCTCGATGTGGGCGGTCGGGGGGGCCTCAGCCGCGGGCGATCTTCTCGAGCCGGGCGTCGAGCCGCTTCAGGTCCTCGTCGATCCGGATGTAGGTGAGCTTGCCGTCGTCATCGGCGAGGATCTGGCTCAGCCGTGCCGCGGCCGCAGCGGCCTGGGTCTTGCCCGCGGCGCTTCCCTCGACGAGCCAGCCGATCGCGGCGTTCTCCGCAAAGCGGGCGAGCAGATCGTCGTCCTGGAGCGCGGCGAGCAGCGCCGGGATCGCCTTCGGGTCGCCCTTTCGTCCGAGCTCGAAGGCGGCGCGCTCGCGCACGGGCCCGTTCGGATCCTTGAGCTTGCCCACCCAGCAGCTCTCGCTCTCGCCGCACTCCTTGTCCGCCTCGAGGCGGGAGAGGTGGCCCTTCAGAACCTGGAGGTGCTTTGCGAGCGCCGCCTTGCAGTCGTCGTCCGAGTTGCCCGCATCCGAACACTCCTTCTTCCAGCGGCCGGGCTCGTCGGCGATGATCTTCTGGAGCAGCGGGATCTCCTTCGCGCCGGCCAGGTTCGAGAGCGCGTGGATCGACCCTTCGCGGGCGTCCCAGCTGCCGCTCTGGCTCGCCTTGACGAGCTCCGGAACGACGCTCGGGTCTCCGATGAGGACGAGCGCTCGGCCGTAGGCGTCGCGGATGTTGGCCTCGGGCTCGCCGAGCATCGCCGCGATCGGCTTCGCGGCGCCCTTTGCCCGCAGCCGGCCGAGCGACTCGGCGGCGTTGGCGCGGACGAGGAGCTTGAGGTCGCTCGGGCTCTCGTAATGAAGCCGCTCGATCAGCGCCTTGTCGGCGCGCGGGTCACCGACGTCGCCGAGCACCTGGGCGGTCTTCGCGTAGAGCGCCTCGGGGATGATGTTGTTGTCCTCGGCCCACTTCTCGGTCGCCTTGTCCTTGCCCTCGAGCAGCGCGATGAGCGGCGTCGCCGCCGGCGCACCGATCTCGAAGGCCGCGAAGCTCGCCTGAGGGTAGAAGCTCACGCCCTGGCGCTCGCGGAAGAGCATCTTCTCGATGGCCGGGATCGCCTTGGGGTCGCCGATGGCGCCCAGGGCGACGATCGCCTGCTTCGCGATGAAGGGCTCGGTGGAATCGTCCGTCGCGATGTCCATCAGCGGATCGACGGCCAATGGGTCGGCGAGGCGCCCGAGCGCCCCGACCGCGGCGAGCTTCACGTACATGTCCCGCGAGCGGAGGAGCTTCAGCTCGCTGGGGACGGCCTTGTGGTCGCCGATCAGCCCGAGGGCCGTGGCGATGGCCTTGTTGGCCTCGTTGATTGTCCTGGTCTCGGGGTCGCTGCCGCCGCCCACCGAGAAGTCGATGGCGTCGAGAAGCGGCTGGACCGCCGCCTTGTCCCCGAGATCGCCGAGCGCATCGGCCGCGGCCAGGCGGACCTTCGGGTTCTCCGACTTGAGGAGCGGCTCGATCTTGGGAGCGTCCGCCAGGTCCTTCATCTTGCGCAGCTGGTTGCAAGCCTCGATCTGCTGCTTCGGGCTTCGCGAGGTGAGCCGGTCCACCCAATAGGCTGGCTTGTTCGGGTCCGTGTTGCAGGCGGCCAGGGCGACGGCGAGGCCGGCGAGTGCGAGCTTGCGCATGGGCGCTCCGTGGTGCCGGCAGAACCCCCACTGGTCCACCGGGAGGCCCAGTGGTCTAGCACCGCCCGAACGGTCACGCCAGGGGCCCCTCGAAGACGGGCGACCCGAAGATGAGGTAAGCTGCGGGTCAGTGCTCTCCGCCCTCGGCTTCGCCCTCGCCCTCGGTCTTTCGGCCCCCGATTCGCGGTCGTCCCTCACGGACGACCAGCTCGCGCTCATCGAGGACCGGCTCACCAAGGGCGGCTCCTTCAAGGTCCGGCTCCAGGCCGCGCTCATCCTGGGCGAGGGCGGTCGGCTCGAGGCGGAGCCGCCGCTGCGAGAGGCCTCTCACGGCGATGCCAACGCGCAGGTCCGGGCCGCGGCCGCGCTGGCGCTCGCCGAGCTCGGCGGCGCGGAGGTCGCGGGAGCGCTGGTCGAGGCGCTCGGCGACGAGAACCCCTTCGTCCGGGAGGAGGCGGAGAAGGGATTGGCCCGCCTCGCGGAGCGGCTGGGCCCGCCGTTCGCCCAGCCATTCGGCGCCGCGCTCGGAGGTGCACCGGAGCAGGCGCGCGCCGCCGGCGTCCCCGTCTTCGCCCTCCTCGGTCCGGCCGGCGCGGAGCAGCTCGCGGCCCTCGTGGGCGACGACGCGCCCACGGTGCGGACTGCCGTCGCCGCCGCGCTCGCGAGGCTGCCCCCGCAGGTCGCGGGAGAGGCCCTCCGCTACGCCTTGCGGGCCGGGAGCTTCACCACCCGGGCCGCGGCCGCGGCCGCCTTGGCGGAGCGGCGGGATGCCCTCGCTCTTCCAGACCTCGCGGCGCTCGCGAGCTCCCCCACCGAGCTTCCCGAGGTCCAGCAGGCCGCGCGCCGCGCCCTCGCCGCGCTCTCCGATCTCATCGATCCAGGGGTCGAGCGGCGCCGTCTGGCCGAGGCCTCCGCGCCCGACGATCGGGTCCGCGCCCTCGTGCTCCTCGTCGTCCGAGAGGGGCCGGGAGCCGAGGACGCCTGCGAGCGGGCCCTCGGCGACATCAGTCCGATCGTCCAGGCCGAGGCCGTCGAGGCGCTCGGTCGCCTAGGTGATCCGCGGGCCCTGCCGGCGCTTCGGCGGATGCTCGACCGCGAGGAGGACGCGTCCCTCCACGGCGTGCTCGTGGCGGCCGTCCACGCGATCGAGCGCTCCTCGCGCTCGGCCACCCACTGAGGCTCTCAGCCGCTCAGGCCGGCGCGCTTCGCCTCGACGAGCGTTGCGACCGACGACTGCGCCTCCGATAGCTCCGGGTGCTTCGAGAGCGCCGCCGCGACGCGCTCGAGCTCCGCGAGCTCCTTCTGCTGGCGCTGCCGCAAACTCTCCACCGCGCCCCGGAAGACCTCGAAGTGGGTCTGCAGCTCGTCACCCTTTCGAAGCGGTCGGATCGTCGGGAAACGACCCTCGGCGAGCTCGCGGGTGTAGCGCGCCAGCACGAACAGCGGCCCGGCCACCCGGTGGGACATGAGCACACCCGTGAGCCCGACGCCCGCCATCACGACGAGCGATGCGCAGACGATGAGGAAGAGGAGCCGGTGATCGGACTGGCCGAGCGCCCCCTCGAAGTCGCCGAAGCCCGCGGCTCGGGCGCCGCCAAGGAGCCCAGCGGCGATCCGGTTTCCCTCGATCAGCTCGCTGTTGGCTCGCACCTCGTGCCAGACCGCGGCGCCGAAGAGCGCCATGATCGAGCCGCCGAAGGCCATGGCGAGCGCCGTATACTTGAGCTGGAATCGGAGATCGACGAGGTAGTGGCGCCGGCCCGGGCGTTCGGGAGGCGGTGCGGCGGTGGTGGCGCTCGTGTCCATCGGTTCGTCTGCCTCCTCTTCGAAAACGCCGCCATCTTAGGCCACAATGATCGGATGAGCCAACTCACCCCCCGCGCGCTGCTCGAGGGGATCTACCGGGGAGCGCTTCGCGACTGCGATGGCGCCGCCCTCGCGGAGGGGGCGCTGCGTCGCGCGCGCCCCCGGGCTCCCGTCGCGCTCCTCGTCCTCGGCAAGCCCGCCCGGGCGCTCGCCGCCGGCGCCGCGCTCGCCCTCGGGCCGTCGCTGTCCCGCGGCTGGCTCGTCGGCCCCGCGGGCGTTGGGCCGGCGCCGCCGCTCGAGGCGTTGCCGGGGGGCCACCCGAACCCGGACCGGCGCTCTCTCGCCGCCGGCTGGGCGCTCTGGCGCGGCGTTCGCGCGCTGCCCCCGGGAGAGGAGCTCCAGGCCCTGATCGCGGGCGGCGGCTCGGCGCTCGCCGTCTGTCCGGCGCCGGGGCTCTCGGCTCGGGCCAAGCTCGCGGCGCACCGAGCCCTCGTCGCGTCCGGATTGCCCATCGAGGCCGTCAACGCGGTGCGCGCGCACCTCTCGCGGATCAAAGGGGGCGGCCTCGCCCGGGTCGCTGGCGACCGGCCCATCACGGTCTTCGTCCTCTCGGACGTGGGCTCGGGCGCCGTCGCGAGCGTCGCCTCGGGACCGTTCTCCGCCGAACCCTCGAGCTACGAGGATTGCCTCGACCTCGTCCGGGGCCTGCGCGGCTTCCCCGCGGAGGCTCGCCGTCTCCTCGAGGCGGGAGCGCGCGGCCTGCGGCCGGAGACCGCCCGGCCGAAAGACGCCTGCCTGCGCCGCGTTCGCGTGCGGCGACTCGCGGGGCCGCTGGATCTCGCCCGCGCCGCCGCCCGGCGGGCCGAGCGGCTCGGGCTCGCCGTCCGGGCCGAGCGAGCGCCCTTGCGAGGGCCGCTCGAGCGCGTCGCCGAGCGGATCGCCCGCTGGGCCTCGGCACCCCATGCTGGGCCGACGCTCCACGTGGCCGTCGGCGAACCGATCGTGGCCCTCCCCGCCGGGCACGGCGTCGGCGGTCGCGCCCAGCAGCTCGCCCTGCGGCTCGCCCCGGCGCTTCGCGGCCGCCGCGCGGCGCTGCTCGTCGCCGGCAGCGACGGCCACGACGCGGACTCGCCGTTCGCCGGTGCGCTCGTCGACGGTCGGACCGCGGATCGGGCGCTCGCCCTCGGGATCTCCATCGAGCGGGCGCAGGCGCGCTTCGACGTCTCGCCCGCCGTCGCGAAGCTCGGGATCGGTCTGCCGGCCTTCGAATCGGGCACGAACCTCACCGATCTCGTCCTCCTCTGGCGCGGTTGACCTCGCCCGCAAAGGCCTGGCATAGGGGCGATCCAAATGATGCGCGCCGTCTTCATGGGGACCCCCGAGTTCGCGCTGCCATCCCTCGAGGCGGTGGCCGAGCGCTGCGAGCTCGTCGCGGTGGTCGCCCAGCCGGACCGGCCGCAGGGGCGCGGCCAGCGGCTCGCGCCGCCCCCCACCGCTCGCTGGGCCCGTGAACGCGGGGTCGAGCTCCTTCAGCCGGAGAAGATCCGCTCGCCCGAGCTCGCCTCGAGGCTGCGGGCCATCGCTCCCGAGATCGTCCTCGTCGTCGCCTACGGCAAGATCCTGCCGCCCGAGCTGCTCGAAATCGCACCGCGCGGCTACCTGAACGTCCACGCATCGATCTTGCCCAAGTACCGCGGCGCCGCCCCCATCCAGTGGGCGATCGCCCGCGGCGAGCGCGAGACCGGGGTCACCCTCATGCGGATCGGCGAGGGGCTCGACGACGGGCCGATGCTGCTGCAGCGTCGCTGCGAGATCTCGGACGACGACACCGGCGGGAGCCTCACCGAGCGGCTCGCCCGGATGGGCGGCGAGATCCTGCGCGAGGGGCTGCCCCTCCTCGAGCGGGGAGAGCTCGAGCCCGTCCCCCAGGATCCCGCGCTCGCGACGCTCGCGCCGAAGCTGCGCCGGGAGGACGCCCTCCTCGACTGGAGGCTCCCAGCGCAGCTGCTGCGCGATCGGGTCCGGGCGTTTCAGCCCTGGCCCAGCGCCATCGCCCGCCTCCCCGGCGGGGGAGGACTCAAGATCTCCGCGTCGTCCGTCGAGGCGGGCGACGGCGCCCCCGGCGAGCTGCTCGACGACGCCGCCGGCGGGGGGCTCGTCGTCGCGACCGGGCGGGGCGCGCTCCGCCTCATCGAGGTCCAGCCCGAGGGGGGGCGCCGGATGCGAGCCGAGTCGTTCCTCGCCGGCCACCCGCTTCCGGCCGGAACGCGGTTGCCCTGAGCCTCAGCCCGGCGTGCAGAGCGAATAGAGCGACGAATAGACGAGCGGGCTCTCGCAGCTCCCGGCGTCCGCCGGCGGCAGGCAGACGCGGAAGTTCGGGTGGCAGATGAGGTCGCCGATGCCGTGGCAGCTGTCCGTCGACCCACCCGGCGTCGCCGAGGGGCTGCACTGGCAGGTCCCGTCCGTGCCGCAGCTCTCGCCGCTCAGGCAGCCCGCGTCGCAGGACTCCCTGCAGACGCCGAAGGACTGCTGGTAGCTCGACCACTTCGCGCAGATCAGCCCGTCGGGGCAGCTCCCGGCCGGCAGGGGGCAGAGGGTCCCTTCGCCGGCGGCGGGCGCTCGGCCCGTGTTCGAGGAGGGCGCCCCCGGGGCCCCGCAGCCCGCCCAGGCGAGGGCCGAAACAGAGAGGATGGCGAGGGCGGAGCGCACCTAGAGCACCACGATCGCGAGGTCGAGGAGCCCGCGGAAGCCCGAGAAGTTCAGGTTCACGTTCTGCCCACCCGGCGTCAGGTAGGGCGTCGTCGCGTCCGATGCGCGGAGGGGGCCCGTCTGCAGCGCCCGGTAGCCGACCTCGGCGCCCACCGAGAAGAGCGGGCTCACGAGGTAGTGCAGCCCGAGGATGCCGTCGAAGCCCACCACCGTGTCGCCCACGAGCCGCGGGTTGCCGGTGAGGTCCGTCGAGTCGAGGCCGCTCATGGTGAGGAGGGTCACGTCGGGCCCGCCCATCAGCTCGACGACGAGCCGGTCGTTCGCGACCGCGTAGTGCAGGCCGACGAGGATCGGCAGCTCGACGATCCCGCCGTAGTTCGTGATGACGTTGAGCGCCCCGCCCGGCGGCGTCCCCTGCTCGTTCGGCTCGAAGAACGACACCTCGGCGCCGACCCGCAGCGTCGTCCAGTAGGGGCCGTAGTAGGTGAGCGAGAGCGCCGCGTGCAGCTCGCTCGACGGGTCGGCCGCGCCCGAGACGTTCCAGCCCTGCGCCTGCAGGCTCTGGTTCTCGGCGGCCACGTACGCCTCGTCCGAAGTCATCGAGGGGAGGCCCCCGTAACCGAAGCCCAGCGCGAGCGCGAGGTGGTTCGAGAAGCCGGCGCCCGGCAGCTCGTCGGCCGTCGCGGCCTCCGCCGAGAGCGTCGAGAGCAGGGCAGCGAGCAGCAGAGCGATCGATCGTCCCCTCATGGGTCGAGCAGTCTCCAGAATCGACGGGTTGCCGTCAACCGGCGAATCGCTCTGCTAAGGTGAGCTTCCGATGACCGCCTACCTCGAGACGTTCACCCTGGTCTTCGCGCTCGCGCTCTTCCTCGGCGGCGGCGCCTTCTGGGCCTTCGTGGCGGCCCCCGCGATCTTCTCGCTCTCGCCGAGCCGCGAGGTCGCGTCGCGCCTCGCCGCGGCGATGACGGGCCGCTTCGATCGCATCGGCCAGGGCTGCCTCTTCGCCATCGGCGGGATCGAGCTCTTGCGGGTCACCGAGCGCGCCAACCAGGCCGAGCTCCTGCGGGGGGCGCTCGCCTCGGCGATGCTCGCGCTCGGCTTCTACGCGATCCTCGCGATCCGGCCCGCCATCGCCCGGCAGCGGGCCGCGACCTCCTTGGAGCCGCCGGACGACGGGTCGCCGAACCCCTCGCGCCGCGCCCTCGGCCGGCTCCACGGCCAGGCCTACCTCTGCCTCCTCGGACAGCTCACCGCGGGGGCGCTCCTGCTCGCGCTCGTCGTCATGCCCTGACGGCGTTCGATCGGGAATGGCTACTGGGGGGCGAGCGCGTTCCGCGCCTCGGCGGCCCAGGGGACGCTGCCTGCGAGTCGCAGCGCGCCTTCGACGAGCGCGCGAGCGTCGTCGGGCCGGCCGAGCTCGACGAGCCTCTGGGCCGCCGAGACCAGCGCTCGGCCGCCGTCCGCTCGGGGCGTGAAGAAGGCCAGCGCGTAGAGGTCGTTCCGGTTGCCGCCCCCCGTCACGCGAACGCTCACGATCCGCGTGAGCACGCCCGGCTGATCGTGGACCCAGAGCGCCGTTCCGGCGGGAACGCTCTGCTCGCCCGACCGGAGGCGCAGCTCCGCGCCGGGGACCGCCGAGACGACGGCGCCGAGCCGCGTCCCTTCGAGGTTCGAATCGGCGGCCAGCGGATCGAGCCCCCAGTCGTCGATCTCGCCCGTGAGCCCAGCGAAGCCGAGGGCCGCGCGGGAGAGGCTCGCCGGGCTCGCCGTCGCGGGGGTGTCGTTCGGCTCGAGCTCCTCGCCCGGCAGCCGCGGCGTCAGGCTCGCGGTGAGCGCGTAGAAGTCCGAGACGTCCTCGGGCGGCAGCTGTCCCGCGGGCACCTTGGCGCGCAGCTCGAGGTAGTAGCGGCCGTCCGTGACGGGCCAGTCCGGGAGGACGAGCGCGCCGCCGGGCTCGCCCTCGACGCGGGCGAGCGGCGTCTTCTGCCCGGGCCCGTACAGGTCGAGCACGAGCGCCATCCCCGGCAACCCGGTCGCGGAGACCCGCAGCATCGCCGGCCCGCCCGAGACCGGCAGCACGAAGAAGTCCTTGTCGCTCTCGTTCGAGGAGAAGCGGGCGCCGATCCGGCCCCGGATCTCCTGGCCGCTCGCGATGAGGTTCGCCTGGGCGGGGGTGTCGTTCGGCTCTCGCTCCTCGGCGAGCGGGGCGGGAGGAGCGTTGGCGAGTCGCCGGTAGGCGATCTCGCCGCCGGCCACGAGGAGTCCGAGCGCGGCGATGGCCGAGCCGTTTCGGATCCAGATCCCGCGCCGCAGCCGCCGCTCGAACCGGTCCCAATCCTCCCGGCTCGCGATGGCGAGGTCGCCCGTGTCCTTCGGCGCGTTGCCGAACGACGGCACCGCCCGGACGCCGGCGAGCGGCTCGAGCGCCGCCCGCATCTCGTCGGCGCTCGCGAAGCGGTCGTTCGGATCCTTCTCGAGCGCTCGGAGGAGCAGCGCCTCGAAGGCGGGCGTGCAGGGGCAGCGCGGCGAGCGCTCGTGCAGCGGGATCGGCCGGTCGCTCAGGTGGCGCGAGACGATGGAGAGCGGCGTCGGACCTTCGAAGACCGGCGCGCCGCAGGCGAGCTCGTAGAGCATGGCGCCGACCGAGTAGAGGTCGCTCGCCGGCCCGAGCTCCTCCGCCTTCGCCTGCTCGGGAGAGAGGTACTCGGGCGTCCCGACGAAGTCGCCCGCCCCCGTGATCGCGCCCTTCCCCGTCCGCTCGCGCAGCTTCGCGATGCCGAAGTCGAGCACCTTGACGAGGTCCTCGCGCTCGCGCGTCCGCAGGAGCATCACGTTCGCGGGCTTGACGTCTCGGTGGATGATCCCCGCGTCGTGCGCCTCGGCGAGCGAGCGGAGGAGCTGGCTGCCGATCTCGGCGATCCGGGCCTCGGGCATCGGCCCGTCGCGGCGGAGCAGGTAGGCGAGGTCGTGCCCCGGCAGGTACTCCATCGCGAGGAAGAGCGCCCCCTCCTCGGTCTCGCCGAAATCGAAGATCGAGATCGTGTTCACGCAGGAGAGGCGCGCCACGAGCTGCGCCTCCTGCTGGAACCGCTCGAGCGCCGAGCGGTTGCGGGAGAGCTCGGGGCGCAGGAGCTTGAGCGCCATCACCTTGCCCATCCGGGTGTGCTGGACCTTGTAGACCGCGCCCATTCCGCCCTCGCCCAGCCGGTCCAGGATCCGGTAGCGGTCGGCGAGGACCTTCCCCTTGAGCGACCAGGAGGAGGTGTCGGTGAAGCCGCCGACGCCGCGCAGGTCGGCGCCGCAGCTCGGGCAAAAGTTCAGCGGCTCGGCCGAGGCGTGCCGGCACTGCGGACAGCGGACGCTGGGGACGGGCTCGGCCAAGGGGACTCGCACCTCGACAGTAACAGCGGCGGCTCGCTCGTCACAAGCGCGGGACCCGGCTAGGATGTCCCTTCGGGAGGCCTCCCGCGCATGCGTCTCGTCCCCTCGCTCCTCGCGGCCGCCGTCGCGCTCCTCGCCTGCGCCCGCTCGCCGGCGGGCGGCGCCGCCGGCAGCACCGGCTTTCGCCCATCGGGGGCCGGAGGGACGGGCGACGCGGGCGCGGCGGCCGACGCCGGCGGTGGCCTCGGGGCCGCCTGCGCCCCGGGCGGCTGCGCCTCGGGTCTCGCCTGCCTCATCCAGATCCCCGGCGGCTACTGCAGCGCCGCCTGCGGCGCGAACGCGGCCTGTCCTTCGGGCGGAAGCTGCGTCGAGGTGCTGCCCGGCCAGGAGGCCTGCGGCCGCGCTTGCGCCCAGAGCGCCGATTGCCCGAGGCCCGGCGACCTCTGCGACCCCGGCTGCTTCGTCTGCGTGCCGCCGTTCGCGGTGGGGCAGGTGACCTGCGGCGCGACGGTCGCCGGCGAAGGCGGGCGGCTGCCCGACGGCGGGGCCTGCGGGACGCTTCCCCCGGACGGCGGGTCCGCGGCGCCGCCGCTCTCCTTCGGCGCGAGCCAGCTCGCGAGCGCCTCCGCCCAGAGCCTCGGCGAGGCGCAGCCCTCGCTCGCCGCGGACGACGCGGGGACCGTCGTCGTCGCCTACATGGACAACGGCGTCGACGGCGGCTCGGCGTTCGAGGGGAACGAGATCGGCCTGTCGATCTCGCGCGACGACGGCGCGAGCTTCGTCGTCGGGCCGCCGCTCGTCTTTGCGAGAGGCGCGCTCGCCTTCGACCCGTCGATCGGCTACTCGAGCGGCCCCTTCGACGGCGGCGGCTTCTTCCTCGCCGTCGCGACCTACGAGGCGATCTCGCCCCCCACCGGCCACGCCGAGCTGCGCCGCTCCGCGGACGGCGTCGCCTGGTCGGCGCCGCTGGACGTCGAAGGCAGCTCCGCCGCCGGGCCGAGCGGCGGCCTCGTCGACCGGACGGTCCTCGCGGTGAACCCGGTGACTGCCGCGCCGTGGGTCGCCTTCATGGCCGCGGAGGGCGAGTTCGGCGGCCCCGGTCCCTACCGGATCGAGCTCGCGGTGGGCGACCCCTCGGGCCAGAGCTTCGGCGCGCCCCTCGAGATCGACGACGGAACGCGCCCGCTCTTCCGCGACCTCCCCGTGCTCGCCTTCGACGGCCTCGGCGACGGAGAGATCGCCTGGCTCGAGGCGGGCGACGGCGCCTCGGTGGTCGAGGATCAGAACACCGGAACGGCCATCGGCGGCAGCGCCGCCAACGCGATCTGGTTCGCGCGGCTGCCGCTGCCCCTCTCGACGAAGAACGGCCCCGCGAACGTCGCCGTCAGCGCTCCGGGCGAGGTCGTCGCCGCGGTGACCCCGGGCGTCGCGGTCAGCCCCGACGGCGCGTCGATCTACGTGACCTACGCGGTCGGCACCGCGAACGCCACCGACGTGGTCGTCGCCGCGAGCCACGATTGGGGCCAGAGCTTCGGGCCGTCCGTGAAGGTGAACGACGACCCGACCTGCGCCACCCACTTTCAGGCCCTCCCGTGGGTCGACGCGCGGGACCGGCTCTTCGTCCTCTGGGTCGACGACCGGGACGGCGCGGGCAACGTCTTCGCGGCGGTCTCGCGCGACGGCGGGAAGAGCTTCTCCCCGAGCCAGCTCGTCTCGGACGGCGAGTCGTTCTTCACGACGCTGCGAAACGTCCCCGGCTGGCTCGGGGATCAGGTCGCGCTCGGTCCGTCGCCCGGCACGGGCGGGCTCTTCGCCGCCTGGACCGACGACCGCGGCGGCACGAGCCCGTACGGCTCCTCCCACGTGCGCGTCGCCAGGGCGCCGCTACCGCCCTGATCCCCGGGGGCTCGGGGAGCGGCGGGTGCACGTCACGATTGTGAGGTGAGCTCAGGCGGCGGCTTGGTGGGGGACTGACCGACGCTCCCAGAAGTCCTCAAAGCGACCGCTCAGCTTGCAGCAGCGGAGGGCGATGATCGCGTCGGC
>JAJXUD010000066.1 GCA_021783235.1 Myxococcales bacterium | reverse complement strand
ACTGCTCATTCTCCCTCCCCGCAGGCCTCGCCGCTACGCTCGCGCGGTGAAGATAAAGATGAGCAACTACAGCCGAAATTCCGCCCGAGGGAGCACTCGCCTTGCTTAACTCACCGGCATTGGGGCTAGGCGTGGATGCCGGCGCCCGCCCGCCGATCGCAGCGATCGCCTCAGGGGAGGGCCCGGCCGGAATCGGTGTCATCCGGATCTCGGGCGACCAAGCGTTGCTGGTCGCCCGAAGGTGCCTTCGGGGATTCCCGGAGGCCGCCAGTCCGCGACGCCTCTATCGATCGCTCTTGATCGATGCGTTGGGCGAGCCGCTTGACGAGGTGCTCGTGGCACATTTCCCTTCGCCGCGCTCCTACACGGGCGAGGAGGTCGTCGAGATCCAGGGTCACGGTGGACGGGCGATTCTGCGGGCGTCGCTCGGTGTCCTACTGGCCGCTGGGGCGACCCTCGCCAAGCCGGGGGAGTTCACGCGGCGTGCCGTGACGAATGGGCGGATCGATTTGGTGGAGGCGGAGGGGCTCGCTGCGCTGCTGGAGGCCGAGGAGAGCGATGACCTGCTTGCCGCCCGGAGGGCACTCGGGGAGCTCGGGCCGGAGTTGCGTCGCCTGTATGCTGATGCGGTTGCGGCGCTCGCGGAGGCCAGGGGAGCCCACGATTATCCCCTCGAGACGCAGGGGGAGCTGCTCGAGTGGACGGGGACGGCAAGAGGCCTCGCTGGGCGATGCCGGCAACTGGCCGGGAGCAGACCGTTCGAGGCGGGGGCTCTCGAGGGCAGCCGGGTTCTCCTCCTCGGGCCGCCAAACGCGGGAAAGTCGAGCCTGTTCAATGCGCTGGCGGGGGAGGAGCGGGCTCTGGTCGATGGGGCTCCGGGGACGACCCGCGACCTGGTGAGCGCGGCGGTTCGGCTCGGAGGCCGGCGCGTCACGCTCATCGACAGCGCTGGGATCCGCGAGGCCTCCGGTCTCGAGGGCGCCGGAGTGGAGCGGGCGCTGGCGGCCGCGCGGGCGGTCGATCTCGTTCTCTGGGTGGAAGACGTCTCGGCGGCTCCCGCCGAGTTACCCGTCGAATCAGCGATCCTCGTTCTCTCGAAGACGGATCTGGCTTTCCATCCCGGGCGGGGCGAGACGGCGCCCGGGGCGCTGCTCGTCTCAGCCAAAGAGGGCCGCGGGGTGGCTGAGCTGCGTGCGGAGATCGAGCGGCGGCTCCCGAGGGCACCGGGAGCCGCCTCGGCTCGGCAGCGGGAGCTGTTGCTAGCGGCGGCGAAAGGAATGGAGGATTCAGAGGCCGAAGAGGCGGTTTTCGCGGAGGCGCTGCAGGAGGCCGTCGAGCAGCTTGGCCGGCTGGTGGGGGCTTCGGATGGAATTGGCGAGGCGGCCGAAGCGGTCTTCGAGCGATTTTGCCTTGGCAAGTGACGGATGAGGGTTCGCTGCGACGTCGCAGTGATCGGGCTGGGCCATGCAGGGGTCGAGGCGGCGCTTGCGGCGGCGCGACTCGGCCGCTCGGTGGTGGCCGTCACCCAATCGATCGAGCGGATCGGCTTGATGAGCTGCAACCCCGCGCTCGGCGCGCCGGGCAAGAGCCAGCTGGTGGCAGAGATCGACGCGCTCGGGGGGGCCATGGGTAGAGCGGGTGACGCCAGCGCGATTCATCTGAGGCTGCTCAACCGGTCGAAGGGACCGGCGCTCCAGGCGACTCGTGCGCTGGTCGATCGGGCGCTCTATCCGATGGCAATCCAGGCGCTCGTTCGTCGGGAGCGGCGCCTCACGGTACTGGAAGGAGAGGCGGAGGATCTCGTGGCCGAGGGGGCTCGAATCGCCGGCGTCCGCTTGGCTGGTGGCCAAGAGATTGAGGCGTCGGCGGTGGTGGTGACGGGCGGTACGTTTCTCGCTGCGGTGATGCATGAAGGAGAGGTTTCTCGCCCGGGGGGCCGGCACGGCGAGCCGCCGGCGTCGCGACTCTCGGCAAGCCTGCGGTCGTTGGGCTTTCGACTCGGTCGCTTCAGGACGGGGACCCCGCCGCGGCTCGACGGCCGGAGCATCGACTACGAGGAGTGCGTTGAGCAACCCTCGGAAGGGGACGTGAGGCCGTTCTCCGCGAGGGGCGATCCGGACGGATTCCCGGGCCTGGCGCAGCGAAGCTGCTTTTGGACGCGAACCGACCGGGCCACACACGCTCTGGTCGAGGCCTCTCTCGGCCGCTCGCCGCTCTTTTCGGGGACGTGCATTGCGCGGGGGCCGCGCTATTGTCCTTCGCTCGAGCACAAGATCCATTTTCACCCGGGGCAGCCACATCATCTCGTCTCGCTCGAACCCGACGGACTCGAGCCCGGCAGTGGGCCGGACGTTTTCTATCCGGCGGGACTGTCGACGAGCCTGCCCGCGGAGCTTCAGATCGAGCTGGTGAGGAGCATTCCAGGGCTTCGTCGGGTCGATCTGTTGCGGCCGGGCTATGCCGTCGAGTACGACTATGTGCCGGGATCCCAGCTCGATCGTGGCCTCGGCGCCCGGGCCATCGGCGGGCTTTTTCTCGCCGGGCAGATCAATGGGAGTTCGGGCTACGAAGAGGCCGCAGCCCAGGGCCTGGTGGCAGGAGCGAATGCGGCCCGCTATGTGGGCGAAGGGCTGGAGCCCTGGATTCCATCGCCACAGACGAGCTACGTTGGGGTTCTCATTCGAGATCTCGTGGCTGGCGGATTCGAGGAGCCTTATCGGGTGCTCCCCGTGCGCGCTGCGTCGCGGCTGACGCTTCGGCAAGACAACGCCGAGGCGAGGCTCTGGCGGGACGCCCGAGAGATCGGGCTTGTGCCCCGAGACCGGACTGAGCGCGCCGAGGAGCGGGAGCGGGCGCTTGATGGGGCGCGAGGAAGGCTTTCCGAGGAGCAGAGGCGGGAGCTTCGCCGCCCCGGGGTCCGAGCCGGCGATGTCTCTTCTTGGCGTGAACTAGCGGGGCTCTCGGAGGATGTGTTGGAGACGCTGCTTCGAGACGAGCGATACGCGCCCTATGAGGCCCAGCGACTCGTCGCAGAGGCGCGCATGGAGCGGCTCGCGGGCGAGAAGATCCCCGCGGATCTCCCGCTTGAATCGATCGTTGGTCTCTCCGCCGAGTGTCGCTCGGCGCTCTCTTTCCATCGGCCGAGGACGCTCCGGGAAGCCGGAGCCCTTCCCGGCATGACGAGGTCGGCGCTGGCTATTCTAGCGGCCCATCTCAGGTTGCGCGACCGCGCATCGGCTCGGTGAGTGTTTCACGTGGAACAAGCGATGCGGTTGCGAGAACTTGCTCGGGGGGTTGGTGTCGCCCTCTCCGCCGGTCAGGCGGACCGGCTACTGGGGCACCTAGAGCTCCTGGAGCGCTGGAATCGGATCCACAATTTGGTGGGCCCGGGGTCCCCGGATGAATGGGTGGAGCGGCACACGGTCGATTCGCTCGCCCTCTGCCCATTTCTCGAGGAGGGAGAGGGGGTGGACGTCGGCAGCGGTGGCGGCTTTCCGGGGATCCCGATCGCCATCGCTCGCGAGGATCTTCAGCTCACTCTCCTCGAACCGCGCCAGAAGCGAGGGGCGTTTCTGTTGAACGCCCGGGCGAGGCTCGGGATCCAGAACGTCCGAATACTGCAAGGGAAGGCCGAGGAGCTTGGCTTGGGTGCGCGGTTCGATTTCGCGATCTCGCGGGCGACCTTCTCTTGGTCTGAGTGGATTCGGCTGGCCGCGGGGCTCGTGAGGCGGGGCGGGCGAGTTGTCGCAACGCTGGGACTCCATCCGCCCGATCCGGACGAACTAGATGAGGCGGGGGCGGGGGTTGGCCTTGGGCTGAAAAGAGTCGTGGTCTACCAGGTGGGGGAGCAGCCAGCCCGGAGGCTGGCCCTCTTCGAGCGATCCGTTCCACGTGGAACTGGACACCCCGCTGCCCGGAATTCTTGACTCGTCGACCATGCCATGAGAATCGACTCACCACGCATGGCCCGAGTCCTCGCCGTCGCAAATCAGAAGGGGGGGGTCGGGAAGACGACCAGCGCCGTGAATCTGGCGGCCTCGCTCGCTGCCCGGGAACACAAGACGCTGCTCATCGATCTTGATCCCCAGGGGAATGCCGGCTCCGGTCTGGGGATCATTCGAGGGACGATTCCCTCCGTCTACGACGCCATCCTCGGCGGGAAGAGCCTGAGCGAGGTCCGCCGTCCGACGGAGCTCAGGTTTCTGGAGCTCTGTCCTGCCCATCGGGACCTGGTGGGCGCGGAGATCGAGCTCGTCTCGCTCCCGCGAAGGGAGTTCCGTCTGCGCGACGCGGTCGCCGAGATCGCCCCGGAATACGATCACGTCATCATCGATTGCCCCCCGTCGCTCGGCCTCTTGACGGTGAATGCGCTCTGTGCGGCCCAGGCCGTGCTCATTCCGCTCCAGGCGGAGTACTACGCGCTTGAAGGACTCACGGAGTTGACGCAGACAGTCGAGGCCGTTCGCGCAGAGCTGAACCCGGAGCTACTCATTGAGGGCATCGTTCTCACCATGTTCGACCCTCGAAACAACCTCGCGCATCAGGTCCAGACGGACGTCCGGCAATATTTCGGCGAGCGGGTCTACGAAACCGTGATTCCGCGAAACGTACGGCTGTCCGAGAGCCCGAGCCACGGCAAACCGATTCTTCTTTACGACATCGAATCGCGCGGCTGTCAGGCGTATCTCTCGCTTGCGCGCGAGCTGATCGAGCGACAAGGTCGGCCGTCCATCAGCCGTGCGGGTTGAGTGAGGCCCTCGCCATGTCCGAGCCCGAATCGAAGCTCCCTCGCCGACCAGCACTCGGCCGTGGCCTCGCCGCGCTGATTCCACAGGCCCAGCCCGCGGCCGGGGGACAGGCTGCGGTGCTGCAATTGGCCATCGAGCGGATCGAACCCGAGCCAGGACAGCCGCGTCACCGGTTTGACGAGGCGGCCCTGGACGAGCTCGCGGCCTCTATCAAGGAGCGCGGCATTCTCCAGCCGATCCTGGTGCGTCGCTCCGGGGCTAGCTACCGGATCGTCGCCGGGGAGCGCCGCTGGCGAGCAGCCCAGCGCGCCGGACTACACGAGGTCCCAGCGCTCGTGAAGGAACTCGGGGATCAGAGCGCCTTCGAGGTTGCGCTGATCGAGAACCTGCAGCGACAGGACCTCGATCCGCTCGAGGAGGCGCTTGCCTACCAGCGGCTCGTGGACGAGCATGGTCTGTCGCAGGAGGACGTCGCTCGTCGGGTCGGGAAGGATCGCTCCACGGTCGCAAACTCGTTGCGGCTCCTCAAGCTCCCCGCGCCCATCCGCGATGCCCTCGCGGCCGGGGCGCTCTCGATGGGTCACGCGAGGGCGCTTCTCGCCATCGAGGACGAGGCCAGGATGCAGCGGGTGGCGCGCGAGACCACCGAGAGGCGCCTGTCCGTCCGCGAGGTCGAGCGGTTGGCCCGAGAGGAGAAGGGGCGCCGGAGCGGGGCGCCGGTTGCGGAGCCCTCGCCCTCGCTCCGCGCCACCGAGCGTGGCCTCGAGCGGGCCCTCGGAACGCGTGTCCGCATCGCCGCGACCGGAACGAGCGGCCAGATCGTCGTCTACTTTGCCTCCGAGGCGGAGTTCGAGAGGCTCCGGGCGCTGCTCGAACAGAAGGCCACCCGGTCGGCCGAGGCCACCCCGGGCTGACGCATGGGGCTGTTTGGAATCCGAAAGGAGCCGGGAACGGCGCCCGTCTCCCCGCTGGCCGCACCGGCGGCGAACGAGCCGTCAAAGGAGACGCCGATGGCGATGCTGAAGAAGGAAGAAGAGCTGTCCTACCGCGGTGGAGGCGAGCTCAACGCCTTGCTCGGGAAGGGGAGCGAGTTCGAGGGGAAGCTCACCTTCGAGGGGACCGTTCGGATCGATGGCAAGTTCTCCGGCGAGATTCACACGAACGACGTCCTCGTGATCGGCGAGGGCGCCCGGGTCCAGGCCGAGATCTCGGCTGGGGCAGTGGTCGTCAACGGCGAGGTCCAGGGAAACATCAGGGCAAAGACCTCGATCGAGCTGCACCACCCGGCGAAGATCCGCGGCAACCTCGAGACCCCGTCGCTTTCGATGGACAAGGGCGTCATCTTCGAGGGGAGCTGCAAGATGGAGCAGCTCGGTGGTCAGACGGCGGCAAAGCCGGCAGTCGTCTCCGCTCCGACGCCGATCAAGAAGGACGCCTGAGCCCCGTCACTTCGCTTGGACGATGCCCGCGGTCCCCGCACCGAGGAGGATCGCGGAAAGAGCGAAGAGATTGCTCGACTGGGGGGCGCCCTCCTGGACGGCGGTCAGGGTGACGAGGTAGTCACCGGCCTGCGGGAAGGCGCTTCCCGGTAGGGTGACCTGCGCGGCTCGATAGGTCGCGTCGCCGCCAGGGGCCACCAACTCGAGCAGCGCAAGAGGCGTTTGCGGCACGCTGGTGTAGGTCGGCTGGGCGCTGGCGCCGCTCCCCGTGATCAGGTTCACGGTCACGAAGGCGATGTTCAATGGGCCGCCGTCCGGGTTGGGATCGCGATCGAGCGTCATTCCGCCCCCCACGGCGACAGTGGGGAAGACCGGTACCGCCACGCCTCCTCCATCCGCGAACTGGGGCTCGAGCTGAGAGACGTGCTCCGGAAACGGTGCGGTGCCGCCCGCCACGTAGCTTCCGCCGTCGTAGTCGATCGTGAAGGTGTAGGTCGCCCCGGGGTCGTAGCGAAGGCCGCCATCGGGGGTCGCCAGGTAGTCGCCATTTCCGACGTCCGTGGCCGAGGCGACCACGCCGGCGCTGTCCTCGATCGAAACCGCGGCGCCGGGGAGGGCCACCGGCGGCGAGGTCGTGTCGGTGGGGGACCGCTTGCCAAAGAAGACGTTCGCGACCGGGAACGACGGGCCGGCTCCCCCATCGGGGAGGGGAACGGCAGGCGTCGCGACGAGCGTGATCGCCGCCGCGTGGTTCGCCACGACCTGTTGAACCGTCTTGTTGAACGACTGCTGCTGGGCGGCCGTGCAGGCCGTTGCAAAGATGGCGAGGCAGACGACGGGCGAGCGCATGAGTCCTCCGATGGTCGGACCCATCTATCCCGCGCGCTCGCCTTCCGGGCAAGCGAGGCGGCGACTCGGCTGACGTCGGCCTAGCTTCACGCTACGCGCTTGGCGCGCCGGAGGCTCCCGTGGGATTCCGCGGCTCATTCACCATTCTGCGGCTCGGCCGCATTCCAATTCGAATTCACTGGAGTCTCTTGTTGATCCTCCCTTACCTCGCCGTGGTGATCGGGCGCCAGTTCGCCCGGGCCGCAGCGCTGGCAGGTGTCCGGCCCGAGCGGTTGACCCTGGGTCCGTACGCCTGGGGCTTCGCCCTCGCGCTCGCCCTCTTCGTCTGCGTCCTCCTGCACGAGCTCTCGCACATCGCGGTGGGGCTCCGGGCGGGCGCAGAGGTCCACGACGTCACCCTCATGATGCTTGGGGGCATCACGAACATGACCCGATTGCCAAGTCGCGCCCGCTCCGAGGGGCTCATGGCCCTCGCCGGCCCACTCTCATCGGCCCTGCTCGCGCTCCTCTGCTTCCTGGGCTACCGAGCGGTCCCCAGCGCTCACCACGACCTACGCTTCGGGCTCTTCTATCTGAGCCAGATCAACCTGGTCCTCGCCATCTTCAACCTGATCCCGGCGTTTCCCATGGACGGCGGGCGGGTCCTGCGCGCCGTTCTTCAGGCCTGGACAGACCGGGTGCGGGCGACGCGCATCGCGGCGATCGTCGGGCGCGTCCTCGCGGTGGCGCTCGGCCTCCTCGGGCTTTACGCGGGCAACCTCATTCTGATCCTCATCGCCGCCTTCATCTTCTTCGGAGCGGCAGGCGAGGCCCGGCAGACCGAGATGGATGACCTCGTGCGCCGCTACCTCGTTCGCCAGGTCATGGATCGCCATCCGCCCATGATCGATCCGGCTGGGCCCCTCTCCGAAATCGCCGAGCGTGCGAGGATTCAGGGCGTTTCGGTCTTCTTCGTGGTGGGTCCGGACGGCGCTCTCCTCGGTAGGGTCTCGACGGCCGCCGCATTCAAGCCGCCGCTTCCGATAGAGCCCTCCACCCGGGCGATCGACCTGATGGCTCCCGCGGGGCCGACCGTCGCTCCGAGCGACTCGCTCGCCCACGCCATCGTGGAAATGCAGGCGGACCCGGCGGCGCTCCTCCCAGTCGTCGAGAACGGGCGGCTGGTCGGCGTCGTCGGCCTTCGGCAGCTCGATGATCTGCGGCGGGGGAATTGGCTCGAGCGGGTGGCCCCGTCTCCCCCACCGCGCGAGCGCGAGGCCTGAGCGGCCTCAGCCTGGCTGGTCGATCGGCTGGGGCGCCGCCTTCGGCTTGCCGAAGACCCGGGCTCCCCAGATGCCGACCTCGTACATGAGGCACATCGGAACGGCCATGATCGCCAGGTTCAGGGGGTCCCCAGTCGGCGTCAAGATCGCCGCCGCGATGGTGTTTCCCAGGATCGCGTAGCGCCGCTTCGCGGCGAGTTGATGCGCGTCGACGACGCCCAGCATGGCAAGCGCCGTGATGAAGAGCGGCATCTCGAAGATGAGCCCGAAGGCGAGCTCCAGCGCGAGCACGAAGGTGAGCTGATCCTCCATCGAGAGCAGCGGCTCCACCCAGGCGGCGTCGTCGCCCGAGCCAACGCCGATGAGGTACTGCAGCGCCGCTGGGAGGACGATGAAGTAGCAGAACAGCGCGCCCGCGACGAAAAAAACGGTCCCGGTCACGACGAACGGGACGACGAATCGCTTCTCCTTCTGGTAGAGCGCGGGGGCGACGAACTTCCAGATCTGGAAGAGGACGGCTGGGGAGGCGAGGAAGATCCCGCCGTAGAGGCCGACCTTCAGGTAGACCGTGAACTTCTCCATCACGGCGGTCGGGTGAAGCTTCTGCGCTCCCGCGGGCAGCGCCGCCAGGACGGGGCGCATCAGGTAGTGGAAGATCTCGGGCGCGAACCAGCAGGTGATCGCCGCCCCGATCCCGATCGCCCAGAGTGAGCGGATGAGCCGCGCACGGAGCTCCTCGAGGTGCCCCCAGAAAGTCATCCGGACGTCCGCCATCGATCAGGCCTTGGGCTCGTCCCCCGGGGCCGGCGGCGCCAGAGGCTCGACCGGGGCGGGGGGCGGAAGCTGTGCCACGGCACCGGGCGCGGCGCTGGGGATCGGCCGGCTCGAGTTCGCCTCGACGGGCTGCGAGCCCGAGGCGCTGGAGACGACCGGCTTCGCTGCGACGTGTTTGCCGACCGCGCCGTCCTCCTCGAGCTTGTAGAGCTCCGTCTCGACGGTGTCGCGCAGCTCCCGGGTTGCCCGCTGGAGCTCGCGCATCCCTTTGCCGACGGTGCGTGCCGCCTCGGGAAGCTTCTCGGGTCCGAGGAGGATGAGGGCGAGGATCAGGATGACCACGAGCTCGCCTGGCCCGATGTTGAACATGGCTCTCCTCTAAACGTCCGGCTCGCCCCGGGGCTTCCAGGGCGGCGGACTATACCTTAAAGCGGCGAACCTCGTCGCGCAGCACCTCGGCCTGCTGTCGCAGCAGGTCGATGGCCGCCTCGAGGTCCATCATCGAGCGACTCTGCGCCTCCGCCACGCTCTTGATGTTCTCGACGGCGTGCATCACCTGCTCCGAGCCCTTCGTCTGCTCCTTCTGCGCTCGGTTCAGGTGATTCACCATCTCGTTGATGTTCTCGATCGAGCGGGTGATCTGCTTCGAGCCCCGCGCCTGCTCCTGGCTCGACCGCTCGACGTGCTTCGTCACGATCTTCATCTTCTCGGCGCTCTTCATGATCTGCTCGGAGCCGCGTGCCTGCTCCGCCGTCGCCTTGGCGATCTGCTGGACGGTCTCGGCGATTCGGTTAATGGCGTTCGTGACCTGCTTCGAGCCGCGGGCCTGCTCCACGGTGGCCCGCGCGATCGCCTTGACCATCTGCGTCGACTTCTTCGCCGAATCGAAGATCTTCTTCAGCGCGCCCTCGGCCTCGCCACCGAGCCGCACGCCCTCCTCGACGTTCTTGACGCCTCGCTCCATCGCCGAAATGGCGTTGCGGGACTCCTCCTGGATGCCCCGGATGAGGTCCGCGATCTCCTTCGTCGAGAGCCCGGTCCGCTCGGCGAGGTCCTTTATCTCGTCCGCGACGACCGCGAAGCCCTTGCCGTGCTCCCCGGCCTGGGCGGCGATGATCGCCGCGTTGAGCGCGAGGAGGTTCGTCTGCTCGGCCACGTCGTCGATGACGTTCAGGATGGCGCCGACCGTCTCGATCTTCTTGCCGAGCGACTCGATGACCTCGCTCGCGGTCTTCGAGGAGCCCTTGATCTTGTCGATGCCCGCGAGCGTCTTTTGCAGCGCGAGGACGCCGGTGTCGGCGTCGGTCGAGACCTGCTCCGAGAGCTTGGCCGTCTCGTTCGCATTGCTCTCCACCTGCCCGATGGAGACGTCCATCTCGTTCATCGAGGAGCTCGTCTCCTCTGCCGTCGCCGACAGCTCCTCGACGTTCTTCGCGACCTCCTTGATCGAGAAGGTCATCTGCTCGATCGCCGAGGTCGTCTCCTCGACGCTCGCCGCGAGCGACTGGATGTTCTCGACGACCTCGTCGTTGGTGGCCGCCATTTCGACGATCGAGGACGACGACTCCTCCGCGCTCTGCGCGAGCACCTCGACGTTCTCGGCGATCCCCTTGAGGGACGCGATCATCTCCTCCATCGAGGTCGACGTCTCGTCGACCGAGGCGGCCGTCGTCTGGGACGCATGCGCCACCACGTCGGAGCTACGGGTGATCCGCTCGATCACCTGGGTCACCCCCTCGGTCACCCCCTTCACGCGCGCGATCGTCTGGTTCAGGTTCGATGTGATCCGGTTCAGGGCGTCCGACATGACCCCGAGCTCGTCGTCCGCCACCCGCTCGACCCGCTCGGTGAGGTCGCACTCGCTGACCCGCGATGCGACGCTGATCATGGCCTGCAGCGGCCGCAAGACGAGCTGCCGAGAGATGACGAAGACCATCGCCACGAAGAGCAGGACGCCCGCGAGCAAGACGTAGAACATCTTGTGCCGCAAACGGGCCAGCTGCTCGGCGAGGCTGTGGCGGGACATCCCGACGTAGACGTAGCCGAGCACCTTGGTGCGCCGACCCCGCTCCGGTGCGGCCTGGGCACCGGTGAGCTTCGCGCTCCCGGCGAGCAAAAGCTCCTCGTCGGCGGCCTGGCTGTCTGGGTTCTCGATGAGATCGGCGGAGCGCGCCGCGGCGGAGAAGCAGTCGAAGTCGTGGAACCGGAAGGCTCCTCGGCCGCCGGGCGCCGGATTCGCCGCGACGATCTCGGCGGCCTCGCCGGCGACGGCGGGGGCGCGGTACCACTGGGCCAGCACGCGCCGGTCGGGGGTGAGGAGCAGGGCGAAGCCCAGATCCGGGTCGCCCGCGGTCTCCTCGATGACCTCCTTGGCCTGGTCCGCCTTCTCCTGGAGGAGCGGTAGGACCGCCCGCCCCGAGAGGCTCTGAAGGAGCGCGTTGCCCCGCGCGTCGAGTCCCTCCTCGAGGGAGGAGGAGACGTCGTTCGTCACGAGGGCCGCGAGCGCGAGGAGGATGACCGCGAGCGCCATCGGGAAGGCGAGGTAGAGGATCCACTTGAGCCCGAGCTTGCGAAGGAAGATCTGCATTCGAGGGCGCCTTCCCCTTCACTCGACCCGCTGCGCGTCGCGCAGCACGGCCGCCGGAACGTCGAGACCGATGGTCTTCGCCGTGGACGTGTTGATGACGAGCGTCGCCTTGGTGGGGCTCGGCGGAATCTCGCTCGGTTTTCGGCCCGCGAGGACCAGTCGGACGATGCGCGCGGCCTCGGCGCCGCTCGCCGCGTAGTCTGGCGACAGCGCGAACAGCGCGCCGGCCTTGACGAACTGGCTCGAAAAGACCATCAGCGGCAGCTTTCGGGCGAGCGAGAGCTCGAGCGCGAGCCTGAACGTCTCGAGGGTCACCACCGTGGCGTCCGGGGGAAGCCAGAGCGCGTCGACCTTTCCGGCCAGCCGGCCGAGCGCGTCGGGCACCTGTTCGTTGCGGGCCACCGGCTCGGCGATCAGCGTGAGCCCGAGGCTCGTCGCCGCCCCGCGCGCCTCGTCGATGAGTGCCCCCGTCTTCGCAGGGCTGTAGACGACGCCGATCCGGCCGAGTCCCGGCACGACGCGGCGGAACTCCTCGAGCTGCCGGCGTACCGGGATGGCCAGGGTGACCCCGGTGACGTTCGAGCCCGTGAGGCCGTTCACGGCCGGGTCGAGGACCATGCAGTAGACGATTGGCGTGTCGGCGAGCGAATCCGCGGCCGCCTTGGCTGCGCGGACGCCGATGGCGAGCACGAGGTCGGGGCGCCGCCCCCGGATCTGCTCGAGCGCCTGCTCCTGGCTCTTGCCGAGGTCGAAGACCTCCACGCCGCCCGCGACGCCCCGCTCGAAGCCGGCGAGCGCCTGGTTGTAGGCCGCGATGTCGTCGCTGCGAAGCACGGCCACCCTGGGCTCCGCGGCCGCGGGGCGTGCCCCGAGAATCGGGGTCGCCACCGCGAGCAGCGCGCAAAAGCCCTTGCTGATCCTCGCGTTTTCCAAGCTGCTGCGGAGTATCGCACGCGTCGACGGGCGGTCAAATCCGTCGCCGGGGGCGTGGGCGAACTCCGCCGGCCCCGCTTCTCAGTTGGGCATCGTGAAGAGCCCGGAGCTGCTCACCGGCTTCGCCGGTGCGAGCGGGTTGTCGGCCTCGGGCTCCGTCCCCTTGCGAAACGGCTCCTTGATGCTCTGGGGGGCGCCCTCGGCCACGGGCTTTCCGGTGTGCCGATCGACCCAGGCCCAGACGATCTCGTCCGGTTTCGGCGGATCCCAGCCCTGCTCCGGCCGCCCCGCGAGCGCCGCCTGCATGTAATCGAGCCAGATCGGCAGGGCCGCCCGTCCGCCGTTCTCGTACTTGCCGAGCGGCATCGC
Source organism: Myxococcales bacterium (assembly GCA_021783235.1). Classification (GTDB taxonomy): domain Bacteria; phylum Myxococcota; class Myxococcia; order Myxococcales; family JAKAPL01; genus JAJXUD01. The sequence goes on along the minus strand of JAJXUD010000066.1, from coordinate 13,387 downwards.
GTAGCTGTCGTAGCCCACCCAGACGCCGGTCACGAGGTCGCGCGTGAAGCCCATGAACCAGGCGTCGAAGCTGTCGTTTGTCGTCCCCGTCTTGCCGCCGGCCGGCTTCCCGAGCCGCGACGCCTCGGCCCCGGTCCCCATCTTCACGACCTCCCCGAGGAGGTGGTTCGTGAGGAACGCGGTCGTCGGGTCGACGACCTGCTCGGGGGCGGTCAGGGCGCTCGCGATCCCGCCCGCGAGCCGATCCTCGAGCGAGGCCCAGGCGTCGTCCGGGGCGATGTGGTCCTCGAGCAGCCGGCCGTCGCGGTCGGTCACCTTGCGGATGGTGATCGGGATGACCCGCTGCCCGAGTCGGTCGAAGATCGCGTAGACCCGGGTCAGCTCCCAGAGAGAGACGCACGAGGATCCGAGCGCGATCGAGAGGTCCTCGTTGATTTTGCTCGTGATGCCCAGTCGGTGCGCCCAGGCGGCGACGTCCTTCGGCCCCACCGCGGCGAGCGTCTTGATGGCGGGGATGTTCATCGAGTTGATGAGCGCGACCCGCAGCGGCACGTCGCCCTTGAAGTCCGACTCGTAGTTCTCGGGCTTCCACACCTTCGAGGTCGTTGGATCGTCGAAGACGATGGGCGAGTCGACGAGCGTCGTGCTCATCGTCCAGTTGAGCTTGTCGATGGCCTTCGAGTAGACGATCGGCTTGAAGGCGCTGCCGGGCTGCCGGCACGACTGGGTGGCGCGGTCGAACTCGGAGGCGTCGAAGTCGTAGCCGCCGATCAGCGCCGACAGGTAGCCGCTCCCCGGGTCGACCGAGACGAGCGCTCCCTCGAGGCGAGGCAGCTGCTCGAGCGTCACGAGGCTCCCCTGCGCCGGCACGAGCGAGCGGTCCACGGGGTCGAGCCCCTGAAGCAGCTTCGCTCGATCCTGCGCCCGCACGAGCACGACGTCCCCCGGCGCGATCGCCTTCTGGAGCCGGTCGATGAGGGCGGTCGGGTAGTAGAGGTCCGGGTTCGGCTTGTGGGCCCAGCGCGTCGTCGCGATCGAGAGGGAGGCCGTCCGGTTGCCGACGGCGATCTCCGCCGTCTGCCCGCGGGGCTCGATGCGCGCGACGAGGCCGATGTAGTAGCGCTCCGGCTCGAGCCCGCGGCCGCCCATCGCCTGCGAGACGCGCCCCATCAGGCTCTGCGCCTCGGCCGCGCTCGGGTGCGCGAGCGGCCCGAAGTAGCCCTGCCGCCGGTCGACCCGCGTGAGCCCCGCGAGCATCGCCTCCTGGGCGTCGTGCTGGCGGTCGAGGTCGAGCGTCGTCTCGATGCGCAACCCGCCGCGCAGGACCCGCTCCTCCCCGTAACGCGCCATCACGTCGCGCCGGACCGCCTCCGCGAAGAAGGGGGCCCGGTCGTGGAAGACGTCCTCCATCGAGTGGACCGCGATCGGCTCCTCGCTCGCCTGGGCGCGCTCGGCCTCGGAGATCATGCCGACCTCCGCCATCCGGCGAAGCACGTAGGCCCGCCGCCGCTTCGCCGCGGCGGGATGGGCGAAGGGCGAGTAGCGCGACGGCGCCTGCGGCAGCCCGGCGATGAGCGCCATCTGCGCGAGCGAGAGCTGCGCCGGCTCCGCGTGGAAGTAGTTCTCGGCGGCGGCCCGCACGCCGTAGGCGTGGTGGCCCAGGTAGACGTGGTTCAGGTACAGGTAGAGGATCTCCTCCTTCGAGAGATTCGCTTCCAGCCGGCGGGCGAGGATGAGCTCGCGCACCTTGCGCGAGAGCTTTCGGGCCGTCGCCTCCTTCTGCCCCACCGCCGAGATGAGGATCGCCTTCGCGGTCTGCTGGGTGAGCGTCGAGGCGCCGCGGATGTGGTAGCCGATGGCGTCCTGGAAGGCGGCGCGCATCGTCGCGAGCGGGTCGAAGCCGTGGTGGTCGAAGAAGTTCTTGTCCTCCGAGGCGACGAAGGCCTGGATGAGCCGGCGCGGGATCTGGTCGTAGGGGATGAGCTTGCGCCGCTCGTCGAAGAGCTCCGCGAGCAGCCGCCCGTCGCTCGAACGGATCTCCGTGAGCAGCGGCGGCCGGTAGTCCTTCGCCGTCGGGATCGACGGGAGCCCCTGGCTGTAGCGCACGTAGAGGACGAACGCCCCCGCCGCCCCGGCGACCGCGGCGCTGGCGGCGGCGGCGGCGAGCCAGGAGAAGAGGCGGAAGAGGAGCGACGGCGCGCGAACGCCTTCGAGGATCAGCGTCTCGCTGATCCTCGCTTCCCTTTGCCGGTCCATGCGCGGCACAGTCTAGTTCAGGCCGCCGGGCCGCGCCAAGAGCGCAACCCGCGGGCGACGCGAAGCTTTTCGCGCCTCCCCCACCCGCTACGGGAGCTTCGGGGAGAGGGAGACGAGCACGAGGGCTCCGTCGCTGGTCATCCCGCCGTTCAGGTGGCCCTTCCCGCCGCTCTTCACGGTGGCGTCGCTCTCGTAGGCGTAGCTGCCGATGACGACCCGCTCGTGGAGTCGGACCGTCCGCGCCTTCCGATCGACCGAACGGAGCGTCAGGAAGAGCTCGGTGCCGTTCGGGAGGACGAGCCGGCCGGGCTCGCCCGGCAAGAGCGGCAGGATCTCCCGATCGAGCGGCGTCGTCTCGAGGCCCGTCGGCTTCTGGCGGGGGCTCTTCGGTTTCGCCGCGCCCGGCGCCCCCTTCGGCAGCCTCAGCGCGACCGCGACGAGCTCGACCGGCACGGCGAGGGGCGGCGCGGTCTGCCCGAGAAGCCAGAGGGCGAGCGCGAGCGGCGCCCCGACCCCCATCTAGCGGCCGGCTCCGGGGCGAGCGGGCGACGGCATGAACATCCCCTGTGGCCTTGGGCGGAGCTGGGGGCGGACGGGCGGCGCGACGAGCTCTCGCCTGCGCAGCCCGGCCTCGTTCTCGGCCGCCGAGCGCCGGTCGATGGCCCCCTGGCGGACGACCAGCGGCACGAGCACCGCGAGCGCCGCCGCCACCGCGACCGCCGAGACCCAGAGCAGCCGGTGCGAGTGCCAGCTCCCGAGGAGCCGCGTCCAGCCCGGCCGCTTCGCCGCGGGGAGGCGCGCCATCAGCTGCGCCGCGAAGTCCTTCGGGAGCTCCTCGCCGAGCGCGTCGTCCCGGATTCGCAAGAGACGGCCGAGCGCGTCGCCGTCCTCGAGCCTGCCGCGGCAGGACGCGCACCCCCCCAGGTGGCCTTCGAAAGTTCGCCGCTCCGCCTCGGGGAGATCCCCGTCGCGGTAGCGATACACGGCCGTTCGGTCCAGGCCGCAGCTCGCTCGGTGGGTCATGTCGCCTCCGTTCATGGCTTCGACGCCACCGCGCCCGCGACATTCACCGGAGCGCCCTCGGCCCCCGCCGAAAGCTCGCCCGTCAGGAGCCGCTGCATCTTGGCCCGGGCGTGGAACAGCCTTGACATCACGGTGCCTTTCGGGATGTCGAGCGCCAGCGAGAGCTCCTCGTAAGAGAGCCCCTCGACCTCCCGCAGGATCAGGATGGCCCGGTGCTTCTCGGGCAGCTCCGCGAGCGCCCGCTCGAGCGTCTCGCCGAGCTCGTGCCGCATCGCCTCCTCGGCCGGGTCGACGCCGAGCCGCGTCGCGAGCAGCCCCTCGCAGGCCTGGGCGGCCTCGGGATCGAGCAGCTCCTCGTCGATCTCCTCGCGGACGGTGTGGCCCCGCCGGCGGATGAGGTCGATCGCGAGGTTGTTCGCGATCCGGTAGAGCCAGGTGTAGAAGCCCGCCTCCCCCTTGAACGACGAGAGCCCCTGGTAGGCCTTCAGGAAGGTCTCCTGCGCCACGTCCGCCGCGTCGTCGCGGTCCTTGAGCAGCGTGAGCGCGAGCGAGAAGACGCGCCGCTGGTAGCGCTCGACGAGCGCACGGTAGGCGGCCTGGTCGCCCTCCCGGGCGCGGCGGACCAGCTCTCGATCGGCGTCGGACACGGTCAAGGAGAAGCTTCTAGCATGCGGTGTGCCGGGCGGGGAATGGCCGCCGCGCGGCCGGCGCTAGGGCGGCCAGCAGAGGCCCGAAAGAAAGCCCGGATCGAGATCCGGCCGGCAGCGCTGCCCCGCCCCGCACGGGCTCCCCGCGTCCGGGTCGCAGAGCGGCGCGCAGATCCCGCCGCCGCCGTCGGGCGCCGCGCAGCCGAGCCCCGCCGCGCAGAGCGTCCCGTCCCCCGCTGCGCCCCGATCGGTCGTGCAGCGGCCGCCGTCGGGCGTCGCGCCCGAGGCGAGGCAGACGCCGTCGATCGCGCCCGCGCTCGAATAGGGGACGCAGCGGCCGTCGCCCGCGTCCTCGGCGTCGCAGGGCGCGAAGAACGCCGTGCCGTTCAGCGAGCCGCCGTCCGCGGCGCTCCCGGGGCCGCAGCCGTTCGGCAGGCACTCCTCGCCGAACGAGGTCGCCCAGCAGACGTCGTCCGGGTCGCGGCAGTCGGCCGTCCGGGCGCAGCCCTGCAGGCAGACGACGTTCGGCGGCGGGCCGGGAAACGGCCCCACGCAGGAGAGCCCCGCCGCGCAGCCGAGCGACTTCTCGCACGCGGCGAACTCGCCGGGCGGACCGCAGCGGGCCGGCCCGCCGTCGGGCGGCAGCGTGCAGGCGAGGAGCCAGACCGAGCAGTAGAGGTCTTTCGGGCCGCCGTCGCACGGCTCCCCGGCGGGGGGCGTCCGGCCCGGGCAGCCCGCGAGCGGGGCGAGGAGGGCGACGAGACCCAGGGGGAGCGCGCGGTCGAGAGGGGGCAAGGGGGCCTCGCGGCCGAGGATAGCAGCCCCCGGGCCCGATCGGGGCCCCATCGGGGCGATGAGGCCGCTCGAGCGGGCGATCAGGCCCCCGACCGTCGCGGTCGGACCCGTGATCGCCACGGTCGGACCCGTGATCGCCACGGTCGGGCCCGTGATCGCCACGGTCGGGCCCACGACCGCCACGGTCAGGCCCGTGATCGTCGCGGTCAGGCTCGTGACCGTCACGGTCGGGCCCGTGATCGTCACGGTCAGGCTCGTGACCGTCACGGTCAGGCTCGTGACCGTCACGGTCGGGCCCGTGACCGCCACGGTCGGGCTCGTGACCGTCACGGTCGGGCTCGTGACCGTCGCGGTCGGGCCCGTGACGGTCACGATCACGCCCGTGATCGTCGCGGTCGGCTCCGTGATCGGCCTGGTCGGCCCCGCGACCGCCCCGATCACGCCCGCGATCGCCCGGGCGCCGCCCCGCTCAGAGCGCGACGAGCCTCGTCCGGAGCCGCAAGGGCAGCCGTCCGCGCCGGCTGAGCCGCACGATCTCGCAGCTCGTCCGCTGGCCGTAGGTCTCGGAGTACTGCCCGACCTCGACCGTGAACGCCCCCTCCCCCTCCCCCTCGAACGAGAGCCGCGCCACGGGCGCGCCGCGGCGCGAGAGGGTCGCCACCGCCCCGTCGGCGCGCGCCGTCACCCCGGGGGCGAGGGGGAAGCTGAGCGTGGCATGCTGCTCGCCGAGGCTCGGACCGAAGACCTCGTCCTCGATGGCGAGGGCGCGCCGGTCGAGGTCCACCTCGAGCCTGCGCCGGTGGACGAGCGGCGCGTAGCCGCGCTGCTCGGCCTCCCAGAGAAAGCCGTGCTCGGTCTCGTCGAAGCGGATCGTCCGGGCGTGGGCCCGCTCGGGCAAGAAGAAGAGGTCGGTCCCGGAGAGCGGGTTCTGCTCGAGGCCGTTGAGGGCGAGCGTCGCGTGGGCGAGCGTGCCGCGGAAGCGGTTTCGCGCGAGCGGGTCCGCCGTGTAGACGAAGCTGCCCGGATCGACGACGAGCGGCTCGCCGAGGAAGAGGTCGAACGAGAGCTTGTCGTTGTGGCCGTGGCCGCCGGCGCCGTCCTGGCCGACCGGGGTGGCCGCGCAGACGAGCTGGAACTCGCCCTCGCGAACCACCGCGAGGCCGCTGTCCGGGAAGAGCGCCCCGCGCCGCCGCGGCGGGGCGACCCCGCGCACGGCCAGCGCGCGGTGCCGCTCGATCGAACCCGCCCCGCAGAGGAGCAGCGCCTCGGGGTCGAGCGGCGCGGCCGCCGCGAGCTGCGCGTCGCCCGTCACGAGCGCCGCCCAGGGGGGCAGGTAGCGCTGGTCGTTCGGCGCGCGCGGCAGGAGGCGGAAGGCGCGGCCGCCGTCGTTGTCGCCGATCTGCGGCACCGTGCCGTCGGGGCGGGTCACCGCGGCCGTGAGCGCCGCCATGCGGGCGAAGTCGCTCTGCAGGGAGACCGACGGGCGGCCGTTCTGCGCGAGGAGCTGCGTCGCGAGCCCGATGAGCTCCATGACGAGCCGGTGGTAGGAGAGCGAGCTCTCGTAGTCGCCGCCGTCCCGCCGGATCTGCCAGCGGAGCTGCCGCACGAGCCGCGCCTTCGCCCCCTCGCGAAGCCCCTCGGCGCCGCGCAGCGCGGGGTAGAGCGTCGCGATCCAGAGGACGCCCACGAGGTCCGCGACGCAGTGGTTGCCCACCACGACGCCGCCGTCCTCGAGCCGCCCCCAGACGAAGCGGGCGTGGCGGAAGAGCGAGAGGAAGACGCGCGCGCGCGTCTCCTCTGGGATCGGCAGCGCGCGGCGGCAGAGCTCGAAGGCCCAGGAGATGGAGATCGCGCGCAGGGCGACGTCCATCGGGCACATCCAGTTGACGCCGCGGCCGACCGGGTTCTTCTCGATCCAGTCGACGAGCTGGGAGACGACGAGCTCCGCGAAGCGCCGCTCGCCGGTCAGCCGGAAGGCGAGCCCGAGCGCGGGGAGCTGCTGGAGCCGCGAGATCTCCCAGGGGATCTTCACGTCGGAGCCGTCGCCGCGCACCACGGGGAGGTCGCGGGAGCGCCGCTTCTCGCTCCAGCGCGCCCCCGTCCGAAAGTCGCGCTGCCAGTCGGGGGCGACGCCGAGCGGCAGCTCGCCGTAGCCGAGGATCTCCCAGCGCCCCTCGCAGGCGGCGCGGGCGCGGAGGGTGAGCGCGTCCGCCGAGGCCGGGAAGGCGCGCGCGAGCTCCGCGAGGGCCCGGTCGACCTCCTCCGAGGGGAGCGGCAGCGCGCCCGCGGTCGCCTCGAGGCGGCGCAGGGCGTCGGCGTCGTCCCGGGCGCCGGGCACGGCCCAGGCGAGCGAGCCGCGGGAGAGCCGATCCTGCAGGTCGCTCGCCCGCTCGCGCGCGAGCGCCACGCCGCGCCGCAGCGCCGCGGAGAGAAGCCGCTCCGGCGGGAGCCCCTGGGCCCGCACGAGGGCCTTGCGAACGGTCGCGAGCGGTTGCACGGCCAAGGCATCTAAGCACAGCCGCGGGAGGGCGCGGTGACTTTCGGCCCGGGCGCCGGAGGCTTGTCAACGGCCCACGGCTGGGGCGAGGATGCGTGGAGAACCCACCGCGCGGCGGCCGGAAGGATGCCGGCGGACCAGACAGGAGCGCGATCATGAAGTCGAGACACATGAGGGGTGCCGTCCTCGCGGGCGCCGTCGCGGGCCTCTTCGCGGGCGGTCGGGCCGTCGCGGCGACGACGGCGAAGGACGCGAAGATCCGCTGCGCGGGCATCAACGGCTGCAAGGGGCAGGGCGCCTGCGCCGGCGACAAGCACGGCTGCAGCGGCATGAACGGCTGCAAGGGGCAGGGCTGGGTCCTGGCCTCCGACAAGGAGTGCAAGGAGAAGCACGGCAAGGTGCTGACCGGCCAGGCGATGTAGCGGGGCCCCCGGGGTCCCATGGCCTTCCGGCGCAGCTACCTCGGCCACGGCGTCGGCCTGCGGACGCGCCACTTCCCCGTCCTCGAGGGCGGGGGGGCGGCCGTCCGTGAGGTCGATTGGTTCGAGGCCATCAGCGAGAACTTCATGCTGCCCGGCGGCCGGCCGCTCGCCGTGCTCGAGCGGGTCCGCGCCGAGCGGCCCGTCGCGCTGCACGGCGTCTCCCTGTCGATCGCGGGCACCGATCCGCTGAACCGCCGCTACCTCGCCGAGCTTTCCGCGCTCGCCCGGCGCATCGAGCCCGCCTGGATCTCGGACCACCTCTGCTTCGGCAGCGCGGGCGGCCACTACGCCCACGACCTGCTGCCGTTTCCGTTCACCGAGGAGAGCCTGCGCTGGGTCGTCTCTCGGCTCCTCGCCGTGCAGGAGGCGCTCGGTCGGCAGATCCTGCTCGAGAACGTCTCGAGCTACCTGACGTTCCGCGACTCCGAGCTGGCCGAGCACGAGTTCCTCGCCGAGCTCGCCGAGCGGGCCGACTGCGGGATCCTGCTCGACGTGAACAACGTCTACGTCGCGGCCCATAACCACGGCTTCTCGCCCGAGGCCTACCTCGAGGCGATCCCGCCCGGGCGGGTGGGGCAGATCCACCTCGCGGGCCACCAGGATCACGGCAGCCATCTCTTCGACAGCCACGACCGGCGGGTCTCGGCCGCCGTCTTCCGGCTCTACCGGAGCGCGGTCCGCCGCTTCGGCCGCGTCTCGACGCTCATCGAGTGGGACGAGCGGATCCCGCCCTGGGGGCGGCTCGTGCGCGAGGCGCGCCGCGCCGGCCAGATCATGGAGGAGGAGCTCCGTGCGAGCCCCGCCCAGAGCGCTGCGTGAGGCCGAGCGCTGGCTCCTGCGCCAGATCGCGCTGCCGGACGGCCGGCGCGCCCGGGCGGCGCCGCGCATCGAGGGGGACCGGCGGCTCTCGGCCGACGCGCGGCTCTCGATCTACGCCTCGATGTACCGGGCGCGGCTCGGCTCGACCCTGCGCGAGGACTTCCCGCGCTGCCTCGCGATCCTCGGCGAGCGGCGCTTCGACGCGCTCGCCGGGAGCTACTTCTCGGCCCACCCCTCGCGCCACCCCTCGCTCCGCCACGCGGGCGACCGGTTCGCGCCGTTCCTCGCGCGCCGGCCCGAGGGGAGGCGGGCGCCGTGGCTCGTCGAGATCGCCCGGCTGGAGCGGGCGATCGTGAACGCCTTCGACGCCCCGGACGCGGCGCCGGTGACCCGCGAGGCGCTCGCGCGGATCCCGGCCTCGCGCTGGGCCGGGCTCCGCTTCGCGCTCCAGCCGGCGCTCTCGCGGCTTCGGTTCGCCCACCGGCTGGACGAGATCCTCCCCGCGCTCGATCGCGGCCGGGCCCCCGAGGGGGCGCCCCGGCGGGAGCGCTGCGAGCTCTGGGTCTTCCGGCGGGGCTTCACCGTCCGCTGGCTCCGGCCCCTCCCGCCCGAGGCGCGGGCGCTCGCCGCCGTCGCGCGGGGCGAGCCGTTCGGTCGGATCTGCGAGCGCTACGGGGACGCGGCGCCCGCCGCCGCCGCGCTCGCCGGCTGGGTCGACGAGGAGCTGCTCGTGGAGCGGCCCGTTCGCGCCCGTGGCGCCCGCGCTCGACCAGGGCTATGACTGGGAGCGATGCGGCTTTTGCACATGAGCGACCTGCACTTCCAGGCCGACTGCCCCGTCCGGCGCTGGCCCGCCCTCGGCTGGCGGCGAGTCGCGGCCCAGACGGAGTTTCGGCTGCTCGGCCGCCGCAAGCTCTTCCTTCGCGTCGAGGAGACGGTCGCGAAGCTGCTCGACGAGGCCGACCGGTTGCGGGTGGACCACCTCGTCGTGAGCGGCGATCTGACCGCCCTCGCCCTGCCCGAGGAGTTCGAGGCCGCGAGCGCGGCGCTCGGCCGATGGCGCGACCGGATGACGATCGTGCCGGGCAACCACGACCGCTACACCCCGGCCGCGGCGCGCGAGCTGCTCTTCGAGCGGGCGTTCGAGCGGTCCCTCGTCCCCGACCTGCCCGAGCACCGGCGCGAGGGGGCGTTCCCGGGGGTGAAGCTCGTGGGCGAGGAGCTCGCCGTGATCGGCCTCTCCTCCGCCCGGGTGCCGCCCATGCCCGGCATCGCCGCCGGCCTGGTCGGAGCGGCCCAGCTCGACGGGCTGCGCGCCGCGCTCCACGACCCGCGGCTGTCGAACCGGGCGGTCGTGCTCGTGGTGCACCACGCCCCCCTTCGGCCGAGCGGGCGGCGCGACATGCCCCAGCACGGCCTCTGGGACGCCCCGAAGCTCCTCGAGATCGCGGCCGCGGCGGGGGTCGCGGCGATCTGCCACGGCCACATCCACGACCGCTTCAGGGTCGTCGGCCCGGGCAAGGTCTCCATCTTCGGCGCCGGCTCGAGCAGCCAGGCGGGCATGGAGGGTTACTGGCTCCTCGAGCTGGATCGGAGCGGGCTGCTTTCGGCCGAGGCCGTACGGCTGCCCCAGTGAACGGGGGAGGCCGGGCCGCGCGCAGAGCTGCCGTCCCGGCGAGGGCCCAGACGTCAGAGCCTTTCGATAGAGCTTCGAATCCTCTAGACTGAAGCCGATGCAAGAGAGCCCGGCCGGCGGTCGGCCGGGCGCGCCGTTTTCACGAGCCGCCGGAAGGATGCCGAGAGCCCGATGAGCGAAAACCCGACCGTCGCCTACTTCTGCATGGAGTACGGGCTGCACCCGGAGTTCCCCATCTACGCGGGCGGCCTCGGAATTCTGGCCGGCGACCACGTCAAGTCCGCGGGGGAGCTCGGCCTGCCGCTCGTCGCGATCGGCCTGCTCTGGCGCGGCGGCTACAGCCACCAGCGGATCGGCGAGGACGGCGTCCCGCTCGACCGGGACGACGCCCGCGACCTCTCGGGCCTCGTCGAGCCGACGGGGGCCCGCTTCACCGTCCCCATCGAGGGGCGCGAGATCCCCTGCGTCGCCTGGAAGGTCAGCCGCTACGGCAACGCCCCCCTCTACCTGCTCGAGCCCGAGGCCGAGGCGGACCGCTGGATCAGCCGAAGGCTCTACTGCGGCGGGCCGAAGGACCGGGTGGCCCAGGAGATCCTGCTCGGCGTCGGCGGCGTGCGGGCGCTGCGGGCGCTCGGCATCCGGCCCTCCGTCTACCACTTCAACGAGGGGCACGCGGTCTTCGCCGGGCTCGAGCTCATCGCGGAGGAGGCCGCGGCGGGGCGCACCTTCTCCGACGGCTGGGCGGCGGTCCGGCCGCAGATCGTCTTCACGACCCACACGCCGGTGGAGGCGGGCAACGAGAGCCACTCGCTCGATCTCCTCATGGAGATGGGGGCGAACCGCGGGGCGCGGCGCGAGGAGCTGGAGCGGCTCGGGGGAAACCCGTTCAACATGACCGTCGCCGGGCTGCGGCTGGCCTGCCGGGCCAACGCGGTCTCGGCGCTCCACGCGAAGACCGCGAAGGCGATGTGGCGCGACGTCTCCGGGGCCGCGCCGATCGAGCCCATCACGAACGGCGTCCACCCGGGCACCTGGCAGGACGCCCGGATCCGCGAGGCGCGCGGCGACCTCTGGGGGGCCCACCAGGCGCAGAAGGGCGAGCTCCTCGCCGAGGTGGAGCGGCGGACCGGGGTCGCGCTCCGGACCGACCGGCTCCTCGTCGGCTTCGCGAGGCGCGCCGCGGCCTACAAGCGCAGCGATCTCATCCTGCGCAAGGCCGAGCGGATCGCGCCCCACCTCGAGCGGGGAGAGCTGCAGATCCTCTTCTCGGGCAAGGCGCACCCCCAGGACGAGGCCGGCCGGCAGATCTTGACGAACCTCGTTCGGATGGCTCGCCGCTACCCGCAGAGCGTGCTCTTCCTCGAGGACTACGACATGCGGCTCGGCCAGCTCCTCACGCGGGGCTGCGACGTCTGGCTGAACAACCCCCGCCGGCCGCTCGAGGCGTCGGGGACGAGCGGGATGAAGGCCGCCATGAACGGCGTCTTGAACCTGAGCGTGCTCGACGGCTGGTGGCCCGAGGGCTGCGAGCACGGCGTCAACGGCTGGCAGATCGGGGACGGCTCCGAGGAGCCCGATCCCCATCGCTCGGACGAGCGGGATCTCGAGGCCCTCTACCGGCTGCTCGAGACCGAGGTCCTGCCGGCCTACCAGGATCGGGCCCGCTGGAACGCCATGATGGCGGCCTCCATCCAGATGTCCGAGTGGCGCTTCTCCTCTCACCGGATGCTCCGCGAGTACTTCGCGAGCCTCTATCGCGCGCCCGCGGTCGAACAGCGGGCGACGGGTTAGCCGCTCGTGCGGCGCGGCCGGCCTCGCCCCGGGCTGGTCTCCCTCTGGCTCCTCGCCCACGTCGCGGGCTGTCACGCCTCCCCGGCCTCCCAGCCGGTGGCCTTCCGGCCGTCGTCTCCGGGGCTCGAGGTCGCCTCGCTCGAGGGGCCCGAGGGGGCGCCCGTCTGGGCGCTGCGCTGGGACCCCGATCGCTTCGCGCTCTCGGTCGCCTGGTCGCCCTCGGGGCTCTCGGTTCCAGGCGGGATCCCCCCGGGCTGGGTGGCGGTCGGCAACGGCGGCTACTTCGAGCAGGACCTCCGGCCGAGCGGCCTCCTCATCGTGGACGGGCGGCAGATCGCGGCGGCGAGCGGCGGCAGCGGCGCCCTGGTCCTCGACGGCGCGGGCCGCCCGAGCCTCGTCCGGCTGCACGAGGCGCGGCCGGGGGCGGACGGGAGCGTGCTGCAGCTCTGGCCGTTCCTCATCGAGCCCGGGGGGCGCGACGGCATCCACCACGACGACCAGCGGCGATCGCGCCGCTCGGCCATCGGGCTCGACGCGCGCGGCCGCGGCCTCTGGGTCGTCGTCCCGCGGGGCGGCGTCAGCCTCTACGAGCTGATGGGCATCTGCCAGAAGCTCGGGGCCGTGGTCGCCGCGAACCTCGACGGCGGCCCCTCGACCGGCTTCGCCCTGGCGACGCCGCCGCTCTGGCGGACGCCGTCGGAGACGCCGGTCGCGAACGCCCTGGTCCTTCGGGCGCGAGCGGCGCGGCCAAGCGGCCGGGCGAGTCCTTGACAGGCGGAAGGCGCGGTTGAAAAGATGGTGAGCAACTCGCCGCACGCTCAGGGCGCGCGGCCGCGCGGAGCTCGCCATGCGTCGTCTCGCCATCGCATTTCTCTTGGGCCTGTCGGCCTGCTGCACGCAGCCCACGCTCAAGAAGACCCCGCCCATCCTGAACAACGGGACGAGCGGCGGGTCGAGCGGGGGGACCACGGGCGGCACCGACGGCGGCAACCACGTCCCCGACGCCGGCACGCCCGACGCGGGCTTCTACACCCCGCCCACGAAGTCGCCCGACTGCCAGCCCATTCCCTACCCGAGCCCCTGCAGCAGCTACTCCGACTGCGGCGCGAACCAGATCTGCCTCGCGCAGGGCTGTCAGCCCGCGGCCTGCGCCCAGTGCGGCCTCACGGGGCAGCCGAACTGCCCGCAGCCGCTCGACTGCAACCACGGTAGCTGCGTCGCGCCGCCGCCCGGAGGAAGCTCGTCGGGAACGGGCTCGAGCAGCGGCAGCGTCGGCAACACGTCGGGCAACAGCTCGGGCACCGGCGCGGGCGGCACGAGCGGCGGCTCGGGCACCGGCGCGGGCGGCACGAGCGGCGGCTCCGGCACGGGCGTCGGCGGCACGAGCGGCGGCTCCGGCACGGGCGTCGGCGGCACGAGCGGCGGCTCCGGCACGGGCGCG
>JAJXUD010000065.1 GCA_021783235.1 Myxococcales bacterium | reverse complement strand
GTCCAGGATGCAGAGCTGGGTGGCGTAGCCGAAGGCGGTGTGGGTCTTGATCTTCGCCACCGGCGCGCCGAGCTCGGTCGTGTCGGAGATCTCGACGTCGGCGGCGTAGACCCTCCCGACGAGGTCAGAGAGCGACTCGCCCCGATCGAGGTCGGCGCGCAGCTTCTCGGCGGCCTCCTTGACCGCTCGGCCCGAGAAGAGCGTCGCCCGCGAGCCGGTGGTCTGCCCGCAGCCGAGCGCGAAGGTCGAGTCGACCTTCGGCCGGAAGATCGCCGGCGGCAGCCCCGTCACCTCGACCGCGAACTGAACGAGCACCGTGAGGAGCCCCTGCCCCATCTCGGTGTAGCCGTTGTAGAGCGAGATCGTCCGATCGGGCTCGACGACGAGCCGGCAGCGGCCCCACTCCTGCACGCCGTTGCCGATGCCCGAGTTCTTGATGCCGCAGGCGATGCCCACGGCTCTCCCGGCGGCGCGCGCGGCGTAGTAGGCGCCCTTCACGGCCTCGAGCGTCTTGCGGGCGCCCACCGACTTCTCGAGGATCTGGCCCGTGGCGAAGACGTCCCCCACCTCCACGATGTTGCGGCTGCGCATCTCCCAGCCGTCGAGCCCCACCTTCTTCGCGAGCAGGTCGATCGCCCCCTCGATGGCGAAGCTCGCCTGGTTGGCGCCGAAGCCGCGCATCGCGCCGCAGGGAGGGTTGTTCGTGTAGGCCGCGACCGCCTCGGCGTCGACGTGCGGGACGCGGTAGGGGCCGCAGGAGTGGCCGGCCGCGCGTTCGAGCACCTTGCCGCCGACCGAGGCATAGGCGCCGGAGTCGCCCACGAGGCGCGCCTTCACGGCGGTGAGCCGCCCCTCGGCGTCGCAGCCGACGGTGTAGTGCAGCTCGATCGGGTGGCGCTTCGGGTGGAGCCGGATCGACTCCTCGCGAGTCAGCTCGAGCTTGACCGGCCGGCCGGTGAGCCGCGCGAGGAGCGCCGTCTGCGCCTGGCAAGACATGTCCTCCTTGCCGCCGAAGGCACCGCCGTTCGGGACGAGCTCCACGTGGATCCGCTCCTCGGGGACGCCGAGAAAGCTCGCGACCTGCCGCCGATCGTCGAAGACCCCCTGCCCCTGCGTGAAGAGCGCGAGCTTGCCGTCCGGCAGCGGCTCGGCGAGCGCGCACTCGGGCTCGAGGTAGAGGTGCTCGATCCGCTGGGTGCGCCAGCTCCCCGAGACGACGTGGGCGCTCCCTGCGAGCGCGGCCTCGGCGTCGCCTCGCCGGATCACCGAGCGGCTCAGGAGGTTCGGGTGCCTCGGGTTCACCTGCGGGGCGCCCTCCCGCAGCGACTCCTCGGGGGAGAGCACGGGCGGGAGCGGCTCGGACTCCACGCGGACGAGGGCGGCGGCGGCGCGGGCGGTCCGCCGGTCGACCGCGGCCACCGCGGCGAGCACGTCGCCGACGCAGCGGACCTCCTCGCCCTCCGCCACGAACCCGGGCCAGTCGGCGTGAAGCAGGCCGTACCAGCGGTCACCGGGGACGTCCTTCGCGGTCGCGACGGCGACGACGCCCGGGAGCGCCAGGGCCGAGGAGACGTCCAGCCGGACGATCCGCGCGCGGGCGCCGGGCGAGAGGACGAGCGCGCCGTGCAGCATCCCCTCGCGCCGCATGTCGGCGACGTAGGGGCGGCCGCCGAGCGCCATCTCGAGCGCGCCGTAGCGCCAGGCGCTCCGGCCGACGCCCCCCTCCTCCGGCGCCGACGGAGGCTCGGGCAGCGGCTCGCCGCGCCGCGCCTTCGCCATCAGCTCGATGGCGTCGACGATCTTGACGTAGCCCGTGCAGCGGCAGAGGTGGCCGTCGATGGCCTGCGCGATCTCCTGCCGCGAGGGGCTCGGCTTCTTGTCGAGCAGCTGCCGCGCCCGCAGCGCGATCCCCGGGATGCAGAAGCCGCACTGCAGGCCCGCCGCCGCCGCGAAGGCCCGCGCCGTGGTCTCGCGCTCCTCGGCGGAGAGCCCCTCGAGCGTCAGGATCTCCTTGCCGTCCGCCCTCTCTGCCGGCATGGCGCAGGTGACCTTCGGCTGGCCGTCGACGAGCGCAAGACAGCAGCCGCATTGCCCCTGGGGCTGGCAGCCGTCCTTGAGCGAGCTCGCCCCGCACCGATCGCGGAGGGCGTCGAGCAACGACTCCCCTTCGGCAGTCTCGAGCGTTCGGCGCTCGCCGTTCAGCGTCAGCTCGACCGCGGCCATGGGCGTCTCCTCGAGGGCCATTAGAGCACCTCGGCCACGGCCCTTGCAGCCCCCGGCTCGCCGAATGGCGGGGCTCTCGACCCGTCCGGCGGCGTACAATGCCACCGCTTGCTCTCCACCGTGACCGACCTCGCCGTCCGCTGGGTGCGGCGCTGGATGCCCGACCCGTTCGTCTACGCGGCGGGGCTCACCGCGCTCACCTTCGCCCTCGCGCTCCTCGCGGGGCCGGCGAGCCCCTCGCCGGAGAGCCTGCCGCTCCTGCTCGTCGACGCCTGGTTCCACGGCCTCTTCCGGATCCTCGAGTTCGCGATGCAGATGGCGCTCGTCCTCCTGGCCGGCCACGCGCTCGCGAGCGCCCCGCCGGTCCGCCGGCTCCTCTCGGCGATCGCCGCCCTGCCGAAGCGGCCGAGCCACGCCGCCGCCCTGCTGGTCCTGGTCTCGATGGCGGCCTCCTTCCTCAACTGGGGCTTCGGCCTCGTCACGGCGGCGCTGCTCGCCCGCGAGGTGGGCCGGCGGGTGCGCGGCCTCGACTTCCCGCTCGCCGTGGCGGCGGCCTACTCCGGCTTCGTGGTCTTCGCGAGCGGCTTCTCGTCGTCGATCGCGCTCGTCTCGGCCACCCCCGGATCGGCGATGAACTTCATCGAGAAGGCCACCGGCCGGACGGCGCCCTTCGCCGAGACCATCTTCACGGCCTACAACCTGGCGCCGGTCGCCTTTCTCGCGCTGGCCGTGCCGCTCCTCTTCGCCGCCCTCCGGCCGGCGGAGGTGCGGGAGCTCGCGGCGGCACCCGAGCCATCCCAGCCAAGGGCGGCCGCCGAGGCGACCCCAGCCGCGCGGCTGGAGCGCCACCCGGCCTTCGTCCTCGTGCCGGTCGGGCTCGGCGCCGCCTGGTTCGTCCAGGCGGCCGCGCGCGGGACCCTCCGGCCCGACGTGAACGTCGTCATCGCCGCCTTCCTCTTCGCGGGGCTCCTGCTCCACGGCCGGCCGACCCGCTACCTCGAGGCCTGGAGCGACGGCGCCCGCGCGGTCGGACCGATCCTGCTGCAGTACCCGCTCTACGGCGGCATCCTCGGGCTCCTCACGAGCTCGGCGCTGGTCGGTCGGCTCTCGCACGCCGCCGCGGCGCTCTCGACCCACCGCACGTTCCCGCTCCTCGCCTTCCTCTCGTCGAACGTGGTGAGCCTGTTCGTCCCCTCGGCCGGCGGCCACTGGGCCATCCAAGGGCCCATCATGCTCCCCGCCGCCGCCGCCCTCCACGTCTCTCCGGCAGTCACCGCGATGGCCGTGGCCATGGGCGAAGAGACCGCCAACATGGTCCAGCCGTTCTGGGCCCTTCCCATCCTGGCCATCGCCGGCCTCTCGGCCCGCGACATCATGGGCTACTGCCTCGCGACGTTCGGGCTCGGCCTCCTCGCCTACGGCGCCTCGCTCGCGCTGCTCGGCTGAGAGCTGATTCCGCGACCGAGAGCGTCAGGCGAGGCCGGCGCGTCGCGCCACCCGCTTCGCCTCCGCGTGAGCGTCGCGGGCGAGCCCTTGGGCATCCAGCGTCCGGAGCTCGCCCGCCGCGACGAGCCGCCGCCCGTCCACGAAGACGTCGGTCACGTCCGAGGCGCGGGCGCCGTAGACGAGGGTCGCGTGGAGATCGTCGCCCCGCGGCGAGAGGTGCGGCGCTCGCAGATCGACGACCACGACGTCGGCCCGCTTGCCCGGGACGAGCGAGCCAATCTCGCGGGCGAGCCCGAGGGCCCGGGCGCCGCCGATCGTCGCCATCTCGAGCACCTCGGCGGGCCGCACGCTCGTCGGCCCGAAGCGCGGCAGGTGGAGGGTCGCGGCGAGCCGCATCTCGCGGAAGACGTCGAGCGTGTTGTTGCAGGGGGCGCCGTCGCCGCCGATCGCGAGGTTGACGCGGCGCCGCCGAAGCTCCGGGAGCGGCGCCACGCCGCTGCCGAGCTTCAGGTTCGCGCCGGGGCAGTGGACGGCGTGTGTGCCGGCGCTCGCGAGCAGCCCCATCTCCCGTCGCGTCAGGTGGACGCAGTGGGCGAGGACGACGTGCGGGCCTCGGATCCCGAGCCGGTGGTAGTAGGCGGCGTTGTCCTCCCCGAGGAGCCGGCGCACGACCGCCGTCTCCTCTGGGTGCTCGCTCGCGTGGCTGTGGACGATCCAGCCCTCGCGGCTCGCGAGCGCGGCGACCTCGCGCAGGAGCGGCTCGCCGCACGAGAGGACGAAGCGAGGGCAGAGCGCGTGGCGCAGCCGACCCTCGGCGGCGCCGTGCCAGCGGCGGCCGAGCTCGCGCGCCTCGGCGAGGGCGGTCTCGGCATCCTCCCTCAGCGCGCGCGGAACCCTCTCGCCCCGGTCCATCAAGGCCTTGCCGCCCGTGTAGCGCAGGCCGGACTCCTCGGCGGCGAGGAAGAGCTCCTCGGTGTGGTGGACGGTCCCCATGTCGAGGACCGCGGTCGTGCCGCCGAGGAGCAGCTCGGCGATGCCGAGCCGGGCGGAGAAGCGGAGCGAGCGGGCGTCGTGAGCGGCCTCGAGCGGCCAGATGCGGCGGCGGAGCCAGTCGAGCAGCGGCAGGCCGTCGGCCTGGTTGCGGAAGAGGACCTGGCAGAGGTGGACGTGGGCCTGCACGAGCCCCGGCAGCACGGCGCGGCCGCGGCAGTCGATCAGCTCGGCGCCGGCCGGACGGCGCAGCCGCGGGCCGATCGCGGCGATGCGTCCCCCCTCGATGAGGAGGTCCGCCTCCACGACGCGACGGCGGTCCATCGTGACGAGCGTGCCGCCGCGCAGGAGCGCGCTCCTTCGGGCTGGGAGGGGCCTGGGCCTCAACCGGCGAGCTCCGGCAGGAGTCGCGCGAGGAGGTTCCCGGTGACCTCGCGCCGATAATCGGCGCTCCCGCGCAGGTCCGAGATCGGCCGGATCTCGCCCTCGAGGGCCGCGCGCGCCGCGGCGACGGCGAGCGCGTCGACGGGCCGTCCCTCGAGCGCGGCCTCGGCCAGGCGGCAGCGAAGCGGAACCGGCGCGACGCCGCCCGCCGCGACGCGGACGCCCGCGAGCCGCCCGCCGAGCGCGCCGCCGCGAAGGGCGAGCAGCGTGCGCGAGATCGACTGGGCCCTCCGGGTGCCGACCTTCCGGTAGACGAGCCGCTCGTGGGGCGCGAGCTCCGGCAGCTCGGCGCGCAGAAAGAGCTCGTCCGGGGCGAGGGCGGTCCTCCGATAGGCGACGAAGAACTGGTCCGCGGCGATCCGCCGCTCCCCCCGCGGCCCGCCGACGACGAAGCTCGCCCCGGCCGCGATGAGCAGCGGCAGGGTGTCGCCGGCCGGCGAGGCGTTGCAGACGTTGCCGCCCAGCGTGCCACGGCTCTGGATGGCCCGCGCCCCCACCTCGCGCGAGAGTTCGGCGAGGGCGGGCAAGCGCTCTCGGACGAGCGGCGAGTCGCGCAGGTCGCCGTAGGTGGCGAGCGCCCCGAGGCGCAGGAGCCCCTCGGCGCGGTCGACGAAGCGAAGCTCCCGGAGGCCCCAGATGTCGAGGACGTGGCCGATCCGCTCCAGCCCCACGCGGGCCTGGAGCTGGACCATGAGGTCGGTCCCTCCCGCGAGGACGCGCAGCCCCGGCGGCGGCTTCTCGAGCAGCGCGTAGGCCTCCGGGAGCGAGCGGGCGCTCGTGACCGGGATCCGGGAGATCACCGGCGCGCCTCCCGCGCGGCCTCGATCACCGCCTCGACGATCTTCGAGTATCCCGTGCAGCGGCAGAGGTTGCCCGCGAGGGCCTCGCGCACCGCCTCGTCGGTGGGGGTGGCGCCGAGGTCGATGAAGCGCTGCGCGGCGAGGAGCATGCCCGGCGTGCAGATGCCACACTGGGCGGCGCCCCGCTCGAGGAAGAGGCGCTGCAACGTGCTCGGCGTGCCGTCCGGCCGCGCGAGCCCCTCCACCGTCACGACCTTCGCGCCCTGCGCCTGGCAGGCGGGGACGAGGCAGGCGTTGACGAGCTCGCCGTCGAGGAGGACCGAGCAGGCGCCGCACTCGCCCTCGCCGCAGCCCTCCTTCGTGCCGGTGAGGCCGAACTCCTCGCGCAGGACGTCGAGGAGCCGCCGCAGGGGCGGCACGCGGGCCGAGCGCTCGGCGCCGTTGACGTCGAGGACGAGCTCGATCATTCGGCGGCTCCCAGCGGAGTCTCCCCGAGCGAGGCCGTGGGAGCGGCTCCGAGCTTCAGCGCGGCTCTCAGCCGGTCGGGCGTGATGGGGAGTTCGGGCACGAGCGCACCGGTGGCGTCGAGGACGGCGGCCGCCACCGCGGGCGCGGGTCCGTCCATGGGAAGCTCGCCCACCCCCTTCGCGCCGCGAGGGCCGTGCGGGTAACGGTTCTCGACCAGGATCGTCTCGATGGGCGGCGCGTCGAGCGCGGTCGGAATGAGGTAGCTCTGCAGCCGGTCGTTCGCGACCCGGCCGTCCCGGTGGACGACCTCCTCCATCAGGGCGTAGCCGAGCGCCTGGACCGTGCCGCCCTCGATCTGACCCACGCAGAGCAGCGGGTGGATCGCCTTGCCGACGTCCTGCGCGGTGACGACCCGCAGGACGCGGGTCTCGTAGCTGTCGAGGTCGACCTCGACCTCCACCGCCGTCGCCGCCCAGGCATAGACCGGGTAGGCATCCCCCCGGAACTCGTCGTCGTCCCACTCGATTCCCGGTGGGTGCGAGTACTGCTCGACGATCACGAGCGGGCCCCGGTCGGCGAGCTGGCGCCGCGCCACCTCCTCGAAGGTCGCGATCGCTCGCGCCCCCTCGCGGAAGGTGCCGCCCACGCAGGCGATCCGCTCGGCGTCTCCGCCGTAAACCTCGGCTGCGTAGGCCGCGAGCCGCCGGTGCAGCGCGCGGGCCGCCCCCTCGAGCGTGCCGCCCACCACCATGCAGGTGCGGCTCGCGACGGTGGGGCCGCTGTCGGGGACGCGAGAGGTGTCCGGCGCCGCGACCTCGATTGCGCCGAGCGGCAACCCGAGCGCGTCCGCGACCAGCTGCGCGAAGATCGTGATCGTCCCCTGCCCGATCTCGGTCGAGGCGGCGAGCACCCGGCAGCCGGTCGGCGTCAGCTCGACCCCCGCGCGCGCCTTCAGCTTCACCTCGCCCGAGCCGGTGAAGCCAGCGCCGTGGAGCACGAGCGAGAGGCCGAGGCCGCGCCGCTTCGGCCCGTCCCCCTTCGGCTGGGCCCGGCCCGAGGCCCAGCCGCTCCGCTCGGCCACCGCCTCGAGCACCTCGAGCGCGCTCACCGACTCGCGCAGCTCCTGCCCGGTGGCGGTCCGGTCGCCGGGCCGAAGCGCGTTTCGCCGGCGAAGGTCCAAGGGATCGAGCCCGAGCTCGCGAGCGATCCGATCCATGTGCAGCTCGACGGCGAAGAGCGTCTGCGGCGCCCCGAAGCCTCGAAAGGCACCGTTCGGAGGGGTGTTGGTCGCGACGGCGCGGGCGTCGACCCGGCAGGCGGGCCAGCGGTAGGCCCCGGGCGCGTGGATGGCGCCGCGCGAGAGCACCACCGGCGAGAGCGTGCTGTAGGCGCCGCCGTCGAAGAGCACGTCGATCTCGCCGCCGAGCAGCGTGCCGTCGGCGGCGACGGCGGTGCGGTGGCTGACGACGCCCGGGTGGCGCTTGGTGGTCGACGCGAGATCCTCGCCGCGCCCGTAGACGATCTTGACCGGCCGTCCCGCCGCTCGAGCGAGCAGGGCGGCGTGGCAGGCGATCATCGACGGGTACTCCTCCTTGCCTCCGAAGCCGCCGCCCGTGACCGTCTGGACCACCGCGACCCGCTCGTCGTCGAGCGCGAGGAGTCGCTTCAGCGCCCGCTGGACGTAGAAGGGGCACTGCATCGACCCGTGCAGGAGGATGCCGCCGTCGGCGCGCGGCACCGCGCAGACCGCGTTCGGCTCCAGGTAGAGCTGCTCCTGGTGGCGGACCCGGTAGCTCCCTTCGACCACGCGGTGGGCGCGCGCGAACGCCTCCGCGAGCCGCCCGGCCTCCCGCTCGTAGCGGTAGTGCTTGAAGACCTGCGTCGAGGCCGCCGGGTCGAGGACCGCGGGCAGCGGCTCGACCTCGACGCGGACGTGGCGGAGCGCCTCCTCGAGCTTCTCCCTGTCGGCGCAGGCGAGCAGCGCGACGGGCTCGTCGAAGTGGCGGATCACGTCCCACGCGAGGCAGGGCTGGTCGTCGTCGATCAGCTGCACGACGTTCTCGCCGGGGATGTCCCTCGCGGTGACGCGGGTGACGCCGCTCCAGTCGTAGGAGGGGTCGAAGTCGATGAGGACGATCCGGGCGTGGGCCACGGTGGAGCGGACGGTCCGCCCCCAGAGCTGTCCCTCGAACGTCAGGTCGTCCAGGTAACGGGCGCGGCCGAGCAGCTTGTCGAGGCCGTCGAGTCGGGGCGGCGATTGGCCGACGAGGAGCTCTGGAGCGGGGAGCGGCACGGGGCCCATCTTACCCGGAGGGGCCGGGATGACCATGATCGCGACCTTCCGAGAAAGGCGAGGGCGGGCCGGGGGCTCATCGCTTTCGGCCCTGGGGCAGCGCTCCGAGCACGCCGACGATCCCGGTGGCGTCCAGCCGCGCGGTCTTCAGGAAGAGCGAGAGCGAACGGTCGACGAGCTCCGCGATGAGCCGCATCCGTCCGACGCGGGCGACCTGCGCCGGGGTCGCGCCGGGATCCCGGCGCGCCGTCGCCTCGGCCCCGACGAGCTCGGCGCGCACCCGCGCGACGAGCCCCGCCTCGCGCTCGGAGAGCACGCGGCCGATCATCGCGACGAGATCCCGCTCGGCCGAGAAGCGCGAGGCGTCGCCGCCGGGCGACGGCTCGCGGCGGATCACGCGCCACCGCTCGAGTTCGCGGGTGATCATGGAGACGGCCCCCTTGGAGAGGCGGAGGGTCCGCTGGATCTCGGCGGCGCTGCGCGGCTGGTCGCGCAAGAAGAGCAGCGCCCAGACCCGACCCTGGTTGCGCTTGAAGCCCCAGAACTCGATCACCTCACCGACGGCCTCGATGGCGCGGGCCTCCCAGGCAGTGGAGGGGCGCGCCGCGGAGGGCTCGGGGGCGCGAGTCAGACGGCGAACCGCGATTCCTCGACGCTCCATCGCTCGGCGGCCCAGTCGATGATCGCCGCCGCTCCGGCGGCCCGCCCCGCGAGCGCCCGCCGGGCGCCTTCGAGCTCGACCTCGATCGCCTCGATGGTCTGCCCCTCGACGCCGAAGGCGAGCATCTCCTCGCCGACCGACGCGACGGCCTCGGCGGGCGGAGCCTCCGCGCGCCAGAGCTCCTCGATCCGCGAGCGCAGCCGGGGCGACTGGGCGGCGGCGGTGAGGATCGGGAACGAGGGGGTCCGGCTCCGTAGGTCGGCGAAGGGATCCTTGCCGCTGCCGGCGGGGCGCAGGTCCAGGAGATCGTCACCGAGCTGGAAGGCCACGCCGAGGTGGCGGCCGCAGCGCCGCAGCCGGGCCTCGGCGGCTCGGTCGCTCGCGAGGAGCGCCGGGGCCGCGCAGCACCAGCCGAAGAGATCGCCGGTCTTCCCCTCGGCGATGTCCCGCCAGCCCGCGAGGCCGACCCGAAGCGAGCCGCGCGCGGAGGTCTCGAGCATGCTCGCCCGCGACATCCGGCGGACCAGCTCGACGGCCCCGAGGAGGAGCGCCGCGGGCTCGCGCGGCAAGAGCTCGAGCGCGCGAGAGAGGACGAAATCCCCGGCCAGCACGGCCGCGGCGTTGCCGAAGAGCGCGTTGGCGGTGGGGCGGCCGCGCCGGAGCGTCCCCTCGTCCACGACGTCGTCGTGCAGGAGGCTCGCGGTGTGGATGAGCTCTCCCGCCACCGCGGCGCGCACGAGCGCCGCCTTCGCGACCCCGAACGGGCGAGCGGCCATCTCGAGGAGCCGGGGCCGGACCCGCTTGGCGCCGGGGGCGAGCGCGAGCTGGCGGGCCGCGCCGAGGAGCGGCGGGGCGTCGTCGACGCCGTCGAGGGCGCGCTGGAGCCCCTCCTCGACTGCTCGCAGGAAGGCCGGAGCGCGCGGGCCGCGGGCCGCGCCGCCCGACGTCGAACGTTCACGCACGTGGTTCAAGGGGCCGTGAACCTAGAGGGCGAGATCCCAGCTGTCAAGCGCTCAGGCGGAGGGCGAGACCAGCTGTTCGCTCGCGTCCCAGAGCCGCTTCGCCGTGGCCTCGTCGCGGGCCGCCGGCGAGCCGCGCGCCTCGCGCCGCTTCGCGAAATACTTGCCGCTGACCCCCTCGAGCTCGGGGGCGGTGGCGAGCCAGACGCCGGTGTCGGCGCCCTTCTCCGGCGAGATCATGAAGAGGCCGCCGAGCTTGGCGCCGAGGGCGATGAGCCCCTTGTCGTTGCGCGCGAAGCCCGAGCGGACGACCCCCGGGTGGAAGCAGTTCGCGGTGACGCCCGTCCCCGCGATCCGCCGCGCGAGCTCCCGGGTGAAGAGGATGTTCGCGAGCTTGCTTCGACCGTAGGCGCGGAAGGCCCGGTAACCCTTCTCGCCCTGCAGGTCGTCGAAGTCGATCCGCTGCCCGAAGTGGGCGGCCGAGGCCGTCGAGACGATCCGCGCGGGCGCGCTCGCCTTCAACCTGGGCAGGAGCAGCTCGGTCAGGAGGAAGTAGCCGAGGTGGTTCACCGCGAAGGTGAGCTCGAGCCCGTCCTCCGTCACCCGGCGGCTCCCGTTCACGGCGCCGGCGTTGTTCACGAGGACGTGCAACCGGTCGAACCGCGCGTCGACCTCGCGGGCCAGCGCGCGGATCGACTTCTGCGACGAGAAGTCGCAGAGGAAGCTCTCGACGGCCTGGTTGGTTCCCGCCGCGCGGATCGCGTCGCGCACCGCCTCGGTCCGAGCGGGATCGCGGCCCACGATCCCCACCCGCGCCCCCAGCGCGGCGAGTTCGCTCGCCATGACGCGGCCGATGCCGCTCGTGGCGCCGGTGACGAGGACGGTCTTCCCAGCCATGGTTCTGTCGGGCATGTGGCGGCTCCCTCCGCTCTTCGAGCGGACGGGATGCTAGCACCAACGACCGCGGGGACGCGCTACCCCGCGCTCGCGAGCTTCTCGCGCGAGGCGCCCCAGCCCGGGATGCCGCGCCAGACGCGCGCGGGCGTGTAGCCGTGCAGCTCGTGCAGCGTCTTGAACTGGGCGGGGCCGGAGGACATCTCCACGTCGTCGGCGGTGAACTGCGAGGGGTGCTCGTAGCCGCAGGCGTGGGTGACCGCGAGCAGCTCGTTTCGGAAGCTCTGGACGTAGCGGGCGAGCCGCTGCGCCTGGATCTCGGGCACGAGCCCCTTCTGCAGCCGCCGATCCTGGGTGGCGACGCCGGAGGGGCAGCGGTCGGTGTGGCAGCGCTGCGCCTGGATGCAGCCGATCGAGAGCATCGCTTCGCGGGCCACGTTGACGAGGTCGCAGCCGAGGGCGAAGGCGACCACGGCGCGGTCGGGGAAGCCGAGCTTGCCGCTGCCCACCCAGACGACCCGGTCGGCCATCTTCTCCTCGAGGAAGATCCGGTAGGCGCGCGTCATCCCGACCTTGAAGGGGAGCGAGACGTGGTCCGCGAAGGTGAGCGGCGCGGCGCCGGTGCCGCCCTCGCCGCCGTCGATCGTGATCCAGTCGGGCCCCCTGCCGCTCTCCCGCATCTCCCGCGCGAGCTCGCGAAAGAAGCTCTCCTGGCCGACGGCGCTCTTGATGCCGACCGGCAGGCCGCCGCTGGCCTCGGAGATCCGCTCGACGAAGGCCAGCAGCCCGCGGACGTCGTGGAACTCGCGGTGGCCGTTCGGGCTGATGCAGTCCTTCCACGGCTCGACGCCGCGGATGGCGGCGATCTCGGGCGTCACCTTGTGGCC
This sequence comes from Myxococcales bacterium, assembly GCA_021783235.1. Taxonomy (GTDB): domain Bacteria; phylum Myxococcota; class Myxococcia; order Myxococcales; family JAKAPL01; genus JAJXUD01. The sequence goes on along the minus strand of JAJXUD010000065.1, from coordinate 14,300 downwards.
GGGCAGGACGCCGCCCTTCCCGGGCTTCGCGCCCTGCGAGATCTTGATCTCGATGCCCCGCACCCGATCGGTCGCGTGCGCCGTCTCGAGGAGCTTCTCGATCGAGAAGCCGCCGTCCGGCGTTCGGCAGCCGAACATGCCGGTGCCGATCTGGTAGATGACGTCGGCGCCGTTGCGGTGGTAGGGCGACAGCCCTCCCTCGCCGGTGTTCTGGTAGCAGCCGGCCATCGCCGCGCCGCGGTTGAGCGCCGTCACCGCGTTGGCGCCGAGCGAGCCGAAGCTCATCGCGGAGACGTTGACGATGGAGCGCGGCCGCCAGGCCTTGCGGCGCCCGTGGATCTCGCCGAACGCCTTGGCGCAGGGGACCTCCTGCGCGGCGTCGTGGATGGAGGCGGAGAAGCTCACCTCGCCGTGGGGGAAGGCCGCCTGCTTGATGATGGGGTAGCCGATGGCGTAGGTCTGGTCGTCGGTGCCGAAGCCGAAGTAGTTGTTCTGGCCGCGGGCCGAGCGGGCGATCCAGTCGCGCTCCTCGCGGTTGAAGGGCATCTCCTCCCGGTTCCCCGCGACGATGTACTGCCGCAGCTCGGGGCCGATCTCGATGAGCCAGTAGCGCAGGTGGCCCACCACGGGGAAGTTGCGCAGGATGTTGTCCTTCGAGACGAAGCGGTCGTAGACGAAGACCGCCGCGAGGACGGCGAGGAGGCCGAGCGCGACCCAGGCGGCCGTCGAGGTCGAAAGGTGGAGCGTGGTCATGGGAGCGGATGATACGCTGCGCCGCGGCTTTGGACCACGTGGGAGGAACGCATGGCGACGCTCTCGGGCAAGACGCTCTTCATCACCGGCGCGAGCCGGGGCATCGGCAAGGCCATCGCGCTGCGGGCCGCGCGCGACGGCGCCAACGTGGTGATCGCCGCGAAGACCGAGAGCCCCCACCCGAAGCTCGAGGGGACCATCCACACGGCGGCGGCCGAGATCGAGGCGGCGGGCGGCAAGGCGCTGGCGGTCGCCTGCGACGTCCGCTCGGAGGAGCAGATCGCCCTCGCGGTGGAGAAGGCGGTCGCGCGCTTCGGCGGCCTCGACGTGCTCGTCAACAACGCGAGCGCCATCTTCCTCGCCGGGACGGCCGAGACGCCCATGAAGCGCTGGGATCTGATGCACCAGGTGAACGCGCGCGGGACCTTCGCCTGTTCGCAGGCCTGCCTGCCCCACCTCGCCCGCGCGAAGAACCCGCACATCCTGAACCTCTCGCCGCCGCTCTCGCTCGAGCCGAAGTGGTTCGCCCCGCACGTCGCCTACACGATCTCGAAGTTCGGGATGAGCCTCTGCGTGCTCGGCATGGCCGAGGAGCTGCGGGAGCGCGGCATCGCCGTGAACGCGCTCTGGCCGCGGACGATGATCGCGACGGCGGCGGTGCAGAACCTGCTCGGGGGCGACGAGGCGATGGCCATCTCCCGCAAGCCCGAGATCGTCGCCGACGCGGCCCACGCCATCCTGCTGCGCGACAGCCGCTCCTGCACCGGCAACTTCTTCATCGACGAGAAGGTCCTCGCCGAGGAGGGGGTGACCGACCTCTCGAGCTACTCGATGGTCCCGGGCGGCGAGCTCGCGAACGACCTCTTCGTCGACTGATCGGAGAGCCGCGTGCCGCCCGATGGAAAGGCCCTCGAGGTCTTTGAGCTGACCGTCCGGTTCGGCGAGACCGCGGTCCTCGAACGGATCTCCTTCTCGGTGGAGCGGGGCCAGACGCTCGGGATCGTGGGGCCGAACGGCGCCGGCAAGACGGTGCTCTTGCGGGCGCTCATCGGGGCCATCCCCTCCGAGGGCTCGATCCGCTGGGCCCCGGGGACGCGGCCCGGCTACGTGCCGCAGAAGCTCGACCTCGAGCGCGACCTCCCGGTGACGGCCCGCGAGCTCCTGTTCGCGAAGGGGCGCGTCGCGAGGGCCGCGCGGAGCGAGGTGGACCGCGTCCTCTCGCTCGTGGGGCTCCCGCTCGCGGTCGCCGGCGCGCCGATCGGCCACCTCTCCGGCGGCCAGCTCCAGCGGCTCCTCGTCGCGTTCGCGCTGCTCGGCGGCCCGAACGTGCTGCTCCTCGACGAGCCGACGGCCAACGTCGACGAGGCCGGCCAGGAGAGCCTCGGGGAGCTGCTCCACCGGATCCAGCGGGAGGAGGGGCTGACCCTGCTGCTCATCTCGCACGACCTCTCGGTCATCTACCGCTACGCGACGCAGGTCCTCTGCCTGGGCCACGGCCGGCCCTGCTTCGGACCGCCGCACGAGGTCCTCACCACCGAGTCGCTCGCCGAGCTCTACGGCGGGCCGCTCCACGTCCACCTCCATGAGCACTAGCCTCTCGGCCATCGACCTCCCGTCGCTCGGGCTCGCGCTCGCGATGGCCGTCGCCGCCGGGCTCGTCGGCTGCTTCGCGGTGATGCGCCGCATGACGCTGGCGGCCGACGCGCTCTCGCACGTGGCGCTGCCGGGCATCGGCCTCGCGCTCCTCTGGCGGATCGATCCGCTCATCGGCGCGCTCGCGATGCTGCTGCTCGGGACGCTGCTCGTCTGGGGGGTCGAGCACCGGACCCGAATCTCGGTCGAGACCGTCATCGGGGTGGTCTTCTCCGCGGCGCTCGCGGCCGGGAGCCTCTTCACCTCGGGCGAGGAGCTCATCGACGCCCTCTTCGGCGGCGGGCGCCCCGTCCCGGCGTGGGAGGCCGGGCTCGGGGGAGCGGTCGCCGTCGCGGTGATCGCCTTCATCCTGGTCGCGCGCGACCGGCTCGTGGTCTCGCTCGTCTCCCCGGAGATCGCCCGGACGGCCGGCATCCGGGTGGCCCGCCTGGACCTCGCCTACCTCTTCGCCTTCGCGCTCACCGTGGCGCTCGGGCTGCGCTTCCTCGGCGTACTGCTCATGGGGTCGCTCATCATCGTGCCCGCGGCGGCGGCGAAGCGGCTCGCGCGGAGCCTGCGCGGGATGCTCGCCTGGTCGGTCGCCATCGCGGTCGCCTCGACGGCGGCGGGATCGCTCCTCGCCTCCCTCCTCCATCGGCAGACGGGGCCGTTCGTCGTGCTCGTGGCCGCCGCGTTCTTCTTCGCGAGCGTGGCCTGGCGCCGCTAGTCTGCCCCGCCAAGGCCCAGTCTAGTCGCCCTGGGCGACGAGCCAGTTCGCGAGGTCGCGGTAGAACTGCTTGTAGTCGAACGGGTTGCCGAAGCCCGGCGAGGCGCCGGCCGGCTGGCCGATCTCGTCCAGGTGATCGGCCGGGAGACAGCCGAGGAACTCGCCCCACTTGGCCGAGCTGACCGGCACGAGGCCGTCGTTGTAGGTCGGGGAGAAGGGGTTGCCCGTCAGGATGGCGCCCGTGACGGCGAACTCGGCGCCGATGGGATCCCGATCCGCGTCCCACTTCGCGACGAACGGCGGCTCGGCGGTCTCGCAGACGCCGTCGTCGGGGGCCAGGTTGCTGCGGCCGGCGATGGAGTAGTAGGCGACCCCGGGCGCGTCCGGGAACTCCGAGTTGAACCGGGCGGCGCCGGCGCTGGTGAGCTGGAGCATCGCGGCCGAGAGGTCGACGCCGCCGCCGGCCCCGAAGATCGTCGCGAGCTCGGCCTGCAGCGCCGGGCCGCCGCCGGCGCCGACGGCCAGATCGGCGATCGGGGTGCCGCGGTGGGGGGCGGAGATGGTGACGACCGCCGCCACGGCCGAGGGGAGCTCGCTCGCGACGTAGCGCGCGTCGAGGCCGCCCTGCGAGTGGGCGACGAGGTCGACCTTGGCGGCGCCCGTCTCGGCGAGGACCCGCTGAACGTAGGCGAGCAGCTCGCGCCCCCGCGTGATCGAGTCGTTGAACGGGTCGACCTCTGCCACGTGGACGTCGTGGCCGTCGGCGCGCAGCGCCTCGGGGACGCCGTAGAAGTACTCGTACGGGCCGATGCTGCTCCAGCCGGAGAAGCCGTGGCAGAGGACGATCGGGTACGGAGGCCCGGAGCCGGCGTCCGTCGCGTCCGTGGCGCCCGCGTCCTCGCGCGCGTCGCCCTCGCCGGCGTCGGCCGCGGGCTCGGCCGCAGAGCCGCCGTCCGGCGCCGAGAGCGTCGGGTGCGGCCCGTCGAATCGGAGCCCCGAGCCGCCGCAGGCGGCGAGCGCGGAGCTGAACAGGGCGACGAGGGAGCGGCGCACGGCCGGAAAGCTAGGCAGCGAGCGGGCGCCCGGTCAATAGGGGGCCAGCTCGTGGACCCCCACCCAGGCTGGGGGACTACGGGGTTCAGACCCGAAGTTCGTCCAGGGTCTGCTCCTCGGCGAGCGGCGCCACCGCGAGCTGGTCCTCGTCCTCGCCTCGCCGCCAGGCCACCACGACCTCGGCCTGCTCGCGCCCCTGCCCGTAGCGGGCGACGATGCGCGAGGCCAGCAGCCGCTGCTCGTAGTCGGGCTCTCCCTCGACGAGCGCGAGCGGCCCCAGCTGATCCGGCGTCTCGAGCCGCCAGCGCGTCTCGTCCGCGTAGCGCTCGAGGATGACGTTCTCGCCCTCGGTGCGCCCCACGACGAGCTTCACCTTCGGGGCGAGCCGGAAGTGGCGGCCGGTGGCGAGCAGCACGATCTCGTCCTTCTCGATCTTGCGCAGCTCGCGGTGATCCAGGAGGTCGTGGAACTTGCGGCCGAAGCTCTCGTCGGTGAGGAAGCAGCAGCCGCCCGCGGGCTGCGGGTAGTCCACGACCCCGAGCCGCTCGGCGAGCTCCATCTGCGCCTTGCGGCTCCGACCGCTGATCGCGAGCAGCTTCTCGCGGTCGAGCTTCCCCTCGATCTCGGGGATGGTGGGTGGCAGGAGCTTCGCCGAGAGCGGCCGGAGGAGCCGACCGGCGAGCCCGCTCTGCTTCTCGATGAGCCCGAGCGCGTCGCGCCGCTGGCTCTTCGGCCGCTGCCCGAGCACCTCGCCCGTGTAGACGAAGTCCGCCCCCTCGCGCTCCAGGATCTCGCGGGCGCGCGCCATCATGAAGATGCGGCAGTCGATGCACGGGTTCGCGTTCTTGCCGTAGCCGTAGCGGGGGTTCGCGACGATGTCGAGGTAGCCCGACTCCGAGAGGTCGACGAGCTCCACCTCGACCCCGAGGTCGCCGCCCATCCGCAGCGCCTCGTTGCGCGGCACCTTGCCGTCCCGCTGCCGCCCGCCGAGCCGCCGCTGCGTCTCGGTGATGCAGAAGCCCGTGTAGAAGTTGATGGCCTTGATGCGCACGCCCTGCTCCTGGAGCAGCCGCGTCGCGAGCGTCGAGTCGAGCCCGCCCGAGATCATGCCGATGCCGTAAGCCGCCATCGCTGGGTCCTCTTCGGGCTACGCCGGGGGCGCCTTGCGCACGAGCGCCCGGATCGACTTCCCCTCGCGCCAGAGCCGCTCGAGCGCGTTCTTCGTCGAGCGGCACCAGGCCTCGATGTCCGACTCGATGCCCGGATCGGTGCCGACGAGCAAGAGCCGCTCCCCCGGCGCCATCGCCCGGACTGCCTTCGCGGTCTCGATGATGGGCACCGGGCAGAACGTGCCGCTCGTGTCGAGCGTCCGGTCGGCGATCTCTCGGGCCAGCGGTTCCATGCGGGGCCGCGCAGTCTAATGGCGGGCCCGCGCCTCGGCAACCCGGAGTCCTCGGCCTGCAACGACCCCCCCGAGCAAACCCAACGAGCAGCCGTCGCTCGCCAACGGGCAGTCGTTGCTCGCGTGCGAGCGGCTCATCGCGCGCAAAGGGTGCTCTTTCCTCGCAAAGTGTCTCGTCCATCGGCGCAAGGAGCCCGGCGAGGCGCCCAACGAGCGGCCGTTCCGCGCCAACGCCCCTCCCTCGGCGCCATCGTGGTCCGATCGCGCGTCATCAGGGCCTCCAAGCGGGCCATCGAGCACTTCTTCGCGGCCAAGCGGCTCTCGTTCGAGCCCGACGAACAGCGCTTGCCCCCACGCAATGGGGAGATCCCGCGCAACGGCCGCTCCTTCCGGGCCAACGAGGCCCTGTCGGCTCCATCGTGGTCCGATCGCCGTCCGTCACGGTCGCCCATCGGGCCATCGAGCCCCCCCCCTCGCGACCAATGCGCGGTCGTTCGAATGCGATGGGTAGCGCTCGACCACGAGCGAGCTGCCGATCCGGCACAAAGCGCGCTCCTTCCTCACGGATCGGATCTTCGCCCGGCGCTAGCACTCCGACGGGGCGCCCACCGAGCGCGCCTTTCGGCAAGGCGACGTCTCCGTCGGCGCCATCATGATCCGATTGCGCGGCATCACGGTCGCCCAGGTCATTTGTCCCCCCGATCGCCTAGGTGCGCGGCGTGATCAACGCAACCACCCGTTGCCCAACGCTTGCGGCTTCCACCCAGAGCGGCATGCTGCGGAGGCGCTTGCCCTGGGATTCCCACCAGTCGAGGTCCTCCTCTGCCGCGAGGTGCTCCTCGCCCCAAGCGCCTCCATGCACCCTGAAGATAACCGAGCGCTCGGGCACGCGCATCGTCTTTGGGATGTAGAGGCCTTCCTGAACCCATGTCGGACTCCCGATCGCAAAGACCGCCCGCAGGAGCGGCATCGCTGGGAGGCCCCCCTCGACTGATCTCCGCTCGGACTCCTTGAGAGCCAGCTCTGCGATGAGGAGTAGGGCGGGTGTCCTCAGGCGCGTAACGAGCGTCAGATAGGCCGCCTGCAGGCTGGCCGTCGGCGCTTCCCGCAGACGGAGCGCCTCGAAGGCCCGCAGGGCTGGGCGCCCCCCTTCACCGAGACCGAGGTCAAACCATCTCGGATGAAAGGCAAGTTCGCCAGCGATCGCGTCCATGACCCTCTCGACCTCATCGTGCGCATCGCCCGTACGCCTGTAATCCAGCGTCAGCTGAGGCTCGACAAGCAGGTGCGCGATCTCGTGCCAAATGCTGAACCACTTTCGAGAGGCCTTGGATCCTCGGCAGTCGATCACCGCGACGTGGGCGCATCCGTTATGCGGTTTCCTGAGCCGCAGGACGAGGGCAAACGTCCGTTCGGCGAAATCGTCACGCACCCTGGCGAAGCCGCCTTCGCCCACGGCGAGGTAGCGGGAGACGAGTGAGGCGAGGTCGGCATCCTGATCGATGACCTCGATGAGAAGACCTAGCTTCGCGGTCACCGTCTCTAGCAACTGCTGGAGAGAGGTCGGCTCGAATTCAGAAATGAGACGGTCGACCCACTCTCGGCAATGCCGGATGAGGTACCCGACCGGCTCACCCCGGCCCACCATACCAAGGTCACGGGCAAGCCTGGCGACTCGCGGCCCAGATGTAAGGCGGGTCACTTCTTCCCCTGCCCCTCGATTACAGGCTGTAGCTGCTCGTAGAGCAGTTCCCAGTCACGTTCGGAAAGATGCCTCGGAGGACCCTCCCGTCGCATCGCACGCACCTGATGGATGAATGAGAGCAGAAGCTCGAGGTGAGAGTACGGAACATCCTGCTTCTTCGCGAAGGAAGCAAGCTCCGGGGGAATCTCTATCGCTCCTTGCGGCGGCGGCTCAGGTTCCCGGCCCGTAAGCAGGAAGTCGATGGAGGCGGCGAGGGCCGTGGCGAGCTTGACCAACATTGGTCCGCGCGGCTGGGTAACTCCTCCTTCGACCTCACTGATGAAACTCTTGCTCACACCCGCCTCCTCCGCCAGCCTCTCCTGAGTCCAGCCACGTTGGTCGCGGAGTCGCCTTATGCGTGGTCCCAACCCCGCTGGAGGAGCTACATCTCGGCCATCGCCCATGGGTCCTCCGGCAGTTCGCACCTCCGAACTTCTGGCAGATTATATTGGAGCCAGCACCGCATCGCAAGCCGTAGTTTTACAATATCATCAGTAACATCATATGGCATCTGCGTGTTCGCAATAGGCGGACTTGACTCCGCCAGAAGCGAACTTAGATTGTCACCATGCCCGCTCGGCGAAGACCCTTCCGTGTTCTCACCATCGACGGCGGCGGGATGCGGGGCATCTACGCCGCGGCGTACCTCGAGCGCCTGGCTGCGTCCTTTGCGCTGCGTCGCGGGGTGGCTGGTCTCGACGTGGGACAGGCGTTCGATCTGCTCGTTGGGACGAGCACGGGGGGGATCATCGCCTGCGCCCTCGCGGCAGGGCTGCCCCTACTGCAAGTCGTTGAGCTCTACCGAAAGCATGGCGCCGCAATCTTCCCGCGGAAGATGCCGACCAGCCCAGGGACGCATCTCTTCCTCGATCTCCTCCGACGGCCACGATCCCTGAGGGCTGGGGCCGCGGCTCTGCATGCTGCGCTCCAGGCGAACTTCGGCGGCCTAACAATGGGCAAGGTCTACGAGCAGCGGGGAATTGCCATCGCCATCCCGGCGGTGGAGTTGAGCCAGCACCGGGGTTGGGTCTTCAAGACGCCACACTTGGCGACAACCAATCACAGAGATGACGGCTACGCACTGGTCGACGTCTGCATGGCCACGACCTCGGCGCCGCTGTTCAGGTCGATTGCCTCGCTCCGGCACCCCGACCACGGCCCCGAGGGGGTCCGTGCCTTCGTCGATGGCGGACTTTGGGCCAACAACCCGGTCCTCGTCGGATTGATCGAAGCCCTCTCGATGGCTGAGCCGAACAGCCGGATCGAGGTCTTTGCCCTCGGGACCTGCGGGGCCCCGCCAGGGGAGGCTCAGCCGAGCGACCTCAATCGTGGCCTGCCGGGCTGGGCGTTCGGCGCCAAGGTCGCTGCCCTGTCGATCGATGCTCAGCAATCGGCCTACGACGTAATGACGCGACTCCTCCTCCCTCACCTGAACCGCCCTTGCGAGGTCGAGCGCTTCCCAAGCCAGCCGGTTCGCCCTGGGCTGTCCTGCTACTTGGATCTCGATGAGACCCGACCGTCGGCTCTCGACGAGCTGATCAACCAGGCGCGCACGGACGCGGATTATTCGAACTCTGCTTCGGCGCCGGACGCCACGAGACAACGAATCGCCGCGTTGTTCAACGAAGCCCCCGTGTCGAACGAAGCGACCTTCCCGCACGCCCGCGACGAGACTGCGACCGGATAGCCCGGGAAATGTCCGAGAAAGAGGCCGCGCAATGCACGACTGTTCAGCCGAGCTCAGGAAGTACCACAACGAACATGTCACGCTCACCGGTGAGGACCGGAAGGAGATGAGGGAGCGACGGAACACCAACCGCGATCGCCTCAAGGCCGGCCTCACGAAGAAGGGGCTGCCTCAGCCCCTCGAATTCAAGAGCCAGGGCTCGTACGCCATGAAGACCATGGTGCAGCACGAGGACAACGACTACGACATCGACGATGGCGTCTACTTCGATCGGTCGGTTCTCGTTGGCCAACGAGGCGCTGAACTGAGCGCGCTTCAGGTTCGTCAGCTGATTCGAGATGCAATCGACGATGGTAGCTTCAAGAGCCCGCCCGAGGTTCGGACGCACTGCGTTCGCCTGGTCTACACGGCGGGCTACCACGTCGACCTCCCGATCTACCGCCGTACCATTCGTCCTGAGATGACGGATCTCTACGAACTCGCGAGTGCCGACTGGAAGCAGTCGGATGCCAGGGACGTGACCGGGTGGTTCGAGAAGGAGGTGAAGCAGAAGAGCCCGTCCGACGAGAACGGCGACTACCAGCTGCGGAGGATCACCCGCCTTCTCAAGAAGTTCGCGCGCAGCCGCCCGAGCTGGCAGGATCAGATCCTGAGCGGCTTTGGGATTACGAAGCTCGTAACCGAGTGCTACCACGCGGACGATCGCGACGATGTCTCTCTTCACGAAACCGCCAAGGCGATCCACCAGCGCCTGAAGGGCAACCTCGAGGTCAAGCACCCGGTCACTCCAGGGGATACGATCACGAACGGACGGGACGATGCGAAGGCTCGGTTCCTCCGAGAGCGCCTTGGCCAGGGCTTGGACTGGCTTGGACCGCTCCACGCGCGCTGCTCGCACGAGGACGCGCTCAAGTGTTGGGACACGTTCTTCTCGACGGAGGTCTTCTCCGAGGAGGGGAGGAAGGCCAAGAAGGACAATGGCCCGATCACTTCTGGGGTCCTGAAGGAGATCGGTGCCTCAGCGAGCGCTCAGGCTGCGGTCCAGAAGCAGGGCGGCGGACGCTACGCTTAGGGCGGCGACGTGGTCGCGACGAAGCACCAAGAGGCGCTCCAACTCGTCGAGCAATACCTGATTGGCTTGGGGGCCACGCCACTGAACGACGTGGCCCTCGGCGGCCTTTACCCTCGGCGCGGATTCGTCGGCGGTTGGCGGCTCGAGGTTAGGGTCGCCAACCAAGAGATCACGGTGAACGTACTCGTCGGGGAAGGGTTCCCGAGGACACTCCCTCGGGTCGCATTGGCGAAACCGCCCGACTTCCCGAGTTGGCCACACGTAGAGCGCGACGGATTCCTCTGCCTCGGGGGGGGGGACGAGACGTTCGACGAGACTGAGCCAGTCGAGGTTCTGAAGTCAGTGCTCAGAGATGCGGCCGAACTCCTCGAGAGAGGGATCTCAGGCGTCAATGACGAAGACTTTCGCTCCGAGTTCTGCTCTTATTGGGCCTCGCCTAGAGTCGAATGCCCAACTGCACTGAGCCTCATCAAGGTAGAGGGGCCCACGCGGAGGGTGAGTGCGTGGACCGAGAGCGCCCCCATCGTCGTCGCGGAGACTGATGCCGAACTCCGGGCGTGGCTGCGGAACTACTCCCCGTCTAAGCGGCTCGATCGGGAACTCGGCGGGGCGATCCTGATGTGGGTCGATCGAATGCCTCTGCCTCCTGAGTACCCCAGGACGGCCGAGGACGTTCTTCGGCTCGCGCGACGCAACAGCGGGGATGCCGAGCGACTGCTGCGCGAACTCTGCGGAAATCACCAAAGTGTCCTGGTGGTGCTTGGGGGACCTACGCAGCATGGGCCAGGGCTCGGTGGCATCTTGATCCGACCGCCAGTTCGGAGCGCGCCCGGTCGAAAGAGATCCTCGGAGGAAGACCTGGAGCGAGGGTTCCGTCCGGGACGGATTCCGTCCGGCCTCGTCGCTGAGCGCATGTTGGGCGCAACCCGCATTTCTCGTGTTCCGGTCGAACGCGCCGATGCCTCTTGGGTTCACGGTCGTGGTCTCGACAGACGTGCAGCAAGGCTGCGGGACCTCTCGGTCGCGGTTCTCGGCTGCGGCTCGCTCGGCTCGCAGGCTGCGCGTTTGCTTTGCCAAGCGGGGGTTGGGAAGCTCCTGTTGGTCGACCCTCAGGAGCTCGCGTGGTCGAACATTGGCCGTCACGCTCTCGGCGCACGCGCCGTCTTCCACAACAAGGCCAAGCTGCTCCGAGATAGACTCCTGGAGGACTTCCCGCACGTTCGCGAGATCACGGCCGAAGGGAGGCCCTGGGTAGAAGTCGCCCCCACGATCAAGAAGGCCGACGTCATTCTCAGCGCAATGGGGAGCTGGGAGGCCGAAACCCTACTCAACGAGTGGCAGTTGCGAGAAGGCAGAAAGCCCACGATCGTCTATGCCTGGGCCGAGCCGCACGCAGCAGCGGGCCATGCCCTGGCCATCTCGCGCGCAGGCTCCTGCTTCCGCTGTGGATTCGAAGCCAACGGATCGCCTCGGCAAGTGCTGACGAAGTGGCCACAGGGCGCCACCATGCACCACGAGCCCGCCTGCGGGGCCGTCTTCCAGCCTTACGGTCCGATTGAATTCTGTTACATCGTCGCTCTCGCCGCGGAGATGATCCTCGATGCTCTTCTCGCGCCGAGTGCCGAAACGCGCCACCGCGTCTGGCTGGCGCCGGAAGAGCGCCTGACCCTTACTGGTGGTGTACTTTCGGACCTTGGCAGGCAGATCGCTGCGGGGCGCTCGGACGGGGCTTTCCAGAGCATTGCCCCTTGGCCGAACTCGACTGCCTGCCCGGACTGCTCTGCATGAATGGGCGATCCATTGCGTTCGCAGTTGGCGCTTCGAGCCAACTCGTGATCCTCGGCGACCCGGTCATCCGGCGCCTCTTGCATTATCGACAGAAGGGCAGGGGGGCGGAGGAAGCTGGCGGCCAGCTCTTCGCCGCCTTTGAAAATGAAGAGATCAATGTGGTCTCGGTGACAGGCCCTCGGAAAGGCGATCAGAGGGGCCGCACGCACTTTCGGCCAGATCGGCGCGCGGAGCAGGAGGAAATCGTGATGCATCACTCGATGGGGCTGCATTACGTTGGCGATTGGCATTCACACCCAGAGGAGCGACCCCGCCCGTCACGGACGGACATCGCAAGCATCTCCGATTGTTTCAAGCGGTCGAAGCACGACCTTGCTGGCTTCCTTCTGCTGATCGTCGGCCAGGCCGAGCCCCCGGAAGGGTTTCACCTCTCCCTACACGGGAACAAAGGGATGGTTGATCTTGGCCGGGGCGTAGCTCGCTGAGGCGTCGTCGCGCGCGATGCCTTTGATCGGCCGAGGCCCCGTCTGCTCGTGCCGCCCCGAGGAATGGTCACCCCGGGCCGGGGAGCTACGGCTACTCGCCAAGGACCGCGCCACGGCGGAGACGCTCGGGAGCCTCCTCGCTTTGGCGGCGGGTTGAGCGTGATCCACTTGTGGCGAGATGAGAGATCCACGCGAGGGGGAAGGCGATCGGCTGGTGCCGGTGGCGCGGCCGCCGCTGCTCTCGGCGCCGAAGCGGGCGCAGCCGGGCGAGCTCGACGGCGTCCGTTAGCGAACTCGGCCTCGGCGAGCCCGCACCCCCCAGCGCTTGGCGCCGGAAGAGGGGCGCAGACGGCTCCCCTCGAGGCCTCGCCGGACGTAGCCTGGGGCGCTTTCTCGATGAGTTCGACGGGAGATCCGTCGTTGGCACAGCACACGACGACGCCGACGGCGTCGAAGCCCTCGCAGGTCCGTGCCAAGCGGCGGGGGCTGCGGCGCCCGAAATAGCGGAACATGAGGGAGCGCTCGCTCGTTGCACGTGGGGGCCGAGTGGGCGATGCCAATCCGCACCTGTCGGAGTCGCGGAGTAGGAATCCTCCGCGGAGGTCGTGCCATGGCGGAGTGCCATAGCGGAGCGCCGTCTCGTCTGTCCCTCGTGCGGTTGGGATGCAAGCGACCTGGGCCGCCGCGGGCATCGTTTTCTCTACCTCGAAGAGGTCACCAATCAACGGCCGGTCTACGGGATCCACGAGGCCGGGATGCTGCAGATCGAGGCCTTCAACCAGATCGGCATCGACGACGGCGGCTGGAATCAGCGGCTCCTGTGCGGCAACTGCCTGACTGAGTTCCCGCTTCCCGAGAGGTTCGAGATCGACCTCGCAAGCTGAAGCAGGGGGAGCGCGGACGGAGCCCGGCGAGGCCTCGCCGGACGTAGCTGTTTCGCGGGGCCGGAAGAGCTCGACACGACCCTGTGACGCAGGCGGCGGATGGACCCCCATGTATTGAGTGAAGGGATGAAGCTTTGGCGGCCACGGCGCGCCTGCGCGCCATCGACCGGATGGCGATCCAAGTGCGGCTGGCGCTCCTCTCGCTCGAAGGGCAGATCGGGGCGCTGTTTGATCTCCTCCAGCCGCTGTAGGCGCGGCAGCGCTGAGCAGACGGGCGGGTCACTGATTCGGCGCATGGGTCGCTGGTCGAACCGGGCGCGAGCCTCGCCATGACGCGTCGGGACGAGGCTCGATCGCGGGGGTCCCCTCGTCACGCGCGCGTCCGAGCGTCGGGGACTGCGGCGTTCGGCAAGAAGGACCTCGGGAGGAGCTCCCGCAACCTCGGGAGGAGCTCCGGCAACTTCGGGAAGGGCTCCCGCGACTTCGGGAAGCGCTCCCGCAACCTCGGGAAGCGCTCCCGCAACCTCGGGAAGCGCTCCCGCAACCTCGGGAAGAGCTCCCGCAACTTCGGGAAGGGCTCCCGCAACCTCGGCAAGAGCTCCCGCGACCTCGGCAAGAGCTCCCGCGACTTCGGGAAGAGCTCCGGCGACCTCGGGAAGGGCTCCCGCAACTTCGGGAAGGGCTCCCGCGACTTCGGGAAGGGCTCCCGCGACCACGGGAAGGCCTCCCGCGACTTCGGGAAGGGCTCCCGCAACCTCCGGGAAGGGCTCCCGCAACTTCGGGAGGGCTGCTCCGGGGCGCGGGCCGCGAGAAAAGCGAGCGACCGCTGTCAGGGAGCTCGGCCTCCTGGCCCATATGCGGGAGTAGAGAGCAAGAGAAGCGAGCGGGCGCTCTCGTGGGCTTCGGGCGGTCGATGGTCGACCGGCCGGGGATCCACGGGTCCCGTGGCCTCGGAGAGGAAGCGCGAGCGACCGATCCGGACCGCGGGGTGCCTCGAAGCGACTGCTCCGCCCGGCGGCGTCGGTGCCGACGGTGGGAGCGTCCGAGCGCTTGGGATGGCCGATCCCCAATCG
>JAJXUD010000118.1 GCA_021783235.1 Myxococcales bacterium | reverse complement strand
CGATCAGCGGCCTCACTCGATCGATCAGCGGGCAGAGTCGGTCGATGGTGGGGTCATGCTCGACCGATCAGCCGCCAGAGTCGACCGATCAGCGGCCTCATTCGATCGATCAGCGGGCAGAGTCGGTCGATGGTGGGGTCATGCTCGACCGATCAGCGGCGAGAGTCGGCCGATCAGCGGCCTCATTCGATCGATCAGCGGGCCGAGTCGGTCGATGGTGAGGTCATGCTCGACCGATCAGCCGCGAGAGTCGGCCGATCAGCGGCCTCATTCGATCGATCAGCGGGCCGACTCGGTCGATGGTGGGGTCATGCTCGACCGATCAGCCGAGAGAGTCGGCCGATCAGCGGCGCCATTCGATCGATCAGCGGGCAGAGTCGGTCGATGGTGGGGTCATGCTCGACCGATCAGCCGCGAGAGTCGGCCGATCAGCGGCCTCATTCGATCGATCAGCGGCGACGATCGCGCGATCAGCGCCGTCATGCGGTCGAGTCGCAGCGCTGATCGGTCGAGTGGCGCCGCTGATCGGTGGAGTCGCGCGGCTGATCGGCGGAGTGAGGCCGCTGATCGATGGACTCGCGCCGAAGGAGGACCGACCAGGGCGACGAGGAGCTGGTTCGTCGCACCATTCCGGCGCTGTTGCCGCTCTGCTCGGTCGCCGCGCGGTCGTTGACCAGGCCCCTCTGCCGTTGTACTGCGCTCGACGGCTTCCAAACGTTCGACGCGAGGTCCCATGTTCGCCACGTTCGCCGCCCTTTTGCTCGCCCAGGCCGCCCCTGCCTCTCCCCCTCTCGCCTCCAGCCAGCAGTGGACCCTCGCGGATCGGTCGTTCGGAGAGGATTTCTTCGTCGGAGACCTCTGGGGCTCGCCCGCCGTCGGCGTCGACATCGAGACACCCGCCCTCGGCCCCGTCGCTCTCTTCTTCCGTCTGGGCGCGACCCCGACGTTCTTCGGCACTTCGACGGCGGAGGCGCTCCCGGGCGACGATCTCGAGTTCGGGCTCAGGCTCTCGCTACCGGCCCGGACCGCGCCGCCGCTGCGCGGCTACTTCGATCTCAGCGGCGGGGTGGTGAACTGGAGCGGAGCTCCGCTCGGCAATTCGAGCCCGAGCGACTGGGTCGGTACCTTCGCCGTCGGCCTCCAGGCCCTCACCGGCGCTCCGGCGCCCGGCTCCGCTCTCTCGACCCTCTTCTTCGAGATCGACGTGTCGGCGCTCGGGGTGCCCGCGGGCCTCGGCTCGACCTCCTACCCCTTCGGCGCGAAGGCCCCGCTGACGATCGGTTTTGGCGCGCTCGTGGGCCTGCACGTGCCCAACTGATCGACTGGTCTCCGTCGCGACGGATCAGAGGCCGGTCCGCCCCTCGCGTGGTTCTCGCCTGCCTTCGTGACGGGTGGCCGCCATCGAACGGCGTGGCTCGCTTGACGAGTTAAGGGTCTTCGATGATCATCCGGACCTTCCATGCGATCGGTCCTCGAGCGCCAGCTTTCCGAGACCCTGCGACTGGAGCCCGGGGCGCGATTTCTCTTCCTCGGCGGCTTCATCCGCTGCGTTCTCCAGACGGCGGCCGTCGCGGCCGTGGAGTACGTCCTCTCGCAGATCGACGAGGCGGCCGAGGAGGCGGTGGACGGGGCCAAGAAGGTGCTCCACCCGCTCGACGGCGACATGGTGGGCGCCCTCGACGCGTTGCTGCCGCTCATCCGCTCCGAGGACTGGCCTGCCTGCTGCACCGCCTGGTTCACGGGCGGCAAGGGCTCGCTCTCCGCGCGGGCGCAAGCGTGGATCGTCACCCGCAACGATGCCGCCCACGGCGTGCCGAGCCAGGCGTTCGTCGAGAGGGAGCTGCCCGTCGCCGAAGCGCTGGCGCGCGACCTCGTCCTGGGGCTCTCGGACCTCGTGCCGGATCTCTCGCAAGGCGCCCCAATTCTGAAGGCGCCCGGGCTCTCGCTCGAGCTGCAATGCGTGCTCGTCGACGGCAGGAGGCCCGTGGTGCTGCGCGACCTGCGCTGCCGCGGCGGCGCCTGGCAGGCTCGCTACCACGCGCTCGACCCGCTGGACGCGCGCGAGGGAACGCGCAGGCTCGACGGCGACCTGACGCTGCTCGCCGCCACTGGTCGCAGCTCTCAGGAGTTCGTCTCCCACCGGGTCGTGCGGCCCGACGGCGGCCGCTGGACGCCCACCGTCCGGCTCCCGGGCAAGAACACCTCGGTCTTTCAGGGGCGCACCGCCGAACTCTCCGCGCTACTCGACTGGTGGAACGACCTGGAATCGAGGGTCTGCCTGGTCTACGGCGACGGCGGCGTGGGAAAGACCACCCTCGTCCTCGAGTTCTTGAACGACCTCCTCGAGAATTCTCGCCGAGGGGGTCGGCGTCTCCTGGTGCTCGAGAGGCGCGCCGGGGCTGGCGAATGACGGAGATGTACGCGAGGGCACCAGAGAGGCGAGCCCAGGGCTCCGGCGTTGTTGCCGTGCGTCGTAGTCATCCTCCTTCTCATCGTCATGCCGGACCGCGATTCCGCAAGAGTATCCTCCGGATTACGCCCACGACGAGACGCGGACTTACGCGACTTTGTCCGAGGCCCTGGAGGCGAGCCGCCCCGAGCTTGCGGGACGGTGCGCCTTCGACTATCGAGCCATGCCGGAGGAGTTCAGAAACCGAACCGAGACCCCATGCCGCAGATTCGTGAAGCCATGTTGTCGGCCGCGCTGAGGCACCGGCGGGACGCTGAACAGCTCGCAGACGGGCCTGCGGATGCCTCCCCGGATCAGGCCTTCCATCTCGCTGGTTTCGCCGCAGAGTGCGCAAGAAAGTGCGTCCTGTCGACAGAGACTTTCGACAAGGCGATTGGGCACGGCGTGGGAGAGGCGGCGGAGGCCGGCCTGCTGGCGGCGCTGGCGCTCGACCCGATGGCTCACCGGTACCGGCTGTCCGCTTGGGGGGCTCGCTACCCGGCGCTCGCCAAGTGGACCGAGCAGGCTCGTTACGAGAAGACGGGCAGCCGCACCCCGGACATCGTCCGTGGAGTCGTCCAGGAGGCCTGCCAGATCGTCGATGCGGTCGTCTTCGCGCTGTGGGCGGACGGGTTCGTTCCAGCGGGGTTCGACTGGTGACCTTCGACGAAGTGCTCCCGGCGGTCGTCCGAATCTGCGAGGGCCACCCGGCGTTTGGCGGGGTGACGCGCGCGTGCGTCGTCCGCGATCTCGAGGGCCGCGTTCGGCTCGTACTGGACGCCGGGAATGCCGGAGTCGACGCGAAGGTGCTGGAGGCGGCTTTGAGCGCGGAGCTCGCGCCGTGGTTCCAGCTCCCGCTGCTCGGCCGCGGTCTCGCCCATGCCGGGCGTCTGGCGCGCGAAGCGACGAAGCTGACTGCGACGATCCTGGACAAGGGGGAAGAGTGGAAGGAGGCGGGCTGGCGGGACGTGGGCAGCGGAGAGTGGAGAGCCCCTGCCCAAGGGCGCTGGTTTCGCCTCGAGCGAAGGCTCTCGAAGGCCGACTGGGCGACGCGCCGGCGCTCCGCGGCTCCCTGGCCCCTCGTGGCGAGAAAGCCGAAGATCGTCACCTTCTTCTCCTTCAAGGGCGGCGTCGGGCGAACGACGCTCCTGGCCTCCGTCGCCTGGCAACTGGCGAAGCTCGGCAGGCGCGTGCTCGCGATCGATCTGGACGTGGAGGCGCCTGGCCTGGCCAGTCTGCTCGGCGCAGATCCGCCGCGGGGGCTCGTCGATTTCCTGGTCGATCACCTCGCGACCGGCCAGGGCGATCTTCCTTCGCTGCGCCGTCCAGCGACCGCGCTTGGAGACGAAGCGCCGCTCGTGGAGGTGGTCGGCGCCGGACGGCTCGATGCCGGCTATTTCGAGAAGCTGGCGCGCCTCGACTTCGTCGGCTCCGGCCTCTTGGACGATCCCGACGGCAGCCCGGTCCAGCGCGGTCTGCGCGCCTTGATGGACGGGATCGCGGGAAGCGAGCCGTGCCCCGATTACATCCTCTTGGACTCCCGCGCCGGCCTGCACGACGTGGCAGGCCTCTCGCTCCACGACCTGGCCCACGTGGATGTCCTCGTCGGCCGCGACTCCGAGCAGAGCTACCGGGGGCTCGAGCTCACCATCGAGGCGCTCGGTCGTCGCCGGAGCTCGCGCGACCAGCGCTTCGTCGTCGTTCAGGCGATGGCCCCGGGCGACCGCGGATCGGAGGAGTTCGAGCGCGTGACCGGGGACTTCCGCCATCGCGTCTGGGAGGCCTTCTCCAAGCACGTCTATGAGCAGGAAGAGGCGCCCGGAGGCGAGGAGGAGACCGGCGCCGACCTGGAGAACCGGAGCGCGCCTTCCGAAGAGAGCGAGACCGCCGGGCACTACCCGTGGGTCATTCGCTACAACGAGCGGCTCGTCCGGTTCACCGCGCTCGCAGACGTTCGAGCCGAGCTGTTCGATCAGGATTTCACCAGCGTGCTGGATCGAATCGAAGCGCTCTCTGCTCCCGAGGCCACCGACCAGACGGCCCCCCCGGGTGTGAACCAAGAATGAACGCGGAAGACCGGCGGAAGCTGCTCGAGCAGTTCGCGGAGCTGGCGACGGACGGCGGCGCGGACGCCGCTCGCTCACCGAATCTGTTCTTGCCGCTCCCGCAGCACCGGCTCGCCCTGAGACCCGAGACGGTCGTCATCGAAGGGGCTCGTGGCGCGGGAAAGACCGCGTTGTTCAACCTCGTGACCGGCCTCGGCGCGAAGCTCCGCGAGCTCTACGACGACAGGGCCATCCCCGAGGCGCGCTGGGTCGACGCCTTCAGCGGTGCGATCGAGCATCCCCAGGCCGCGGTCCTCGATGGACTGTCTGGGTCGTTCGAGCGCGACGCGAGCTTGCGGGCCTTCTGGATGGCGCACCTGCTCGGGCGCTTGACCGACGCGGAGATCCCGGGGGCGTCCCTGCCCGAAGCGCTCGCGAGGGAGCGCAAGGGGCAGGAGGCGAACCCGGCCGCCTGGGTGAGCTGGTGCGAGGCGAACGCAGGGCTGGTGATGAACGGCCTGGACGCCATCGAGCGGGCCCTCGCGGCAAAGAAGGCGACGGTCTTCGCGACGTACGACGCGCTCGATCGGATCGGCGATCTCGATCGGGCGCATCGACAGCGCCAGGTTCGGGCGCTGCTCTCGCTCTGGCTCAGCCTCTCGGATCGGTATCGGCAGCTTCGCGCCAAGGTGTTCTTGAGGCACGACCTCTTCGAGGAGGCGGAGCACGGCTTCGCCGACGCCAGCAAGCTGCGGCCGCGATCGGTTGCTCTGGACTGGAACGTCGAGTCCCTCTTCAGACTCGTCGTGCGCCACCTCGCGAACGCCGGTCGCTACTCCAAGGTGGCCCGCGAGTGGCTGGACGGCATCGAGGGCCTCCGCCTCGAGGACCGCGGTGCCTTCGGCTGGATGCCGGGCGAGATGGGCGAGGAGGTCCGAAAGGCCTTCGCCGTGGAGCTGGCCGGCGAGGTGATGGGCGCGGGCGCCAAGAAGGGCTATACGCACAAGTGGATCCCCGATCGGCTTCGCGACGCGGACGGCCGCATCGTGCCGCGGTCGATCCTGCGCCTTCTGAGTGAGGCGGCGAAGCATGCGCTCCTCGCCCCGCGAGGGACGGGGCCCTTGATGAATCCCACCGACCTGACCGCCGCGCTGGTGGAGACCTCCAAGCAGCGGAGCAACGAGCTGGCCGAGGAGTACGCGGTCGTCGCCCGGCTCGAGAACCTCCGCGGGAGGACGATGCTGATGGCGCGCGGAGAGGTGATCGCCGCGCTCGGCCGGCCGACGCTCCGGGACAAGCTGACGATGGACGGGGAGGGAGTCTTCGACGAGCTGCGCCGAACCGGGGTCCTGGAGGTGCGCCGGGATGGGCGCATCGACGTCCCCGACATCTACCGGTACGGCTACGGCATCAAGCGCAAGGGAGGCGCGCGCCGCCTGAAGTGAGGCGCCGGGGGAGAGTTTCCTTCTCAGGAGTCGCCCCACGCTGGTGGGCGGGATCCGGTAGACTGCCCTCCGCCGAGAGCCCGGGCGAAGGCGGAGCCCTCTGGGCAGCGGACGAGGCGACTTTCGCAAGCGCCTCAACGGGTTCGCCCCCGACGAGGAGGAGAGGAAGCCGACGGCGGGCGGCTCGGAGGGCTGGTTCCGCGGCGAACGGGCTCGGCGCAAGGGGTCGATTCATTCCGACGTAGGGACTGACAGCGCCTAGAGTCAATGCCGGTGAGTTAGGGGCGCAAGGTCCGAGAATGACAGATGGTTGCGCGATCGTGCTCTCAAGCAGAGGAGAGTACGACGATGGGATTGGCCGCAGATCTTGAAGCGACGATGGTGGTGCGGAT
>JAJXUD010000064.1 GCA_021783235.1 Myxococcales bacterium | reverse complement strand
ATGAAACTGCTCATTCTCCCTCCCCGCAGGCCGCGCCGCTACGCTCGCGCGGTGAAGATAAAGATGAGCAACTACAGCCGAAATTCCGCCCGAGGGAGCACTCGCCTTGCTTAACTCACCGGCATTGTCTCTAGCCCGAACTCTCCTTGGTCAACACCAGGAACCGGTACTGATCGAGCCGAGCCTTACCCGCGGTGTAGAGGACCTCGGTCAGGAGCCGGTACGGCACCCAGCGGTCCGCGATGATCGTCACCCGGCCGTTGAACGGCGCTCGCGGATTGTACTTCGCGATGTACTCGAGCTTGTCGACTTCCTTCTGAAGCCGGTCGTAGAGCGGCGTGATGAGGTAGCCCTGGTCGCCGGCGTCCTTGAGCGCCGCAGGGGCTTTGACGCCGACGCCGCAGAGCGGCCCCGGGCAACCGGCCGGTGTGACGGTGGGCTCGAGCTCCGCGACGACCTTGTCGCCGACGAGGATGGCCTTCTCGCTGACCGTGATGGTCAACGTGTCGTCCGGGTGGAGCTGCGTCGTCGAGGTCGGGGGCGTCAGCGTCGAGTTCACCTCGACCGTCGTGTTGGACGAGGACCAGCTCTTGAGGAGGAACACCAGGATGATGGTCATCATGTCCATCATCGCGGTGATGTTGAGCTCTTTGATCTCGCCCTGCTTCTCCCGGGCCTTGCGGCGAACGCGGCGGATCGCCTTCTTGAACTCGAGCCGCTTGAGGTCGTCTGCCGACGGGCCGCCGGGCCCTGCGGGATGCTCTGCCATGGATTCCTCGCGGCCTACATCACGCCCGCGGAGAGCGAGACGTCGTAGAAGAGCGGATGCTTCCCGTCGGGGGCGGTGTACTCGCGCACCGCGTCCATCGTTCGGACGAGGTCGTGGTACGGCAAGTCGGAGTCTGCGGTGAGGATGACGGCCGTGGTCGTCGGGAAGGTGTGCTTGATGTCGATCATCTTCTGCGTCAGCAAGTCGTAGTCGAAGTCCGCGCCCTTGAGCGGCACGGTCGGCTGATCCGAGTTGCCGGCCGCACCCGGGAGCACGCCGCCCTGCGCCGCGACGAAGAAGCCCTTGCGGCTGATGGCGACGGTCAGGATCAGCTTCTTCTGATCGCCGTCTGCGGAGGCGCTCGATCCGCCGCCATAGCTCGGCGCGGTGACGTTCAGGACCCCGAGCGTGATGAGCGCCGTCATGGTCAGGAGCATGAACATGATCAGGTTCATCATGATGTCGAGGTACGGAACGATGTTCAGCTCACCCATCTCCTCCTCTTCCTTCGGATGGAGCTTTCGGCGGCTGAAGTAGACGGCCATTCGGCGGTCTCCTCTCTCGGGAGCGGTGGAAGACGGCCCGACTTACGAGGCGACCTCGGCGCCGTCCCCGGCGGCCCGCCGCGACAGCAGGTTCTCGAGCTTCATCGCGTGGAGCTCGATCTCTTCGATCATGCTCTTCGCCTTCGAGGTGAGCAGCAGGTGGGAGATGATGCAGGTCACCGCGATGCCCAGTCCGAAGGCCGTGTTGTTCATGGCCTCCGAGATGCCCTTCGAGAGCACGAGGTTCTTCTGCTCGGCGGCGACCGCTCCCAGCGAACGGAAGGCCGCGATGAGGCCGGTGATGGTGCCGATGAGGCCGAGCAGCGTCGCGATGTTCGCGAGCGACCAGAGCGCCTGGATCCGCTTCTGGAGACTCGGCGTCACCTCGAGGATCGACTCCTCGATGGCGCGCGCGACCTCGATCTCGCCCCGGTTGGCCCGAGAAAGACCAGCCCGGATCACCTTGGCGAGCGCCGCGTTGGGGGCGGCCCCGCAGAGCTTGATGGCCCGATCGATGTTGCCGGTCATCACGAGCTTCGTGACCTGCTCCATGAAGGGGCCGCCGTTGACGCTGTAGCGGAACACCAGCGAGATCGCCCGATCGAGGATGATGGCGACGGCCACCGTCGAGGAGACCAGGTTGATGTACATGAACGGTCCGCCTTCTTTGAAGAACTCGGACACGTGATCCAGCACGGACCCCATCTCGATTTCCTTTCCGGCGCCCGGTCGGGGGAGCCGCGGCATGTGGCGCGAGAGAAGCCGCTCGCCGCTGCCGAGCACGCGCTCGGCGCAGCGAAATTCTTACCATTTGGCGAAAAACACTGTCAAGGGAAACACCAAGCGTATCCGCGACCTTGCGCTCGGGCGCACGGCCGCGATCCCACCGCCCCATCACGGGCTCGGTGGGCGAGGCCCGAAACGGGCGCCTCCCGAGCTACGGCGCGGCCGTCTGCTCCCCTGGCACCGGGGTCGGCGCGGCGCGCCGGTAGCTGCAGCTTCCGCCTCGCCCCGCGTTCGGGCAGACGAGCTGCGCGCCGTCTCGTTTGCTGAACTTCTCGAGCAGGTAGGGGCTGCCGCAGTCGGGGCAACGCTCCATCACCGGCCGGTCCCACGCGACGAACTTGCAGTCCGGGTAGCGGTTGCAGCCGTAGAAGATCTTGCCGCGCTTGCTCCGCCGCTCGGTGAGCTGTCCCGTGCAGCCCTCGGCCGGGCAGGCGATGCCGATCGAGAGCGGTCGGCTCGACTTGCACTCGGGGTAGCGGCTGCATGCGAGGAACCGCCCGAAGCGACCGCGCTTCACCACCATCGGCGCGCCGCACTTCGCGCAGATCTCGTCGGTGGTCGTGGTCTCCTGGACCGGGGTCACCTTGCCGTCCGCCTCGCGGCGAAAATCCATCGTGTTCTTGCACTCTGGGTAGCCCGAGCAGGCGAGGAACTGCCCCCGCTTGCCCCACTTGATCACCATCGGCTTCCCGCACTTCTCGCAGACGAGGTCGGTCTTAATCTCCTCCCGCTTCACGTCCCGCATCTGCGCCTCGGCCCGCGCGACCTCCGCCTTGAAGGGGCCGTAGAAGTCCTCGAGCACCTGGATCCAATCGACGCTTCCCTCCTCGATCTGGTCGAGCCGCTCCTCGAGCCCGGCGGTGAAGGCGGCGTCGACGATCTCGGGGAACGCCTGCACGAGCAGCTCGGTCACGAGCGTGCCGAGATCGGTGGGGAAGAACCGGCCCTCCTCCTTCTTCACGTACTCGCGGTCCTGGATGGTCGATAGGATCGCGGCGTAGGTCGAGGGGCGACCGATGCCGCGCTCCTCGAGCTCCTTGACGAGCGAGGCCTCGGTGAAGCGCGGCGGCGGCTGGGTGAAGTGCTGCTCCGGCCGCAGCTTCGCGAGCGACAGCTCCTCGCCGGCCTCGAGCGGCGGCAGCTCCCGCGCCTGGGACGAGTCGCCCTCCTCTCCCTTCTCCTTCTCGTCCTTCTCCTCCGAGGATTCGTCTGCCTTCTCGCCATAGACCGCGAGGTAGCCCGGAAACTTGAGGATCGTTCCGGTGGCTCGGAACAGCGCGCGCCCGGCCGAGATCTCGACCGTCGTCTGATCGTAGACGCCCGGCGCCATCTGGCAGGCGACGAAGCGGCGCCAGACGAGCTCGTAGAGCCGGAACATGTCCGGCTCGAGAAACGGCTGCACCCGCTCCGGGGTCCACTCGAGCGAGGTCGGGCGGATCGCCTCGTGCGCGTCCTGCGCCGCCTTCTTCGTCTTGAAGACGTTCGGCTCGGCGGGAAGGTACTGCTCGCCGTACTGCCGCGCGATGAGCGCCCGGACGTCCGTGACCGCGTCCGCCGAGAGGCGCGTCGAGTCGGTTCGCATGTAGGTGATGAGACCGACCGATCCCTCCTCGCCGAGCTCGACGCCTTCGTAGAGCCGCTGCGCGAGCGTCATCGTCTTCTTCGCGGTGAAGTGGAGCCGGTTCGCCGCCTCCTGCTGCAGCTTCGAGGTGATGAAGGGCGCCGCCGGATTGCGCCGCCGCTCGCGCCGGTCGACCTTCTGGACTCGCCAGCTCGCCGCCTTCAGCTCGGCCTCCAGCGCCCTGGCCTCGGCCTCGCCGTGGACCTCGGCCTTCTGGCCGTCGACCCTCGCGAGCCTCGCGACGAAGGGCGGCGGAAGCCGCGCCGAGAGGTCGGCGTCGATGGTCCAGTACTCCACCGGCACGAACGCCTTGATCTCGCCCTCGCGCTCGATGACGAGCCGGACCGCCACCGACTGGACCCGGCCGGCCGAGAGCCCCCGTCGGACCTTCTTCCAGAGCAGCGGCGAGATCTGGTAGCCGACCAGCCGATCGAGGATGCGGCGCGCCTGCTGCGAGTCGAACTTGCTCCGGTCGAGGGCGCGCGGGTGCTGGACCGCCTCCTGCACCGCCTTCTTCGTGATCTCGTTGAAGAGGACCCGCTGCACGTCCAGGCCGTCCATCTCCTCGGCGATGTGCCAGGCGATGGCCTCTCCCTCGCGATCGGGGTCGGTCGCGAGGTAGGTGCGCACGCTCTCCTGCGCGGCCTTCTTGATCTCGCCGAGCACCTTCACCTTGGTGGGGAGCACGTCGTATTGCGGCTTGAACCCGTGCTCGAGGTCGACCCCGAGCTTGCTCTTCGGCAGGTCCTTCACATGCCCCACCGACGCCTTCACCGTGTACTCGCGCCCCAGGTACTTCTTGATGGTCTTCGCCTTGGCGGGCGACTCGACCACCACGAGGATTCCCGAGCCGGCCCGACGCCGCGCGGCCGCGCCGTTGGCCTTCGCGCCCGCCACGGGGGCGGCAGCCCGGCGCTTCGTCGCTTTCTTCACCGCGCTGCTCGGGGCCTTTGCCATTCGGTTCGTCTCCTCGTGGGGGATCCGCGGACTGCGGACCGGCCCTAAATACCGGCGGCCTTCTCGAAGAAATTTCCGGGCCGTCGAATCGCGAGCCCGTCCAGCTCCAGCAGCGCCAGGGCAGCCGACAGCTCGGACGCCGGGAGTCCCGAGACCCGCCCGAGATCGTCCGCGCTCGCCGGCACCGCGCCGAGGAGGCCGAGCAGCGCTCGGGCGGCCGGGCTCGCGGGAGGGCCCCGCGGCTCGGGCGCGCGAGGCGCCGGGGCGGCGACGCTCCCCCGGGGTACGGCGAGCGCGGCGAGCACGTCCTCGGCCCCTTCGCAGAGCAGCGCGCCCTGGCGCAGGAGGCCCAGCGTCCCGGCGGAGAGCGGGTCGCCAGCCGGCCCGGGGACCGAGAGCAGAGGCAAGCCGAGCGCCTCCCCCCGGCGGGCCGTCTCGAGCGCACCCGAGCGGGCGGCGGCGCGCACGACCACGACCGCGCCCGCGAGCGCCGCGATCAGTCGGTTTCGCCTCGGGAAATGGATGGCGAGCGGCTCGGTCCCCGGCGGCAGCTCGGAGACGAGCGTGCCCTCGGCGGCGATGCGATCGAGGAGCCGGGCGTGCTCGGGCGGGTAGCGGACGTCCACGCCGCAGCCGAGGACGGCGACCGTCCCGGCGCCGCGGGCCTCCAGCGCCCCCGCGTGGGCAGCGCCGTCGACCCCGAGCGCGCCTCCGGAGATCACCGCGACGCCGCGGGACGCGAGCTCCCCGCCGAGCCGTCGCGAGCGCTCGAGGCCGTAGGCATCGGCGCGACGGGCACCCACGATCGCCGCGGCGGGCCAGGGGAACGGTCGGCCGACCGCGAAGACGGCCATCGGCGGCGAAGGCACCCGATCGAAGGCCTCGGGCCAACCGAGCTCCCCCGCGACGAGGACGCGCGCGCCCATCCGTTCGCACTGGCCGAGCGCCCGCTCGCCGGCCGCGGCGGCCTCCCCGCCGGCCACGCGAGCCGCGACCGCCTCGGGCAACCCCGCGGCGGCGAGGGCAGCCGCCGGCTGCGAGAGCGCCTCGGCGAGCGTCCCGAACCGCTCCCGCAGCGCCTCGAGGCGCTGTCGGGTGACGCCCGGCACGCACCAGAGCGCGACCGCGGCGAGCCGTTCGCCGGAAGGGAGCACAGGTGGCCGTTCCCCGATCATGAGGGGGCAGGCTATATGGTGCAGCCTTGGACCCGTCAAGCGGAAGGCCGCGCGAAAACCGGGCGCCAGGCCAGGTAAACCGATGCAACTACTGGCGCGCGAACATTTCCACGGTGTCGCCGACCTCGATCTCGCGCACGCTGTTCACGATGACGAGCTCGGCGGCGGTCTCCTTCGCGTCGACCACCATCGCCCGGCCGATGACCTCGATGGGCAGCTGGGTGTTCCAGCGGTGGCCGACCCTCGTGTCCATGCCGTCCTTGCGCTCGAGGACCGAGAACTCGTTCCCCTCCTGGACGCCGTCGCGACGGCCCCGGTCGATGAAGATGACGTCGTGCTCGCCGATGTTGAGGAGCTCCGGCGTCAGCGACGCGACGACGTAGCCGGCGAGGTTCCGGTCGGCCGCCTTGCGCAGCACGTTGCGCAGGAACTTCTCGCCCCACGGACCGATCAGATCGCCGCGCTCGATGGTGTTGAAGCTCTTGTCGATCTGGGCGGTCACGAGCGGCGGACCGTTGCGGACGACCTTCACGGTGCCCCGGATGTCGGTGAGGTACCCGAGCAGATCGTGGGTCACCGGATGGCGGATCTCGCGGAGGGTCCGAAAGACCACGAACTGGTCGCCCGGCTGAACCCGCAGGCCGCCCAGCGAGACGTAGACCTGGTCGCCCTGCGCGAGCAGGCTCTTCTCCTCGAACGACTCCTTGATCGCGCCCGCCTCGGCGAGCTCGGCGGGGGTGATGAAGGCGGTGGTCTGCGCGAGGAGGGCCGTCTTCGGCGTGTAGCCGATCTGGTACTGCCCGCCCACCGAGACCTCCTGCTGGTCGTCGATCCCCTCCGGTGGCGCCTCGTCGGTCGCGACCTGCGCGCCGCCGCCCGCGGCGTAGAAGCGGAGATCGTTGCCGGGGTAGATCCAGTGCGGGTTCGAGATCTGCGGGTTGTAGCTCCAGAGCTTGGGCCAGAACCACGGGTTCGAGAGGTAGGTCCCGGAGATGTCCCAGAGCGTGTCGCCCTTCTTGACCGTGTAATCCTGGCCTGGGGGCAGCGCCGGCGTGGGCTTCGCGTCCGGAGGCGGGGGCCGGACGTGGCCGGGCTTGATCGGCGCCGTCTCGGAGGCACCGGCCTGCGGGGCCGCCTCGGGGGCGTCGGCGTCGTCGGTCGGCTGGTCTGCCGCGGGCTCGGGCTGGTCGAGGTCGACCGCCGTGCGCGGCGGGTCCGCGAAGGCGGGCAGCGCCGCCGCGAGGAGCGAGAGGGCAGCGAGGCGGATCGAGGGCCAGCTCATGGTTGCGCTCCTTCGTCGTTTGCGAGGGAGGCCTCCGACGGCCGGGCGAGGCGCTCCTTCGCCCTCCGGCCCTCGGGGCTCTCCGGGAAATCCTTGCTCAGGTGGGCGTAGGTCCGCTTCGCGTCCACCGACCGCCCGAGCTTGCCGTCGCAGTCGGCGGCGCGCCAGAGCGCCTCGGGGACGGCGTCGCCCGCCGGGTAGCGGGGCTCGATGCGCGAGAACGCCCGCAGCGCGTCCTCATAGCGGTGAAGGCCGTAGTAGGCGATCCCCTCGTCGAGGAGCGCGTTGTCGGCGACCGGGTTCTTCGGAAAGCGCTGGGCGAAGCTGTCGAAGTCGGCCGCGGCGCCCACGAGATCTCCGGTCTTCAGCTTCTCGAAGGCCCCGTCGAAGAGATCCTTCGGCCCGCCCGATCCCGACTCGTCGGCGGGGCTCGCCGCCTGCTCGAGCGCCGCGAGATCCTCCGGGGAGGGCTCGCGGACCGGGACGTCCGTCGGCAAGGGAGGCGGCCGCCGCGCCGGGCGGCGCGGCTCGAGGTGGATCACCTGAAGGTCCGCGGGCACGGCGCCGGCCGCTCGCGTCTCGGGCGGCCCGGCCCGCAGCCGCGCGAGCTGCGCCTGCTGGGCGTCGAACTGATTCTCGAGCGCCTCGAGCCGCTTCTGGTCAGCCGTCCGCTCGCGCCGAAGCGCCGCGACCTCCTCGCGAAGCGCCGCGACGTCCTGCCCGCTCACCGCTCCGGTGGCGCAGCCGGCGAGGAGGCCGAGGCCGCCGCAGAGGGGCCCGAACCGCCCGGCGCGGCGAAAGAGGACGGCTGAGAGGAGCTTTTTCGCCATTGGAAAACGCCGCTAAACGGCCGTTCCAGCATAGGGTTGATGGCAAAAGCCTGTCAAGAAACCGACCGGCCTGGCCGCCGGGCTGCACCCTCGCCGGGCCCAGAGCCCCGCGGCCCGAGCTCCGATTCGGCCGCCGCGGGGAGGCCGACGAAGGAGAGGAGGCGCCCGGCGCGCTCCCCTTCCCTCCGGTAGGAGAAGAAGCGCGGCTCGCCGGTCGCCTCGACCGCGCAGCGGCTGCAGCCGCCGACCCGCTCGATCCGCGTCAGCCCGGCCTCGCGCAGGAGCAGCTCGTTGCAACGGCCGAGGTCCAGCCGCTGGCCCTCGCAGACTCCCGCGCCGAAGCGCTCCCGGAAGCGGGCCGCGAGCGACTCGTCCACCTCGTAGCAGCAGCGGCCAATGTGCGGCCCGATGGCGGCAAAAAGCCCGTCCGGCGTGGCGCCGGCCCGAAGGATCTCCGCCAGCGCCGCCTGGACGACGCCCGCGATCGTCCCCCTCCAGCCGGCGTGGACGGCGGCGACGAGCCGGGCCCCAGGGTCGGCGAGCAGCACGGGGACGCAGTCGGCGGTGCCGATCGCCACGCCGAGGCCCGGCCCGGCGAGCAGCGCGTCCGCCTCGGCGGGAGGCTCCCCGGGGAGCGGCCAGTGGGCCTGCGTCCCGTGCAGCTGGCGCGCCGTCGCGAGCGTCCCTTCCCAGCCGCCGGCGCGGGCCACCGCCGCGCGGACCGCCTCGGAGCGGCCATCGCCCGCGGCGGCCGTGGAGAAGCCGTGGGGGAGGCCGATCCCCTCGAGAAGGCTCGAACGTAGGAGCAGCGGCCGCACGGATCGGCAGCATACCTCACCCGCGCGATTGACGGAGATTGGCCGGGCGAGCTAGCGTCGCTCGACCGGGCCCCGAAGCGACCCCTCCCCGGCCGACAGGGGCGTTCGTCCTTGCACCGGATCCGCCGTTCGCTCGCCGCGAAGATCGCCCTTCTGGTCGGGCTCCCCTCCTCGCTCCTCGCGATCCTCGCCATGGAGCTGCTCCGCCTCCCGCCCCGCGCCGGCTGGACCGCGGGGCTGCTCGTCGTCGGCATCTGCGCGGCCTACGGCCTCGCGCTCCACACCCTGCTCCACCGCTCCCTCGGCAAGCTCGTCCAGGCGATCGAGCGGGCGGAGCGCGGCGACTTTCTGCCCCGCGCCACGGTGGAGAGCGACGACGAGATCGGCGAGCTGGCGCGCCGCTTCAACGCCATGCTGGCGCGCATCACCGACCTGCGCGTGAACGAGATCGAGGGGGAGCGAGACCGGCAGCTGCTCGAGGACAAGGTGCGGCTGTCCGAGCAGCTCGACGCGCAGCGCGCCCAGACCGACGAGACGAACCGGCGGCTGCAGGCGCGCGTGCGCGACCTGAAGCTGCTCTTCGACCTCTCGCTCTCGATCAACGGCACCCTCGAGATCGACGAGCTCCTCCGCCGCATCGCCGAGCTCGTCGGCCTCTCGCTCGGGGCCCGGGAGACCGCGCTCTTGCTGATCGACTCCGAGACGGGCGACCTCGTCGTCCGCGAGACCTACGGCTTCGCGCCCGAGACCGACCTGCGCGGCGTCCGCTTCCACGTCGGCGAGGGCATCAGCGGCCGGGCGGTGCAGTCGGGCGAGATTCAGCTCGTGCCGGACACCTCGAAGGAGCCGCGCTACACGGGCTACCAGGGCCGCGCCGCCACCGGCGCCGACAGCTTCCTCGCGGTCCCGCTCAAGTTCAAGGACGAGGTGGTGGGCGTGCTCGGCCTCACCCGCCCCGGCGTCGACAGCTTCCGCCCGGAGGAGATCGAGCTCGTCGGCTCGGCGGCGAACCAGTGCGCCCTCGCGCTCACGAACGCCCGGCTCTTCCAGGCGACCGTCGAGCTCTCGCTCACCGATCCGCTGACCGGCACCGCGAACCGCCGCCACCTCTTCGCGCGGCTCGAGATCGAGGTGACGCGCGCCCTGCGCTTCGGCAACGACCTGTCGCTCGTCATGATCGACGTCGACCACTTCAAGCTCTACAACGACCGCAACGGCCACCCCGCGGGCGACGAGGTGCTGAAGGGCGTCTCGGCGGCGCTGACGCGCACGGTGCGCAAGGTCGACACGGTGGCCCGCTACGGGGGCGAGGAGTTCGCGATCCTCTTGCCGCAGATCCGGCGCGAGGAGGCGCTCGCGGTCGCCGAGAAGCTGCGCCGCTCGGTCGAGCAGATCGACTTCCCCCACGGCCACGCCCAGCCGGGCGGCCGCGTCACCATCTCGGTCGGCCTCGCGCACTACCCCACCGACGCCCAGGATCTGCAGCAGCTCCTCCGGCGCGCCGACGCCGCCCTCTATGCCGCGAAGAACGGCGGCCGCAACCGGGTGGCGGCCTACAGCCTGGGGATGCGCCCGAAGCCGCTGCCGGCCGAGCTCGACAAGTCGAAGCGACCGGCCGAGCGGGCGAGCTGAGCGCCCGCTCCCGGCGCCCCCCCCCCTACATTTCGAGCTTCGAGAAGATGTCGTCGAGGTCCTCTTCCGCCTCGGGGCCCTTCTCCTTCGCCGCGGGGGCGGGCGGAACCTTCGGGGCCGGCGGAGCCTTCGGGACGGGCGCGGCCGCCGGCCGCGGCGCCGGCTTCTGCCCCGTGAGCGCCTCGAGGTTCGGCCGCTCCATCACGCGCGTCGGCTGGTCGCCCGCGTCGAAGTCGTCGCCGCCCGAGAGGGGCGCCATCGCGACGTTCGTCTGGGTGACGTCGGGGGCCCCGGCGCGTGCCGGCGACGCCCCGGCCTTGTTCTTGTAGCGCTGGAGCTCGAGCTCCATCATCTTCACGGCCTTCGCCTTCTCCTGGAGCGACTGCTGCAGCCGCGCGACCTCTTGGGCGCGCTGCGCCTCGCGCCGCTCGAGCTCGGCCTTGTGCTTCGCGGCGAGATCCTGCCCCTCCTTCGCGAGCCGCGCCTCGGCGTCCTTCTGGAGCCGCTGCGCCGCGGCGAGCCTCTGGAGCGCCTCCTGGGACTTCTGCTCGGCCGCCTGCGCGCGCGCCCCGAGCTCTCGCTCGATCCTCGCCTTCGCGTCGGCGGCGGCCTCGACCGCCTTCTCGAGCTCCTGGACCTTCTTCGTCTTCGCCGCGACCGCCTGGCTCCCCTCGCGCTCGCCCTTCTCCTTCGCGGCGGTCAGCTCGACCAGCTTGCCCTGGACCTCCTTCACCCGGGCCTCGGACTTCGCGAGCTTCTGGGCGGCCTCGTCGTCCGCCCGGCGCCGCTCCTGCTGCGCCTGGGCGAGCGCCGTCTGCAGCTCCTGGCCGCGCGCCTCGCGGGCCTGGAGCGCCGCGGCCGCCTCCTTCTTCTGGGCGTCGCGCTCGGCGACGGCCTTGTCGAGCCGCGCCTGCAAGGCCGCCGCGCCGGACTGGCTCGCCCCGAGCGCCTCGCGCAGCTGCCGCTCGGTCTCGGCGAGCTCTGCCACCTGCGCCTGCAGCGCCTTGCCGCGCGCCGCCTCGTCCGCGATCTGCTTCTCCCGCTTCTCGGCCTGCGCCCGCGCCGCCGCCTCCTTCGTCGCGGCCTCGCGCGTCAGCGCCTCCTCGCGCTTCTGCTTCTCCTGGCCGAGCGCCTGGAGCTTGTGCTGCTCCTCGGCGAGCGCCTTCTGGCTCTGGGCCAGCTCGCCCGTCCTCGCCTCGAGGTTGCGCTGCGTCTCGTCGAGCTGCGCGTGGAGCTGCTCCTCCGCCTGCTGCCGCGCCTCGCCGAGCGCCTGGATCTCGCCCCGCAGCTCGGCGGCGCGGGCCTCGGCGCGCGCCTTCGTCTCGTCGAGCTCGGCGAAGAGCCGCGTCTGCTCCTGGGCGGCCGCCTCGAGCTCGCCCTGCCTCTCGGCGAGCTGCGCCTGCAGCGACGCGACCTGCGCCGCCGCGGCCTCGTCGCCGTCCTGCTTCGCCTGCGTCAGCTCGCCGAGCGCCTGGCCCAGCCGCTGGATCTCGGCGTTCGCGGCCTCGAGCACCGCCTCGCGCTCGGCCCGCAGCCGCTGCATCTCGGCGAGGTCGTGGTCGCGCTCGGCGAGCCGCTCCGTCATCGACTGGAGCTGCGCCGACAGCTCGCCCTCGATGCGGGCCTTCTCGGCGCCGAGCCGCTCGAGCTGCCCCTGCAGCTCTTCGCGCTCGGCGCGGCCGACGACGATCTCGCCCGACAGCTCCTCCTCGCGCTCTCGCGCGTGGGCCCGGACCGCCGACAGCTCGCCCTCGAGCGCGCCCGCCTGCTCGATCTTCTCGGCGAGCTGCGCGGAGAGCTCGGCCTCGCGCCGCTCCTTCGCCTCGCGCGTCTCGGCGAGCTCGGCCTGCGTGCGCGCGAGCTCCGCCTGGAGCGCGCCGAGCTGCGCCTCGAGCGCCGCCCGCAGCTCCGAGAGCTCCGCGGCGGCCTGCGCGAGCCGCGCGTCGCGGTCCTGCTCGGTCGCCTGAAGCTGGCCGAGCAGCTCCGCCTCGCGCTCCTCCTTCTCGTGGCGCAAGGCCTCGAGCTCGCCCTCGAGGTCGCCGATCTGCTCGACCTTGCGCGCGACCTCCGCGGAGAGCTCGGCGTCGCGGGCGACCGCCCGCTCGTGCTCGGAGGCGAGCTCCTGCGAGAGCCGCGCGATCTCCTGATCCCGCTCGGCGATCCGCTCGCCCCACGACTGGGCGAGGCCGTCGCGCTGGTGGCGGAGCTGCTGGGCCTCGACGAGCAGCTCGCCGACGGCCTCGTCCGAGAGCGCGATCTCCTCGCCGAGCTCGCGGGCCCGCTCCTCGAGCTCGAGCCGCTCCAGCTCGGCGCGCTCCTCGGCGAGGCCGAGCCGCGCCCGCTCCTCCCCGAGCGCGCCCTCGAGCGCGCGGACGGCCCGGTCGCGCTCGATCTCGGCGTCGCGCAGCTCGACCTCGAGGGCGAGCCGCTCGCGCCGCGAGGCGATGGACGCGCCCCGCAGCTCGGCGCCGAGCGCCTCGGCCGTGCGCACCGCCTCGGCGAAGTCGGCCTCGCGCGCCTGGATCTCGATCTCGCGGCGGGCGAGCGTGCCGAGGAGCTGCCCCTCGCGCAGCTCGAACTGGAGGAGCTCCACCGAGCGGGCCTTCTCGAGCCGGCCGATCTCCTCGCGGCTCTGGTCGAGCTCGGCGAGCCTGCGGGCGATCTCCTCGTCGCGCGCCCGCAGATCGCGCCGCAGGACCGCGATGTCCTTCTCCTTCGAGGCGACGACCTCGATGAGCTCTTTCTCCCCGACGAACTTCTCGAGGAGCATC
The DNA here is from genome assembly GCA_021783235.1 of Myxococcales bacterium. Lineage (GTDB taxonomy): Bacteria > Myxococcota > Myxococcia > Myxococcales > JAKAPL01 > JAJXUD01. The sequence goes on along the minus strand of JAJXUD010000064.1, from coordinate 13,613 downwards.
GAGTCGACCATCTGGCCGTGCTCCTGGTCCTTCTTGACGAAGAGCTCGCGGGCCTCCGAGAGGCGTCGAAGCAGGTCGTCGACCTGCATCTTGAGCCCCTGGATCTCGACCTCTTTCTCGTGGAGCTTGTCGTCGATCGAGGAGAGCTCGCGCTCGCGGACCGCCCAGATCTCGGAGAGGCGCGCCACCTGCGCCTCCCGCCGGTTCAGCTCCTCGCGCAGCACCTGGAGCTTGCCCTCGGGCGTCGCGAGCAGCTCGCGCTTGACGGGCGGGCGGCGGGCGGAGCCGTGCGACTCGGCGAGCAGCTCGGCCCGCCGGTCGGCGATCGACTCGAAGACGCGATCGAGGAACTGCCGGTCCTCCTCGGTGAGCGCCGAGCGGCGCGGCCGCTTCGGGATGCGCGGCGGGCGGGGCGGCGGCGGCGCGGTGAGCCCCTCGATGCCGCTGGCCGGCGCCTGCGGCCCGCCCTCGCCGAGCGCGCCGGCGAGCGCCCCCTCGAGATCCTCGTCGCCCGGCCCGGGGGCGACGGGCGCGGCCCCCTCGCTGGGCAGCTCCTCGATGTCCTCGACCGGCTCGCTCGAGAGCGCGATGAGCTCCTGCACCTGGCCGACGAGCTCCTCCATTCGGAACGGGATGCCGAGGTAGGCGTCGGCGGCCGAGGCCGCGTGCGAGCCGTGCTCGGCGAGCGCCTGTGGGCTCGCCTCCGACGAGAGGAGCACGATGGGCAGCCCCTGGGCGCTCTTCTCTTTGCGCAGCTTGCCGCAGAGGGTGAAGCCGGACTGGTCCGGCAGCTCGGCGCGCAGGAGCACGAGGCTCGGGCGCCGCTCCTTCAGCTCCCGCTGGCAGTCGGCCGCCGAGGGGGCGATGACGCTCGCGAAGCCCGCTCCCTGGAGGACCGCGGCGAGGGAGAGGGCGAACTGATTGTCCGCCTCGACGATGAGGACGCGCTTGGGATCCATGAAGTTTTACGGCCTCTTGGCAGCTCTCGCCGGGAAGGCTCCGGGTCGGCCGCTCGAACATACCGAGCGCCCCCCTGAGCGTCAATCGAGAGGGCCCGCGAAAAACGGGGTCCCCGGATGAGGACGGCCGAGTCTTCGACGAGGACGGCCGGCGTGAGGGGGCATTCGGCCGACTCTTCGAAAGAGGCCCAGGGCTCCTTGACAAGCGCGGCCGCGACGCCGAGATAGAGGATCTCCACGAGGTCCGCCATGAACCGCACGCTCGCCCTGCTCGCGCTCCTCTCGCTCTCGATCGCCCTCCCCCGCGCCCGCGCCGCCGAGGGCGAGGACGAGGGGCCGGGGCTCGAGCCGAAGACGGGCGAGACGGTGCCGAAGGACGCGCCCGCGAAGTCGGACGACGAGGGCGACGAGGACGACGCGAAGGCCGCCCCCAAGGCGACGCTCCCCAAGGCCGAGCTCGACGCGGCGAAGGCGGCGCTCGTCCGCTACCTCGACGCGGTGAAGGCGAAGAAGTGGAAGGAGGCGCGCGCGCTGACCCACCCGCTCACGATGAAGAAGCTCGAGCAGCTGAAGAAGCGGCTCGGGGCCGAGCGCGACAGCATGGCCCCCTGGTACTGGGCGAAGGGCGACTTCTACCTGAAGGCCTACCGGGTCGCGAGCCTGAGCGCGGCGCCGCACGGCGCGGTGGTGGCCGAGACCTCCGAGGACGTCTACCAGGTCCAGGAGAAGGGCGACTTCACGGGCGAGAAGGCGGCGTACCTGCTCGGCCAGAGGGCCGGCCACTGGTACGTGGTCGACCGCAAGAGCGAGGCCGACGGCTTCTCGGACGACTCGCTCCGCTACGGCTACCCGGGCTATTTCGACGAGAAGTAGCCGTTCGCCGGAGGAGGCAATCTTGAGAAGGCTCCCGCTCGCACCGCTCCTCGCCCTCGCCCTCGCTCCCCCCGCGCTCGCGCAGAACTACGTGCCGCCGCCGCTGCCCTCCGAGGCGCCGGCGCCGGCCGAGACCGCCCAGGTCGAGACGCTGCCCGACGGCAGCCGGATCGTCACGCTGTCGGACGGCACGCGGATCACCGTGAACCCACCCTCGGGCAGCCCGGGCCGCTCGCCGGGCTCGGCGCCGCCGCGCAGCTTCTCGTTCAGCCTCCACGGCGGCACGGGCGACTGGAGCCTGCCCGCGCTCTCCTCGCTCCTGGCCCCGCGGTCGACCGCGCCCCAGGGGCCGCTCGTCCGCGTCCACCTGACCTCGGACAGCCCGGGCGTCATGCTCGAGCGGATCCGCGGCGACGAGACCTTCTTCGGCAGCGACGACCCGACGGTCGACAGCCAGTCGATGGGCAGCGAGCGGCCGGTCTGCTCGGCGCCCTGCGACCGCGAGGTCCCGGAGAAGGGCCGCTACCGGATCGCCGGCGCGGGGATCGCGCCGTCGAGCGAGTTCATGCTCCCCGGCGACCGGCCCGACCTCGGCCTCGAGGTGAACGCGGCGCCGACCGGCCAGGTCGGCTGCCTCACCGCCGGCTTCACCACCGCCCTCACGCTCATCCTCACCGGCGTCCCGTTCATGTTCGCGGGCGGCGGCGACCCGAGCCTCATGGGGATGCAGATCACGGGCGACGTGCTGACCGCCGTCGGGGGGCTCGCGGCGATCGGGACCCTCGTCTACTGGATCGCCACCCCCTCGACCACCTCGGTCAGGACCGCCGACGGGCAGATCCTGGCGCTCGACCCGCCGATCCTCGGCCGCTGGAAGTTCTAGCCGGCCTCATTGCCGGGACGCGTCGCGAGGGGTTCAAAGACCGCAGCCGAGAAGGGCGAGCGCCGAGGCGTGCCGACGCACGCCGCAGGCCGCGCCTCTGCGCTCGCTCACGCGAAGAAGCGCTCGAGGGCCGCCGCCGTTCCCTCGGGGTCCTCGATCTCGAGGGCGTGCCCCGCGCCGGGCACGACCTGGAGCGTCGCCTGCCTCGCCGCGCGCGCGATCGCCTCGCTCTTGGCGCGCGGGCAGGCCGCGTCGTGCTCGCCCACGCGGGCGAGGACGGGCTGGCGGAGCGAAGCGAGCCGCGGCAAGAGATCGTCGGACGCCGCCGCGGCCTCGAGCTCGTCCGCCAAGACCTCGCTCGGCGCGGCGCCGAGCCAGGCGTCGACCTCGCCCGCGCGCTCGGGGTGCCGCTCTCGGAAGCCGGGCGAGAGCATCCGCTCGCGATTCGGCGCGACGAGGGCAGGCGCCACGGGGCCCGATCGCGCGATCGCCGCGAACTGCCGCAAGAGCGGCCGCTCTTCGGGATCGAACCGGGCGACCCCGGCCAGCGAGGCGATCCGGCCGACGGGCAGCTTCCCGTCGAGCGCCAGGAGGAACGCCCGGTAGGCCCCGAGCGAGAAGCCCACGACTCCCGCGAGCTCGCGCACGCCCCGGGCCGCGAGCTCGGCCTCGAGAAGGTCGTTCACCCGGCGAACGTCGTACGGCGCGGCGACCGCCGGGCTCTTCCCATACCCCGGCAGCTCCGGGGCGAGCACGCGGTGGCGCGCGAGCAGCGGCCGCCAGAGCGGCTCGAGACCGCTCGCCTGCGACGGCATGCCATGGAGAAACAGCAGCGCGGGGCCGCTCCCCGAGTCGACGACGAAGTTCACGACGCACCTCTCCTCTCGTTCTTCCAGAGCTCGGCCAGGAGCGCCGAGCGGCTTCCCACCTGCGCCTTGTGCATGAGCCGCGTCACGAAGGTCTCGACCGTGCCCTCGGCGACGCGAAGGGCGGCGGCGATGGTCTTGTTCGCGTCGCCGCGCGCGAGGAGCGCGAGCACCTGCCGCTCGCGGCGCGTGAGGCTCCAGCGGGCCGCGGCCGAGCGGAGGCGGGGGGCGGCGTCCGCGGCCGGCGCCTCGCGCACGGCGAGCACCAGCTCCGCGAGGCCCGGCGAGGAGACGCGCGTCAGCGAAAAGCCCTGCCCCGACCGCAGCGATTCGCGCGTCCCGGCGCCGTCGCGCTCGAGCAGCGCCCGGCCGGCCGCGTTGGCGTGGAGGATCCGGCGGGAGGGCGCGAGGAGAAACGCGGGCGCGGAGACGGCCTCCAGCGCCGCGGGCAGCGCCGCCGCGCGCAGCCGCTCGCGGCCGAGCTGCCGCTCGAGCCGCAGCCGGCGGCGGAAGGCGGGGACGAAGCCGTCGAGGATCCGCTTCTCCTCCGGCTGGAACTTCTCGCGCCGGAAGCCCCCGACCCAGGCGAGCAGCGACGGACCGTCGCAGACGAGGGCGCGGAGCTGGTCGGAGCGGTCGACGCCGAGTCTCAGGAAGAGAGGCCAGAGAGCGAGTCGGCTTCGATCAACCTGCTCGAAGTCGTCGAAGACGAGCGCGCGGTTCCGCTGCCAGGGCTCCGGGCGAGAGGAGTCATACAGCCCGAAGATCGGCCGCACTGCCCGCATGAACCCGACCGTCGCCTGGACCATCCACGGGCGGAAGGTCTTGGCGCTGCCGAGCACGGAGATCTCGATGCCGCCGGGCGACGATTGGATCCCGTAGGCGATCGCGGCGTCGAACCGCAGCAGCCCGCCGAGCGTGTCCATCGCGTCGTGGACCGCCTGGCCGCTCCCCTCGTCGAGCCGTTCCAGCCGCTCGACGATCGCCGCGGCGGCGAGCCGCGGGACGCGCCCGCGAAGCGAGACCCCGCGCACGTCAGGCGGGAAACGACGCGAAGGACCGAAAACCCACCACAAAGCCCCCTCCCCCCACCGAACGTGTTCCAGCCAACCGTAGAGCGCGCCCCCGCGCAACGTCAAGCTTCTGAACAGCACACTCGGTGCGCCCAACTCGGTCGATCAGCGACCTCACTCGGCCGATCAGCCGGCTCACTCGGTCGATCAGCCGGCTCACTCGGCCGATCAGCCGGCTCACTCGGCCGATCAGCGGGCTCACTCGGTCGATCAGCGGGCTCACTCGGTCGATCAGCGGGCTCACTCGGCCGATCAGCGGGCTCACTCGGTCGACCAGCGGGCTCACTCGGTCGATCAGCCGGCTCGCTCGGTCGATCAGCCGGCTCACTCCGCCGATCAGCGGGCTCACTCGGCCGATCAGCCGGCTCGCTCGGCCGATCAGCCGGCTCACTCGGCCGATCAGCGGGCTCACTCGGCCGATCAGCGCGCTCACTCGGCCGATCAGCCGGCTCACTCGGCCGATCAGCGGGCTCACTCGGTCGATCAGCGGGCTCACTCGGCCGATCAGCGGGCTCACTCGGTCGATCAGCGGGCTCACTCGGCCGATCAGCCGGCTCACTCGGCCGATCAGCCGGCTCACTCGGCCGATCAGCGGGCTCACTCGACCGATCAGCGGGCTCACTCGGCCGATCAGCGCGCTCATTCGGCCGATCAGCGCGCTCACTCGATCGATCAGCGGGCCTACTCGGTCGATCAGCGGGCCTACTCGGTCGATCGCCGCGCCCATTCGATCGATCATGACGCCAACTCGGCCGATCGTCGGTCTCACTCGGTCGACCGTCGCGCCAACTCGGTCGACTGTCGCCGTCACTCGGTCGACCGTCGCGTCCACTCCGTCGAACGAGGCCGCCGATCGATCGATCGTCGCCCCCCCTCGGCCTCCCACGGCCGCGCGAGAGGTCCAGCGGCGGCCCAGGCGCATCGAGCTGGCCCGCCGATCGGCCCGCCGTCGGCCACGAGCGGGCTCGTCAGGCCCCCACTCGATCGACTCTCGCCGCCACGAGCCGCCGGAGCGGCCCCGCTCGCACTCGCGGGCCCGCGACTCGCTCGATCAGCGGCCCCGCTCGCCCTTCCATCGCGCGCACCCGGCGCAGGGCGGGGGCCCCGGTGTCGGGAGAGAGCGCTGCCACCTCTGTCAGGTCTGGCTCAGGATTCTGAGGTCGAGCGGATCGGCCCTCTCGCAACGTCAGCAGCTTGCACCGGGCGGCGCTGGCACTCGCTTTGCTCGATTGGCGCGGCACGGATTCCCGTCTGCCACGGAGGCCCTCGTGACCAAGCTGACCCTCTGCGCGTCCCTCGCCTGCCTCGGCCTCGCCTGCGAGCCGCACCCGGCGCCGCCCGCCAGCTGCTCGGCCCCCACCCCGGCCTCCGGGGCCGTCCCGACGCTCGAGGCGGACCAGGGGGAGCTCGCGGCCTTCCTCTTGGCCCCGCTTTCGCAGCAGGCCGACGGCGGAAACCTGGCGTTCTCGCCCTTCGGGCTCTCGGCCATCGTCGACTGGGCCTTCGCCTCGACGTCGACCCCGCCGGCCGCCCCGGAGACTCAGGCGCTCGGGCTGACGGTCTCGGCGGCCGACGCGCCCGCCGCCTTCGCCGACATCGATTGCCAGCTCGTCACCGACGGGGAGAGCGACGGCAACCAGATCACGGTCGGGAACGCGACCTTCCTGCTCGGCGGGCGGCCTTCCCCGTCGACGCCGGATGTCGACACCGACTTCGGGATGACCGTGCAGGCGGTGCAGGGCGATCCCGTCCCGGTCGTCAACGCCTGGGCGTCGAAGCAGACGGACGGCCTGGTCCCGGCGCTCCTGCAGCCCGGCGACCTGACGGGCGCCACCGACCAGATCGACGTCGACGTGGTCTTCTTCAAGGGACAGTGGGCGTCGGCCTTCCCGACCTCGGCCACGCAGACCGGATCGTTCACCACCGCGGCCTCGACGCAGCTCCAGGTGCCGTTGATGGCCCAGACCCACTCGTTCGGCTACGCCCACCCGCGGGGCTTCGCGATCGTCGAGCTGCCCTACCAGGGCCAGCGGCTGGCCCTCGACGTCCTGCTGCCCGACGCCGCCTCCGGGCTGCCCCAGCTCGAGAGCTCGTTCACGGCCCAGGCCTTCGCGGGCTGGGTGGCGGGCCTCGACCCGACGTCCGTGGCGGTGACGCTGCCGCGGTTCAGCGTGAAGTCGCGGCTCGATCTCGAGCCGGCCCTCGCGGCGCTGGGAGTGCCGGCCGGGGATCTCTTCGGGCTGCACGTCGACTCGTTCGTGCAGCAGGCGGTCGTCGAGGTCGACGAGAGCGGCACCGTCGCCGCCGCCGCCACCGAGCTCTCGACCGAGCCGACAGCCGTCGTCTCGCCGACGGCCTTCGAGGCGACGCACCCCTTCCTGTTCGTGCTGCGCGACCTGCCCACCGGCACCCTGCTCTTCGTCGGCGAACTGGCGGACCCGTCCTGAGCCCTCCGCGGCCGTTTGCGTCCAGCGACTCGCGTCGTGACGGCGGAGCCGGTCATTCGAACGGCATGATTGCGTCGTCGTCGGGCTTTGCGCCGAGCCTGGCCTTCTCCGGCCGCGGAGAACGTCGGGGAGGCGGCTTGGCGGCAGGCGGTGCCGTGGTCCGTGGCGCCGCCCCAAGAGGCGCCTTCTCCGGCGTGACGGGGAGTGGCGGCAGCAACGGCGGCTGCACGACCGGCGTAGGCACAGGAGCCGGCGCAGCAGGCAGGGGCGGAGGTCTGGGCGCTGCCGCCGTCCCTCTATCGTCGGTTCTTTCGTGATGATCGAGGAGCAGCCAGCCGGTGAGCAGGCCCACCAGGCACAATCCGATGGCGAGGAGCCACACCACGGGCCGTCCGCGCGATGGGAGACGCTCCTCCGCCGGAGAGCTTGCGCCGCGGTCCGCTGGCTCCAGCAGCGCCGCGGGCGCGAGAGCCGCCTCGAGGTCGCGCACGAGTTCCCGCACGTTCGCCGGCCGCCTCTCAGGATCGCGCTCGAGCGCCTGCGCCACCAAGTCGCGGAGCCGAGACGGAACCTGTTCTCCGGACGCGGCCACCAACGGCAACGGCGGCGCCGGCTGCGTGGCGCGCTGGATCAGGACCTCGTGGAGGTTTTCCGACCAGAAGGGCAGCTCGCCCGCGACCATCCAGTAGAGGAGCGTCGCCAGCGAGTAGATGTCCGTCCGGGCATCCACCTTCCCCGACACCTGCTCGGGAGCCATGTAGTCGGGCGTCCCCATGAACATCCCGGCCTGGCTCTTGGCCACGTCTTGGTAGCGGCTCTCCGAGAGCTTGGCGAGGCCGAAGTCGAGGAGCTTCACGTAGTCCTGTCCCTCGTCCTTCACGAGGAAGATGTTCTCCGGCTTCAGATCCCGGTGGACGATGGCCCGATCATGCGCGGCCGCCAGCCCCGCTCCCACCTGCCGGACGATCGAGAGGACCCGCGCCAGGGGAAAGGGGCCGTCTCGCTGCCGCGCCTGCGCCAGGTCGGCACCGTTCAGCAGCTCCATGACGATGAAGTTGCGTTTGCCGTCGTCTCCGAAGTCGAAGACCTGCACGATGTGCGGGTTCTCGATGTGGCTGGCGGCCTGGGCCTCCTGGTAGAAGCGCTTGAGCGTGGACGGGTGGCTCGCGTATTCGGGGCGGAGGACCTTGATCGCAACCCGCTTGCCCAGGCGTGGATGCTGCGCCACGAAGACCTGTCCCATGCCGCCCTCCCCGAGCGGCTCGAGGATCTGGTAGCCGCCGATGAAAGACTGGGGCGCGAGCGAAAGGGGGCTCCCGGCGGTTGGCTCGCTCTCCCAGCTTCCGGTCTTCTGTGATTCCGAGGGCGGGGTCAGGTAGGTCGGATCGTGCGGCGACGACCGCTGGCTCAAGGGCGACCTCCTCGAACCGACTCGACCATCGCGGGCCACGGCCCGATTGCGAGGGGCGGCAGCCTCACGGGGCCCAGTTGCTCCATGTCCCGGACGCTGGGTCGTAAGCGACGACGTTGGCGTTCACCGAGCAGTTGCTGCTCGCGCTGTTCATGCCGCCGAACACGTAGATCCGACCGTTCGGCCCCGGCTTCGTCGCGACGCCGAAGCCTTGGTAGACGCCCGCCGGAACGCTCGCGGCGCCGCTCCAGCTCCCGTTGTACCCGCTCGACGGATCGTAGGAGAACATCGAGGAATTCGTCGTGCCGGTGCAGACGCCGATCGCGTAGAGCCTGCCATCCGGCCCCAGCGCTGCCCCCTCGATGCCCCAGCCGAAGCACTGGCCGCTTCCGGGAAGCGAGGTAAGGCCGGTCCAGGCATTCGTCTCGCAGGAGTAGGCCTCCGCGGTATAGAGAGGCGGACCGCCGTTCTGGCCGCCGAGCATGTAGAACAGGCCTCCAGCGCCGAGCCCCACCGCGTAACCCGCAACGGTGCGACCGGTGCTCATGGAGGCGATTGGCTTCCATGTCCCGGCGTCGACGTCGTAGGCTTCGGCGTTCGCGAGGTTGGCGCCACCACTCCAGCCGCCGGCGGCGTAGATCCTCCCATCGGGGCCCGTGACCACGCCGGGATAGTTCCTGGCGTTTGCCATGCTGGGCTTACTCACCCACTGGTCCGTCGCCGGATCGTAGGCCTCCACCTGAGAGCTCTCGTAGTACGGCCCCGGGGTACCGCATCCGACAGAGATTCCCACGAGGCCGCCGACGGCGTAGAGAAGGCCGTCCGGCCCAAACGTCGCGCCCATGTTGGAGGTCGGGCTCGGCATCGGAGCCAGTTCGGTCCATTGGTTCGCAGCGGGGTCGTACGCTTCCGCGGTGGCGACGAAGTAGCCGCCGTCGCCGACCCCGCCGACGACGTAGATCCGGCCGTCGGGCCCCAGCGCCGCCCCGGTGTAGGCGCGGGGCGTCGGCATTGGCGCGAGCGGGCCGGCGTCGGGCGCGCTGGCCACGGCGGCAAGGAGCGGGGCCGCGCGCAGCGCGCCGGAGCTCGCCTGGTAGTACACCGAACAGGCGTCGACCGCGGGTCGAACGCTCAGGTTGACCGAGTCGGCAACGACCTGCTGGGCGCCGCCAGCGCCCGAGGTGGGCAAGGAATAGATTCCCGCACTCGAGGCCGCATAGAGAGTGCTGCCCCCGAGGACGAGCCAGCGCGCGGAGGTTGGGATGGTGCCGATCACGGTGCTCGCACCCGTGGAGACGGTGACCGCGTGGACCTGCCCGTCCTGCCCGAGCCAGTAGAGCGCCGTCCCGTCGCTGACCAGCCCGGAGACCTGCGAGGGCACCGTCGGGACGAGGACGGAGGCGCTGCCGTTACCCGAGACGGCGACCTCCGACACCTGGGCGGTCTGGGCCGTATTCGTGGCGTAGTTCGTCCAGTAGACGTTCCGCGAATCGACCGCGCAGTAGAAGCCAGCGACGATCTGATTGGAGGCGAGCACTTTGTAGCCGCCCGCCGTCTTGGAGACGGCCCAGACCGACGCATCGGAGTTGCACAGGCTGCCGCAGGTGCCGCCGTTCGCCACATAGATGTTGTTGGCGTCCGCGCAGATGCTGTTCGGGTAGAGGAGCCCGCCGGTGAGGACCGTCGGCGAGACGCCTCCCGCCAGGGGCTCCCGCTTGACGGTCGCGTCGCCGCCCGCATACTGGTTCGTGGCCCAGTAGACGTACTGCGCGTCCGCGACGAGACCCGTGACGTTGTGATCGCCGCTCGCCAGGGGGCTCGGCGTCCCTCCGCCGACGGGAACGGACTCGAGCTGGCTGGCGCTCTCGTCATACCAGTAGAGGTTGCCGCCGCTGACGGCGATGGAGTTCAGGATCTTCGCGCTCGCCACGAGAGTCCGAGCGCCGCTCGCCGAGCCGCAGGCGCCGCCGCTCGTCGAGCCGCCTCCACCGGAGCTGCTCGCGCCGCCGGTGGTGGAGCCTCCGCTCCCGGAGCCGCTCGACCCACTGCTCGACCCACTGCTGGAGCCGCCGGAGGACGACGCCCCGCCGCTCGCCGTGCTGCCACCGGCGCCCCCCGAAGCGCCCGATGAACCGCCGGAGGTGGCGCTACTTCCGCTCCCCGTGGCCGAGCCGGTGGCGCCGCCCGAGGTCGTGCCGTGGGCGCTCCCCGTCGATCCGCCGGAGCTCGACTCGCTCCCGCTGCTTGCGCCCGTCGAGCCGGTCCCGCCGCTGCTCGAAGCTCCCGTCACCCCGCGCGTGCTGCCGCTCCCGCCGCCGCTGCTGCCGGGGTCGACGGGCACGCCGCTCGAGTTGCACCAGCCGACGCCCGCGTCGCAGGGGAACAGATCACTCGACTGGGGCGCGTTGAAACAGGCGAGCGGCAGCGCCAGACCGAGGGCCGCAAGCGGGAGGGCGGTACGGTCGAGCATCGGCGTCACCTCGAGAAGATCGCGATCACGGTGCCCACGGCCAGCGCACCGGCGACGCCCCAGAGCACGTCCGCCGCCAGGCCTTCGCCATAGGCGCCGGAGTACTGCGCGGCGGAGACCGAGTGCAACGTGTAGCCGCCCACCCGCGAGACCTGGTCGCTCGCGGTGGCCGCGCTGGCCATCCCGTCCAAGATTGCGGCGGCCGCGGCGCTCGCGAGGGTCGTCGCGCCGAGGCCCCAGGCCGTCGCCGCGGAGTGCCGCGCCGGAGCGGGGGTGGCACTGACGGCCGCGACCGGTGCGGACGGCGGCGCTGCCGGAACCTCGACCCGCGCCGGCGGCGGGCTCGGCGGCGCGGGAGGCGGCGGCGCGGCCGGGGCCTCGACCAGGACCAGCGTCGAGGGCGCGGGGGCGGGGGAGGCCAGCGGGGCGGGCGGGGGCACGGGGGGAGGCATGGGGGCGGGAGATGGCCGCGGGATATCTGCGAGCCGCGCCTTCTCTTGCACCTCCGCGATGAGCTTCTCGACCTCCTCGCGGTTCGCAGCCTCCGGCCGGTCGTGCAGGTAGCTCTTGAACGAGACGAGCGCCTGCCGCCAGTGCCCCAGCCCCCGGTGGCACTGGCCGATGTTGAAGAGCAACGAGGCCACCGGGTCCAGCGCGTAGGCCTGGGTGAACTCCTCCAAGGCGCGATCGAAGTTGCCGACCTTGTAGTCGAGGCTCGCCGACTCGTAGAGCTTCTTCGCGGCCAGGTGACCGCCCGGGCTCGCCGCGAGGACCATGGCTGCGATCAGGCTGGCCGGCATTGGCGGACCTCAGGTGAGATTCTGGCTCGGCGCCAAGAGAGCCGTCGAGGAGGCGATGAGAGCTGGTCGCCACTGTCAAGCGTCGGCCGGCAACCGGCGAGCAGCAGGAGCGCGGCTGCGGACAGCAGGTGGACTTGCACGGTCGGCGATTAGGGCGTCGGGGTGAGGTTGTAGATGTTCGTTTGGTCGCTGCTCCCGCTCGTGGCCCCCCCGCCCCCCACGGGCGTCCTGCCGCCGCAAGCCGCCAGCGCGAAGCCCATCGCCACGATGTACCCCAGATTCACCCGCATGCCCGCCTCCTGATCCGGCGTCCGTTGCCGACCAGAAGACCCGGAGAGGGACCCGAAGGACAACTAGGGAAACCCTTACGTCCTCGGCGGGGTCTCGGCGGGCGGCCGAGATGGGGCCGGCGATGAGCTGTTCGCAGCCCTCCCAGTTCGGACACGCCTGGGCGCTCGTGCGCCTCTGGGCGCAGAAGCCGAGGCTGCCCTAACGGAGGCGGACGCACATCGAGGCGGAGAGAGCCGCTCGGACCTGCGGGACAGGCCAAGACATTCCCGGTGCGATCCGTCCCGAAGGCCGAGCTGCTGTCCACGGCGTCGCAAGGGCTGGATCAAAGGTCAAGAGGCCGAACGGTCGAAACGGCACCGGCCGACCCCGCGAGCGGCCGGTGCCGCGACGTCGCAGCGAATCGCCGCCGCCTCGCCGCCACCCCGGCCGGTCGGGCCGCCGGCTTTTGCACCAGCGACGCCAGGATGCTACGTTCGTCGCGTGGAGAGGGCCACCGCCATGAGGCTCCTGCGCGAGCACGCCGAGGATCTGCGACGCTACCACGTTCGTTCGCTCGCGATCTTCGGCTCGGTGGCGAGGGACGAAGCACGGGCCGACAGCGACGTGGACATCCTCGTCGATCTCGACGGAACTCCGAGCCTGCACGAGTTTCTCCAGCTCAAGGCGCGGCTCGAAGAGTGGCTCGGCCGCCCCGTCGACCTCGTCACCCGAGGGAGCGTTCCAGCCCGCAAGCGCCGACGCGTCGAGGCGGAGAGCATCGTTGTCGCGTGAGGTCGGTCTCTACTTGGAGGACGCCCTGGCTGCGGCGGAGGAAGGGGCCGCGCTGGCGGCTGGGCTCGACCTGGACACCTTCATCGCCAACCGCGCGGTCTACCTCGCCGTCGAGCGCAGCCTCTTCATCGTCGGCGAGGCGCTCTCGCACGTCCCCGACGAGACGCGCGAGGCCCATCCCGAGATCCCCTGGTCAGACATCATCGGCCTGCGGAACATTCTCGCCCACGGCTACTTCGGCGTCGACCCGCCCATCCTCTGGCGCACCGTCCACGAGGACGTGCCGGTTCTCATTGCGCGCCTGCGGGCATTGATCGCGGCGGGCTGACCGCCGGGCGGCGGGCCCACGCAAACGCAGATTCACCCTCCCTCGAAGAAGCTCTCGGAAGAAGCCCAGGCTGCATTGCACGCGCTGCGAGGGCTGTCGAGGGGGCATCGGGCTCGCCCCCGGCGGCCCGCCCGCGACGGCGGGAACGGCGGCCAGGACGAGGGCGCCAACACCGAGGGTGCAAGAGAGGCTGCGAGTGAGGCGGCTCTTCATGGCATTCGCTCCTGAAATGGACGACGTAGGGCGGGGGCTCGTCCCCCGCCGAACCCGCCGAACCCGCCGAACCCGCGGGACGCGCGCGGACGCGGCGGACGCGGCGGACGCGGGGCGGACGCGGGGCGGACGCGGGGCGGACGCGGGGCGGACGCGGGGCGGACGCGGGGCGGACGCGGCGGACGCGGGGCGGACGCGGCGGACGCGGTGACGGACATTTCCAATCAT
>JAJXUD010000063.1 GCA_021783235.1 Myxococcales bacterium | reverse complement strand
CGGCGGCGGGGCCTCGGCGACGGCGGCGGCGGGCGGGGGCGGGGCCACGGCGACGGGCGGCGCGGGCGGCGGCTGCGCGGCGACCGGAGGGGCGGCCTCCGGGGCGGCGGCGGGCGGCGGGGCGGCGTCGTCCGCCCCCGCGACCGCCTCGGCGCCTCCCAGCTTGATGACCAAGGTGTTGCCGTTCGTTCCGATGTCGGTCTCGACGTCCTTCGCGAAGCCGATCGTGATGCGGGCGACCGCGCTCGGCCCGGTGCCGTAGGTCGCGTTCTTGATGTTCGTGACGACGCCGTCGTTGACGGCCATCTGATCGGGGACCCCCCTGAACGTGCAGCCGGCCACGTCGACCACGAGCCGGGTGGGATCGCTCATGGTGAAGGTCGTGAAGTTCGGCGGCTGGGTCGCGGCGATCTCGACGTTGCCCCCGCGGACCGCCACGGAGGTGATCGCGTTCTGGCTCTGGGCGGCCGAGACGCCGGCGAGGCCGACGATCAGGCTGGCGGCGAGCCAGGCGATGGGGGACGGGCAGCGCAGTGGATCGACGGGCATGGGGGACCTCGACATGCCTCCGACGCTACCACAGGGGACCGACCGCCCCAAAATTTCGAGACCCTGATATCAGGGGGTTGTCGCCGCCCCCGAGGCGGGCGCCTCAGGGGTCGCGGCGCGGCAGGCTCGGCCGCCGCTGGGCCCTCCGCTCCATCGCGAACTCGATCAGGTTCTTGATGTCGTAGCAGATCTGCCGGATGTCGTGCCCCATCGTCAGCTCGAGGTGGCTGTTGCCCTTCACGGGGCGCCAGAGCAGGTACTCGCTCTTCGCGCCGCGGTAGATGCCGCGGGTGCTCTCGACGCTCGCGAGCCGGTCGAGATCGCCGAAGATGATGGCGACCGGGATCGTGATCTTCGGAAAGTTGCGCTTGAAGTCGTAGCCCGTCCGGTAGCAGACGAGCTCGCCGTGGCGGATCCAGCGCGCGAACTGCTCGATGACCCGCCGCGGCTCGCGCTCGCCGCCCTCGCGGAGGAGCCAGCGGATGTCGGTCGCCGTGACGCGCGATGGGTTCGCCATCACGGTGACGAAGCGCGAGAGCGACTCGAAGCGCTTGTACCCCTCGCCCGAGAGCAGCTTCTCGATGGCCCGGAGCAGCTGGTCCATCGGGATGTAGTTGAACTCCAGTCGACCAGGCGGGTCGCCCGTTGGCTCGACCCTTCGCGCGAGGCGCGGGCCGCCGGCCCGCTCGAGCGCGGATCCGAGCGCGGCGCGGGCGCGAAAGGTGGCGCGGCGCAGCGTGCTCGCGACGGAGAGGGCGGCGTCGACGGGCGGCCCCACGGCCGTCAGGTAAGAGACCAGGCGGATGAAGAGGAAGCCGCGGCCGATGTCCGACGGCGCGCCGATGGTGATGAGCCCGTCGAGGTCCCGGTGGATTCCCGCGTAGCCGTAGCCGAGCATGCCGCCCATGCTGTGGCCGCAGTAGAAGATCTTGGAGCGTCGGCTGACCCGGCGCACGCCGTCCACCGCCGCCGGCAGGTCGTAGAGGAAGTAGTCGTCGATGTCCCAGCCGTAGTCGAGGTCCTCCGGCAGCCGGGTCCCTTCGCGCTCGTGCCGCTCGTGCTGCAGCGCAAGGCTCGACTTGCCGTGCCCGCGCAGCTCGAGGATGTGCACGTCGGCGCCGAAGAAGAGCAGGTTCTTGACGAACTCGCCGCTCGTCCAGGTGTGGCGGTTCTGCGAGAAGCCGTGCACGAGGAGGACCGGCTCGCCGAAGATCGGCTGCGGGAACGGCTGGGGCACCGGCCGGTAGCGGGTGATGCAGAGCGTCCAGTGGTCCGCGGTGCGGACCTCATAGATGGTCTTGCGGTAGAGCGACTTGAAGTCGACGTCGTCGACGGTGGGGAGGGCGGTCTCGGACGGCTGTCGCACGGGGAAAAGCTATCACGCGCCCGCGAGGAGCGCCCGGACCTCGCCGACGAGGTAGAGGCTCCCGCAGGCGAGGACGAGATCGCCGGGCGCCGCCTCGGAGAGCGCCGCCTCGAGCGCCGCGCGCACCGTGGCGTGGCGCTCGGTGCGCGGGCAGAGGGCGCTCGCCGCCGCGAGGATCTCCTCAGGCATCCGGGCCCGGGGGCTGTCCGGCGGCGCGAGGTGGGCGGAGGCCGAGAGCGGGAAGATCGCCTCGAGCATCGGCGTCGCATCCTTGTCGGCGAGCAGGCCGAAGACGAGCCGGATCGGCCGCGACGGCCAGAGCTCGCGGATCGCGCGCGCGAGCGCCGCGGCGCCGTGGGGGTTGTGGGCGCCGTCGAGCACGACCTCGATGGGGCCCCGAAAGAACCGCTCCAGCCGACCGGGCCAGCGCGCCTCGGCCACCCCCCGCAGCGCGGCCGCGGCGCCGATCCCGAGGACCGGATCGGCCTGCTCGAGCAGGGCGAGGGCGACGGCCGCGTTCTGAAGCTGGTGCGGGCCGAGGAGGCCGACGCGGACGCCGTCGAGCCGCCAGCGGGGGCCGCGGTAGCGGAGCGATCCGCCCGCCGCCTGGAGGGCGAAGTCGCGCCCCTGGACGAAGAGCGGGCAGGAGAGCTCGCGGGCGCGCGCCTCGAGGACGGGACGGGCCTCCGGCGGGGGCTCGGCGACCACGGCCGGCGCCGCCGGCTTGAAGATGCCGGCCTTCTCGCGGGCGATGTGGGCGAGGGTCGGGCCGAGGATCTCCGTGTGGTCGAGCCCCAGGGCGGTGATCCCGACCGCCAGGGGCGAGACGACGTTCGTCGCATCGAGTCGGCCGCCGAGGCCGGTCTCGACCACGGCCGCCTGGACCCCCGCCTCGCGAAAGTGCCAGAAGGCGAGGGCGGTGCCGGCCTCGAAGTAGGTGAGCGGGAGGCCGCGCGCCGCCTCGCGGACGGCCGAGAGCCCCGCCTCGAGCGCCGCCGGTTCGATCGCCTCTCCGTCGACCTGGATCCGCTCCTCGAAGCGGACGAGGTGCGGGGAGCTGTAGAGCCCGGTCCTTCGCCCCGCGGCCCGCAGCGCCGCCGCCACCATCGCGCAGGTCGAGCCCTTGCCGTTCGTCCCCGCGACGTGGAGCGAGTGGAAGGCGCGCTCGGGGCGGCCGAGCCGGTCGAGCAGCGCCTCGATCCGACCGAGGCCGAGGTCGACGCGCAGCGGCTCGAGCGACTTCAGCCAGGAGTGGGCGAGACCCCCGGGGGGGAAGGTCACGGGGCGAGGAGACCCAGGATCTGCGCGAGCTTCTCGCGCATCTCCCGGCGCGGGACGATGGCGTCGATCATCCCGTGCTCGAGGAGGAACTCGGCGCGCTGAAAGCCCTCGGGGAGCTTCTGGCGGATGGTCTGCTCGATGACCCGCGGGCCGGCGAAGCCGATGAGCGCCTTGGGCTCCGCCACGAGGACGTCTCCGAGCCAGGAGAAGCTCGCGGCGACGCCTCCCGTCGTCGGGTTGCAGAGGACGGAGACGTAGGGGCGGCCGGTCTTGCGGAAGCGGGCGATGGCGGCCGAGGTCTTCGCCATCTGCATGAGCGAGAGGATGCCCTCCTGCATCCGGGCCCCGCCCGAGGCCGAGAAGACGATGGCCGAGGCCTCGTGCTCCACGGCGCGCTCGAAGAGCCGCGTCACCTTCTCCCCGACGACGCTGCCCATCGATCCGCCCATGAACTCGAATTCGAAGGCGCCCACCGCGACCGGGTGCCCGTCGAGCCGCGCCATTCCGGAGACGAACGCGTCGAGGCCGTCGAGCGACCGGCGCAGCGAGCGGATCCGGTCGCGGTACTTCTTGCTGTCGACGAAGCCGAGCGAGTCCAGCGGGCCGAGCGTCCCGTCGTGCTCCTCGAAGGAGTCCGGATCGACGACGGAGAGGATCCGCGCCCGGGCCGCGAAGGCCTGGTGGTGACCGCAGCGGGGACAGACGTTGAGGCTCTGCTCGAGGTCTTGGCGGTAGACGATCTCGTCGCACGCCTCGCACTTCGACCAGAGCCCTTCCATGCGGGAGGGAGCCTTGCGGGAATCGACCAGCGCGCGCGGCGCCCTCTCCTGCTTCTGGAACCAGGCCATGCGGGCGCTGGTTTACCCCAGCACGGGGAGAGGGACAAGCCGCCTCCCGCGACCCTGCTCGGTCGATGGGGGCGCAGCTGCTGGGCCGCGGTGTTGCCACTCGCGAGAGCCGTCTCCACGTTCAACCGCAAAGGGGGGCTTCGGACCATGCGCGAGGGCATTCGCAGCTTCATCGACGGTTGGTTGGTGGCGGTCGCCGTGGGCGCGGTGGGTGTGGTCGGGCTCTGCGGGGCGAAGACGGTGAGCCAGACCGACCTCGGCTCCTTGCAGTCGAGCCAGCTCGGGCCGGTCGACGAGGCGCAGGCGGCGCTCTCGAGCGCCCGGCAGGCGAAGGCCCAGGCGCAGCAGCGGTTGCAGCAGGCCCAGAGTTCGCTGAAGGTCGCCCAGCCGGGCCAGCAGTCGGCGCAGGCCTCCATCGACGAGGCCGAGGCGAGGCTCGCCCAGGCGAAGCAAGGCGGCGATCCCGCCGCCATCGCGCAGGCGAAGCAGGCGCTGAAGGTGGCGAACGACTACAAGGTCGAGGAGCGAGATCGAGTCGCCTATCTCCAGCGCGAGATCGATGCGGCCGACGCCGAGCTCTCGGCGACGGAGAAGCGGATCGACCTCGCGAAGGCGAAGCTCGAGCAGAGCCGCCTCGAGGCGCTGCGCGAGGCGAAGAGCCCCGCGGCGAACAAGTACCAAGGGTGGGAGTTCGACAAGGCGGTCGCCGATCGAGGCCGGGACTACGCCTCGGCGAAGAGCGAGGCCGACAAGGCCCAGGCGAAGGCGCAGCGGTCGTTCGACGCCTGGCAGCTCTCGAAGAATCAGGTCGCGTCCGAGAAGGGGCTCGAGCCCGCCCGCGGCGGGCCGGGCGCGCGACCGATGCCGCAGGGCTCGCCGGTCGAGCCGTGACTGCCCTGACTGCCGCCTTGACCCCTGCCTTGACTGGACGAGGAGGAGCCGACCATGCGTGAGCGTCTCGTGGGCTGGATCGCGGTCGTGGCGATGGGAGCGTTCGTCGGCTGCGCGACCGAGCGGACGACGGTCACCGGCGCGGATCTCGGGCGGCTGAAGGCGAGCCAGCTCGGGCCGGTCGACCAGGCGCAGGCCGAGCTCGGCGCGGCGGAGCAGGCGCGGGCCCAGGCCGCCCGGCAGCTCGAGGCGGCCGAGAGCGCGCTTCGCGTGGCGGAGCCCGGCCAGATGGCGGCGCAGGCGTCGATCGATCAGGCGAAGGCGGAGCTCTCGCGCGCGGAGCAGAGCGGCGATCCGAAGCTCATCGACCAGGCGAAGCAGCGCCGGACGATCGCCCAGGACTACGGGCGGGAGGAGGAGGCTCGGACCGACTTCTACGTGCGGGACGCCGCGGCCAGGCGCGCCGACCTCGCCGCGGCCGATCGGCGGGTCGATCTCGCGCGGGCCGAGGTGGAGAAGAGCCGGCTCGAGGCGCTGCGCGAGGCCCACAACCCCGCGGCCAACAAGTACCAGGGCTGGCGCTTCGACGAGGCGGTCTCGACCCGGAGCGAGGACCTCTCGGGCGCGATGGAGGCCGCGAAGCACGCTCGGCGGCGGGCCCGTGAGGCGTTCGATCAGTGGCAGCTCGCGAAGAACCAGTACCTGCGCGATCAGCAGATCCAGCCGGCGCGCGGCGGGCCCGTCGCCCCCCCGCCGCTCGAGAGTCCGCTGCCTCGGCGGGCCCAGCCGGCAGCGCCGGTGGGCGGGCCCACGCCGGACGCCGAGCCGGACCAGCACGAGTGAGCCCGCCCCGGCGAGCTGGCGCCGTGGGGCCCGGGGCGCGCTAGAAGCGCAGCCGGTCGTCGTCCTCGAGGACGCGGACGCCCGGGAGCCGCAGCGCCGCGATCTCCTCGTGGAGCTTCGCCGAGTAGGCGGGCTTCAGGTGGTAGATCTGGATCGGGACGCCGCTCCGCCGCAGCTTCGCTTCGATCTCGGCCCGCAGCAGGCGGGGCGTCAGGTGGCCGCTCGCCTCCGCGAGCTCCGAGAGCGCGTCCGGGAACGAGGTCTCGAGGAAGAGGGCGCCGAGCTTCCGCGCGCCGTTGACGAGCTCCCAGAACGGCTCGGTCGGCCCGGTGTCGCCGCTCATGGCGAGCGCGCTGCCGTCCTTCTCGACGAGGAGGCCCACCGCCTCGACCGGGTGGTTCACGAGCCGCGTCGTGATGCTGTAGCCGTCGAGCTGGAAGGATCTCCCGACCTCGAAGGGCTCGAGGCGGAGCACGGGCCGCCTCGCCGAGGGGAGCTTCGTGAAGTCCGGCCAGAGCCGGTCGTTGAAGACGTCCCGCCGCAAGGTCTCGATGCAGGCCGGGCTCCCGTGGATGATCACGGGCTCCTCGCGCTGGCCGATGAGCAGATCGGCGAGCAGCGGGATGCCCTGGACGTGATCGAAGTGGGCGTGCGTCAAGACGACGTGGTCGATTCGGAGGAGCTCCTCGAGGGGGAGCGCCTCGCAGAGCGCGCCGCCGTCGAGGGCCAGCTTTCCGTCCACGGAGAGGCAGGTGGTCCGGTGGCCCGGGAGCCGTCCTCCGTGACAGCCGAGCACCCTCAGATCGATCAAGCTCTCCCCCAAGCTCTCTCCGTCATGTCACTCCTGCAGGAGCTGCTGCAGCTCGCGAAGGCGATTGGCGTGCGGCAGGACGATGCCATCGAGCTGGAAGGTGGCGAGGCCGGCCCGGGCGACCTTTCGCATGGCCTCCTTCGCCTGCGACGGTGAGAGGCCGAGCTCTCCCGGCAGGTCCGCGATCGGCATCTCGACCCGGACGCCTCCGCCCTCCGGGGTTCCGCGCTGCTCGGCCGCCCGCGCGAGGAACTGGATCAGGCGGGCGAGCGCGTCCTGGACCAGGTGCCGCTCGATCTGGGCGTCCGCGTCGGCGAGCCGCGCCGCGAGCGTCTTGATCAGCCGGACCGCGATCTCGGCGCTTCCCCGGATCATCGCCTCGAAGGTCTTGGGGTCGATGACGAGCAGCGCCGCGTCCTCGGCCACCGTGGCCGAGGCGGTGCGCGGCTTGCCGCTCAGGATGGAGAGCTCGCCGAAGAACTCGCCCGGGCCGAGCGTCGCGAGCAGCTTCTCGCCGCCCGGCGCCGCCTTCGAGATGGCGACCTTCCCGCTGCGGACGACGTACATCTCGGTGCCGCCGTCGCCCTCCCGGAAGAGCAGCTCGCCCTTCGAGAAGCGCTTCCCGAAGCGGTCGAACAGCTGATCTGGGCTGGTCGGGGGGCTCATGCGGCGCTCGGTCGGAGGGCGCTCATGTTGGGCTGCTGGCGCCCGGCCCCATCTTCAGAAGCGACCGTCCGCCCGCTCGCTCAGTCGTAACAGAGGCCCCAAACGCGAGTCAAATTCACTGATTTTACAAAGACAGAGGGCTCCATTGGCCAGAGGGACGGATGGCGTGCTAGGAAGCGTCGGCGTGGCTGGGACCGAAGAGAGCGTCGCGACGGTCGTCGTCGGCGTCGGCGGCGGGATCGCCGCCTACAAGGCCTGCGATCTCGTGCGGCGGCTGCGCGACGCCGGGCTGCGCGTCCGCGTCGCCATGACTCCCGCCGCGAGACGCTTCGTCGCGCCGCTCACGTTTCAGGCGCTCGCCGGAGAGGCCCCCCTCGACGACCTCTTCGACCCCGGCCAGGATCGCCAGTACGGCCACCTCGACCTGGCCCGCGGCGCGGACCTCCTCGTCGTCGCGCCCGCGACCGCCGACCTCCTCGGGCGGCTCGCCGCGGGGCTCGCCGACGATCCGGTGACCGCCGTGGCCGTGGCGGCCCGCTGCAAGGTCCTCCTCTGCCCCGCGATGAACGTCGCCATGTGGCACAACGAGCGCGTCCAGGCCAACCTGCGGACGCTCCTCGCGGCCCCGCGCTTCACGACCATCGGCCCCGAGGAGGGGCTCCTCGCCGACGGCGACGTCGGGCTGGGGCGCCTCGCCGCCGTCCCCGACATCGTCGCCGCGGCGCTCGACCTCCTCTCCCGCGGGCCGGCCCTCGGCGCGCCGGCGGCGCCAGAGGCCCGTCGCCCGGGCCGCGATCTGTCGGGCCAGCGGCTGCTCGTCACCGCGGGACCCACCCGCGAGCCGCTCGATCCGGTCCGGTTCCTCTCGAATCCCTCCACGGGCCGGATGGGCTTCGCGCTCGCGGCGGCGGCGGCGGCGCGCGGCGCCGCGGTCGAGCTCGTGAGCGGCCCGGTCGAGCTGCCCGATCCCCCGGGGGTCCGGGTGACGCGCGTGACGACCGCGGACGAGATGCGGGCCGCCGCGCTGGCCGCCCTTCCGGGCACCACCCTCGTCGTCGCGGCCGCGGCGGTCGCCGACTACCGGCCCCGGGCGGCGCTGCCGAAGAAGAAGAAGAAGGGCGACGCGGGCGAGGTCGATCGGATCGAGCTCGTGCGGACGCCCGACGTGCTCCTCGCCCTCTCGGAGGCGGCGGGCGACGGGACGGCGCGCCCCGTCTTCGTCGGCTTCGCCGCCGAGACCGAGGCGCTCGTCGAGAACGCCCGCGAGAAGCTGCGGAAGAAGCGGCTCGACCTCGTCGTGGGGAACCTCGTCGGGGGCCCCGACAGCGGCTTCGCCGCGCGGGAGAACGAGGCGACCCTGGTCGGCGCGACCGACGCGGAGCCGTTGCCTCGCATGGACAAGCGCGCGCTCGCCGATCGGATCCTCGACCGCGCGGCCGCGCTGCTCCGCGCGCGCGGGGGCGCCAGGTGAGCCGGCGCCTCTCCATCGTCGTGCCCGCCTTCAACGAGGAGCGGCGCATCCGGCCGACCCTCGACCGGATCGTGGCCTACGGCCGCGAGCGGCTCTCGGGCTTCGAGCTCATCGTCGTCGACGACGGCAGCCGGGATCGGACGTGCGAGCTGGTCGCCGAGGCGGCCGGCGCGGCGGCCGAGATCCGGCTCGTCCCGCTGCCCCAGAACCGCGGGAAGGGCGCGGCCGTGCGGCGCGGCGTCCTCGAGGCGCGGGAGCCGCACGTCCTCTTCACCGACGCCGATCTCTCGACCCCCATCGAGGACGTGGAGCGGCTCTTCGACGCGCTCGAGACGAGCCCGGTGGCGATCGGCTCGCGCGCCCTCGCCGAATCGAAGGTCGAGATCCACCAGCCGTTCTACCGGGAGTGGATGGGGCGCGGCTTCAACCTGCTCGTGCGGGCGGCGGCGGTCCCCGGCATCCACGACTCGCAGTGCGGCTTCAAGCTCTTCCGCGCGCCGGTCGCGAAGGAGCTCTTCGGTCGCTCCCAGCTCGACGGCTTCGCGTTCGACGTCGAGCTGCTCTACCTCTGCCGGAAGCTCGGCCTCGGCGTCGCCGAGGTCCCGGTCCGCTGGCGCAACGACGCCGCCTCCAGGGTCCGGCCTGTGCGGGACGCGCTGCGGATGGCGCGCGACATCGCGCTCATCCGCGCGATGCACCGCTAGTTCAGCGGCGGCCGAGCGGCGCCGCCACCCGCTCGTACACCCAGCCGAGGTCGGCGTTGCCGGCGCGCTCGACGTGCACGAGCCGCCAGCCCGGTCCGGGGCCACCCAGGTTGCCGAAGCCGAAGTCGTTCTCGACGAGGAAGTCCGCCCGGTCGGGCCAGGTCGGCACGAGATCGTCGCGGAGCCGAGGCGCGTCGAAGTTCGGCGTCAGCCGCTCGGCCACGGTCGCGTGCGGCGGCGCGTTGGCGTTCACCCAGTCGACGAGCGGCATGACGCCCTCGCCCCACCAGGAGAGCTCGAGGAGCCGCCTCGCCTGGACGCCGCCCGGGCCCCCCGCGAGCTCGCCGTAGAAGTCGAGGTAGTAGGGGTGGACGAAGGCGCAGAGCGCCGCCGCGTAGAGAGCGAAGGCGCCGGCGGCCGAGAGGCCCGCGGCGGGCCGGCGCGCCCAGGCGAAGCGCCGCTCGAGGAGCGGCCAGGCGAGGCCGAAGAAGCCGACGGCCGAGGTCGCGGCCAGCGCCGGGAAGGCCTGGATGACGTAGCGGACCTGGTCCTGCCGGAAGTCGGAGATCGACTGGAGGAACGGGAAGAGGAGCCAGCCCGCGAGCAGCAGGTCCGCGGACGTTCGGCGCCGGAGCGCGAGCGCCGCCCAGGCGGCGGTCGCCGCGAGGTAGAGCGCCGGCGCCGAGAGCAAGAAGGCCACGGCGTAGTACGAGGCCGGCGGGGGCTGGAAGCGGCCCAGGTACCACTCCTCGACGCGGTAGCCCCAGTGCGCGTAGGTGAGCCGGAGCTGGTCGATCGGGTGGCGCCAGATCCAGACCCAGCCGAGGTAGACGAGCGCGAGCCCGAGCGCGATCCCCGCGAGGTAAGGGGCGAGCGCGCGCAGGGTCCGCGCCTTGTCCTCGCGGCGCCAGAGCGTCGCGGCATAGGGGAGCAGCAGCGTCGGCACGAGCCAGACCGCGGTCATGCGCGAGAAGATCGCGAGCGCCGTGCAGAGGCCGGACCAGAAGACCGGCTCCTCGCGCGCCGGCTCCGAGAGCCAGCGGACGAAGCCGTAGATCGCCGCGACGTAGAAGAACGTCATCGGCGCCTCGAGGCCGAGCACGCGGCCGTGCGCGACGAAGGGCGGGACCAAGGCCGCGAGCGCTCCGGCGAGCAGGCCGGTCCGCCTGTCCGCGATCTCCTTCACGATCAGGTAGACGAGGAGGCAGGTGGCGGCGCCGAGCAGCGAGGCGGCGAGCTTGCCCGGCAGGTGGTCGTCGTCGCTCGTCGCGAGGAGCGCCGTGAAGAGGCCGTAGATCCACTTCGCCACCGGCGGGTGCTCGGAGTTGAAGCGGAACGCCTGGTTCGAGAGGTCGCCGAGCAGGAGGTTGTGGACGGAGTGGAGCCCCGCCACGAAGTAGTCGCGCTCGTCCCAGGTCCGGCCGTGCGCCTCGAGGCCGCCGAAGACGCGCGGGATCCAGGCGAAGAGGAAGACGCCCGCGCCCGTCCAGAGCGCGGCGGCGTCGAGCCGGGGGCGCCCGCGCAGCCGGCGCCACTCCCAGTAGAGGAGCATCGCCGCGAGGCCGAGGAGCAGGACCGCGAGGCCGCCGAGAAGCCGCGCCCGCTCGTAGCTGCCGCGCGCCGCGAGGAAGGCCTCGGGCGTGCCCGAAAAGCCCTCCGGGAAGAGCTCGCTCCAGGGGAGCGGGCGGAGGTTGCCCGCCTCGGGGCCGCTGTCGTCGTGGTAGAGGACGCGCAGGTAGGCGCCGCCGCCGCGCTGCACGTAGCCGACGCGCAGCCGGTGCAGCCCCGCGCCGGCCCGCACGCGCCCCTCGGCGCCGTGCGCCCAGTGGGCCCCCGGGTCGCGGACCACCGGCTGCCCGTCGAGGTCGAGCTCGCCGTCGTCGTCGCTGTCGAGGTGGAAGCGGTAGACGCCGGGGCGCGGCAGGTAGAGGAAGCCGGTCCACTCGGCGGAGAAGGGGGCCGGCTCCGAGAGCGGCACGAACGGCTCGCGCTCGAGGGCGACGCGGGTGGGCGACCCCGAGAAGTCCTCGGTCGCGAAGTAGCGGGCCGTCAGGCCGTGGGCCGTGTCGGCCCGCGGCGCCCAGAGCGCGGCGCCGAGGCCCAGGGCGATGCAGAGCGCGAGCGCGGCGCGGCGAGGGAGATCCTTCACGCGACTGCTCAATAGCCGAAGTGGGGGTGAAAAGGCCAGGCGCGCGGCGCCCCGGGCTTTGCGCTACGGTCCCATCGCCTGCTCCGCGCGCGTCGCCCGGATCACCCGGGAGCGGCACCATTCCAGGAGCTCTCTGGCGTCCGAGACGTCCTCCTGCGATCCGACCATGTAGGCCGCTGGAGCGCGCAGCTGCGCTGCTCCGACGCCAGGGGCGGGGTAGCGAGAGCTCAGGGCGCGCTCTTCGAGCTTGGCGACCATCCCTGCAATCCGCGGATCGATCGGTTGATGCAATGCCTCGGGCAGTAGCTTCGCAATCTCTCCGGTCCCATGGCCCAGCTTCTTGAAGTGCTTGTCCTCGTATCGAAGGCCGAGCGCGGCGAGGATCGCCTTGTGCCCTTTTTCGACCACTTGCGCCGCGAACCAGACTGCCTGCGAGTGGAAACCCGCGTTGCTCGAGCTACTGGCAGCCGCCAGGTCACTCTCGGCCTGCTGAAGCCACGCCTCGTGGTTCATGTCACCCTGGCACGCCTTGGGGCATGTTGCGGACGAAGCGGACGCCGCTGCCCGTTATCCTGAAGCTTCTCTCCGCCTGGAAGGCCGTTCCCTCTTCGACCAGGGGTGGCGCCTCCTCCTTCAAGGAGTCGATCGCGGCGAGAACCAAGGCTTGTTCGGACGAAACGGCATGCGCGATGTCCGACAACTTCATCGGGACGTTGTTCGGGTTCTGCGGGTTCAGCCGATAGCTGAAGAGCAATCGGAGGATCGCGTCCTCCAGAACCGTCTGGAGTTCGCTCGTCGGGACCAATCGGCCGAGGGCTGTCTCGAACATCTCCATGCCGCAAAACTAGCACGCTCTCGTTCGCGTTGACACCCGCGCGATCGCTCTGCTACTTACGCTGGCCCTGGTCATGGCAAGCGAGCCTTTCAAGAGCCCGGAGCCGTTCGTGCGGCCCACGTTTTGGGAGCGCGCCAGGGTCGAGCTCGACCGGGTTCGCGAGGCGGTGGTCCGCTCGTCGCAGATCGGGAAGATCAAGCTCGACTCCACCTTCCTGCGGCGCGAGCGCGAGAGGCTCGTCCTGCGGCTCGGCGAGGAGGCGTTGAACCTGATGCTCGCCGACCGGCTCGCCGTCCCGCCGGAGCTCGCGCCGATCATCAAGCAGATCGAGGGCGTCGAGCGGCGCATCGAGATGAGCGGCCGGCAGGTCGACGAGATCCTGAAGGAGGGGCTCGAGGGGGCGAAGTAGGCAGTGAATTGGGGCTGTAGCTCAGTTGGGAGAGCGCCTGAATGGCATTCAGGAGGTCGACGGTTCGATCCCGTTCAGCTCCACCGATCAGAGCGGGGGGTTGGCTAACGCCAACACCCCCGCACCCCCGTCGGGCTTCGGGCCGCTGGCGCAGCCCGGCGCCCTCCATTTAAGCGTCGCTGGTCGGGCTGGGCCGCTGGCGCGGCCGGTGCCCTCCCTCTAGTCGTCGCGGTCGGGCTGGGCCGCTGGCGCGGCCGACGCCCTCCCTCTAGTCGTCGTGGTCGGGCTGGGCCGCTGACGCGGCCGACGCCCTCCCTCTGTCTTCGCTGGTCGGGCTGGGCGGGCGGCGGCCTCCGTCTGGTCGTCGCCGTCCGCGGTCTTGGTGGCACGATCGGACAGCGAGCGATTGCAGCTCAGGATGTGTCCGTGGCAGACTAAACTCAGCACGCTCAGGGCGAACCGGGGAGGGGGGCAAAGCCTGACCGGCCAGAACGGCCAAAGGGGGTTTGCCGTGCCGAGGGCGAAAGCCGTTCGGTCCGCTGCGGCACGTGCGTTCCGTGGCGCGCTGCTCTTCGCAGCCCTCGGCCTGGTCGAGGGCTGCCACCCCGTGAACCTCTGCACGACGGCCGCCCAGATGCAGGGCGAAAAGAGCGTCCCTTGCTGCGTCTTGTCGCCGAGCGGAGTGGACTGTCTCGCCTGCCCGCCCGGCACGATCTGCGAGAACTGGACGGGCATCCCCGCCCCCTGGTCGAACCCCGAGGGGACCTGTTGCAGGCCTCTTCCCCTGGGCTGCGATCCGAATCACGTCTGCTCGTGCTCGGGTTTCCCGCACCAAGCGCAAGGACCCGATCCGAACGCCTGCTACGCGTGCTCCCAGGAGTTCACGGACGCTGGCAGCGCGATCGCGTGCAACCTGTGGATCACCCAGTGACCAGGGCGCGGATCGCGGCCTTGGGCGGGCGGACGGATCAGCCGCGCGCGCCGCGCGGGAGCGGCGCCACCACGGCGGGGTTGATCTCCACGATCGCTTGCTGCCGCAGCTTCGTGCGCCAGCTCTCCATCAGCTGGACCTCGGCGGTGCGCTGGGCGTTCTCGCGCAGCTCGTCCTTCTTCTTCGCGAGCTCCGCCATGTCCGGCGCGTCGTGCGAGACGAGCTGGACCACGACCCAGGCGTCCTGGAGCTGCGCCGGCGCGGCGGTGGAGTCGCCGGGCTTCGCGAGGGCGAAGGCGTCGCGCTGCAGGGCGGCGTTCTGGCCGAGCTTCGGCAGGTAGCCGACGGACGAGCGGGCGAAGAGGCCGGTCTCGTCCACGACCGGGTGGTCGGGCGGCGGCGCGAACTTCTCCGTCTTCTCCGCCGCGGGGAAGAGCGCCTCGAGCTTCGTCCCCTGGGCGAGCTTCTTCTGCGCCTCCTCGGCGGCGGCCTTGGCGAGCGCATCCTCCTTCGCGCGCACCAGCGCCTCCTTCGCGAGGTCGCCCTTCGCGGCGTCGAAGCTCGTGTCCTCCGCGGGGAGGAGCTTCTCCGCCTGCACGAGCTCGAAGCCCTGCGCCGTGCGGACGGGCGCGCTCACCTTGCCCTCGCCGAGCGCGAGCGCCGCCTTCTCGAGCGCCGGGTCGAAGAGGTGGCCGCCCTCGCGGACGGTGCCGAGCTCGCCGCCCGACTTGGCGTCGCCCGCCTGCGACAGCTCGCGGACGAGCGCGCCGAAGTCCTCGCCCTTCTGCGCGCGGGCCGCGGCCGCCTCGGCGGCCGACTTCGCCTTGGCCTCGTCCGCGGGCGAGGCGCCCTCGGCCACCTTCAGGAGCAGGTGGCGCGCCTGCACGCGGCGCGGCGCGTGGAAGCGGTAGGAGGCCTTCTCGTAGGCGGCCTGGAGCTCCTTGCCGTGCTCCTTCTCGTAGGCCGCGATCTCGGCGTCGCTCGCCGTCACCTGCTTCGCGTAGAAGGCGGGGGAGAAGCGGACGAAGGCGAGGGCGACCTTCTCGTTCTCGTCGCGGAACTTCCGCTCGAGCTCCCGGTCGGTCACCTTGGCGGTCTCGCGGATCACCGCGCTCATCTTCTGCACGCGCAGGTCGCGGCGGAGCTGATCCTCGAAGGCGTCCTCGGTCATCCCGAGCGAGCGCTCGAGCACGAGCTGGTAGTGCTCCTTCGAGAACTTGCCGTCCTCCTGGAACGAGGGGTCCTTGACGATGACGTCGCGCAGCTCGGCGTCGCCGACGTCGATGCCGTGGCGCGTGGCCTCCTCGGCGACGAGCCGGTCCTTGATGAGCTCTTCGAGCGCGCGGGAGCGGGGGAAGTATTGGTCGACGAGGCTGCGGTCGAGCTGCCCGAACTGGCGGACGCGCTGGTAGTAGTAGCGTTCGAACTCGGTCTGCGTGATGATCTCGCCGTTCACCTTGGCGGCGTAGTCGGCGCCGCTGCGGAGCCCCTCGCAGCCGCGCGAGCCGGGGCCGAAGCTGATGCCGAAGGCCACCGAGAGGAGGCCGAAGAGCAGGACCATCACCAGCTTGCCGGCCGGCGAGGTGCTGGCGGAACGCATGTTGTCGAGCATGTCTGAGACCGCTCCTTCGGGTCGAGCGGAGGCGCTCTCTCCCGGGGGTTCGAAAGCTTGACAACCTAAGAGAATTCCAGGCACGATGCAAGGGCGACGGGGAGAGTTCTCACGCCTCCCACTGGGTCGCCCGGGAGCGTGTGTTCGGCCTCATCCGCAAGTACCGCGAGCTCCTCTCGGTCCTCGCGCTCGTCGCCCTCCCGACGATCACGTTCCTCGCTCATCGAAAGCCCGCGCCGAGCCGCAACGCGATCGACCGGGCGGTCCTCTGGGCGACCGGCCCCATCGAGCGGTCGATCGTCTGGGCGGTCTCGGGCAGCATCGACGCGGCCGAGGGCGTCGTCGCGCTGCGGCGCGTCCGCGACGAGAACGGGCGGCTGCGCGGGGAGATCCTGCGGCTGCAGTCGAAGCTCCAGGATCTCTCGGAGGTGCGGCGAGAGAACGACCGGCTGCGCGAGCTCGCGGGGCTGCCGCGGCCGGAGCCGCTGCAGCTCGTGGCGGCGCGGGTCATCGGCGACAGCCTCGCGCCCGGCCAGCTCTCGCGCGTCATCCGCATCGGCGCGGGCGAGCGCGACGGCGTGCGGCGCGGCATGGCCGTCCTCTCGGCCCAGGGGGTGGTCGGCCGCGTCGTCGCGAGCCTGCCGGGCAGCGCCGAGGTGCAGCTCCTCGTCGACCCGATGAGCGCCATCGCCGTCCGCGGCGAGCGCTCGCGCGCCCGGGCGACCGTGTCGGGCACGGGCCGCGACGACCGCTGCCGGCTCGACTTCGCCGTCCGCTCGGACGACCTCCAGGAGGGCGACCGGCTCGTGACGAGCGGGACCGACGGCGTCTTTCCGCCGGGCTTCCCGGTGGGGACGATCGTCGACCTGCGGCGCCGGTCCAGCGGCATGTTCCTGCGCGCCTCCGTCGCCCCCGCCGTCGACCCGCGGCGGCTCGAGGATCTGCTCGTGGTCCTGGGCGCCGGCGCGGCCAGCGAGCCGATGGGCGCCGGCGCCTACTCGCCCCAGCCCGCCACCGCCGAGAGTCGTTAGATGTCCCGCGTGCCCCTCTCGGCGATCGCCTGCCTCGTCCTCTTGCCCGTCGAGGCCGCGCTCCTGCGCTTCGCGCCGTGGCTCGGCGGCGCCCGCGCCGACCTCTGCCTCTGCGCCGTCGCCTGGCTCGCGCTGAGCGAGGTCGGCACGGTCGAGGGCGCGGTCGGCGCCTACCTCTGCGGCACGCTGGCCGACCTCTTCTACTCGGTCCACCCGGGCCTCTTCGCGCTCCTCGCGGTGCCGCTCTTCCTCGTCGCCCGCTTCGGCCCCATCGACGCCCGCTCCCGCGGCGAGCTCGCCCTCCTCACCGTGGCCCTCTCGCTCGCCCAGGCGCTGCTCGCCCGCGGGATCTTGGCCCTCGCCGGCCAGCCGCGCCCCGAGCACGGGGGCGGCGCCGTGCTGGGCGGCGCGCTCCTCACCGGCCTCGCGCTCTTCCCGTTCTCGCTCCTCCTCGACCTCGCCGCGAGCGCGTTCGAGCGGGAGGACCCCTCCTTGCTTCGGTGACCCAGAGGTGTCGGACCTCCTCGGCAAGCGCGTCTCCGCCCGCGACCTCTGGCCCCGCATCGCCGTCTTCGGCGGGCTCGCGGCCGTCGCGTTCCTCGTGCTCCTGGGCCGCCTCTACCACCTCGAGATCTCGATGGGCCGCGACTACCTCGAGCGGTCGGTCGGCAACTTCGTGAAGGAGGTCAAGATCCCCGCCGACCGGGGGCTGCTCCTCGACCGGCGCGGCGAGCTCGTCGCCGACAGCCGCCCCTCGTTCGACCTCTACCTGACCCCCTACTTCTGCGGCCGGGCCTGCGACGAGGTGGTCGGCCGCCTCTCGGCCTACCTCGGCCTGACGGACGACGAGCAGTCCCACGTGCGCGAGAAGCTCAGGGCCACGAAGGGGCTCGTCCGCTTCAAGCCGTTCCTCGTCAAGGTGGACATCGGCCGCGACGCCGTGGACGTCTTCGAGGCCCACCGCGCCGAGCTCGACGGCGTCGACCTCATCCCCGCGCCGCACCGCAACTACCGGCTCGGCACGATCGGGGCCCACCTCTTCGGCTACCTCTCCGAGGTCGGGCCCGACGAGCTCGACGCGCTGCAGGCGAAGGGGCTCGACTACCACGAGGGCGACTACGTGGGCCGGCGCGGCGTCGAGCGGGCCTTCGAGCAGTTCTTGCGCGGCAAGGACGGCGCGGAGCGGGTGGTCGCCGACGCGAAGGGCCGTCGCCTCCCCGGCCGCGAGAGCCTCATCCCGCAGTCCGAGCGGATCCGGCTCCCGCGCCCGGGCGACAACGTGGTCCTCTCCATCGACGCCCGGCTCCAGAGGGTCGCCGACGAGGCCTTCCCCGGCAAGGCGGGGGCGGTGGTGGCGCTCGACCCGCGGACCGGCTTCGTGCTCGCGGTCGTCTCCCGGCCCGAGTTCGACCCCAACCGGCTGACGGGCCGCGTGACGCGCGCCGAGCTCGCGGCGATGGCCCAGGATCCGCTGAAGCCCGATCTCTTCCGGCCGATCCAGGAGCAGTACCACCCGGGCTCGACGTTCAAGGCGGTCACCGCGCTCGCCGGCCTCGCGCACCACGTCATCGGCCCCGAGAGCTCCACCTCCTGCAACGGCGGCTACTCGCTCGGGCGGCGGCGCTGGCGCTGCTGGAAGGACGGCGGCCACGGGCTCGTCGACCTGCACCGGGCCATCGTCCACTCGTGCGACAGCTTCTTCTACTGGGTGGGCGACCGGATGGGCCTCGACCCGCTGGCCGAGACGGCCCGGGCGCTCGGCCTCGGCCGCCCCACGGGGCTCGGCCTCGGCGCCGAGGTCGCGGGCGTCATTCCCGACGTCGCCTACCACGACCGCGTGACGCCGGGCGGCTACCAGCGCGGCTTCGCGCTCAACGCCGCCATCGGGCAGGGCGACGTCAACGTGACCCCCTTGCAGATGGCGGTCCTGTACGCCGCCATCGGCAACGGGGGCACGGTCTACCGGCCGCAGCTGGTCCGGCGGATCGAGGATCCGGAGGGCAGGGTGCTCCGCCACTTCGAGCCCGAGGTGACGAGCCGGCTCTCCATCGCGCCGCAGAGCCTCGCGGCGGTGGTGGACGGCCTGACCGGCGTGGTGAACGAGCCCGGCGGCACGGCCTACCCCTCGCGGCTCGAGGACGTGGTCGTGGCGGGCAAGACCGGCACGGCGGCGGTGGTGGCCTACGGCGAGAACCTCCACGCGAAGCTCGACTACTGGCACAACGACGACGGCTGGTTCTGCGCCTTCGCGCCCGCGGACCAGCCGGAGATCGCGGTGGCGGTCATCAACGAGCACGCGGGCCACGGCGGCAGCGCCGCGGCCCCGACGGCGATGAAGGTGATCGAGGCCTACTTCGAGGAGAAGCGCGAGGACGAGGCGGCCCACGCTCAGCCGTCGCCCGCGCCCGCGACCCCTCCCGCGCCCGCGAGGCCGTCCCCCGCGGAGACCGGCGGACCGCCGCCGCGGCCGAAGCTCGGCGGGAGGGCGGGGGCGCAAGGGGTCGCTCCAGCCCGAGCAGAGCGACGGGGCCAGCTCGAGGCGGCTCGATGGAGCTGAGCGCGTTCGGCCCCCCCCAAAGCTCGCGGCGGCTCTTCGCGCGCTTCCCCTGGGCCGCCCTCGGGCTCACCGTCGCCGTCGCCCTGCTCGGCGTCTGGAACCTCGCCTCGGCCTCGCGCGGCGGCCACGGCAACCTCTGGGCCTCGCAGCTCCTCTGGCTCGCGGGCGGCCTCGCCCTGGCCTTCCTCCTCTCGCTCTGGGACTACCGCAACCTGCTCGCGCTCGCCTGGCCCATCTACGGGGCGGTGATGCTCCTGCTTCTGGCGGTGGCGGTCCACGGCAAGACCGTCCTCGGCGCCCGCCGCTGGCTCGACCTCGGCCCCATCCACCTCCAGCCCTCCGAGCTCGCGAAGCTCGCGGTCGTCGTCGTGCTCGCGAAGCTCTTCCACGAGCGGCCGCCGCCCAAGGAGGGCTACGGCCTGCCGCAGCTCGCCATCCCGTTCGCGCTCATCCTCCTGCCCACGGCGCTCGTCATGAAGCAGCCCGACCTCGGGACCGCGCTCATCGTCGCGGCGGTCGGCCTGACCCTCTGCGCCTTCGCGCGCATCCGCACCCCCACGCTCGTCCTGCTCCTCGTCGTCGGCGCGGCCGGCAGCGTCGGCGCCTGGCACCACTTCCTCAAGGGCTACCAGAAGAAGCGGATCGAGAGCTTTTTGAACCCCGAGGGCGACGCGCTCGGCGCCGGCTACCACGCGAACCAGTCGATCATCGCGGTCGGCTCGGGCCGGCTCCTCGGGAAGGGCTGGGGGAAGGGCACCCAGACGCAGCTCTCGTTCCTCCCCGAGCAGCACACCGACTTCATCTTCTCGGTCTGGGCCGAGGAGCACGGCTTCCTCTGGTGCGCGCTCCTGTTGCTCCTCTACTTCGGCCTCTTCGGCTGGTGCCTCGCCGTCGCCGGGCAGGCGCGCGAGCGCTTCGGCAGCTACCTCGCGGCGGGCGTCGCCGGGCTCGTCTTCTGGCACGTCTTCATCAACATCGGTATGGTGACCGGCGTTTTGCCCGTGGTGGGCGTCACGCTGCCGCTCATGAGCTACGGCGGCTCGAGCCTGCTCACCGTGCTGCTCGGCCTCGGCGTCGTCTGGAGCGTGGAGATGCGCCGGGCGACGTTCTGATGGGAGGATGAACGAGCGATGGAGCCGACCTGCGCCCAGACGACCGAGGCGATCGTCGAGTACGCCCAGAACGCGCTCGGCGCCGAGGACCGCGCGAAGCTCGAGGCCCATCTCGCCCTCTGCGGAAGCTGCCGAGAGGAGCTCGCGCTGGTCCGCCGCACCCCGTCGATCTTGCCAGTGCTGCCGCGGGGCGCGGGAGCCAACGAGTACGGTCCCACCGCGAACGAGTTCTTTCATGGAGCCGTCGACGAGCGTTCCGCCGAGGAGGCCCGCGAGGCGGTGGGCCGCTGGCTGATCCTCGGCCTCGCGGCGCTGCTCGCCGGCCTCTTCCTCTCGGCGCTCGGTCACGCCTCGTGCCACGGTCGCGTCCGCGACGTCCCCCCGGGGATCGTCGGGCCCGCGAGCTCGAGCGAGCGCGCTTCCGCGCAGGGGGGGCAGCCGTGAGCGACGAGGGGGCGTGTCAGGTCGGGACGGGGCGCTGGATCGCTTACGTCCACGGGCTCGTCCCGCCGGACGAGCTGGGCGAGCTCGAGGCGCACCTCGACCGCTGCGGGAGCTGCCGCGAGACGCTCGAGACGATGCGCGCGATGGAGGCGAGGGGCGAGCTGCCGGACCCGCCGGCGACCTCGCTCCCGTGGGGCCGCTACGGCCCCATGCTCACCCCGGAGGATCGCGCCCGCCTCTACCCGGACGGTCCGCCCTGGCGCCTCTTCGGCTCGGTCCTCTTCTGGTTCGCGGCGGCGGCCG
Source organism: Myxococcales bacterium (assembly GCA_021783235.1). Lineage (GTDB taxonomy): Bacteria > Myxococcota > Myxococcia > Myxococcales > JAKAPL01 > JAJXUD01. The sequence goes on along the minus strand of JAJXUD010000063.1, from coordinate 6,027 downwards.
CGATGGCCTACGCCTTCGCGAACCTCTCGGAGCGGCTCACCCGGGGCCCGCGCTCGAACGGCCCCGCGGCCCACGGGAGCCCGCAGTCAGTCCGAAAGCTCCCCGCCGACTTCCGCTGAAGGGCCGCCTGCGGCTACTGCAGCTCCTCGGCCATCAGGAAGTTGCCGGTGGTGTTCCAGCCCTGCAGGCACTGCTGCGTGCCCGTCCAGGCGCCTCGGTTCGCGCGGTTCTGCACCGCGACCGAGTGGCTGCCCACGGCGAGACCGGGCACGATGGCCTGGTGGGCCGCGTTCGTCATGTTCCAGAAGCAGCAGCTGGGCAGATCCTGATCGCCGTCGCTGAAAAAGGAGACCGGGTTGCCATCGACCAGGATCTGCCACTCGCAGCCGTCGTAGTACTGGCCCAACGTGCCGAGCGTGTCCTGGTAGGTGACCTTGACGAGCGTGTCGTCGCGGTTCTTGACGAACGTGAGGGCCCGGCTCGGAATCGTCCACCAGTTCGGGTTCATCGCGCTGCCCGTGCAACCGGTCTGGCAATTTCGCATGTCCGGCAGCCCCTGGACGTAGGTGACGTTCGCGCTCGGGTGGAAGGAGCGCGGGATCCCCTCGACCCGCACCTCGTCGATCTTGCCGTCGAAGTAGGCGGAGGCCGTGGAGCGGCCGCCGATCCAGAGCGGGCTCGTCCCGCCCACGAGCGGGCCGTTCGGGTAGGGGGTCGTCGAGCTGAGCAGGCCGTTGACCGAGGTCGTCAGGTCGACGCCGTCGTAGGTCACCGCGACGTGCGACCACTGGTTCATCGGGATCGGCCCGCTGCCCACCCAGGCCCAGCTCTGGCCCGACTGCGTCTTGAAGGCGCCCTGGAGCTGCGCCCCGTTGACGGCGAGGCCGTACTGCCCCTCCTTGATGACGACCGTCTGGTTGCCGCTGGTCGAGACCGGGAAGATCCAGGCCTCGATGGTCACCGCCTCGATCACGTCGAGGCTCGGCGAGTCGGGCGCGCTCACGTAGCCCGAGGCGCCGTCGAACGAGAGGGCGCTCCCCGAATGGCCGGCGGTGGTCCAGGAGACGCCGCTCGAGTTGAAGGTCAGCGCGTTGCCGTTGCCCGACTCGTCGGCGACGGAGCTGCCACTCCCCTCGTCGAAGTCGTAGGAGGCGCGGTAGACGCCGCCGCCCGCGGGGCCGGTGGGGCCGGTCGGCCCCGTGGGGCCGGCGCCGCCGCCGCTCGTGGAGCCCGCGCCCGTCGCTCCCGTCACCCCCGTCGCTCCCGCGGGGCCGGTCGGACCCGTCGCGCCGTCCTTGCCGGCGAGGCCCGCGCTTCCGGTGGCGCCCGTGGGGCCTTCGCTGCCGCTGCCCGTGGCGCCGGTGGCGCCCGGTGTGCCCTGGGGACCGGTCACGCCGGGGCAGCCGGCGAAGGCGAGGGTGGCGAGCGCGAGAGCGGCGAGGCGAACGCGAGGCATGGGGGGCCTCCCTTTGGCGAGAATGACGAGAAACGGGTACCAATGCCCGAGCGAGCCGTCGCTCGTCAAGCGGCGGTGAACGTTCGAGCGGTTGCGGGGAGGGTGACTCGACGCTGCTCGGCGAGGGCAGGGCCGCGATCGGCTTCGACTCGACGCCGCTTGGCTTCGACAGGGCCGCGCTCGGCTTCGACTCGACGCTGCTCGGCTTCGACAGGGCCGCGCTCGGCTTCGACTCGACGCTGCTCGGCCTCGACTCGACGCCGCTCGACTTCGACTCGACCGCGATCGCCTTCGACTCGACGCTGCTCGGCTTCGACAGGGCCGCGATCGCCTTCGACTCGACGCTGCTCGCCCGCGACACGGCCGCGATCGGCTTCGACTCGACGCTGCTCGGCTTCGACAGGGCCGCGATCGCCTTCGACTCGACGCTGCTCGGCTTCGACAGGGCCGCGATCGCCTTCGACTCGACGCTGCTCGCCCGCGACAGGGCCGCGCTCGGCTTCGACTCGACGCTGCTCGGCCTCGACTCGGCCGCGCTCGCCTTCGACTCGACCGTGCTCGGCCTCGACTCGGCCCTGCTCGCCTCGAACGGCTTGGCGCCGACCCGCCGATCGGCGATGCTCGCCCGCATGGAGGGGTCCCCACCGGCCGACGGCGACGCCCTCGCGCGCAAGCAGGCGCTCGACGCGCGCGATCGGGCGCTCCTCGAGCGCTTCCTCGCGGGCGACGCCGAGGCGTCGCGGAAGGTCGTCGAGATCCTGAACGCCGACGGCTACAAGGTCGCCTGCCGCTTCTGGCCCTGGACCGCGAAGCACTGGGCCGAGGAGCGGGGGGCGATGTTCGAGCTGCTCTGGCGCTACCGGGCGGAGGGGAAGCTGCGGCTCGACGAGCCGCTCTACTTCCTCGCCCAGCGGCTGCTGCGCCAGGTCGGGCGGAAGGCCGGCGCCGACTGGGCGAAGGCGCAGCTGGACGTCTCGCTGGAGACGGGGAGCGGCTCGGAGGACCCCGGGGAGGAGGCCGGCGAGGCCGCGAAGATCCAGGCGGAGGCGAGCGTCGCGGCGGCGGCGCCCAGCTCGGACCCGGAGCGGGCGCTCGCCGCGAAGGAGCTCTTGGAGTGGTTCGCGAACGCCTGCGAGCGGCTCTCCGCGAAGGAGCGGGAGACCTTCGACGCCTCGATGCGGGTCGACGACGGCGACGCCCCCGACCTCGCCACGGCGCTCGGCGTCCCCGAGGCCACCGCCCGGGTGCGCCGCTTCCGGATGCGGGCGGCGCTGCGCGCGCTCGCCCGCGCCGACGGGATGGAGGAGATCGTGAAACGCTTCGAGGCGCGCCGGCCCAAGGGTGAAAGCAGGAGGCGAGAGAGCGCGCGATGAGCGAGGACGCGAAGAAGCGGGCGGGCCATCGGGAGGAGGAGCTGGTCGCCTACCTCGAGGGCGAGCTGCCGCCCGAGCGGGTGGCGGAGCTCGAGGCGCATCTGAAGGGCTGCGAGGAGTGCCGCCAGTCGCTCGAGGGGGCGGAGGCAGTCCTCGGGGGGCTCGACGAGTTCTTGGCGCTGGGCGCCGCGCCGCCGCCGCCCATCGACGCGGCGAGGCTGGTCGTGGAGCTCGACCGGAAGTTCCCGCCCCGGGGCCGCGGCCGCGCTCGCCGCTGGCTGGGGCTCGCCATCGCCGGCCTGCTCGCGGCGGCCGCGATCCTCTGGCTCGCGACGCGCCGTCCGGCGCCGCCGCCCCCGGCGCCCCCGGCGCCCCCGGCGCCCGTCCGCCCGGTCCCCGTCGAGCCGTTGAGGCCGATGCGGCTGTCGGCCCCCAGGCGGACCCCGGACGCCCCCTGGCGCGACCCGCCCGAATGAGCGGCCGCCGCCCGCGCGACCGCTCCCCGGGCGGTTGCCGCTGGCGCGGGCCCGTGCTACATCGTTCGCCGGTCGACAGCGTCGTCGGCGCGGCAATCGGAGAATCCATGAGTTCTGTTCGGCTTCGCGGCGTGCTCGCCGCTGTTCTCCTCGCCGCGCCGTTCGGCTGCGGCAACGGTGGGAACGGCGGCAACGGCGGCTCGTTGGGCGGCGCGGGCGCCGCCTGTACGAACCACGACCAGTGCGCCAACATCGATTGCCATTGCTCGGCGAGCATGACCGTCAACAACGCCTGCATCTGCGACTCCCAGGGCCTCGACCAGCAGAGCGGCGATTGCGTGAACAGCGGAAGCTGCGCGGGCGCGAACGACTGCACGACGCTCTGCTCCGAGGCGGCCCCCTCCTGCAACACGCAGAGCTGCACGGCCGCGAACCAGTGCCCGCAGCAGAGCTGCGCCTGCCCGAGCGACGGCGTGGTCTTTACCTGGAACGATTGCAACAACGGCTGCTGCAGCGACGCCTGTCCGGGCCCCACCGGTCCGAATCCCCCGGGCGCCGGCTGCCTCACCAACTGCGCCTGCAGCTCCGGGCTCTGCAGCATGGGCGTCTGCCAGTAGCTCGCCCCCCGAGCCACACGCCAGCGGCGCCCAAGGTGACCGGCGCCGCGAGAAGCCCCGCCGGTCGACAGACTGGGATCCGGCCGCCAAGGGCGAACCGGCCTTTCGGATCCAAGGGGCTGGAGTGATGCGGACGATCGAGAAAGTGATGCCGCTGCCGGGCTTCCGGCTCGCGGCCGTGTTCACCGACGGCGCGACCCGAACGTTCGACGTGAAGCCGCTCTTCGCGTTGGAGGCCTTCCGGGCGCTCGACGATCCCGCCGCGTTCGCGACCGTCCGAAACCACGGCTATGACGTCGAATGGGCGAGCGGGGCGGACCTGAGCGCCGACACGCTGTACCTCGACGGACGCTGATCACGCCTCCCAGTAGAGGTCCGCGTAGATCGGGTCCGGGATCTGCGCGCGCGCGACCCGGGCGGCGCCGAGAGCCACCAACGCCATGAGAAGCCGCGCCAGCCGTCCGAAGCCACCGTTCATTTCAGTCCTCCTCCTCGACTACCGTCCGGCGTCCAGCGGGAGCCCAGCGACCAACTCGTGGAGGCCGCGGGAGCAGGCCGGCGACAGCGACCCGGCGTCGAGCAGGCACTCGTAGAAGTTGCTGCCGCACGAGAGGTGCAGGTCTTGGCCGCAGTAGTACGCCCAACCGGAGAGGTCGTTTCCTTCCATCGAGGAGCAGTTCGGGTCGATCAGGCTCGGGCAGCCGGCGTCGCCTCCGCGGGCGCAGGCGTCCACGGCGTTGCAGAAATCCACTCCGTTGGGGATGAACAGCCCTGCGACCAGTTCTTGGAGGCCTTTGGAGCAGGGCGGCGACAGCGACCCAGCGTCCAGCAGGCACTGGTAGTAGTTGGTGCCGCAATAGAGATAGGCGATGCCGTGGGCGCAGTAGTACGACTGATTGGAGAGGATCGTTCCTTCCGCCGAGGAGCAGTTCGGGCAGATCAGGCTCGGGCAGCCGGCGTCGTTGCTGCGGGCGCAGTTGTCGACATCCCCGCAGAATCCCACCCCGCTGGGCTGCGCCTCGCCGGGAGACTCGCACGCGCCCAACCCGCTGCTCGGGCCCGTGTAGCCGGGCGGGGGGCCGCTGGTGTTGCTGCTGCCGCCCGTTCCCACCGGCTCGAAGCAGCAGCCGGCGCAGCCGAGCCAGGCGGCCAAGGAGAGCCGCGCGGCCAGGGCCAACGCGCGCGCGAGCGGCGGAGTCGCTCGACCGCGCACCGCTCGAAGCCCTGTCGTCCGTGCGCCCAAGGGACCCCCTCTCGACCGACCGGCCGAAGGTCGCAGACTCTCGCGCAAAGGTCAAGAAGCGCGGATTTCGCTCGTGGCCGCGCGAGCCAGAATCCTTCGTGAAGTGGCGCAGGCATCCCAAAGACTCGCTGATGGGGCGGGGAGTTGGGCGGCGCCCAAGGTGACCAACGCCGCGAGCCCCGCCAGTCGTCCAACACTGCCTCCCATGTCGTGTCCCCTCATCATTGACCACCGTCGGAAGTCATCAGTCCTGCGACCAGCTCTTGGAGGCCTTTGGAGCAGGGCGGCGACAGCGACCCAGCGTCCAGCAGGCACTCGTAGTAGGCGTTGGAGCACAAGAAGAGTCGGGGCTGGTCATCGCAAGTCACAGCCTGGTTTGAAAGGCTATCGCCATCGGTGCGCGTGCAGTTCGGGCAGATCAGGCTCGGGCAGCCGGCGTCATGGGCGCAGATGACGCCGACGTCCATGCAGAACGGCTCCTCGCTCGGCTGTGCCTCGCCGGGCGAGTCGCACGCGCCCAAGCCGCTGCTCGGGCCCGTGTAGCCGGGCGGGGGGCCGCTGGTGTTGCTGCTGCCGCCCGTTCCCACCGGCTCGAAGCAGCAGCCGGCGCAGCCGAGCCAGGCGGCCAAGGAGAGCCGCGCGGCCAGGGCCAACGCGCGCGCGAGCGGCGGGGTCGCTCGGAGACGCGCCGCTCGAAGCCCTGCTGTTCGTGCGCCCAAGGGACCCCCTCTCGACCGACCGCACGAAGGTCGCAGACCTCTCGCGCAAAGGTCAAGGAGCGCGGAGCTCGCCCCTGACCGAGCGCAGCCACCCTCCGTCGCGAAGCGGCGCGGGCGTCCCAAAGGCTCGCTGGTCGGGCGTC
>JAJXUD010000062.1 GCA_021783235.1 Myxococcales bacterium | reverse complement strand
CAGGCGCCCCAGGCCGCGCCGCTCGTGGCCTCTCTGCCGCCGCGGACGCGAGTCGCGACGCCGCTGCCGGCGCTCGAGTCCGAGGTCGCCCGCGCCCAGGTGAGCCGCGCCTTGGACAAGGCCAACCCCCGCGCCGTCGCCCGCGAGCTGCGCCGAGAGCAGAAGCCCGCGAGCGACCTGCCGGGGCTCGAGGAGCAGTACGACATTCCCGCCTTCCTGCGGCGGGGAGGGAAGGGCGGCGGGGAGTAGGAGAGGCGCCCGGGGGACGCCTCGCCCCGGGGTGACGCGGCCGGAATCCGGCGCGGGCTTCAGCGCTTGACGCGCCAGGACCATGGCGGCGCCAGGCGGCTGCTCAGCCTTCGCCGAAGCCGGATGTCGCGCGGTCAGCGAACGAAGCGGAGAACCGGCCAGAGCGCGAGAAGGCTGAGCAGCGACAGCAGCGTCGCGACGGCGCGGATGGGGGTCGTCCCGAAGCGCACCGCGACGTCGTAGCTGCCAGCCGCGGGGATGCGCAGCCGTAGGAGCGCGTCGGGCGACCTTTCAAGCGTCGCCGCGGCGGGCCCCGACTGGCCGTCGATCCGCCAGCCTGGAAACCAGAAGGACTGGACGTCGACCGCGCCCGGCCCCTTCGCGTCGATGTGGAGCTGGTAGGCGGTGCCCGTTGGCTGCGTCGCCACAGCGCGCAGCGGTCCCTCGATTGGCGAGACCAGGGCCCGGCGGGGAGAGAACGGCTCGTGCGACGCCCCCGCCGCGAGGTACTCGCCGGAGCCGAGCGCGTGGCCGACGTGTCGCTGGAGGCTCTCGGCGCTCATGGCCGGGTCGGCCTGGGCGAGGCTCGGGATGTGATCGTGGCCGAGGAGCACGAATCGCTCGCCGTCCCAGCCGACGAGCGCCAGGGCGAGAAACGCGAACGCGAGGCCGGTGCGGCCCGAGGGGACGACGGCCGCCCAGGCCGTACCCAGGGTCACGGCTCCCAGCGTCGCGACGAGCCCGAGGAGCCGCCAGGGGAACTGAACGAAGCGGCCGAAGGGCAGAATCCCCCAGAGGCCGCTCGCCCATGGGGTCATCATCAGGAGCGTGGCGAGGGTGGCGAGAGCCCAGCCGATGGCGCGCCGGAGTCGGCGGCGTTCGAAGATCGCCCCGACGAGCGCGACGTCGAGCCCGATCGCGGCGGGGATCCCGATCGAGAACGGCATGCGGTGGGCGCTGTTGGTGAACCCATCACCCACGAACGCGTAGTAGCCGAAGTAGAAGAAGCGCTCGAACGGAACGAGGTGGTTCGTGGTCGCGTAGAAGCCGCCGGTGATGTCGGCCAGGTGCGTCGCGTCCTTTTCGAGGATGGCCGGGAGCAAGTAGGCGGCGGCGATTCCCACCGCGAACACGAGCGGCAGCGCGCCCGAGGCGAGGCGTCGCCAGTCTCGTTCGCAGGCCGCGTGGTAGAGGCTCGCGACCCCGACGAGCGAGACGAGCTCGGTCGCCCACTGCCCCAGGATGGTGTGGGAGAGGATCAGCGCGGCGTGGACCAGCGCCGCCGAAACGCCCCACCGGACGCGACGCTCGGGGGGCGCGCGCCAGAGCTCGCGGTAGAGCCAGAGGACGAGTGGCAGGAGACAGAGGGCGGCGTACTCCGAGAGGTCCCCGCGCAGGTAGAGATCGACGAAGCGATATGGCGCGAAGACGAAGGCCGCCGAGGCGACGAGGCCCGCGTCGCTCCGCCCCGTCTCCGAGCGGGCGAGCAGGAAGGCGCCCGCGGCGCCGGCGGCGCCGAAGAGCGCGACGGCGATCTTGAGGGCCGCCGCGGGCTCGACGCCGGCGAGGTCGGCGAGCCCGGCGACGGAGAAGAGGAACGGCGGGAAGAACTCGAAGAGCGGCGCGCCGTAGCCGCCGTACAGGTCGGGCGCCCAGCGGGGGAACGGCTGCCCCTCCCGCCAGCCGCGGACGTACTCGAAGAGACGCACGAGGTAGCGCCCCATCTCGTGGCAGTCGTACCAGTAGACGCGCCAGAGCGGGGCGGTGACCGCGACGCCGAGCAGGGCGGCGAGCGCGAGCAGGGTCCAGCGCTCCGCCGCGAGGGGCAGCTCCGCCGTCGCCGGCAGGGCCGAGGCGGGCGCCACGGGGTCGGCGTCTTCGGCGGGCGTCGTCTCGGGCGCGGTCGCGGGCATCCCAGGGGACTCCTCGCACGGGGAGCGTGCCGCGACAAGAAGGCGGATCGATCTCGTCGGCGGCGGCCCAGAGAGAGTTCGCCGAGCGTTGACCAGTCAGCGGCCGGCGGGTAGCGTGCGCGGCCAATGGCGGAGTCCACCTTCGCGGAGCCCGGCGTCCCCACGACGCCCCCGGCCCCCTTCGGCGGCGCGATGGATCTCTCCGTTGGGTCCCGCCTCGAGCTCGCGGCCTTCGGGCTCCTCTCGGTCGCGGTGGGCCTCCTCTACTTCCACGACCTCGGCGTCGTCCCGTCTGGCCTCTTCTGCGACGAGACCTCGGTCGGTTACAACGCCTGGACCATCGGCCATGGGCTGCGCGACGGCCACGGCGTGCTCCTCCCGCTCTTCTTCCAGTGCTTCGGCGACTTCAAGAGCCCGCTCTACGTCTACGCCGCGGCCCTCACCGTTCGTCTCTTCGGCCCGACGCCGTTCGCCGTTCGGCTGCCTTCGGTGCTCTACGCGCTCGGGATGGCCCTCGTGCTCCATCGGCTGCTCGCCGAGTGGACCGGAAACCGGCGGGTCGCCCGCTGGACGGCGCTTCTCTCCCTGCTCTGTCCGTCGATCTTCACCTTCGGCCGCCACGCCGTCAGCGAGGTCTCCTCGTTCCCGTTCTGGCTCGTCCTCGCGTTCCTGATGCTGCTTCGCTTCGAGCGTGGGCCGACGGCGCGCCGGGGGGCGCTGGCCGGGCTCGCGCTCGGCGCCTGCACTTACAGCTACACGACTGCTCGGATGCTCGCCCCGCTCTCGGTCGCGGTGGCTGCAGCCTCCTTCGCGCTCTCGCGCCCCCATCGGCGGGCGCTCCCCGCCTTTCTGGGCGCTGCCGCGCTCGCCGGCCTGCCCATGGGCGTCTTCATGCTGGTCCACCCGGGCATGCTGACGCAGCGCTTCGACCTGATCTCCGTCTTCCGCGACCACCCGACCGCGGGCCTGGCGCTGCGGCGCGTGCTCGAGAACTACCGCGCGCAGCTCCTCTCGCCGGGCTTCCTCTTCCGGACCGGGGATCACAACCCGCGCCACAACGTCGGCGTCGGGCTCTTGCCCGTCTGGCTCGCCGTCCCCTTCGTGCTCGGCCTCGCGGCGCTCTGGGAGCGGCGGCGGGGGAGCCCGCTCTCCCGCTTCCTCCTCGTCTTCCTCCTGATCGCCCCAATCCCGGCCGCGCTCACCGACGAAGGGATCCCTCACGCCTCGCGGATGCTCCAGCTCGCGCCCTTCGCCTTCGCGGTCGCCGGCCTCGCGGCCGCCGACTGGATCGAGCGCGCGCGCCCGCCGCGCGCGGCGCTGGCCTTCGTCCTGGGGCTCGCGCTGCTCGAAGGCGGGATCTTCTTGGGCCACTACTTCGGTGACTACGCGCAGCGGTCACAAGGCAGCTTCGACGGCGGCGCCGGCGAAGCGCTCCGGGTCGCCTTCGCCGCGCGAAGGGAGGGCGAGCCGCTCTACCTCTCGCCCGAGATCTTCGGACTCCAGAACACGTACATCGAGTTCTGGGGCAGCCTCGATCAGCGCGAACTCGCCGAGAAGGGGCCCGACGGCCTCGGCATTCACCGGCTCTGGGGCGGCCAGGGCAATCTCCCCTCGGGGGCGCTCGTGGTCTCGCGCGGCGCCTACCCGCCGCGCCAGCCGGCCGAGCGCATCGGCGAGTCGGATGGACTGGGCGGGGGCGTGCCCTACTCGGTCTATCGAATCCGGTAGGGTCCCTCGCGGTCGCTCGCCTAGATCGTCCCCTGATCGATCTGCTGGCGGATCCAGGGGATGATCTCGGCGAGCATCTGCTCGAGCGAGGTCTCCGCCCGGAAGCCGAGGAGCTTCTCGGCCTTGCGGCAGTCGGGCACCCGCTTCTGGACGTCGTACTTGAAGGGGGCGTCCGAGACCCAGCGGAACGGCTTCTCCGGCTGGACCTGCTTCCAGATGGCCTCGGCGAGCTCGAGCACGCTGGTCGAACGGTCGGTCGAGAGGTTGAAGTCCTGGTTCTCTGCCTCGGGCTTCTCGATGCAGAGCCGGATGCCGCGGGCGAGGTCGCCGCCGTAGGTGTAGTGGCGGACCTGCTTACCGTCGCCCAGGATGTGGAGCGGGTCCTGCCCGCGCAGCACCTTCTGCGCGAGATCGGGGACGGCGTGGCTCATCGCGAGCTTCACGTTGCCCGAGTAGATCTCCTTGTCGGTGAGCGCGCGCCGCTCGCCGACCCCCACGCAGTTGAAGGGGCGCACGATCGTGTAGGGGAGGCCGTACTGCTCGTGGGCCCCCTGCGTGAAGTACTCGGTCGAGAGCTTCTGGAAGCCGTAGGTGGACATCGGCGGCGGCGAGCGGCGCACGGCCCCCTCGGGCGTCGGGAACTCGGTCGCCGACTCGAAGACCATCGACGACGAGAGCACGACGATCTTCCGGAGCTTGCGCTCCGCGTGCGCCCAGATGGCCGCGTCGAAGGCCGCCGCGGTGATCCGCTCGTTCTCGGCCAGCAGGTCGTAGGCGAGCGTGTGGAAGTACGAGATGCCGCCGATCATCGCCGCCCCGGCGACGAGCTGGTCGGCGTCCGCGCAGAGTTCCTTCATGAGCGCGACGTCCTTGCAGTCGCCCTCGACCAGCCGGAAGCGCGGCTGATCCTCGAACGACTTCTTCACCCGACCGTACTTCGAGAAGTTGTCGATCGCGACGACCTCGTGCCCGTGCTCGAGGAGCTCGGGGATGAGGTAACCCGCGATGAAGCCGTTGCCGCCGGTGACGACGAGTCGCATCAGGCCTTGCCTCCGTTCTGAGTTCCCCAGAAGTTCCAGACGTCGACGGCGAGCCGCCCCTGCAGGTCGATGCCCCGGTACGCCGAGTGAGGCACGCCCAGCACCACCACGTCGCTCTGGCGCACGAGCTCCTCGGCGGAGACGAAGGTCGAATCCGCCACGAAGGGGTCGCTGCAGAGGACCGCCTTCGCCTCCCAGGCGAGCACCTTGCGCAGCTTGTAGGAGAGGCTCTCGCGGCAGTCGTCGTTGTCGGCCTTGAAGGCCATGCCGAGGATGCCGACGGTCTTCTCGCGCAGCGGCAGCTTCTCGCGCAGCTTCTCGACGAGGAAGTTCGGCAGCCCCTCGTTCACGAGCATCGCCGCGTGGCCGAGGAAGAACGAGTTGCTGGAGAAGGCCGCGAGCTGCATCGTGTCCTTGAAGAGGCAGGGCCCCGCGGCGAAGCCCGGCCGCGCGAAGCCCTTCATGCGCGGGTAGTCCTCGATCATGGCGTCGTAGATCCGGTGGAAGTCGAGCCCGTGGTCGGTCGCGATCTCGAAGAACTGGTTCGAGGCCGCGAAGGCGAGGTAGCGCCAGCTGTTCGTGAAGAGCTTCGCGAGCTCGGCCTCCATGGGCGAGAGCTCGATGGTCTTCGCGGCGAGCCCCTGGAAGAGCTCGCGGGCCCGCTCGGCGGCGCGAGGGGTGGCGCCGCTCACGATCTGCGGCAGCCTCGCGCTCTCCTCGAGGGCGAAGCCCTGCGCGATCCGCTCCGGGCAGAAGGCGACGTCCACCGCGAGGCCGCGCGCGGCGAGCCGGGCCGCGAGCCGCTCGGTGGTCCCCGGGTAGACCGTGCTCCGCAAGACCACGAGCTGGCCGGGCTTGAGGTGGGGCAGGTAGCCGTCGACCACCCGGTCGAGCTGGCCGACGTTCGGGTTCAGGTGCTCGTCGACCGGGGTGCCGGTGACCAGCACCACGGCGTCGGCCTCGGCCACGGCCCGAGCGTCGGTGGTGGCGCGCAGCCGCTTCGCCTCGAGAACGCGGGCGAGCAGCGCCTCGCCGCCCCGCTCGAGAAACGGCATCTGGCCCGCGTTGACGCTCGCGACCACCGCCGCGTTGACGTCCACGAGGACCACCTGGTGCCCCCGGTCCGCGAGCGCCAACCCCAGCGGCAGCCCCACGTGGCCGCAGCCGCCGACGACGGCCACCCGCTCGAACGCTTCCATCTATCCCTCCCTCGAAGCGCGGCCGCCGAAGCGGGTCCGCAGCGCGTACAGGTACCAGCCGACGTAGCGCGGCAGCCAGCGGCGCAGGTCGAAGCGGCTCTCGCCCTGCGAGCGATCCGTCCAGATCGATGGCACCTCGGCGATGCGCCGGCCGAGGGCGAAGGCCTTCACGGTGATCTCCATGCCAATCTCGAAGCCGCCCGTGCTCTCGATGTCGATCTCCGAGAGCAGGCTGCGCCGGTAGAGCTTGAAGCTGTTCGTGACGTCGTGGGTCGGCAGGCCGGTGAGCCAGTGGAGCGAGAGACCCGCCGTGCGCGACATGAGCCCCTTGAGGCGTGGGCCGCCGCGCTGCTCGCCGCCCCTCATGTAGCGCGAGCCGCAGACCACGTCGGCGCCGCGACGGAACTCCTCGAGCATCGGGCCGAGGGCCGCGAGGTCGTCGGCGAGGTCCGCCATCACGACGACGACGCCCTCGCCGCGCGCCTCGTCGAAGCCGGTCCGGATGGCGTTCAGCGCGCCGCGGCCGCGGCGATTCTTGACGGCCCGCGCGAAGGGGAACTCGGCCTCGTGCCGCGCGAGGACCGGGAGCGTCGTGTCTTCGTCCTTGTCGTAGACGACGAGCAGCTCGTGAGGCGGCAGCCCCGCGCCGGCGACGCGCCGCAAGGTCGGCACGATGTTCTCGGCCTCGTCGTAGACGGGCACGACGAGGCTCAGGGCGAGCGGGGCGGGCACGGGCGAGACGGCCGGTCGGCGGTCGGCGGGACGCATGGAAGGCCGCGCTTATAGCGCGATCGGAAGCCTTCCAACAATGGCCGCCACTTCGAGGTTGCCGGGCGGGGCGCCGCCTGGCTAATGTTCGTGGCGGAGGTCTCTACCCATGCTCAAGGTCGGCGTGCTCACGGGCGGCGGCGATTGCCCCGGCCTCAATGCGGTCATCCGCGCGGTCGTGCGCCGCGCCGAGCAGCACCAGTTCGAGGTGATGGGGATCCGGGACGGCTGGAGGGGGCTCGAGGAGCCGACCGGGCGGACGATGCGCCTCTCGCGCGAATCGACCTCGGGCATCCTGCACGTCGGCGGAACGATCCTGGGCACGAGCCGGACGAACCCCTTCAAGAAGCCGGACGGGGGGGAGACGGTGCTCAGGAACATCAAGGAGCTCGGCCTCGGCGCGGTCATCGCCGTGGGCGGCGAGGACACCCTCGGGGTTGCGAACAAGCTCTTCGACCTCGGCGCCAAGGTGGTCGGCGTGCCGAAGACCATCGACAACGACCTGTCGGGCACCGACTTCACGTTCGGCTTCGACACCGCGGTCTCCATCTGCACCGAGGCCATCGATCGGCTCCATTCGACGGCCGAGTCGCACCAGCGGGTCATGGTCTGCGAGGTGATGGGGCGCCACGCCGGCTGGATCGCCACCCACGCGGGCATCGCCGGCGGCGCCGATGCCATCCTCGTGCCCGAGATCCCGGCGAACCTCGACGAGGTCTGCGAGCACGTGAAGCGGCGCCACGCCCGCGGCAAGTACTTCTCGATCGTCGTCGTCGCCGAGGGCGCGAAGCTCGCCGCGGGGCAGCTCCCGCCCGCGAAGCTCGACGAGTTCGGCCACGAGCGGCTCGGCGGCATCGGTCAGCTCGTCGCCGACGAGATCGAGAAGCGGACCGGCTTCGAGACGCGCGTCACCGTGCTTGGCCACGTCCAGCGCGGCGGCTCGCCCACGGCCCACGACCGCGTTCTCGCGACCCGCTACGGCGTCTTCGCCTGCGACCTCGTCCAGAAGGGCGACTTCGGCAAGATGGCCGCGCTGCACGGAAACGAGATCGTCGCCGTGCCGCTCGCCGAGGCGGTGCGCGAGCTCAAGACCATCGACCGCGACCTCTACTCGCTGGCCTCCGTCTTCTTTGGCTGAAGGCGCACGCGAATCCGAGCTCGCGGTCCCCGCCCCCGGCGGGGAGCGGCTCGACGTCTTCGTGGCGCGGGCGCTCGGCGCCTCGCGCGCCCGCGTCAAGGAAGCCTTCGATGCGGGCGAGGTCCGGGTGGACGGGCGGCGCGCTCGCAAGGGCGACCGGACGATCGCGGGCAGCCGCGTGACCGTCCTCCTCCCCGAGGCGCCCGGCGCCCCGGTCCCCGAGCCCGAGCTTCCGCTCTCGATCCTCCACGAGGACGATCGGTTGCTCGCCGTCGACAAGCCGGCGGGCTGGCCGACCCACCCGCTGCGGGCGGGGGAGCGTGGCACGCTCGCGAACGCCGTCGCGGCGCGCCACCCGGAGTGCGCCGCTGCCGGAGACGAGCTGCGCGAGGGCGGGGTCTGCCACCGGCTCGATCGCGAGACGTCGGGGGTCGTGCTCGTGGCGCGCACGCCGGAGGCGTACCGCTGGGTCCGCGAGGCGCTCGCCTCGGGCCGCGCCGAGAAGCTCTACCTCGCCCTCGTGCGCGGCGAGCCGCCGGCCGAGGGGAGCTGCGAGCGGCCCCTCGCCTCGAGGGGCGACGGCCCGCCCCGCGCCGCCGAGGCGGGCCGGCCGGCCCGGACGACCTTCCGCCGGCTCGCGGCGAAGGGCGGCTTCGCCCTGCTCGGGGTCCGCATCGAGACCGGCGTCCGCTACCAGATCCGGGCCCACCTCGCCGCGCTGGGTTACCCGCTCGCGGGCGATCCGATCTATGGCGGCGGCGAGCCTCCCCCCGGCCTCGACCGCCAGCTGCTTCACGCCTCGCGCGTCGCGCTCGCGCAGCCGTCAGGCGGGAGGCTCGAGGTCGAGGCCCCGCTCCCCGCCGACGCGCTCGCCTGCCTGAGCGGGCTCGGGCTGCGCTAGCGCGCCGGGCCTCTTCGCGAGCCACGGGATTCGCGCCCGCAGCCGTTCGCTCTCCCAGATCGCGATCATCGCGGAGGCGGCCGCGCCGAAGAAGAGAAAGTCGTAGGGCACGCGGAAGCGGGGGTCGCCGAGGAAGAGGACGGCGATTCCGAGGATCTGGGCGAGGGGCAGGCCGAAGGCGAACCAGATGCCCTCCTCGCGGCGGCGCCACCAGAGGCCCAGGAAGGCGAGCGGTGCGATGAGGTAGGCGATGAGGAGGTTCGTCCCGCGGACCCAGGCGAAGCGCTCGGTCGACCAGTCGGGCCAGGGGTCGAGCGTGCCGCCGGGCCAGCCGGCGAAGACGTCGACGAACTGCTGCAGGAACCAGAGCGGCGCCTTCAGCCCGTCGCTCTCGAGGCAGCGGATCCCCTCCTTGTAGTACCAGCCCGAGTCGTAGAACGGCACCGTCACCTGACGGTCGGGCCAGTCGGGATCCCGCTCCCAGGTCGTGGGGAGGCCCGCGGCGTAGCTGCCCCAGGGGCCGACGCAGGTGAGCAGGTGGACGCGGCAGTGGCCGCTGTAGAAGTTCTGCCCGCCGTTGCTCGACATGAAGATCGGCCGGCCGAGGATCCGCGAGACGAGCACGCTCTCGGGAACGACGAAGGCGAGGCCGCCCAGGATCATCGCCAGCGCGCCCAGCCGGCGCGCCCGCCCGCGCTCGGGGGAGAGCTTGCGCGCCGTCCACCAGAGCCCGAGCGCCCAGATCGGCACCATCACGAAGGTCTGCGCCTTGTACCAGCTGGCGAGGCCGAGGCAGAGGCCGACCCAGAGGGAGCGCCATGGGCGGTCGGGCTGGAAGAGCGCGAGCGCGAGGACGAGTAGGAAGGCGAGGTAGGTCTCGGCGAGGAAATAGCCGGCGAAGCCGATGACGAGGTAATCGAGCGCCAGCATCCAGGCCGCCCAGCGCGCGGGCCGCTCACCGAGGAACCGGCGCAGCCCGACGAAGGCGAGGGGGATGCAGGCGGTCGAGAGCAGCGCCTGGACCGGCGTGAGCGCCTCCACCGACCGGTCGGGAAAGAGCTTCAGCGCGAGCGCGCCGATGGCGACGATGCCGCGCGGCACGAAGGTGTCCCACGGCCCGGCCACGTGCTTCGGGTCCGCCATCGCGTAGGCCCGCTGCACGTTCGCGAGCATGTCCGAGTAGAGGTACTTCGCCGGGGGATGGACCCAGAGGACGTACCAGAAGCGGAGGAGGCCGCCGACCAGCGTCGCGAGGCAGACCTGGAACGTCGATGCGCCAGCTGGCGCCGGAGCGCCCGTGGCTGGCGCGGCGGCGTCCGCCACGCTCTGTCCGTTCTCGCCCATCGCGCCTGCGGACTCATAGCAGGCGAGCGCGCTCGCTGAAAAGGAGCCTCAGCGCCGCAGGTAGGGCGCCGGGTCCCGGAACCCCTGCCCGCGTCGCGAACGGAAATCCGCCCAGTAGCCCGCGTCGGGGGAGCAGCGCGCCCCGAGCCGGATCAGCGCCTCGTCCCCCTCGCGCGCCACCACGGCGCCGCCTCGCGCCCGCGCGACGGGCGCGATGACGTAGTTGTAGCGGCCCGAGGCGCGGTCGGGTCCAGAGGGGTAATAGAGCGGCAGCTCGCGGTGGAAGTAGGCGTAGCCGCCCGTCCAGGCGAGGTGGGTGTCCTCGACCTTCAGCCCGCAAAGGTCGGGGCGCCCGTGCGCTGCGAAGAGGAGCCGGTCGACCGGCCCGCCGAAGTCGAGCGCCGCGCTCTGGGGGGAGAAGCCCTGCCCGAGCTCGCCGAGGGTGTGGTCCGTCAGCCGCGCGGCGGGCACGAGCCAGCTCAGCGCCACCACCCCCGCGACGAGCTCCACCCGGGGCGGGGCGAGCCGGGAGAGCTCCTCGAGCCCCAGCGCGGCGAGCGCGCCCACGAACGGCAGGAGGGGAAGGATGAAGCGGCTCTCCTTGTGCTCGACGAAGCAGTGCAGGAGGAAGAAGGCGGCCGCCGTGAGGAAGGCGCCGGGGGCGCGCCGGACCGAGAGGAGCGCGAGCAGTCCGAAGGCGACGATCGCGAGGCCGCAGCTCTGCCAGAGCACCTGCGCGTAGTAGCCGAACGGCGCGGTGCCGAACCGGGCGGCGCCGTTCGAGATCAGGTTGAACTCGAGGTAGACGCGGGCGGTGTGGAACCAGTCTCCCCACGTGAGCCGGTCGAGGAGCCCGAGGGCGAAGGCCCAGAGCCCGAGGGTGCCGGTGCACTCGAGGAACGGTCGCCAGCGCTTCGTCCGGAGCGCCCGGGCCGCGAGCGTCAGCGCCGCCCCGGCGCAGAAGACCCCCGCCTGCAGCCGCAGCAGCACCGCGAGTCCGAGCAGGGAGGCCCCGACGAGCCGGTCGCGCCGTCCCGCCCCCGGCGCCACCGCCAAGGCGAAGCCCAGGGTCGCCGGGAGCGCGCAGGCCGTCTCGCTCATGGCGCGCGGCGCGAAGTAGACCGCGGGAAAGACGAGCGCGAAGAGCGCCGCCCCGACCGCCGCCCGGGGCTCCGACGCCCCGAAGGCGCGCGCGAGCCGCCAGCTCGCCCAGGCGGTGGCGACGCCCACCGCGCAGAACGAGAGCCGCACGACGAGGACGTAGGCGTGCGGGTCGTCCAGCCGGAAGGCCCGGCAGAGCTCGAGCAGCCCCGCGATGAGCCCCGGCAGCCCCCAGCTCCGCGCGCCGTCCAGGTACTCCCAGGGGAGGAGCCCGTAGCCGAACGCCAGCCAGTGGGCCGGCTCGAGGCTCTGGAAGATCTCGTCCGGGTAGAAGAGGCCGTCGTCGTGGAGGGCGAGCCAGAGGCGCAGCGCCGCCCCGACGATCAGCGCCGTGGCGAGGATCGCGAGGCCGAGCCGGCGCTCGCGGCTCACGGGGTCGCCGCCAGCGCCGGTCCCTCTTCCACCGCGGGCGTCGCCGCGCGCCGCTCCTCACGCGAGAGCAGCCGGAGCGCCGGGTAGAGCAGGAGCAGGCAGACGAGGCTGACGGCGCTCCCCGCGGTGCGGGCCGGCGTGCCGTCGAACCGGACCCGGACGCCGTAACTGCCCGGGGCCGAAAGCTCGAGGCGCGCGAGCCCCGAGGAGGAGGGGAGGAGCTTCGCGGGCGCGGGCCCCGCGTAGGTGTCGGCCCTCCAGCCGACGAACCAGTGGACCGAGAGGTCGATGGCCGCGGGGGCCCTCTTCACGACGAGCCGCACGTCGTAGTCGGTCCCGCCGCGTTGCGCGACCGTGGCGTCGAGCTGCCCGCGTACCTGGGTCCAGAGGCGCCTGCGCGGACCGTCGGGGTTGCGGCTCACCGCGAGCGGCAGATGCTCATCCACGGAGGTCATCCCCTGATCCACCGGCCTCTGGACGTCGGCCGGCGTCAGCCTCAGCGCGGCGTCCCCCAGGTAGCCGCTCACCCGCTCCATCGGCAGCGCGGCAGCGACGATGAGCAGCGCGCCCGCGGCCGCGAACGTGCCGCGCCGGGGGCTGCTCGCGGGCAGCCAGGCCGCCCAGGTCGCACCGAGCGCCACGGCGCCGAGCAGGCTCGCGGGGCCGAGCAGGCGCCACGGGAACTCGATGAAGCTCCCGAGCGGCAGCAGCCGCCAGAGCGGCGCCGACTGCGGCGTCACGAGGACGAGCAGCGCGGCGAGCCCGGCCCACCAGGGGAGGGCGCCCCGCAGCGCCGCTCGCGCCCGGGGCGAAAAGAGGCCCGCGACCGCCGCCAGCATCGCCGCGATGAGCGGGAGCCCCACGGAGAAGGGCATCCGGACCTTATCGCCGAGGAGGCCGTCCACCACGAAGTCGTAGAACCAGAAGCGGAAGAAGCGCCAGGCGGGGACGAGGTGGCGGGTCGCAGTGAAGTAGCCGCCGGTGATCCGGTCGAGGTGGGTGAGCCCCTTCTCGACGAACGCCGGCACGACGTAGACCGCCGACAAGCCGAGCGCCGCCGTGAAGGCGACCGCCCCCGCGCCCACGCGCCGCCACTCGCCGCGCCGCAGCGCGCGGGCCGCCCCCGGCACGAGGAAGAGCGCCAGGATCTCGGTCGTCCACTGCCCGGTGATCGTGTGGCTGAGGACGATGCCCGCGTGGCAGAGGGCGCCCCAGGAGCCGAGGATCGGCACGCGCGCGAGCGGCGCCCGGAGGCATTCGCGATAGCAGAAGAGCGCCATCGGGAAGAGCGAGAGCGCCACCACCTCCGAGAGGTCTCCCCGCAGGTAGAGGTTCATGAGCTGGTAGGGGGCGAAGGTGAAGGCGAAGGCGCCCACGAGCGCCGCGTCGCTGCGCCGCGTCTCCCCGCGGACGAGCAGGAACGTCCCGACCGCCCCGAGCCCGGCCGAGAGCACGAGCGTCAGCTTGAGCGCCGTGGGAAGGCTCGCCCCGAGGAGGGCGAAGAGCGCGGACGGCGCGAAGATCCCCGGTGGGTGGAAGTCGAAGAGCGGCGAACCGTAGCCGCCGTAGCAGTCCGGGCACCAGCGGGGGAAGAGCTGGCCGTCGCGCCAGCCGCGCAGGTACTCGACGAGCCGGGCGAGGTAGCGATCCCAGTCGTGGTTTTCGTACCAGCTCCCGAGCCAGAGCGGAGCGGTCATGAAGAGGGCCCCGACGAGCAGCGCCGCGCCCGCGACGAGGAGCCGCCGAAGCGCTCCTCTTGGGAGGGCCTCGAGGAGCCGCGCCTCGATCCGAGGGCCAAAGCGAAGGCCGACGAGCGCTCCGGCCGCGATCGGGACGAGAAGCTCGAGCGGCCGGAGCGCTCGAAGCCCTCCCGCTCCCCAGGCGTCGAACCAGAGGGCGAGCGCGAGGCTGGCGGCCGCGCCGGGAAGCCAGCGGAGCCTTCCCGAGGAGGCGAGCGCGAGGGCCAGGATCAGGAAGAAGGCGACGTAGCAGTCGGGCAGGAAGCGGCTCGCCTGCCAGACGGCGACGGGGTCGAGCGCGAGCGCCCAGGCCGCCCAGCCGCCGGCGCGCAGGCCGAGCCGGCGCCCCACGGCGAGCGCGGCGAGCGGCACCGTGGCGAGCGAGAGGATCGCCTGGACCGGCGTGAGCAGCTCGACCGAGTGATCCTTCCAGAGCCGCAGGGAGAGCGTGCAGGCGGCGACGAGGCCGTTGCGCCAGAGCTCCGGCCAGTCGGGACGCGCCTGGGGGGCGAGCCAGCCGTAGGCGCGCAGCACCGGCGCGATCGCCTCCCCGGTGAGCGTGCTCGCCGGGGGATGGCCCCAGACGACGAGCCAGAGGCGGAGGAGGGCGCCGACGGCCGTGGCCCAGGCGATGGGGGTCAGAGAGGCCCCGCGCCGCGCTCCAATGGACGCACCATCGCCACGGGCGCCTCCCTGATCCCGCTCCTCGCCTTCAGCCCGAGCGAAGCGGGGTGTCTCTTTCGAGCGACCTCGCACCGACCCCTCCTAGAGGAGGTGGCTGAACGCGAAGGCCTCCGGCCGGTCGGCCGACAGCGGCTCTGGCAGGGGGACTCGAAGCGGCTCGGCCCCGGGCGGCTCGGCGGCGGCCGGGTGGAGCGGCTCCACCGTCGTCCTCCGCTGCCGCCAGCGATCGAGCTGCTCGTTGCCCTCGCCGCTGACCTCCGCGTTCATGGCCAAGAGGGCGAGGGCGTCGGGGAAGTGGCGCGAGCGAACGAAGCGATTCGGCGAGCCGCGCTTGCGTCGCTCGCCGAGCAGAGCCCGCTGCGCGAGCACGAGTAGCCGCGTCCCCTCGGCGATGCGCTTCGGCAGCCGCGAGGAGCGGACGAGATCCTGGAGCAGCGGCTCGATCGGGATCGCCGGGGCGCCCGAGTCTTTGCCGGGCTGCGCGAGCCTGAGCAGCAGGGTCGCGAGGAGGAGCGAGTCGTCGGTGGGCGTCCCCTCCCGGACCCGCCGGTCGGCCGTCGCGAGGAGCCCGAAGACCCGCGCCGCCTCCTCGGGGCCGCAGGCGTCGAGGAACTCCGCCACCGGGCGGAGCAGCAGGGCGAGGACGCCCATCTCGCGGGCGAGCTGGAAGGCGCGGCTCGAGTGGCCGCAGCGGAGCAGCCGCAAGGTCTCCTCGAGCACTCGCGCCGGGGCGCAGCGGGAGAGGTCCTTCGCGTGGATCCGCATCGCCTCCGCGGTCGCCGGCTCGATCTCGAAGCCGAGCCTCGCGGCGAAGCGGATGGCGCGCAGCACCCGAACCGGGTCCTCGCGCATCCGGATCTCGGGATTGCCGATGGTTCGGATGGTGCGGGCCTCGAGGTCGGCGCGGCCGCCCACGTAGTCGATCGTCTGCTCGAGCGAGACGTCGTAGAAGAGGCCGTTGACCGTGAAGTCGCGGCGGCGAGCGTCCTCCTCGTCGGTGCCGAAGACGTTGTCCTCGGCGATGAGCAGGTCGCCCTCCGGGAGCGGTTCGCCCGCGTCCGCGGTCGCGACGATCTCGTCGATCGGGTTCTTGCGGAAGGTCGAGACCTCGATGATCTTCCGCCCCTTGAAGTAGACGTGGGCGAGCCTAAAGCGGCGGCCGATGAGGCGGCAGTTCGTGAAGGTGTCCTGCACCTCTTCGGGACTCGCCGACGTGGCGATGTCGAAGTCCTTCGGGCTCCGGCCGAGGAGCAGGTCGCGCACGCAGCCGCCCACGAGGTAGGCCTGGTGGCCGTTCCTGCGCAGGTGGCGCAGGACCTTCAGCGCCTCTGGATCGAGCTTCTCGGGCGGGATCTCGGGGGGCGATTGCTGGGGTTCGGCGGGAGCGGTGGCGAGGGGGCTGTCGGGCATGAAAGTGGTCGCGAGACTAGGGAAAGCGGGGCCGAGGGTCAACCATCCGTCACCCTGGTCACGGTCGAGGCGACCTTTGGCCCGCTCTCGGATTATAACAGCCGGCGGGAGGCAGCCATGGCCGACGTGCTCGTCACTGGAGGGACCGGGTTCATCGGAGGGCCGCTCGTGCGCGCGCTCGTCGGTCGCGGCGAGAAGGTCCGCGTGCTCCTGCGCCCGCACAGCCCGCGCGGGGGCCTCGCCGGTCTCGACTACGAGGAGGCGCTCGGGGATCTCGGCGACGCCGCCTCCGTGGCCCGTGCCCTGGCGGGGATTCGCGACGTCTTCCACCTCGCCGCCGCCGTCCGCCTCGACCCGTTCGCCGAGGAGAAGCTCCGGCGCGTCAACGTCGAGGGGACCCGCACCGTGGCGCGAGCCGCCCGCGAGGCGGGCGTCCAGCGCTTCGTCCACGTCTCGAGCAGCGCGGCCGTGGGGCAGGGGAGCCTCGCGCAGCCGAGCGACGAGGAGCACCCCTTCGACGCCTCCGAGCTCGGCCCCTACTTTCGCACCAAGCGCGCCGCCGAGGAGGCGCTGCGAGAGGAGGTGGGGCGCGGCCTCGCCGCCGTCATCGTCAACCCGAGCAACGTCGTGGGCCGCGGCGGCGTCACCGGCTCCCTCGACCCCATCCTGCGGCTCGTCATGCGCGGCATGCCGTTCTACCCGCCCGGCGCCGCCGCCTTCGTCTCCGTGGCCAGCGTCGTCGACGGCTGCCTGCGGGCCCGAGAGCGGGGCCGCGCCGGCGAGCGCTACATCTTGAACGACGAGAACCTGAGCCAGCGGGCCTTCCTCTCCATGGCGGCCGAGCTCGCGGGAGTCCGCCCCCCGCGCCTCCGCCTCGCGCGCGGCCCGACGCTCGCGGCCGCCAGGATCGGCGATCTCCTCGGACCGCGATTTCCAAAGGCGTTCGCCAGCTTCAACAGCGGCACCCTGCGGCTGCTCTTCCTCGACTTCTGCGTGAAGTCCGAGAAGGCCCAGCGCGAGCTCGGCTTCACGCCGCGGCCGGTGCGGGAGGCCGTCGCCGAGGAGATCGCGGCGCTGCGCGAAGCCCGAGCGTGAGCGGGCGGCCGCAATCGGCCACGAGGGGGCCCCCGCGCCCCCGGGGGTCAGTTCACCGCCAGCGCAGCCAGGATCTCGTCGTGCAGCCGCCCGTTCGACACCAGCGCGTCTCCCCGATCGAACCCGTCCTCGCCGGCCAGCGAGGTGAAGCGCCCCCCGGCCTCGCGGATCAGCACCGCCACCGGCGCGAAGTCCCACGGCTTTCCCCGCGGGTCCACCATCGCGTCCACGGAGCCGCGCGCCACCTCGATGTGGCCGATGGCGTCCGAGAAGCCGCGGCAGGCGAAGGCCCGCGACATCAGCTGAAACGCCCGCTCCCCCCACGGCAGCCCCGGCAAGAGGTCGAGCGAGCCGATCGAGAGCGTCGCCTCCGAGAGGGTCGCTCGTTCGCTCACCTGGATCGGCGTGCCGTTCAACCAGGCCCCACCGCCCTTCCAGGCCACCGCGAGCTGATCGAGCGCCGGCGCGTGGATCACCCCGACCACCGGCTCCTCGTCCACCACGAGCCCCACGAGCGTGGCCCAGGCGCGGATCCCGCGGCAGTAGCTGCGCGTGCCGTCCACCGGATCGAGGTACCAGCGGTGTCCCTGATCCCCGGGCAGCGCCCCCGACTCCTCCGAGACGATGGCGTGCTCGGGGTAGTGCCCCCGCAGCACCTTCAGCGCCGCCGCCTCCGAGGCGAGGTCGCCCTCCGTCACCGGAGAGCCGTCTTCCTTCGCGCGCGTGCCGAGATCCGGCCCCCGAAAGCGCGCGAGCGCCTCTCGCCCCCCCGCGAGCGCCGCCTCGATGGCGGCTCGGACGAACTCTTCCATGGCCGAGAGGAGGTATTGCCCGCGGCCGGTGAAGTCAACCGCTGACGATCGCGTTCAAGAACGGCTGCGTGTGCGACGTGAAGAGCGAGCACGACGAGAGACTCGATGAGCCGTGACCGCGCGGTCCGACCGTTCGAGGCTCCTACTGGCAGCAGCTCGACGGTTCGGTCGTGAAGGTACCCTGCAAGCCGGCGCTGCCGCAGGCGGAGCCGAAGTCCAGGGCGGCGAAGCCGGTGATCGTGCCCGCGTCCAGATTCACGCTGCTCAGGGTCAGGAATCCGCCGGTGGCGGGCTGGGATCCGCCGCCGCCGTTTCCCTGGCCGCCGCCGAGCCAGGAGACGTAGCTCGCCGAGACGAGGATCGCGGTCCCCCCGCCGTCGAGGCCATACGTGCCCGGCGCGAGCGCCCCTGCGGAGATGTCGATGAGCAGCGCTTCGAAGCTGACGTTCGACGGCAGCGTCGCCTGGCAGCTCCCAACGCTGCTCAGGACGATGGTGGCGCCGCCGGACGCGGAGGAGGAGACCGTGGCCGTGGCCACGGTGAAGGGCGCGGCGCTGCCGCAGCCGCCCGACAGAGTGGCCGTGCCGTCGCAGCCTCCGCCGCTCCCGGCATCTGGGGCGGGGCAGACGGCGCAGAGGCAGACGGGGCAGAGGCTCTCGCGTGGCTGGGCGAGCGGGCAGGCGGCGGGGCAGGTCACGCCGCCGCAGAACGCGCCGAAGGCGGCGCACTGGCCGTCTGCGCCACAAGCGCTCGGGTTCCCCGTCGCCGCGCTGAGGGGGCAGTCGGCGGCGTCCTGGCAGGCGCAGGCCGAGTCCTGGCAGTCGCGGTGGCAGAAGCCCGGCATGGCCGTCGCGAGCTCCCCGGCGCCGGGACAACCGTCGATCGCCATGTCGCAGTAGCCACCGTCGCAATCGGCGTCGGAGGTACAGGGGGTGCTGGCGGTGCCGGCGTCCGGAGGCGGGCAGCCCGCGCAGCTCCCCGCGTCCCGAGGAGCGCAGGCGACGCAGCTCCCAGCGTCGTCACCCTCGGACACGGGCGTGAGGCAGCAGGAGGCGAGCGCGAGAGCGCCGAGAAGGGTGGCGGAACGGTGCATGGCGGGCGCCTCCGGGCGAGGATCTCATGGCAGAGGTTCGCAAACGGGATGCCATGAGCGCGGCGCGGCGCGGTCCGAGGTGGAAGCGAGCGCGTCGCGGCGTCCCGCGCCCACGATCGCGACATCCACGTCAGGCAGCCTCCGGATTCCGTGGCAGGCGGTCCGTGGGATCGCCCGCCGGGCGGCGGCCGGATCGCCCCCACTCCGGCGCTTTGACTTCCCAGGGCCGCGGAACCGATGATGGCGCCCGTCCGTCCCCCGAGGCCCCATGCGCCGATCGCTCGTCCTGCTGGCCGCGCTCCTCGCCGCGCGCGCCCGCGCCACCAACCCGAACTGGCCGAACCCGAACGCCACGCGCGCCGAGCTCGCGCTCCAGCAGAACTGGCCCGACGATCCCGACTATGGCTACCTGCGCCAGGAGGCCTGCCCGAGCGGGCCTTCGCAGGGGCAGCTGGTCTGGCGGCCGCAGACCGGCCGCTGGGACCTCTGGGGCTTCTACCCGCCGGACGCGACCGACCCGTGCGGCGATCGGAGCGTCCTGCCGTGGCAGCTCGACGAGACGCTCTCGTCGAGCGAGCGGCAGACCATGAACGGCACCGGGATGTCGGCGGACGTCGCCTGGACGATGACGCCGGGCGACCCGCGGGTCGTCATCGCGAGCCAGGACTGCGGCGTGCTCTGGAACAGCCCCGACCTCGTGAACAAGTTCTTCCTGAACGAGGGGGAGCTCCCGAAGCCGCGGCGCGCCGACGGGAGCGACTGCGCCGCCTACGACTGCAACGGCGACGGGGTCTTCAACGTCCTCGACTACACCTCGGGCAGCGGCCACGATCAGCCGACCTTCGCCACCGTCACCGACCCGCGGATCCTGGCCTTCCGGTGCCCGAACGACCCGACCTGCCACGGGGACGTCAACGGCAACGGGCTGCTCGACCCCGAGGACCTCATCGCCGTCTTCTCGGACGGCAAGGACGACGACGGCAACGGCTACGTCGACGACATCTGCGGCTGGAACTTCCTCTGGGACACGAACGACCCGTTCGACGACGAGGGCTTCGGCCACGGCACCGATCAGGCGAGCGACTCCGTCGCCGAGGCGAACAACGGCATCGGCAGCGAGGGGACCTGCCCGGGCTGCCTGTTCCTCCCCGTGCGGGTCGCCGACAGCTTCGTCGGCGACGCCAACCACTTCGCGGAGGGCGTTCTCTATTCGCTCGGGCGGGGCGCGAGCGTCATCCAGGAGGCGCTCGGGACCTTGGACGACACGCCGTTCATGCAGCGGGCGATCGACGAGGCCTACGCCCGGGGCGCGGTGGTGGTGGCCTCGGCCGCCGACGAGACCAGCCTGCACCACAACTACCCGGGCAACTGGGAGCACACGCTCCTCGCCCACGCCATCATGTACGACGATCAGCCGCAGGACGCGACGTCGTTCATCCGCTTCAACAACTGCGGCAACGCGGGAGGCCACCTCGACGTCTCCACCCCGAATCGCGGCTGCTCGTCGGAGGCGACGGGCCTGTCGGCGGGGCAGGCGGGCCTCCTCGTCTCGGCGATGCTGAAGTACCACCCGGGCGACGCCCCGCTCACGCCCGCCGAGCTGCTCCAGCTCCTCTGGATGAACGTCGAGGACATCGACGTTCCGGGCTCCGCGACGAACCCGAACCTCTTCCCCTCGGGGCCGGGCTGGGACAGCTGGTTCGGCTACGGCCGCAACGACGCCGGCGCCTCGGTCCAGGCCGTCCGCGACGGCCGGATCCCGCCCGAGATCGACGTCCTCGCGCCCCGCTGGTTCGAGACCGTGGACCCGACCCTGGCCCCGAAGCTCGAGATCGCCGGGCGCGTCGCCGCGAACCGGGCGCCGTCCTACGACTTCACGGTCTCGGTGGCCGCCGGGCTCGACCCCCCTGCGAGCGCCTTCCAGGTCGCCGCCACGGTGACCGGCGCGACCTCGGCGACCGAGGGGCCGCTCGGGAGCTTCGACGTGACGGCGCTCGTCCCGGGCGCGGCCCAGGCGAGCACGGACCCGAACGCCTACGCCGCCACCGTGCTCGTGCAGGCGGTCGCCCACTACGGGGGCGACGTCGGCGACGTGCCGGGGCAATTTCGCAAGAGCTTCTTCGTGCATCACGACCCCGATCTGTTCGCGGGCTTTCCCATCTACCTCGGCGCCTCGGGCGAGTCCTCGCCCCACCTCGTCGACCTCGACGGCAGCGGGAAGGACGCCATCGTGCTCGCGACGTCGGACGGCGCGGTCCACGCGCTGCGCGCCGACGGCAGCGAGCTGCCGGGCTGGCCGGTCCACGTGGCGACGCTGCCCGAGCCGCTCGCGCACCCGGGCGACCCGGCCTACGCGGGCGCGGACGGGGGGCAGGGGCTGGCGCAGGCCATCCTCGCGACCGTCGGCGTGGGGAGCCTCGCGGGCGACGGTCGACAGGACGTGGTCGCGGCCACCTGGGACGGGGAGCTCTACGCCTGGGACGCGAGCGGCGGGCTGTTGCCCGGCTTTCCCGTCCAGCCAGATCCCGCCCACGCGATCTCCGGCCTCTCGGACGGCACCGGACCCGACGGCACCGAGAACGTCTACGTGCTCGGCAAGGGCTTCTTCGCCGCGCCGACGCTCGCCGACCTCGGCGGCGACGGCCAGCTCGAGATCATCGCTCCCTCCCAGGACGGCTGGCTCTACGTCTGGGACCGCCACGGCCAGCCGTGGCCGGGCTTTCCCGTCGAGCTGGCCGATCCCGCCGGCGCCCCGACCCCGACCGGCAAGCAGATCCAGCACACGCGGCTGATGGCCACGGCCGCGGTCGGCGACGTCAACGGCGACGGCAAGCTCGAGATCGTCCTCGGCTCCAGCGAGGCGTACGGACAGGCCGACTGCCGCGCCTACGCGGTCTGGGCCGACGGGAACCTCCACGCGGGCGGCCCCTTCCTCCCGGGCTGGCCCATCGACCCGAAGGGCGTCAGCAACGACATCCTCCCGGTGATCGCCGTCGGGATCCCCAGCATGGCCTCGCTCGCGGATCTGAACGGCGACGGCAAGGACGAGATCGAGATCCACGGGCTCGGCGGTACGCCGATGTTCTTCGACGGCAGCGGCACGCTGCTCGGCACCGGCGACGGAAGCAGCGCGGGCGCCCAGGCCAACTCGAGCGACCTCCCCGACCTGGGCGCGATCAACAGCGGGTCGTTCGGCGACCTCGACGGCGACGGCCTCCTCGACTTCGTCGACGGCACCATCGGCTTTCGCTTCAGCATCGGCGGCGTCAAGGGCGGGACGCGGGAGGACTTCGACCACCAGGTCAACGCCTGGGGCGTGCAGAAGGCGCTTCAGGGCGGCGGGTCGGGCTTCGTCGCCCCGCCCTTGCCCGGCTTCCCAGCGAAGGCGCAGGACTACCAGTTCTTCATGAACTACGTCATCGCCGACGTCGACGGGGACGGGCGCCGCGAGGCCATCTCGGGCAGCGGCGTCTACGAGCTGACCGCGTTCCGGTCGGATGGCAGCGAGCCGCCGGGCTGGCCCAAGAACACCGGCGGCTGGATCCTCGCGACCCCGGCCGTCGGCGACATCGACGGCGACGGCCTCCTCGACGTCGTCGTCCCCACCCGCGAGGGCTGGCTCTTCGCCTGGCATGGCCACGGGCGCGCCGACCAGAAGATCGAGTGGGAGGGCTTCCACCACGACGCTCGCAACACCGGCAACCACGGGACGCCGCTCGAGCTCCGGGCGGGCCCGGCGGCGCCCCCCGCGACGACGGTCCGAAAGGCCGCCGGCGGCTGTCACTGCGGCAGCGCGGGCGAGGCCGTGCCGCTCGCCCTGCTGGCGGTGATGCTCCTGCTCGCCTCGCCGCGCCGCCGGCGGTCGTGAGTCCGCCCGGTCGATCGAGGGTGGTAAGTTGAACGAGACCCAGGAGGAGGCACGGTGGCGAGAGTCGACGCGCTGCTCCGGAAGGCGATCGAGATCGGCGCCAGCGACGCGCACCTCAGTTGCGGCCGACCAGCAGGGCGCTGCGCTCCTGAAGGGTTGCCCAGTAGGTGTCCTTCATGTCTTCGGGCAATGAGCTGGCGCGAATCAAAGGTTGCGCCTTTTCCTTCCCCGCCGCGATCTCCTGGAGCACGCGTGAAGCGGCACGTTCGGGTATCGTGCACGCTTGGGCGAAGGCAAACCACTGGCGGCGGGTCACGTTCTTCTTGTTGCCCGCGATGGAGAGCGCCAACTGATCATCCGGAATGACGAGGCGCGTACAGAGGAGGTCGTAGGCGGGTGACAGACGATAGAGCCCGTCCTCCCCGCGCAGGAGCGAGAAGTTCTTGAGGTGCATGTCCCCGTTGCCAGTCCACCAGACGAAGACCATCTCGCGAAAGAGTCTCAGGGTTTCGACAAGAGGCTCGCTCGCGTACTTCAAGGTCAGTCGAGCGCACAGTTCGGCGGAGCCCTCGTACTTCTCTTTGGATGGCTTTTCGGCGAGCTGGCAGAAGTCCTCTTGGAGGAGCTTGCCGCCTCCATCGACTCGATCGAATCGCTTCACCAGGTATGCCAGCGAGGCATCGCGGAGGCGGATGAGCGCACAGGCTGGGATGGCTATCCGCAGGCGCTCGGCGATCTGCATGGTCAGCTGCTCGTTCTCGGGAAGCGAGGGGAACGCCTGTGACTGCGGCTTGAGCAGGTATCGTCCGCCGTCGACCGCCACGCTCAGGTGACCGCCGTCTGCAGCGAGCCCAACCGATACCTTGCGTTGGATGCCAGAGATCGAGGCATGACCAACCATGGCGAGGGCTGCCGTGTGAAGCTTCGCCAGGTCGATATCGATCTTGGGCAAGACCGGCTTGCCGAAGAGTGCCCGAAGGCAGCGCGGGTGGTACTCGCCCCCGGCGGTGATTGGTTCCAGGCAGCTCAGACAGGCTGTCATCGGTGTTCCTCCTTCCCGATGATCTCGACTGCGCCCACACAATCGGCGCAGGTCGCCAGCAGCAAGCCGAAAGGATCATCCCTCGGAATCTTCAGCCGTGTCGTGCTCAGCTCGAGGAGCCAGCCCTCGGGCAGCAGGTTCTCGAAGAAGGGATGGAGTCCCCTACTCTCGTAGGGTTCTGCGCGAAGAGGAAGCGTCAAGGAGATTGGGAGGGCGTCTTTTCGAGCCAGGTAGTCCGAGTCGTATCGGAAGCGTGTGCCGCCTTCGACCTCTTCGATCACGCCGGCCGGAGTGCCCGACAAGCGAACGACACCCTTTCGATGGGTCACGGTTCCGTCCTCCTCGGAGAATCGGCCACGCTCAGCCGCTTCCCGAACACATGTAGAACCGCGTTGACCACGTCCATGCGTAACGTGGACTTGCCGCGTTCCAGATCCCAGACGACCCGATTACCGACGCCTGCCAACTCCGCGAGCTGCCGCTGCGTTAGCTTGGCAGCCTTCCTATGGTCTCTCACAAAGCGGGCAATGGAAATGTCCCGATCGGGAGAAAGCGAGGCCGCATCGACCCCATCCCTCATGACTCGCGCCTTCATTTTGACAAAGTTATCCCGATGGGGAGATAAATGCAATTTGGACGGTCCAGGCCGCTTCGATCTTGGCCTGGTGATCCTCCTGCTCGCCTCGCCGCGCCGCCGGCGGTCGTGAGTCCGCCCCGGCGATCGAGGGTGGTAAGTTGAACGCGACCAAGGAGGAGGCACGGTGGCGAGAGTCGACGCGCTGCTCCGGAAGGCGATCGAGATCGGCGCCAGCGACGCGCACCTCGCCGTCGATCTGCCGCCGATCGTCCGGCGCTTTGGACAGCTCAAGCGGCTGAGCAGCAACGCGCTCGGGGCCGCGCAGACCGAGGGGCTGCTGCTCGAGATCCTCGGCCCCGAGCAGCGCGAGCGGCTGAAGGCCGACCACGAGCTCGACTTCGCCTACGAGATCCCCGGCGAGGGGCGCTTTCGGTGCAACGCGTTCCGCCATCGCAAGGGGATCGACGTCTGCTTCAGGGTGGTGATGGCGGCCCTGCCGGGCTTCGAGAAGCTCGGCCTCCCGAAGGTCCTCGAGGAGGTCTGCGACAACCACCAGGGGCTCATCCTCGTGACGGGACCGGCGGGTAGCGGGAAGTCGACGACCCTCGCGGCGCTCGTCGACCTCATCAACGAGCGGCGGGCCCACCACGTGCTCACGGTGGAGGATCCCATCGAGTACGTGCATCCCGTCAAGCAGGGCGCCGTGAACCAGCGGCAGCTCGGACGGCACACCCGCTCGTACGCCAACGCCCTGCGCGCGGCGCTGCGCGAGGATCCCGACGTCATCATGGTCGGCGAGCTGCGGGACGTCGAGACGATCGGCCTCGCCGTGAGCGCGGCCGAGACCGGGCACCTCGTGGTGGGCTCCCTCAACACCTCGAGCGCCCACAAGACCCTCTACCGCATCATCGACGCCTACCCCCCCGCGCAGCAGAACCAGATCCGCGCCATGGTGGGGGAGTCCTTGAAGGCGGTCTTCTCGCAGAAGCTCCTGCCGCGGGCCGACGGCACGGGGGTGGTGCTCGCCTACGAGCTCCTCCTCGGCAGCCAGCAGCTCGCGGCGATGATCAAGGACGGCAAGACGTTCCAGATCCCGAACCTGATGCAGACGGGGAAGAGCCGCGGGATGCGGCTGCTCGACGACTCGCTGCAGGAGCTGCTGCAGAAGGGGCTCATCAGCGCGGAGACGGCCCATCGCGCCGCTACGAACCCGGCGGCCTTCGCGAGGCCGGCGGCCGGCGCCGAAGCGGCGGCCGCCCCCTCCGCCGCCCCGCCGGCCGCCTCGGCTCCAGCCGTCGCGCCGCGCCCTGCGGCGAACTCGAGATCCCGATGAGCGAGCTGCTCGGGCTCTTTCGGCAGATGATCGAAGAGGGGGCCTCGGACCTCCACCTCGTGATCGGGCGACCCCCGCTGTTCCGGCTGCGCGGGGAGCTGGTCCCGAAGGGGACGACCCCTCTGACGCCGGACTCGTGCCGGAGGCTGCTCTTCGAGATCCTGAGCGAGGAGCAGCGGCAGGTCGCCCTCGAGAACCTGGACCTCGACTTCGCCTACGAGCTGCCGGACGGCGCGGCGCGCTTCCGCTGCAACGTCCTCTGGCAGCACCGCGGCCTCGGCGGCGTGATGCGGATCATCCCGTCGAAGATCCTGACCATCGAGCAGCTCGGGCTCCCCCCCGTGGTGACGCGGATCGCGGAGAACCCCCGCGGGCTCTTGCTCGTCACGGGCCCCACGGGCTCGGGGAAGTCGACCACGCTCGCGGCGATCGTCAACCACATCAACGAGACGCGCGAGGCGCACATCATCACCATCGAGGACCCGCTCGAGTTCGTCCATCCGTGCAAGCGGAGCATCGTCGTCCAGCGGGAGGTGAAGACCCACACGAAGTCCTTCGCCTCGGCCCTCAGGATGGCGGCCCGCGAGGACCCGGACGTCATCCTGGTCGGCGAGATGCGCGACCTCGAGACCATCCGGCTCGCGCTGACGGCGGCCGAGCTCGGGGTGGCGGTCTTCGGCACGCTCCACACGAACTCGGCCGCCAAGACCATCGACCGCATCATCGACGCCTTCCCCGCGGACGAGCAGGGCCAGGTGCGGACGATGCTCGCCGACTCGCTGAAGGCGGTGATCGCCCAGCAGCTCGTCAAGACCGCGGACGGCAACGGACGCTGCGCGGCCAACGAGATCCTCGTCGCCACCACCGCGCTCGCGAACCTCATCCTTCCGCGAGGGCAAGATCGGGATGATCAACTCGAACATCCAGACCGGCGGCGCGCTGGGGATGCAGACGATGGATCAGGCGCTGATGCGGCTCGTCGACGAGAAGCGGATCACCCTCGAGGCCGCCTACGAGAAGGCCATCGACAAGGAGATCTTCGCGAAGCGGCTGCGGGAGCTGAACCAGCCGCTCCCGGCCTGACCGCGAGCCGAGCTGGCGCCCGAAGGCGCCGCGCCCCGGCTACTTCTTTTCGGCGAACGACTTCAGGTGCTCGGTGAGCCGCCGTGCGCTCTCCGTGAGCTCCTTGGAGCGCTTCTTCTGGTTCTGCTTGTTCTTCCGGAAGTGGTCGATCCGGTTCTTCTTGACGAGGGACATGAGGAAGCTCCTTGGAGGAAGGCCGCGCAGGGTGGCCTGGGACGCGGCGGCCGTCAAGCTAGCAGATCGAGCCGGGTGCACGTCACCGAAGTTAGGGGTGCAGATTTCGGTGGCCACGGCATGAGGCCTTGCGGTTATCATCACCGCAAGGAGGCCACATGCCCGAGTCTCAGGTTCCGCCCGACGTCCGTACCTTGG
>JAJXUD010000061.1 GCA_021783235.1 Myxococcales bacterium | reverse complement strand
GCGGATGGGGCGGGCTGCTGGATCGTCCAGAACCCCCGCTCGAACGAGGGCAACCGGGTGGGCCACCCGCGCGCGCTCCGGTTCGCGAGCCGCGCGGCGCTCGGCACCGACGGCTGGCCGGCCGACATCGAGGCCGAGCGCGCGGCGCTGCGGCGCGTGGCGCGGGACGAGCCGCCGGAGAGCCTCGCGGCCCGCGAGCGGGGCGGCCTTCGACTCGCGCGCGAGCTCTTCGGGGAGGGCGTCGACGAGGACCGGATCGACGGCCCCCCGGGCGGTCCCAGCCGCGTTCTCGTCGCGGGGCGCGCCGTGGTAGAGAGCGGGAAGCTCACCGGCGCGGATCTCGGCGAGATCCGCGCCCACGCGGCCGAGGAGGCCCGCCGCCTCTTCGGCCGGATGGAAGCCCTCTGAATGGAACGCACGCGCTTCGTCCACAACCGCTTCCGCTCCTCGGCCGAGGCGCCGCCGTGGCCCCCGCCGCCGGGCGACGTCGAGCCGTTCCACCGCTCGCTCCCCGGCTACGCGCCGACGCGCCTCGTCGCGCTCCCCGCCCTCGCGAAGCGGCTCGGGGTCGCCGAGCTCTGGGTGAAGGACGAGTCCCGCCGCCTCGGGCTGCCGGCCTTCAAGGTGCTCGGGGCCTCCTACGCCATCCACCGCTTCGCGCAGAGGCGAGCCGTCGGCGCCGGCCCGTGCACCTTCGCCACTGCCACCGACGGCAACCACGGCCGCGCGGTCGCCTGGGCGGCCCGCCGCCTCGGCCAGCGGGCGGTGATCTTCGTCCCCGGAAACACCGTGGCCGCGCGCATCGAGGCGATCCAGGGCGAGGGGGCCGAGGTCGTGGTCGTCCCCGGCAGCTACGACGAGACCGTGCGGCGCGCCGCCGCCGAGGCGGAACGGAACGGCTGGCAGGTGATCTCGGACACCGCCTATCCCGGCTACACCGAGATCCCCGGCTGGATCATGGAGGGCTACGGGACGATCTTCGAGGAGGCCGCACGGCAGCTCGCCGAGCTCGGGGGCGCGGAGCCGAGCCTGGTCCTCCTCCAGGCCGGCGTCGGCGGGCTCGCCTGCGCGGGGAGCCTCTTTTATTGGTGGCGAGGCCGTCGGCCGACCCTGGTCGCGGTCGAGCCGACCGACGCCGACTGCCTGCTCGAGTCGGCCGCGTCGCCGGACGGCTCGATCCGGGAGGCCAAGGGGAGGCAGGACTCGATCATGGCCGGGCTCAACTGCGGCACCCCCTCGCTCCTCGCCTGGCCGCTGATCCGCGACGGGATGGACGCCTTCCTCGCGGTCGACGACGACTTCGCGCGCGAGGCGATGCGCCTGCTCGCGAGCGGGGAGGGCGGCGACCCCGCCGTCGTCTCGGGAGAATCGGGCGCGGCCGGGCTCGCGGGGCTGCTCGCGCTCGCCTCGGAGGCCTCGCTCGCGGAGGCGCGCGAGGCGCTCGGGCTGCGCGGCGCCCGCGTCCTGCTCGTCAGCACCGAGGGCGCGACCGATCCGCCGAGCTGGGAGCGGATCGTCGGGAGAAGGCCGTGAGGCTCGAGATCGACTCCGACCGGCTGCAGCGCGAGCTCGAGGAACTCGGCCGCATCGGCCGCTACCTGGACGAAAGCACGGGCCTCTGGGGCGTCGACCGGCTCGCGCTCACCGACGCGGACGGAGAGGGGCGGCGCCACGTCGTCGCCCGGATGAAGTCGCTCGGGCTGACGGTCACAATCGACCGGATCGGCAACGTCTACGCGCGGCGCGAGGGGCGCGAGAAGCTCTCCCCCGTGCTTCTGGGCTCGCACGTCGACTCGGTCGAGACCGCCGGCCGCTTCGACGGCTGCCTCGGGGTCCTGGGAGGGCTCGAGGTCGTCCAGACGCTCGACGACGCCGAGATCCAGACGCGCCGCCCGATCGTCGTCGCCTTCTTCACCGACGAGGAGGGCTGTCGCTTCGGCACCGACATGCTCGGCAGCGCGGTGGCGACCGGCCGCATCCCGCTCGAGGCCGCCTACGCGCTGCGCGACCGGGAGGGCAAGCTGCTGCGCGACGAGCTGACGCGCGTCGGCTTCCTCGGCGGAGCGCCCGAGCGGCTCGATCCGCCGCACGCCTACCTCGAGTGCCACGTCGAGCAGGGCCCCACCCTGCGCGCCGCGGGGCTCGACGTCGGCGTCGTCGCGGGCGTACAGGCCATCTCGTGGCACGAGCTCACGATCGTGGGCAAGAGCGCCCACGCCGGCACCACCCCGATGGAGCTGCGGGCCGACGCGGGCGTCGCCGCGGCCCGCATCAACCTGAAGCTGCGCGAGCTCGTCGCCTCCGGCCGCCACGGCGCGGCGCTGCGCGCCACCATGGGCGTCATCGCCCCGAGGCCCGGCCTCGTCAACGTCGTCCCGGGGCGCGCGACCGCCACGGTGGACCTGCGCAACCCCGACGGCGCCCTCATGAGGGGCGCGGAGGCGGAGATCGTCGCGTTCTACGAGGAGGTCGCCCGCGAGGAGAAGGTGAAGATCTCCTGGCGGCAGACGGCGCGGACCGATCCCGTGGCCTTCTCACCGCGCGTGCGGGAGCGGGTGGCCGCCGCCGCCTCCGAGCGGGGGCTGCGTCATGCCTCCATCGTCTCGGGCGCTGGCCACGACGCGCAGGAGCTCGCGCGCCTCTGCCCCGCCGGCATGGTCTTCGTCCCAGGGGAGTACGACGGGATCAGCCACAACCCACGCGAGTTCTCGACGCCGAAGCAGTGCGCCGACGGCGTGAACGTGCTGCTCGACGTCCTCCTCGCCTTCGCGGAGGAGGGCGGCGAGTGACGCTGCGGGCGGCGCTCACCCAGACGGTCAACGCGTACCCGATGCCGAGGGACCGCGACGGGCTCCGCGGCCTCGCGGGGAAGCTCCCGGAGATCGCGCGGGCCAACGTCGATCGGCACCTCGCGCTCCTCGACCGCGCGGCCGAGCGGGGCGCGAAGCTCGTCTGCTTCGGCGAGCTCTTCCCGGCCCCCTACTTCGCCCTCGAGCGCGACCCGATCTGGACGGGCCTCGCCGAGGACGCCGAGAGCGGCCCCACCGTCTCGCGGGTCCGCGAGGCGGCGGCGAAGCGGGGCGTGGTCGTGGTGGCGCCGATCTACGAGCGCGACCGCACGGGGCGCCGCTTCAACACGGCGGTGATCGTCTCGGAGAAGGGCGAGCTGCTCGGCAAGTACCGCAAGGCGCACATCCCGCAGGGCGGCAACGAGCAGGGGAGCTTCTTCGAGAAGGAGTACTACGAGCCGAGCGACGGGAAGAACGGCCGGGGCCCGGCGGTCTCGGGCAGCGACTTCTTCCCGGTCTTCTCGGCCTCCGTCGGCCGGATCGGCGTCGCCACCTGCTACGATCGCCACTTCGAGGGGGTGGTCCGCTCGCTCGCGGCCGGCGGCGCGGAGCTCGTCCTCTCGCCGGCGGTGACCTTCGGCGAGAAGAGCCGGCGGCTGTGGCGGCTCGAGTTCCAGGTGGACGCCGCGCGCCACCGCGTCTTCATCGGCGGCTCGAACCGAAAGGGCGCGGAGCCGCCCTGGAACCAGCCCTACTTCGGCGACAGCCACTTCGTCGGTCCCGACGGTCCGCTGGAGGAGCTCTCGGAAGATCCCGAGCTTGCGATCAGCGATCTCGACCTCGCCTCGCTGCGCGGCCCGGACCCCTCCGGCTGGGACCTCGCCCGCGACGCGCGGCCCGAGATCTACCTCACGCGGAGGTAGGCCGCGCGGGATCGAAGTCGCCGCCGGCCTCCCGCGGGCCCACCCAGGTCACCTCGGGCCCGTGCAGCAAGGCGCGGCTCACGAGGCGCAGGAGCTGGAAGTAGGTGAGGTCGACCTCGCCCGCGGCGTGGCCGGCGCGGACCTCGGCGCCCTCGGGCGACAGCTCGAGCTCGAAGCCCGGGCCCGCGTAGCGCGCGCCGTCGGGGCCCGCCTCCAGCAGGTATTCGCGCCCCCCGAAGCGGCCGTGGGCGAAATCGCGCCCCTCGCGTCTTTCGACGAAGAAGCCGTCGAGGCGGGCCTGCTCGCGCCAGCCCGCGAGGCTCCCGAAGAGGCGCGGCTTGAGCAGGTAGGGCCCGCCGTCCTCGGGGCAGAAGACGTCGCAGTTGCCGCACTCGTTGCAGGCGTCCGCGAAGCTGCCGATCTGGTGCCGCTCGCGCAGCCGCAGCACGCCCTCCTCGCGGCGCGCCCAGCCGCCGGCCGCCGCGGGCGCGAGCTTGACCACGGCGATCTCTGTCCGGGGGAGCGCGAAGGTGAAGTTCGCGTCGTTCGGGCAGACCGGCACGCAGAGGTCGCAGGTGACGCAGTCGAGGAGCTCGAGCCGGCGGCCGATCTTCTTCGGCGGCCTCGCGCCTCCTCCGGGCCGGTAGCGCGGGTCGTCGAGCAGCGCCGCCGCGTAGCGGCGGGCGTTCTGGAGCTGCGCCTCCTCGACCGAGGCGCCCTCGACTGTGCCGTAGGCCGAGCGCGACCACTCCGCGAGATCGCGCGCCCCCACGGCGGCCATCCGCCGCTCGAGCTCGGCGAAGTAGCCCTGCATCCGGCCGTAGCCCTGCGGCCGGAGGAGATCGGTGCAGACCGTCACCGGGCAGAGGCCGAGCGCCAGCGCGTCGGGGAAGTTCACCCGGTCGATGCCGCCGGAGAACGAGAGGGGGAGCCGGTGGCCAAAGGCCTCGCGGAGGCGGGCGACGAGCTGCATCGCGAGGACGTGGAGCGGGGGCCCGGAGAGATAGCGGACCTTCTCGCTCGCCGGCAAGAAGTCGCCGGGGTTCTCGACGATGAGCGTGTTCGTCGCCTTCACGCCGAAGCCGCGCCCGAGCTCGCGGGCCCGCGCCTCGAGCCGCTCGCAGAAGGCGAGCGCCTCCTCCCAGCGGCTGTCCTTCGCGAAGGCCTCGTCGGGGATCCGGTCGGTCCAGCCGAGCCGCTCGTTCAGCACGCGGCGCGCCTCGGCCGCGCCGAGGAGCGTGGGGTTGAGCTTCACGATGACGTGGAGCCCGTGGGCCTCGAGCAGGTAGCGGCAGATCCGCTCGATCTCGTCCGAGGGGCAGCCGTGGAAGGTCGAGAGCGTCAGCGTGTCCGAGACGCAGGCCTCGTAGTCGAGGTCGCGCAGCCACGCGTGCTCCGCCGGGATCTCGCGCCGCAGCCGGTCGAGCAGCGGCCGCGCGTCGCGCAGGCCGCGCAAGAACGCCCCGACCCGCTCGCTCTGGATGCCGGCGAGATCGTAGCCCACGCTCATGTCGAAGATCGGGTCGCAGAAGCCCTCCGCGAAGGGAAGGGCGCCGCTCTCCGCCAGCATGCGGACGAGCATCGAGCCCTTCACGTACTCCTCGAGCGACTCCTCGAGCCTCAGCTCCTGTGACCACTCGACGTTGTAGCCCGGTCCCCGCAGATCGATGCAGGGGCGTGGGATCCGGAGCCGGTCCTGGAGCTGGACCGTCTTGAGCTCGAAGATCCGCCCCCCGCCGAGAAACGAGAGGACGAGGTTCTGCGCGAGCTGCGACTGTGGGCCCGCCGCGGGTCCGAGCGCCGTCGACGCGCGCTTGCCGTGGAGGCGGACCGAGAGGTCGCGCGAGCCGGATCCCAGCACGATGCGGCGAGCGGGCAGATCGAAGATGGAGCGCCGCTCTTCGAGCTCGCGAAACATCCGCGAGACGAGCCGGCCGAAGGGAATGGGGCGGAGCTCGGCCACGGATCCGATGTACCACGGCCGGCCGGACGGGCGGCAGTCGCCCCGGTTGACAAGCTCCGTGCGTTGTACGAGGTATGGCCCGTGCCCGGAGCGTCCGTCGCCGTCGTGATTCCAGCGCGGTACGGGTCGACCCGCCTCCCCGGCAAGCCGCTCGCCGACATCGCCGGCCGCCCGATGATCCAGCACGTCATCGAGCGCTGCCGCAGGGCCCGCGGCGTGGCCGAGGTCCTCGTCGCCACCGACGACGAGCGGGTCGCCAAGGCCGCCCGCGAGGGGGGGGTTCGCGCCGTCCTCACCTCACCCGAGTGCGCGAGCGGGACCGACCGGGTCGCCGAGGTCGCGCGCGGCCACGCGGCCGAGATCTTCATCAACGTCCAGGGCGACGAGCCGCTGCTCGAGCCCGGCGCCATCGAGGAGCTCGCCCACTGCCTGCGGGGCGGCGTGCCCATGGCGACGCTCTGCCGGCCCGCCCAGCCGGGCGAGGATCTCACCGATCCCAACACCGTCAAGGTCGCGCTCGACCAGCGCGGCGACGCTCTCTACTTCTCGCGCAGCCCCATCCCGTTCTTCCGGGACGGCCGGCCGCCGGGGGCGCTCTCCTTCGTCCACGTGGGGATCTACGGCTACCAGCGCGACTTCCTCTTCCAGTTCGCCGCCCTGCCGCCGGGGCGCCTCGAGCGGGCGGAGCGGCTCGAGCAGCTCCGCGCCCTCGAGCACGGCCACAAGATCCGCGTCGTGCCCACGCCCTACGCCTCCGTGAGCGTGGACACCCCGGAAGATCTGGAGCGCGTCCGCCAGCTCGCGCTGGCCACCGATCGGGTCGTTCACTAGAGCATCGTCCGAATGGGTCCCATGAGAGCCAAGAGCAGCAAGAAGACCAAGTACATCTTCGTGACCGGCGGCGTGGTGTCGTCGCTCGGCAAGGGGCTCTCCTCGGCCTCGATCGGGGCGCTCCTCGAGGCGCGCGGCCTGTCGGTGACGCTGCTCAAGCTCGACCCGTACATCAACGTGGATCCGGGGACGATGAGCCCCTACCAGCACGGCGAGGTCTACGTCACCGACGACGGCGCCGAGACCGACCTCGACCTCGGCCACTACGAACGCTTCACCCACGCGCGGATGACGCGCCGGAACAACTGCACGACCGGCCGCATCTACCTCGCGGTCATCGAGAAGGAGCGGCGCGGCGAGTACCTCGGCAAGACCGTCCAGGTGGTCCCGCACATCACCGACGAGATCAAGGGCGTCATCAAGCAGGCCGCCCAGGGCCACGACCTCATCCTCGTCGAGGTCGGCGGCACCGTGGGCGACATCGAGAGCCTCCCGTTCCTCGAGGCGATCCGGCAGATGCGCTACGACGTCGGCTCGGAGAACGTCCTCTACCTGCACCTCACGCTCGTGCCCTACATCGCCGCCGCCGGCGAGGTGAAGACGAAGCCGACCCAGCACTCCGTGATGAAGCTGCGCGAGATCGGCATCCAGCCCGACATCCTGCTCTGCCGCTCCGAGAAGCCGATCTCGCGCGAGGTGAAGGACAAGATCGCGATGTTCTGCAACGTCGATCCGGGGGCGGTCTTCACCGCGGCCGACGTCTCGTCGATCTACGCGCTGCCGCTCGCCCTTCGCGAGGAGGGAATCGACGAGCGGATCGTCGAGCAGCTCAACATCTGGTCTCGCGCCCCGCGGCTCGCGGAGTGGGAGACCATCGTCTCGCGGATCCAGAAGCCGCCCGCGGGCGAGGTCGAGATCGCCGTGGTCGGCAAGTACGTCGAGCTGACCGAGAGCTACAAGAGCCTCGGCGAGGCGCTGGTCCACGGCGGCATCGCGAACGGCGCGCGGGTGAAGCTGCGCTTCGTCGACAGCGGCCAGATCGAGGAGCAGGGGCCCGAGCGGCTGCTCTCGGGCGCGCACGGCGTCCTCGTCCCCGGCGGCTTCGGCGTCCGCGGCACCGAGGGGAAGATCGCCGCCGTCCGCCACGCCCGCGAGCAGGGGGTCCCGTTCTTCGGCATCTGCCTCGGCCTGCAGATGGCGGTCATCGAGTACGGCCGCGACATCGTCGGCCTCGCCGGCGCGAACTCGCTCGAGTTCGACGAGAAGACGCCCCACCCGGTGGTGACGCTGATGGAGGATCAGCGCTCGGTCGACGGCAAGGGCGGCACCATGCGGCTCGGCGCCTACCCCTGCGTGATCAAGCCGCAGACCCTCGCCCACCGGCTCTACGGCAAGGATCAGGTGAGCGAGCGGCACCGGCATCGCTACGAGTTCAACAACGCCTACCGCAAGCAGTTTGAGGAGAAGGGCATGGTCTTCTCCGGCATCAACCCCGAGCTCGACCTCGTCGAGATGATCGAGCTGCGCGGCCACCCCCACTTCCTCGGCTGCCAGTTCCACCCCGAGTTCAAGAGCCAGCCCACGGCCCCGCACCCGCTCTTCGCGGGCTTCGTCCGCGCCGCCCTGGCCCAGCGCGACGGCGCCGTGAAGGGTGGCCATTCGTCCGAGATCGAGCCCGCCCAGGCCCAGGCCCAGGCGGCGCGGGGGTGGGAGGCGTGAGCGGCGGGCCGCGCATCCAGTTCGCCGGCCACGAGGTCGGCGAGGGCCGCCCGCTGCTGCTCATCGCCGGCCCCTGCGTCGTCACGACGCG
The DNA here is from genome assembly GCA_021783235.1 of Myxococcales bacterium. Lineage (GTDB taxonomy): Bacteria > Myxococcota > Myxococcia > Myxococcales > JAKAPL01 > JAJXUD01. The sequence goes on along the minus strand of JAJXUD010000061.1, from coordinate 19,070 downwards.
CGAGGAGCTCCTCTCGAACGCGCGCCGGGTCAAGGCCCTCGCCGAGGGGCGCGGCGTGCCGGTCGTCTTCAAGGCGAGCCTCGACAAGGCCAACCGGACGACCAGCGAGGGCTACCGGGGCCCGGGCTTCGCGCAGGCGCTCGAGCTGCTCGCGGCGGTGAAGCGCGAGGTCGGGCTCCCGGTGATCACGGACGTCCACGAGAGCGCGCAGGTGGGCCCGGTGGCCGAGGTCGTGGACGCGCTCCAGATCCCGGCCTTCCTCTGCAAGCAGACCGACCTCGTGCTCGCGGCGGCGCGGAGCGGAAAGCCGCTCAACGTGAAGAAGGGGCAGTTCCTCGCGCCGGAGGACATGCACGGCGTCCTAGAGAAGGCCCGCTCGGCCAAGAACCCGAACGTGCTCCTCACCGAGCGCGGCGCCTGCCTCGGCTACCACAACCTCGTCGTCGACATGCGCGGGCTCCTCGTGATGCGAGAGCTCGGCGCCCCGGTCTGCATGGACGCCACCCACGCCGTGCAGCGCCCCGGCGCCTCGGCGAACGGCCGCAACACGGGCGACCGGCAGTTCGTCGCCCCGCTGGCGCGCGCCGCGGCCGCGGTGGGCATCGACGCGCTCTTCTGCGAGGTCCACGAGGACCCGAAGACCGCCCCGTCCGACGGCGAGAACGCCTGCGACTTTCCGCTCCTCGAGCGGATCGTCGACGAGGTGCTGGCGGTCCGCGGCGCGATGGAGCGGCTGCGAAGGTAGGCGAGCGCGTGGAGCCCCTCCGCAAGCGGCTGCGGCGCGCGGCGCGCTACCCGCTCCTGCGCGCGGCCATCTTCCTCGTCGGGCTCCTGCCGCTGCCGCTGGCGCTGGCCCTCGGCGCCGCCTTCGGCCGCCTCGCCTTCGCGCTCGCGCGCGGCGAGCGGCGGCGGGCGATCGAGCACCTCGCGGTCGCCTTCCCCGAGCGGAGCGAGGCCGAGCGGGCCGTGATGGCGCGCGCCTCCTTCGAGGAGCTCGGCCGCTGCCTCTTCGAGGCCTGCCAGGCGCAGCGGCTGGACGCTCGGCTCGATCGCTACGTCCGCTGGCCCGAGGAGGAGATCGCCGCCCTGCGAGCGCTGCTCGCGGAGGGGAGGGGTGGCCTCTTCGTCACGGGCCACGTCGGCAACTGGGAGCTGCTCGCCCGCCGCATCGTCCGCGAGGGCTTCGACCACGTCGTCGTGACCCGCGAATCGGGCGACCGGCGCCTCGCCGGGATGATCGAGCGCTTCCGGGCGCGCGGCGGGGTGCGGGCCGTCGGCCGCGGCAGCGGCATGGGGGCGATGCGCGAGATCCTCTCGGCCCTCCGCCGGGGCGCGCTCCTCGGCCTCCTGCTCGATCAGGACACCCGCGTCCAGGGGATCCAGGTCCCCTTCTTCGGCCGGCTCGCCCACACGCCCGTGGTCGCCGAGGAACTCGCCTCGCGGACCGGCGCGCCGATCGTCGTCGGCTTCATCCACCGCGAGCCGGGGGGGGGCCACCGACTCCACACCGAACGGCTCGAAGGACCCGCCGAGGGGGCGACCGCCCGGCTGACCGCGCGGATCGAGGCCGAGATCCGGGGGCAGCCGCGCGACTGGGTCTGGATGCATCGCCGCTGGAAGCGCTCGGCGGAGCTCGCGACCGGCCGCTGAGTCGGCTTCTATGCAAATCGCATACCAGTCAGGCTCGCGCCTTGGAGGAAGCCGCGCAGGGTGGTAACATCCAGTCCGTGAAACGCGTCGCCGGATTGGCCTTGTTCTTGCTGGTCGCCTGTGGGGTCCCCTCGGAGCCCGCCGCGCCCGCACCGCCCTCCATCGAGCTCTTCTCCGCCGAGTCCTTCGACTATCGCGGCACGGAGCTGCGGGCCCACGGCTTCGCGGATCACGTCCTCTACCGGCGGGACACGGGCGATGCGCGCGGGGAGCGGGTCAAGGCGATCTTTCCGTCGCGGGCTCGATCGGCCGATCAGCGCGCCACGGGGGCGACCAGCATCGATGCGCCCCGGGCGTGGGGCAATCCGCTCGCCCAGTCGGCCGACGGCGAGGGCGGGGTGCGGCTCGCCACCGAGAGCGGCGATCGCGGCGCGACCGAGCGGGCCTCCTACCGCGGCGAGCAGGGGCGCGCCTTCGGCGACCGGCCGGTTCGGCTCGAGGGGCCGGGCTACACGGTCGAGGGGCCCGGTTTCCAGCTCGACACCGCCCACGACCGGCTCGACCTCGGCAAGGCCGAGCTCGTCAGCACGGGCGTCTCCGAGGCGCGGCCGCCGGCCGGGCGGGAGGTCGTCCGGTGAGCTGGCTCGCCCTCGCCCTCGCGCTCGCCGCGCCGCCGCCCGACCGCGCGCCCGTGCCGGTGCGGGTGCGCTGCGACGACATGACCGTGGAGAACCAGAGCTCGATCGCCCACTGCGAGGGGCACGTCGTCGCGGTGCGGCGCGACGTCACGCTGACCTGCGCCCACGCCGTCGCGCGCTATGACGGGACCGGCAAGGTCACCGATCTCGTCTGCCGCGGCAACGTCCACGTGGTGCAGCTCCCCTCGGTGGACGGGGGGACGCCCGTGCCGCGCATCGCCGACGGCGACGTCGGCCACTTCGTCGACGCGACCCGGACGCTCGAGCTGACCGGCCACGCGCGGCTCACCCAGGGGCCCGACGTGCTCGTCGGCGAGCCGATCGTCTTCTTCGTCGACGAGGACCGGGTCGAGGCCCGCCACGCGCGGCTGAGGGGGCTCGCCGAGGACGCGCTGCGGAGCGATTCCCCCGCGCCGGCCCCCGCGCCTGCGGCGAAGGCGAGCCCGTGACGCGGCTGCTCGAGGCCGAGGGGCTCGTCAAGCGCTACGGCCGCCGGCAGGTCGTCCGCGGCGCCTCGTTTCAGGTGGCCGCCGGGGAGATCGTGGGGCTCCTCGGCCCGAACGGCGCCGGCAAGACCACCTGCTTCCGCATGGTCGTGGGGCTCGCCTCCGCGGACGGCGGCCGCGTGCTCCTCGGCGGCGAGGAGATCACCCGCCTGCCGATGCACCGGCGCTGCCGGGGCGGCCTCGGCTACCTCCCGCAGGAGGCGTCGATCTTCCGCAAGCTGACCGTCCGCGAGAACTTCCTCGCCATCCTCGAGATCTCGGGCGTCCGCGCGAAGGACGAGCGGGAGCGGCGCGCCCGGGCGCTCGCCGAGGAGTTCAACCTGACGCACGTCTACGGCGGCCTCGGCGAGAGCCTGTCGGGCGGCGAGCGGCGGCGCGCCGAGATCGCGCGCAGCCTCATCCCGGGCCCCTCGTTCATCCTCTTCGACGAGCCGTTCGCGGGCGTCGATCCGCTGGCGGTGGGCGAGCTGCAGGCCCTGATGGCCCGGCTGCGCGAGAGGGGGCTCGGCATCCTCGTCAGCGACCACAACGCCCGCGAGACGCTCTCGATCTGCGACCGTGCCTACCTCATCGCCGACGGAGGGATCCTGGAATCCGGAACGCCCGCGCAGATCGCGGGGAGCGGCCGAGCGCGTGCGGTGTACCTCGGAGAAGCGTTTCGGTTAAACTGAGCCACGGGCGGTCGCCCGGGGCGGTTGAAGGAGCGTCGATGTCGTTGGAGCTCAAGCAGAACCTGAAGCTGTCCCAGCAGCTGGTGATGACCCCCCAGCTGCAGCAGGCGATCAAGCTGCTCCAGCTCTCACGGGTCGAGCTGCAGGATCTCATCCGCGACGAGATCATGCAGAACCCGCTGCTCGAGGAGCCGGCCGAGGGCGAGGCCGGCGAGGGCGCGGAGGCCGAGGTGGCGCGCGAGCCCAGCGCGCCCACCCTCGAGACCGAGCCGATCCCCCTCGACGCGCAGAAGCCCTCGGAGAAGTTCGAGGAGGTGAAGGGGGAGGGGCAGAACGAGATCGACTGGGAGAACTACCTCAACAACTACCAGCTCACCCGCACCGCCCCGTCGGGGGGCCAGGGCTCCAACGAGGATCTGCCGTCCTACGAGGCCACCCTCACGAAGCGGGCCTCGCTCTTCGATCACCTGATCTGGCAGCTCAAGCTCTCGGCCTTCTCCCCCGAGGAGGAGCAGGTCGCGCTGCTCATCATCGGCAACCTGGACGACGACGGCTACTTCAAGCTCGGCGGGGACGGCGACCCGGTCATCGCCATCGCGGCCGAGGCCAGCGTCACGATCGACCTCGCCGAGCGGGCGCTCCACAAGGTGCAGATGCTCGACCCGGTGGGCGTGGCCGCGCGAGACCTCCAGGAGTGCCTCATCCTCCAGGCCCGCCACCTCGGCGTCGAGCACGGGCTCGTCGGCACCATCGTGAGGCGCTTCCTCCGGCAGGTGGAGAGCAAGAACTACCCCGCGATCGCCCGCGAGCTGAAGGTGCCGCTCGACGAGGTGATCGAGGCCATCAAGATCATCTGCCAGATGGAGCCGAAGCCGGGCCGTGCCTACTCGGGCGACGACGCGCAGTACATCACGCCCGACATCTACGTCCACAAGGTGGGCGACGAGTACATCACGGTCCTCAACGACGACGGCCTCTCGAAGCTGCGCGTCTCCGGCCTCTACCGCGCCCAGCTGCAGAACGGCGCGCCGGCCCAGGCGAAGGAGTACATTCAGGACAAGCTCCGCTCGGCCGTCTGGCTCATCCGCTCGATCCACCAGCGGCAGCGGACCATCTTCAAGGTCACCGAGAGCATCGTGAAGTTCCAGCGCGAGTTCTTGGACAAGGGCGTCGCCTTCCTGAAGCCGCTCATCCTGCGCGACGTCGCCGAGGACATCGGCATGCACGAGTCGACGGTCTCGCGCGTCACCTCGAACAAATACGTCCATACGCCGCAGGGCATCTTCGAGCTCAAGTACTTCTTCAACTCGTCCATCTCGCGCGTCGGCGGCGGCGAGGACCTCGCGAGCGAGGCGGTGAAGAATCAGCTCCAGATCATCGTGGGCGGCGAGGATCCGAGCGCGCCTTACAGCGACCAGCGGATCGTCGAGCTGATGCGGGCGCGCGGCATCGACATCGCCCGCCGGACCGTCGCGAAGTACCGGGAGGTGCTGGGGATCCTGCCGTCGTCGAAGCGTCGGCGCTACTTCTGACCCGAAGGAGGAAATGGAGCCGAGCAGCCGGTCGTTTGGGTGGTAGGTGATCGAGAACCCGAGGAGGATGGATGCAGACGAACATCACGTTCCGCAACCTCGAAGCGAGCGACTTCATCAAGAACTACGCAAAGGAGAAGGTCGACCGCGTCAACAAGTACCTCGACCGGGCGAGCGAGGCTCACGTCGTGCTCGGCCTCGAGCGCCACCTGCACCACGCCGACATCACCATCCACGCGGGACCGTACGTCCTGCGCGGCCGCGAGAAGAGCGAGGACATGTACGCCTCGATCGATCTCGCGATGGACAAGATCGAGCGGCAGCTCAAGCGCTACAAGGAGAAGATGAAGAGCCACCGGGCGCTCCCCCACCACGGCGAGGGTGCCCAGGGCGCCAAGGTGCGCCACGACGTCGTCGCGGTCGTCGCGCCCGAGGAGCCGGCGGCGAAGCCGCAGATCGTCCGCACGGACGAGTTCCACGTCAAGCCGATGTCCGTCGAGGAGGCCGTCATGCAGATGGACCTCATGGGCAACGACTTCCTCGTCTTCCAGAACGCGACGAGCCGCGAGGTCAACGTCGTCTACCGGCGCAAGGACGGCAACTACGGACTCATCGAGGCGAATGCGCGCTGATCGGTCATGATGCTGCGGGACCTCCTCGCGCGCGAGTGCGTCGCCGCGGATCTCGCATCGACGACCAAGGAGAGCGTGCTCCGCGAGCTGGCGTCGCTCGCGGGGCCGCTCTGCCGGGGGCTGTCGGCGGAGCGGCTGTTCCAGGCGCTCCTCGAGCGCGAGCGGCTCGGCTCGACCGGCCTCGCGGACGGCCTCGCCATCCCCCACGGCCGGCTCGAGGGGCTCACGCAGATCGTCGGCGCGTTCGGCCGGGTCCGCGCGGGTATCCCGTTCGACGCGCTCGACGGGAGGCCGTCGACCCTCTTCTTCGCCCTCTTTGCCCCGGAGAACGCGGGGGGCGACCACCTGAAGGCGCTCGCCCGCGTCAGCCGGATCCTGCGCGGCGAGTCGTTCCGCCGCAAGGCACTCGAGGCGCCGGACGCCGAGGCCCTCCACCGGCTCCTCTGCGAGGCAGACGAGCGGGGCTGAGCCCCAGGGGGCGGAGCCATCGGGAGCGCGGCGGGTCGGCGTCGCGCGCGGTCGAAGTGGGCCCGCCGCTTGACCTCCGGCCGGTCGGGTTCCATCCTCTCGCTCCGTGCCGTCCCCGCGCGACCACTGGACGCTCGATCCCGAGATCGCCTACCTCGACCACGGCTGCTTCGGCGCCTGCCCTCGGCCGGTGCTCGAGGCGCAGGCCGAGCTGCGGGCGCGGATGGAGCGCGAGCCCGTCCGCTTCCTCCTGCGCGAGCTGCCCGCCCGGCTCGATGCGGCCCGCGAGGCGCTCGGGCGCTTTCTGGGCGCCGACCCGGACGACCTCGCCTTCGTCACGAACGCCACCGAGGGCGTCTCCACCGTCCTCGCCTCGCTCGCCTTCCGGCCCGGCGACGAGCTCCTCACGAGCGACCACGTCTACAACGCCTGCCGGAACGCGCTCGAGCGGGCCGCCGCGCGGAGCGGCGCGAGGCTCGTCGTCGCCCCCGTGCCGTTTCCGCTGCGCGGCCCCGACGAGATCGCGTCCGCCATCCTCGCGGCGGTGACGCCGCGCACCCGGCTTGCGCTCCTCGACCACGTCACGAGCCCCACCGCGCTGATCTTCCCGCTCGAGCGGATCGTCCCCGCCCTGCGCGAGCGCGGCGTCGAGACGCTCGTCGACGGCGCCCACGCCCCCGGCCAGCTCCCGCTCGACCTCTCCGCGCTCGGCGCCGGCTACTACACCGGCAACTGTCACAAGTGGCTCTGCGCCCCGAAGGGCGCCGCCTTCCTCCACGTCCGGCGCGACCTCCAGGCCGGCCTCGTGCCGCTGCGCACGAGCCACGGCGCCAACTCCCCGCGGAGGGACCGCTCGCGCTTTCGGCTCGAGTTCGACTGGACCGGCACCGACGATCCCACCCCCTTCCTCGCGGTCCCCGAGGCCATCCGCTTCCTCGGCGCGCTCCTCCCCGGCGGTCTGCCGGCGCTCTACGCCAAAAACCACGCGCTCGCGCTGCGGGCCCGCGCGGGCCTCTGCGAGACGCTCGGGATCGCCCCCCCGTGCCCGCCCGAGCTCGTCGGCTCGATGGCCTCCGTGCCGCTGCCGCCCGGCGAGGCCGCGGGAGACGTGCTCGACCCCGGACGGGAGCCGCTGCGCGAGGCGCTCTGGCAGCGCGGCATCGACGTGCCGGTCTTCCCCTGGCCGCGCCCTCCGCGGCGGCTCCTGCGGATCTCCGGGCAGGCCTACGTCGAGGGGCGCGATCTCGAGCGGCTGTTCCAGGCGCTCCGCGAGCTCCTCGCGCGCGGAGCCACCGCAGGCCAGGAGGGTTCCCCTCCGCTGGGAGTGTGATAAGCCATGCCCGTGTCACAGCCAGGTGACATCCCGTCGCCGTACCGGCTCCCGGACGAGATCCGCCGCCTCAAGCGCGAGCGCGGCGCCGTCCTCCTCGCCCACTACTACCAGGACTCCGAGATCCAGGAGCTCGCCGACGAGCTCGGCGACTCGCTCCAGCTCTCGCAGGCGGCCGCCCGCACCGAGGCGCCCGTCATCGTCTTCGCGGGTGTCCACTTCATGGCCGAGGTGGCGAAGATCCTGAACCCCGACCGGCTCGTCGTCCTCCCCGACCTCGAGGCTGGCTGCTCGCTCGCCGACTCCTGCCCGGCCGACGCCTTCCGCGCCTGGCGCGCCCGCTACCCGGGCCACGTCGCGGTCAGCTACATCAACTGCTCGGCCGAGGTGAAGGCGCTCTCGGACGTCGTCTGCACCTCGTCCAACGCCGAGACCATCGTCCAAAACCTGCCGCCGGGGCGCGGCATCCTCTTCGGCCCCGACCGGCACCTCGGCGCCTGGGTGGCCCGCCGCACCGGCCGCGACCTCGTGCTCTGGGACGGCGCCTGCGTGGTCCACGAGCAGTTCAGCGAGCGCGAGGTGGTGAAGCTCAAGGTCCGCCACCCGGAGGCCGAGCTCGTCGCCCACCCCGAGTGCGGCGCGGGGCTGCTCGCCCACGCCGACTTCGTCGGCTCCACCACCGCGCTGCTGCGGCGCGTGCAGGAGAGCCCGGCCCGCACCTTCATCGTCGCCACCGAGGAGGGGATCCTCCACCAGATGCGCAAGGCGGCCCCCGGAAAGACGCTCCTCGCGGCCCCGGGCAGCGAGGGCTGCGCCTGCAACGTCTGCCCGCACATGAAGCGCAACACGCTCGAGAAGCTCTACCTCTGCCTGCGCGACCTCTCGCCGCGCATTGAGCTGCCCGAGCCCGTCCGGCTCGGCGCGCACGCCGCCCTCGAGCGGATGTTCGAACTCGGCCGCGCCCAGGTCCATGCGGCCTAGCCTCGCCATCCTCGGCGCGGCGCTCCTCGCCGCCTGCCCCGGCCCCGCCTCCTCCAGCGACGGCGGCTCCGGCGGCTCCGACGCCGGCTCGCTCACGGTCCTCGAACTGCGCGGCATCAGCCCCGATCACGGTCCGCTCGCGGGCGGAACCTTCGTCACCGTCACCGGCGCGGGCTTCGCGCCGGGCCTCGGCATCTCCATCGGCGGCGCTCCCGCCTCCACCGTCACCTACGGCACCGTCTCCGAGGCCAGCGCGCTGACCCCCCCGGGCGTCAAGAGCGGCGCCGCCGACGTGACCGTGACGCTGGGCGGCCAGTCGGCGACCCTCCCCGGCGGCTTCAGCTACGACCCCCCGCCCCCCATCGGCTGGTGCAACCTCAAGTACCCGACGAGCCTCACGCTCGCCGCGGGGGCGACCTCGCCCGAGATCTACGGCCGCGTCTACGTGAAGGGCGTCACCGACTCGCAGGGCAACCCCGCCTCCATTCGGGGCGAGGTCGGCGTTGGCCCCGCGGGCAGCCAGCCCGGCGCGGGCTGGACGTGGGCGCCCGCCGCCTACAACCCGACCTGCACCGCCTGCGGCAACAACTTCGAGTACGACGGCACCTTCACCGCCCCCGCGGTCGCCGGCGCCTACGCCTTCGCCACCCGCTTCAGCAGCGACCAGGGGCAGAGCTGGACCGCCTGCGACAGCCAGGGCGATCAGACCTTCAGCCCCGCGAACGCCGGCGCGCTGGACGTGGGGCCGGCTGACGGTGGCTCCGGGGACGGCGGTCCGTCCGACGGCGGCTCGACGGGCCCCAGCGTCGGCTGGTGCATCCTCCAGTCCCCGAAGAGCCTCGCGCTGACCCCCGGCGCCCCGAGCGGCCTCGTCTACGGCCGGGTCTACGTGGCGGGGATCACCCCCTCTGGCGACGCCGGCGAGATCCTGGCCCAGGTGGGCTACGGCCCGACGGACAGCGTGCCCGGCGCGAGCTGGAGCTGGGCGCCGGCGACCCACAACGCGAGCTGCGCGGGCTGCGCCAACAACGACGAGTTCCAGGGCAGCTTCACCGCCCCCGGGCTCGGCAGCTACGGCCTCGCCTATCGCTTCAGCGTGAGCGGCGGCGCGAGCTGGACCCCCTGCGACGCCCAGGGCGACATGCCCTACGCGCTCGCGAACCAGGGGACGCTCGAGGTGGCCGCGCCCGACGCCGGGCCGCCGGACGCGGGCCCCCCCGACGCGGGCCTCACCTTCTCCTGCGGCCTCATCACGACGAGCGCGAGCGCCGAGCCCGGCGCCGCCTCGCCGCTCCTCTCCGCCCAGGTCTACGCCGCGGGCCTCACCGAGGTCGCCGGCAACCAGGGCGACTTCACGGTCGAGCTCGGCGTCGGCCCCACGGGGAGCCAGCCCGGCAGCGGCTGGAGCTGGTCGTCGCCCGCGGCCTTCAACGCGAGCTGCACCGACTGCAGCGGCGGCCACAACTACGAGTACCTGGCCAGCGTGACCGGTCCCGCCGCCGCCGGTAGCTACGCCCTCGCCGCCCGCGCCAGCATCGACCAGGGCGCGCACTGGCAGGAGTGCGACGGCGCCTGGGATCCGGTCTACGACCCCGCGAAGGCCGGCGTCCTCACCGACGCCTTCCGCCTCCCCGCCTGGTGCGACCTCCAGTACCCGCCCGCGCTCACCGCGAGCGCCGGCGCCCCCGACGCCGGCCCCGTCTACGGCCAGGTCTGGCAGCCCGGCGTCACCGACGTCGGCGGCGACGCCGGCCTCGTCCTCGCCGAGGTCGGCGTCGGCCCCCCGGGCGGCGACCCCACGCAGGACGGCGGCTTCGCCTGGAGCCCCCTGTCCTTCAACCCGTCCTGCACCGACTCGAGCTGCTACGGCCACGGCGGCAACAACTACGAGTACTTCGGGACGTTCGTCGCCCCCGCCGACGCGGGGAGCTACGAGTACGTCACGCGCTTCTCGGTGGACCAGGGGCGAGCCTGGCAGGTCTGCGGCGAGGCCAACCCCTGGAGCCCCGACGGCGGCAGCGACGCCGGCGTCTTGACGGTGCGATGATCCGCGATCGAACGCGGGGGAGCCCTCGGGCGCTGGCGATCGCCCTCGGCCTCCTGATCGGCGGCTGCGTCACGGCCGTGAACCGCGTCGTGTACCTGAACGACGGCGCCCCCCCACTGCCGGCGATGGCTCCCCTGGCCGAGGCCTTCGTGATCGTCCCGCTGCGGGCCTACGTCTCGATCGGGAACGAGGCGCTCACGGCCCCCGTCGTCCCGTCGGTCGTCGGCGCGCTGAACCGCATCTTCTTCCCGGCCGGGCTGCAGTTCGTGCTCGACGGCCCGGCGCAGACGGTGGGCGTGCCGTTCGGCAACCGCTTCGACGCGGCGCTGGCGATCCTGCCGCCGCGCGACACGCCGCTCTTGCGCGTGGCCTTCGTCCCGCGCCTCTTCTACGACAACGGCGAGGAGCAGGGTGGCGACCTCGTGGTTCGCGAGCGCGCGGTGCTCCGGCTGGCGGCGGGGCCCAGCGTGGATCCCATCGCCCGCGTCACCGGGCACCTGATCGGCGCGGCGCTCGGGCTGAGGCCGTCGCCGGACCCGTTGCAGCTCATGGCGATGGGAACCACCGGCGTCGCGCTCGACGCCGCCCAGGCGGCGGTCCTCCGGGCGGCCGCGCGACGCCTTCCGGGCTCGATCCCCTTCGCCCAGGCGGCGCGGAGCGGCCGTTTCCCGGAGGTCGTCGGCTTCATCCGGGCCAACGCGCCGCCGGGCTAGACTCCCACGCGGGAGCCAGTCCTCGGGTGCTCGGCGTCGCGATCGAACGACCGGGCCTCGATCACGAGGGCCGCGCCCCCGCCGGGCCGCAGGCGGTGGCACGATCTGCCACCGGACGCCGAACCGGTCGACGAGCCACCCGCAGGCGACCGGCTTGCCGCCGCCCTCGAGGAGCGCGTTCCAGTAGCGGTCGAGCTCGGCCTGGTCGTCACAGAGGACCACCAGCGAGATCGCGTCGTTGAACGGATCGTGCGGCCCGGCGCTCATCGCCCGGAACGGCTGGCCGAAGAGCGTGAACCGCACGACCTTCACCGAGCCCGGCGGCCCGCTCGGCGACTCGCTCCGCATCGCGGTGACCCGGTCGACGTGCGAGTCGGGGAAGATCGAGGCGTAGAACCTCGCGGCCGCCTCGGCGTCCTTCGCGTACCAGAGGAACGGAAAGATCTTGGCGCGCGCCATCGGCGCTCCTTTCTACGACCTGCGCTGCCCCTCGATCGCGGCGCGTAGCTTCTCGTCCTGGTCGCGCAGCTCGGGCGTCAGCCGTTCGTCGAAGTCGGCCGGCTCGAAGATCGGCCGCAGCGTCACCTCGACGCCGCCGTCGAATGGCGCGCCCTTCAGCCACTCGATCGCCTCCTCGATGGACCGGACCTGCCAGATCCAGTAGCCGGCGATCAGCTCCTTGGACTCGGCGAACGGCCCGTCGATGACGGTGCGCTTGCCGCCCTCGAACTTCACCCGCTTGGCCTTCGAGGTCGGGGTGAGCCCCTGGCCGTCGAGCATCACGCCGGCCTTCACCAGCTCCTCGTTGAACTTTCATCATCTTCGCGACGAGCTCCTGGCTCGGCATCACGCCGGCCTCGGAGCGCTCGTCTCCTGGCACGAACACCATCACGCGCATGTCGTTCTCCTTCGGTGTCGGGGGGGGCACTGGGGTCGGCGCTCAGACGACCTACGGAGCCATGCCCGGATCGAACATCGGCCGCATCTCGGACTCTCCCTCGAAGCCGGGCCAGTGCTTCTTGTGCAGCTCCATGAGCTCCTTCGTAATTCGGATCGCCTCCTCGCGCGAGTCGGCCTCGTCGGGGGCTCGGTGACGGACAGGCTCGGTGGCGGACAAGATGGACACCTGCCGGCTGTTGTACCAGCGGGCGAAGAGCTGGTTGACGAGCTTCCAGAAGCGGCTGAACTCCTCCTGCCCCAAGGAGGCGACCACGACGACGTGCGGGTGCGTGCCCATGAGGCAGTAGGAGCGGACGAGGATGCCGTGCCGCGGGGCGTACTTCTGGACGAGCGCCAGGGGAGGCGCTTGGCGTCGTCCTCCTCGAGGACGCGGGAGAAGGTGTGGCTGCGCCAGGTGCAGTGGTTGGTGGAGCCGAGGTCGACGAGAAGGCGGCGGGGGACGCGGGCCACGACCGCGGGAGAGGCAAGCGGCGTGCCGACGTACGAAGTGATCTATAGTGGCGGCGTCTGACACGCGTGGGGAGAAATGGGTCATGCGACGCCGCAATCCTGGGGAGAAATCGTCCGTCACCCCATCTGCCCCGTCGCCGGCTGGGCCGAGCGGCTCGCCCGCGAGAAGGCGCAGGCCGGCCTCGAGCAGCGGCCCGGCGCCGTGGTGGTCGCCGCCGACACCCTGGTCTCGCTACCCCCCCGCGACCCGGACCCCGACGACCCCGAGACCGGCCGGCTCGTCTTCGGCAAGCCCGAGAACGGCGACGACGCGAAAAAGCAGCTCCGGCTCCTCTCGGGCCGCGAGCACGAGGTCTACACCGGCGTCTGCGTTGCCAGCGCCGCCCGCGTCCGCAGCCAGACGGTCGTGAGCCGCGTGCGGATGCGCGCCTTCTCCGAGGAGGAGATCGGCTGGTACGTCGCCACCGGCGAGCCCTTGGACAAGGCCGGCTCGTACGCCGTGCAGGGGAGCGGCGCCGCGTTCGTGAGCGCGATCGCCGGGAGCTGGACCGCCGTCGTCGGGCTGCCGCTCGCCGAGCTGTGCGGGATGCTCGAGGGCATGGGGGTGCCCTTGCCGTGGGCGAAGTAGCCGACCGGCTCGCCCTCGTCCGCGAGCGGCTCGCGCGCGCCTGCGACCGGGCCGGGCGCGACCCCGCCCGGGTGCGGCTCGTCGCCGTCTCGAAGACCAAGCCGCCCGAGGTCGTCCGCGAGGCCTACGAGGCCGGCCAGCGCGACTTCGGCGAGAGCTACGCCCAGGAGCTGCGCGACAAGGCCCGCGAGCTCGCGGACCTCGCGGAGCTGCGGTAGGGGTGACGGCGGGGTGACGGTGACGGACAAAATGGACCGTGGGGAGAAATGGGTCATGCGACGCCGCAGCCATGGGGAGGAATCGTCCGTCACCCCATCGGTCGCCCCATCTCCCCTTGTCTCATGCGCCCAGGGCGCCAAGTGGTACCTTGCCTGGGTCGTGGAGCTCATCGAGGTGGAGAGCCACCGCCGAAAGATCGTGCACGTCAATCAAATCCTCGTGCGCGCGGACTCCCCCGCCGAGGCCCACCGTCGCGCCGTGGCTCACGGCCGAGAGTGCAACCGCTCGTACCGCAACGCCGCCGGGCAGCGCGTGCGCATCCGCTTCCTTGGCCTGCGCGACCTCGCCGTCGTCCACGACGACCTCGAGGACGGCGCCGAGCTGTCGTACTCGAGCCAGACGGTCCTCTCCGAGCACGCCGCCCGCGCTCTCGTCCAGCCGAAGCGCAAGCTGGGCGTGTTCACCCCGCGCCGGGCGGGAAAGGTCGACTACATGAGCGCCGGCATCCGCCAGATGCTGGACGACGAGTTGGGGCCAGGCTGGCGCTGACCGGTGACGCTGGGGACGCTTTGGGAGCTTTGGTGACGGACAAACTGGACAGCGCCGCTCGTGCTTCCAGATCTCCAAGGCGAGCGTAAGGTCTCCGCGCAGCGAGGGCGAGCGACCTTGCGATCCCATTGCGGGCTCGTGAAACCGGCCAAGCGCCGGGACGCGGACGCGAATGGCGGAGACCGGCGGACCAGGCGGCCGCCGCCACCCCGATCGCCGGCCGCCGGTGCGCTCCTTCTCGGGATTCTCTCTCGCGCCCCCCTCGGCTACACTCGCGCCCCGACGCGCCCCCCCCAACCCGTCCGGCAGGCCCCCAGAGCCATGAGCGAGCCCTCCTTCGATCCGTCCCAGGCGTTGCGCGACGTCCAGCACTTCGGCGAGGAGGGCGGCGTCGTCCCCGTGATCGACGTCGCGTCGACCTCGACGTTCCTCGACCCCGAGGACATGGTGCGCACCTTCCACGGCGAGCGCGGCTGCTACCTCTACTCTCGCCACTCGAACCCCTCGGTGAACGCCTTCGGCCGCAAGCTCGCGGCCCTCGAGCAGACCGAGGCGGCGCTGGGCGTGGCGAGCGGCATGTCGGCGATCGCCGCGGCGATCCTCCAGCTCTTGCCCGAAGGCGGGCACATCGTCTCGTCCCGCACGGTCTACGGCGGAACGTATGCGCTCTTCCAGAACCTGCTGCCGCGCTGGGGCATCCAGGTCACGCTCGTGGATTTCGGCGATCTCGCGGCCGTCGAGCGGGCGATCGGCCCGAAGACCCGGCTGCTCTACACGGAGACGATGAGCAACCCCCTGCTCAGCGTGACCGACCTGCCGGCGGTGGCCCGCCTCGCCCACGCCCGCGGCCTGCAGCTCGTCGTCGACAACACCTTCACCCCGTGCCTGGTGACGCCCGCTCGCCTGGGCGCAGACGTGGTCGTGCACTCGGGCACCAAGTACCTGTCCGGCGCGAGCGACCTCATCGCCGGGGTGATCGCCGGACCGAAGGCCTTCGTCGACCAGCTCGTCGACATCAACCAGGGCGTCGTGATGCTCACCGGCCCGGTGATGGACCCCCGCGTGGCCCACGAGCTCTACCTGCGGCTCGACCACCTGCCGATCCGGATGCAGGCGCACGGCCGGGCGGCGCAGCTGCTCGCCGAGGCGCTGCAGGCCGCGGACGTCCCGGTGATCTACCCCGGGCTCTCCGCTCACCCGCACCACGCGCTGCTCGGCCGCCTGAAGAACCCGGGCTACGGCTCCGGGGGCATGATGGCGGTGGACTGCGGCACGGCGGACCGCGCGATGCAGCTCGCGCGGCGGCTGCAGGACGAGAACTTCGGCCTCTACGCCGTCTCGCTGGGCTTCTCGCGCACGCTGATGAGCTGCTCCTCGGTGACGACCTCGAGCGAGATCCCCGAGGCCGAGCAGCGGTCGATGAACCTCTCGCCGGGGCTGCTCCGGCTGAGCATCGGCTACGTGGGCGACGACCAGGTCATGGCCAACCGCTTCCTGCGCTGCTACCGGGCGCTCCCGAAGGCCTGACGCCAGACGCGCCGCGGCGTGGCTCGGTGACGAACGAGATGGACGCGGGCCGCGACCGCGCAAGCGCAAGCAGCGTGCCGCCGCACGAAGTGAGCTAGGGTGGGGGCGTCTGACACGGGACGGTGAGAAATGAGCAAGCCTGCGATCATTCAGCTCGACCACTTCTACGCCCAGCCGCCGTCGGTCGTCTGGAAGGCGTTGACCGACCCGCTGCTACACGCACGCTGGTGGGCTGCTGGGGACGTTCGTCCGGTCGTGGGTCACCGCTTCGACCTCGACATGGGGCAATGGGGCAAGCAGCCGTGCGAGGTGCTCGAGGTGGACCCCGAGCGCCTCATCCAGTACCGCTTTGCCGCTGGCACCCTCGCCACCCTCATCACATGGCGGCTGGTCGCCGAGGGGTCCGGGACTCGGCTGACGCTCGCGCACGAAGGCTTCAACCTCGATTCGCCCATGGGTCGGCAGGCGTTCGAGGGCATGAAGTCTGGCTGGCCCGGGGTTCTCGGAAGGCTGGAAGCCGTGCTCTCGTAGCTCATCCACACAGCCGGAGAACATGGGGGGAATCGTCCGTCACCCCCGCCCCGCCGCCCGGCGAGTCCTCCGGCTGGCGGACTAGAGGATGAACTCGAGGCCGAGCCCTGCGTCGAACCACTCGATGGCGGTGCGGGCGTTGTCGAGGTTCGTCGGGTAGAGGGCGCTTCCGGTCGATAGATTGATGAGGAAGTGGAAGAACGAAGCGACGTCGAACTCGACGCCGATCGTGCCGCCGAGGACGTAGTTGACCGCGGTGAACCCCGGCGAGGCGTAGCAGTTCTCGCCCTCCGAGAAGGCGACCGCGTGATCGATCCAGGTGCCGAAGGCAATGGGTGGCAGGTGCCAGACGAGGCCGGTCTCGCCGGTGAGGTAGCGGCTTCGGAGCGGGCTGTTGCAGCTCATGCTGCAGCTCTGCTGCGTGGCGGTGTAGTAGCTCTCGGCCACCCCGAGCCCGAGGTCGACCGACACCGGGCCGGCCACGGGGATCTGGCCCCGCAGCCGCGCGTCGAGGCGCCAGTCCGGCGGATTCTCCGAGTCCCAGTTCCCCGCGCCGCTCGCCTCGAGCTCGAGGTGCGGCGCGAGCCCCACCGCGGCCTGGGCGCTCACCTCGTCGAAGTTGGGGAGGGCGAGGCCGAGCGAGGCCTCGACGTGGCCGGGCTCGGCGAGCTCGACCGGACGGACCGCGGGCCCGAGGCAGGCGCCGAGGGGTAGCGCGAGCAGGAGGACGAGGAACGAGCGGTTGGGGGGCACGGCCCCGAGTCTACCCGCGTTCCTTCGGATCCGTCCAACGACTCGGGTCGTGACGGCGCGCACGCCTCCTTGGTAGGCTCTCGGAGGTGGCCATGGAGGCGGCGTGGACAAGAGCCCGACGAAAGGCGATTCGTTTGCCGAGCTGTTCGAGGCGAGGCTCGGGGAGCTCGGCGACTGGCGCGCCAAAGTGCTCTCCCGCGTCCGCGCCCTCATCAAACAGGCCGATCCCAAGGTGATCGAGGAGTGGAAGTGGAACATCCCCGTCTGGAAGCACGCGGGGCTCCTCTGCACCGGCGAGACCTACAAGTCTCACGTGAAGGTCACCTTCGCCAAAGGGAAGTCGCTCGAGGACCCCGCGGGCCTCTTCACCCAGGACGGCACCGTGCGGCGCGCCATCGACCTCCACGAGGGCGATGAGCTCGACGCGAAGGCGTTCAAAGCGCTCATTCGCGCCGCCATCGCGCTGAACGAATCCTCGGCGCGCCGCTGAACAGTGTCCCCACCGAAGGCTGGTTCGGGCCCTGGGCGGTGGGGCCCTACGCCGGCATCTGGCGAGGGCCCTGAGCCCAGGGGCTCCGCTCAGCCCCCGAGCGCGGCGAGCAGCTTCTTCGCGAGGCCGCCGAAGGCGCCGTTCGACATGAGCAGGATGACGTCGCCCTTCTTGGCCTCCTTCACCAGGGCCTGGGCGATCTCGTCGGCGGTCGGCAGGGCCTTCGCCGGCACGCCGGCGGCGGCGAGCTCCCCGGCGAGCCTCCTCGGGTCGAGCCGCTCCTCCTCGGCGATCTGGGCGGCGGCGTGGGGCTCCGCGAGGAGGGCCAGGGCCGCGCCCTCGAAGGCGTGGGCGTACTGGACCTGGTGGATGTTCCGGCGGCTCGTGTTGGAGCGGGGCTCGAAGGCGGCGAGCAGGCGCCGCCCGGGGAAGCGGGCGCGCACGGCGGCGATGGTCTCGCGGACGGCGGTGGGGTGGTGGGCGAAGTCGTCGACCACGGCGATGCCCTTCGGGCTGCCGAGGAGCTGCTGGCGGCGGCGCACGCCCTGGAAGCTCCGGAGCCCCTGGCCGATCTCCTCCGCCGAGAGGCCGAGGTGCAGGCAGGCGGAGATCGTCCCGAGGGCGTTCTCGACGTTGTGGCGGCCCCAGACGCCGAGGGTGAAGCGGCCGATCTCCTTGCCGCGCCGCAGGGCGGTGAAGTGGGCCCCCTGCTCGTCGAACGAGAGGCCGTGGGCGACGAGGTCACCGTGCTCGAGGCCGTAGGTCTCGACGCCGCAGGCGGCGTCCTCGGCGAGGGTCACGGCGTTCGGGTAGCGGCTTCCGACGGCGAGGTGGCCGTGCTCGGGGAGGAGCGCGACGAAGCGGGCGAAGGCGCTCTCGTAGTGGGCCATGTCCCGGTAGATGTCGGCGTGGTCGAACTCGACGCTCGTGAGGATCGCCACCTCGGGCCGGTAGTGGAGGAACTTGGGCCCCTTGTCGAAGTAGGCGGTGTCGTACTCGTCGCCCTCGACCACGAACTGCGCGCCCTTGCCCAGCCGGAAGTTGCCGCCGAGGTCGAGGGCCACCCCGCCGATGAGGGCGCCCGGGTCGCGGCCGGCGCGCGCGAGCAGCTGGGTCCAGAGGGCGGAGCTGGTGGTCTTGCCGTGGGTGCCGGCGACGACGCAGCTCTGCCGCTTCGCGAGGAAGATCTCGCCGAGCGCCTGCGGGAACGAGAGCTGCGGGAGCCCTCGCTCGCGGACGGCGGTGGCCTCGGGGTTCACGCGGCGGATGACGTTGCCGACGACGACGAGGTCGGGGCGGGCCCGCTCGAGGTTGTCGGGCGAGTAGCCCTGGAAGGGCGTGATGCCCCAGGCGGCGAGCATCTCCGACATGGGCGGGTAGACGGCCTCGTCGCTGCCGGTGACCTCGTAGCCGGCCTCCTTCAGGAGCCCGGCGAAGGCCCCCATGCCGGTGCCGCCGATGCCGAGGACGTGGATGCGGTGGACGCGGTCGAGGTCGATCTCTGGGGCGGGGTCGCTGGAGGCGGGCTGGACGAGGTGGGCCATGGCGAGAGGCATCCTAGCGACGCGGGGAAAGTTCGGCGACTCCTCCCGCCGCTCTGACTTCAGCGCTTCGCGGCCTTGCGCCTGCTCGCGCGGCGGGCGGAGGCCTTGCGCGCCGGGCGGCGGCTGCCGGCGCCGCTCTTCGTCGAGGGGCCGCGCTTCGCGAGGGGCCGCTTTGCGCTGCCCGACCGCTT
>JAJXUD010000060.1 GCA_021783235.1 Myxococcales bacterium | reverse complement strand
GCCCCACGGTGGCTCGCTTCGCTCGTGGCATTTGCTTTCTCCCGCAAGGGCTTCACGAGAGCTTCAATACCACCTCACTCTGACTTTCTCGCCCACTCCTGCCCTGGGTTGCCCGACAAGCTCTATATAGCCAGCCGAGATCCTCGCCGAGCCCCTGCGCCGCACGGATCGCCGCCCAGGCCACCTCCACGGCCTCGTCGCCCACCGGCCGCGCCACCGCCGATAGAAACGCCAGCCGGACGTTCGCCTTCGCCTGCTCGAGGTCCGTCACCGGCGGAATCCGCTCCGGCCCGATCACGAGCGGCTGGATCCGGCCGACTCCCGGGCCGAGCGCGATGGGGCCCGAGGCCCATTTCGCTACCTCGGGGTACGGACTCACGACCGCCAGCAGCGTCGGGCAGCGCAGCCGCGCCCGGACGCCCGTGAGGTAGACGGGCCAGCTGTAGCGCTTCTCGTCGTCGCGCGAGAGCTGCACCTCGAGGACCACCGCCAGCGCGGGCGACCCGTCGCGCTGGAGCAAAAGCACCGCATCCGCGCGATGTTGCGGCGCGAGGAGCTGGCCGAGCTCGCCCGAGAGCGGGCGCACCTCGTAGGCGGTCGCCTCGCCGATTCCGAGGCGAGCCCCCGCGAGATCGATCGCGAGCTCCGGCGTCTCGACGAAGATCTGGACCAGCAGATCGTGCAGGGAGGTCGGCACGTCGGGGTGACGAGGCAAGAACGATGCCGATAGGCGTCGGACAACCGATCCGCCCGAGCAGGCCTCGCGTAGCGAGGTCGTGTCGAAAGCGAACGCTCAGCCTTGCTCTTCGAAGAGTTCGGCGAGCGTCCTCGCCGCCGCCGCGCGGGCGATCCAGCGATCGAGCGTCGCGAGATCCCGACAGGCGAGGATGCGCTCCCGGGCCTCGCCCGACAGGCTGAGCTGGCGGGCCGCCAGGAAAGCCAAGAGCGCCTTCGCTTCGCCCATGGCCTCGCCCTCGGCCTTGCCCTTCGCCTCACCTTCAGCCTCACCTTCAGCCTTGCCCTCGGCCTTACCTTCGGCCTTACCTTCGGCCCTGCCCTCGGCTCGGCCTTGCGCCACGTACTTGCGGGCGAACGCGTTCTTGTACTCGGGAATCGGCTCCATCTTCGCCTCCATCGTCTCTCGCTCCCGTTCCCCGAGGTTCTCGAGGATGAGGTGAGTATATAGCCAGCCGAGATCCTCGCCGAGCCCCTGCGCCGCACGGATCGCCGCCCAGGCCACCTCCACGGCCTCGTCGCCCACCGGCCG
Source organism: Myxococcales bacterium (assembly GCA_021783235.1). GTDB lineage: Bacteria > Myxococcota > Myxococcia > Myxococcales > JAKAPL01 > JAJXUD01. Next base: position 26,121 of record JAJXUD010000060.1, on the reverse strand, counting down.
CGCCACCGCCGACAGGAACGCCAGCCGGACGTTCGCCTTCGCCTGCTCGAGGTCCGTCACCGGCGGGATCCGCTCCGGCCCGATCACGAGCGGCTGGATCCGGCCGACTCCCGGGCCGAGCGCGATGGGGCCCGCGGCCCATTTCGCGACCTCGGGGTACGGACTCACGACCGCCAGCAGCGTCGGGCAGCGCAGCCGCGCCCGGACGCCCGTGAGGTAGACGGGCCAGCTGTAGCGCTTCTCGTCGTCGCGCGAGAGCTGCACCTCGAGCACCACCGCCAGCGCGGGCGACCCGTCGCGCTGGAGCAAAAGCACCGCATCCGCGCGATGTTGCGGCGCGAGGAGCTGGCCGAGCTCGCCCGAGAGCGGGCGCACCTCGTAGGCGGTCGCCTCGCCGATTCCGAGGCGAGCCCCCGCGAGATCGATCGCGAGCTCCGGCGTCTCGACGAAGATCTGGACCAGCAGATCGTGCAGGGAGGTCGGCACGTCGGAGTGACAAAGCAAGAACAATGCCGACAGGAGTCGGACAACCGATCCGCCCGAGCAGGCCTCGCGTAGCGAGGTCGTGTCGAAGGCAGATGCTCAGCCTTGCTCTTCGAAGAGTTCGGCGAGCGTCCTCGCCGCCGCCGCGCGGGCGATCCAGCGATCGAGCGTCGCGAGATCCCGACAGGCGAGGATGCGCTCCCGGGCCTCGCCCGACAGGATGAGCTGGCGAGCCGCCAGGAAAGCCAAGAGCGCCTTCGCTTCGCCCTCGGCCTTGCCCTTCGCCTCGCCCTTCGCCTCGCCCTCGGCCTCGCCCTCGGCCTCGCCTTCAGCCTTACCCTCGGCCCTGCCCTCGGCTCGGCCTTGCGCGACGTACTTGCGGGCGAACGCGTTCTTGTACTCGGGAATCGGCTCCATCTTCGCCTCCATCGTCTCTCGCTCCCGTTCCCCGAGGTTCTCGAGGATGAGGTGAGTATATAGCCAGCCGAGATCCTCGCCGAGCCCCTGCGCCGCACGGATCGCCGCCCAGGCCACCTCCACGGCCTCGTCGCCCAACCGGCCGCGCCACCGCCGACAGGAACGCCAGCCGGACGTTCGCCTTCGCCTGCTCGAGGTCCGTCACCGGCGGAATCCGCTCCGGCCCGATCAACGAAGATCTGGACCAGCAGATCGTGCAGGGAGGTCGGCACGTCGGAGTGACGAGGCAAGAACGATGCCGCCGAGGAGCGGAAGCCGCTTTTCGCCTTGCGCCCCGTCGCTCGCTGCGCCAGGCTCGCCCCAGGAGGGCGAGGGCATGAACAACTACGACTGGTCCGGGGGCGGCATGGCGGCGCTGGGGGTGCTCGGCATTCTGATCTGGGCCTTCTTCACCCTGCTCGGCCTCGTCATGGCCGTCCTCTGGCTCCTCACCCCGTTCGCGGTGTTCGCCATTCGGCGCCGCGTCGACGAGCAGCAGGCCATCTTGCTCCGCATCGAGCAGCGGCTCGCCCAACTCGTCGAGCGCGACCGGTCCCTCCCGCCGCCGAGCCCTCCTCCGGCCGCGTAGCGCGAGCGCCCGTTACCGGCTCGAGAACCCGGCCGCTGCGTCGACCGTCGGGGCCTTCCGAAGCTCCGTGAGCTCAGCCTTGCTCTTCGAAGAGCTCGGCGAGCGTTCTCGCCGCCGCCGCGCGGGCGATCCAGCGTTCGAGCGTCGCGAGATCCCGACAGGCGAGGATGCGCTCCCGGTCTTCGCCGGACGGGATGAGCTGGCGAGCCGCCAGGAAAGCCAAGAGCGCCTTCGCTTCGCCCTCGGCCTCACCCTCGGCTCGGCCTTGCGCCACGTACTTGCGGGCGAATGCGTTCTTGTACTCGGGAATCGGCTCCATCTTCGCCTCCATCGTCTCTCGCTCCCGCTCCCCGAGCGGCGGATGCTCAGCCTTGCTCTTCGAAGAGCTCGGCGAGCGTTCTCGCCGCCGCCGCGCGGGAGATCCAACGATCGAGCATCGCGAGGTCCCGACAGGCGAGGATGCGCTCCCGGGCCTCGACCGACGGGATGAGCTGGCGAGCCGCCAGGAAAGCCAAGAGCGCCTTCGCTTCGCCCTCGGCCTTGCCCTTCGCCTCGCCCTCGGCCTCGCCTTCAGCCTTACCCTCGGCCCTGCCCTCGGCTCGGCCTTGCGCGACGTACTTGCGGGCGAACGCGTTCTTGTACTCGGGAATCGGCTCCATCTTCGCCTCCATCGTCTCTCGCTCCCGTTCCCCGAGGTTCTCGAGGATGAGGTGAGTATATAGCCAGCCGAGATCCTCGCCGAGCCCCTGCGCCGCACGGATCGCCGCCCAGGCCACCTCCACGGCCTCGTCGCCCACCGGCCGGGCCACCGCCGATAGAAACGCCAGCCGGACGTTCGCCTTTGCCTGCTCGAGGTCCGTCACCAGCGGAATCCGCTCCGGCCCGATCACGAGCGGCTGGATCCGGCCGACTCCCGGGCCGAGCGCGATGGGGCCCGAGGCCCATTTCGCTACCTCGGGGTACGGACTCACGACCGCCAGCAGCGTCGGGCAGCGCAGCCGCGCCCGGACGCCCGTGAGGTAGACGGGCCAGCTGTAGCGCTTCTCGTCGTCGCGCGAGAGCTGCACCTCGAGGACCACCGCCAGCGCGGGCGACCCGTCGCGCTGGAGCAAAAGCACCGCATCCGCGCGATGTTGCGGCGCGAGGAGCTGGCCGAGCTCGCCCGAGAGCGGGCGCACCTCGTAGGCGGTCGCCTCGCCGATTCCGAGGCGAGTTCCCGCGAGATCGATCGCGAGCTCTGGCGTCTCGACGAAGATCTGGACCAGCAGATCGTGCAGGGAGGTCGGCACGGCGGAGTGACAGAGCAAGAACGATGCCGGCTAGCGTACCCCTGGTCAGCCGTGTCGGAGGCCATCCCGCGCCCTGCTCTTGGACTGGGGAGTCGGGGGCGAGCTGCTCGGCGAGGGCTTGCCGCCCTTCCGAAAGATCGAGATCACTTCGGGCGACCTCGACCAGGCCTCGGCGCCGCAACACCGCGCGGATCTCGTGGTTTCTCTCCTGCAGGGCGGCAGGCCCGTGCTGGCGCTCATCGTCGAGGTGCAGCTCAGCCGCCGGGCGACGAAGCGCTGGAGCTGGCCGGTCTACGTGGCCGGGGTGCGCGAACGACTGCGCTGCCCGGCGCTGCTGCTGGTCGTGACTCCGGACCGGGCGGTCGCGAAATGGGCCCGGCGCGAGATTGCCCTCGGCCCGTTCGGCGACCGGATTCAGCCGCTGGTGCTCGGGCCGGCGGAGATTCCGGCGGTCGCGGACCTCCGTGAGGCCGCCCGAAGGCCGGAGCTGGCGCTCCTGTCCTTGGTGGCACACACGGGGGACGCTCAACGGGCCACCGGACGAGCGGGCTTCGTGGCCGCCGAGGCAGCGCGGAGCGAGAAGAAGAAAAAGCTGTACTATGACTTCGTGAGGCTGGTGCTGGGCCGCGCTGCAGGACCGATCCTGGAGGAGCTGATGCAAGATCAGAAGTATCTGAGCGCTTTCGCGAGGAAGTATGTCGCGGAGGGCGAGGCCAAAGGGAAAGCCAAGGGAAGGGCCGAGGGCGAGGCCAAAGGGAAAGCCAAAGGGAAGGCGGAGGGGAAGGCCGAGGGGCTTTGCCGCGGGCTGCTCTTCCTGGTGGCGGCGAGGAAGATCAAGCTGACCTCGGTGCAGCGCGCGCGGGTTCGCGCCTGCCGGGAGCCCAAGGAGCTCGAGCGCTGGATCACTCGCGCCGCCAAGGCCGAGAGCGCCGGGGAGATCTTCGAGAGCTGAGCCGTCAGGCGCCGCTCGCTCGGAGGCGGAATCTGGTCCCGGGGCGCTGAAGCGGTGGGTCACCGACTCCGGTGGTGAGTCCCCGGGCTCTTCTCCACCTTCGCCCGCCAGTGATCCAGCGTGTCCGCGAGCGTCTGCTCCAGCGGGATCTGCGGGCTCCAGCCCAGCTTGCGCAGGCGCGAGGCGTCGCCCACCAGGCGCGGCAGCTCCACCGGCCGCAGCCGCGCCGGCTCCACCCGGACCTCGATGGGGACCCGGCTCATCGCGACGAGCCCGTCGAGGAGCGCCGAGATCCGCACCGCCCGGCCGCTCGCGAGGTTGTACGCCTCCCCGCTCGCCCCCTGCTCCAGCGCGGTCAGGTAGCCGCGCACCACGTCGCGCACGTCGGAGAAGTCCCGCTCGGCGCTCAGGTTGCCGACGCCGATGGCCCGCTCGCGAAGGCCCGCCTCGGCCTCGGCGATCTGGCGCGCGAAGGCCGCGCAGGCGAAGCGGTCGCTCTGCCGGGGCCCCACGTGGTTGAACGGCCGCGCGACGACGACGAAGAGCCCGCGCCGCGCGAGCTGCCGGGCGTAGGCCTCGGCGGCGAGCTTGCCCACGCCGTAGGGGCTGTGCGGCTCCAGGGCGGCGCCCTCGGCGAGCGGCTCGCCCGCGGCGCCCGACCAGCCGTACACCTCGGCGCTGCTGACCAGGAGGACGCGCGGCGCCGGGTCCAGCCGCGCCGCCGCCTCCAGCAGCCCCACCGCGCCGGCCGCGATGGCCGCGATGGCCTCCGCCGGCCGGTCGAACGACTCGCCCACGTGCGACGGCGCCGCCAGGTGGAAGAGGTGCGTCGGCCGGATCGCCTCGAGCAGCCGCGCCACCTCCTCGCGCCGCGTCACGTCGCACAGGTGCGGGCGAATCGCCGGGTTCGCCGTCGCCTCCGAGGCCCCGTAGACCGTCCCATCCACGGGCCCGCCCTGCCGCGCGGCCAGGAGCTCGCAGAGGTGCGAGCCCGCGAAGCCGCCCGCCCCCGTGACCAGCGCCTTCACGCCGCCTCGGGCGTGCGCCCCCGCGTCACCTCGAGCCCCACCCGGGCGAGGTCCGCGTCCACCATCATCTCCACGAGCCCCCGGAAGCCGACCTTCGGCGCCCAGCCGAGCTCGCGCTTCGCCTTCGACCAGTCGCCGACCAGCAGATCCACCTCCGCCGGCCGGTAGAAGCGCGGATCGGAGGCCACGTGCTTCTGCCAGTCGAGCCCCGCCCGCGCGAAGGCGATCTCGCAGAACTCGCGCACGCTGTGCGTCTCGCCCGTCGCCACCACGTAGTCGGCCGGCTCGCCCCGCTGCAGCATCGCGTGCATGGCCTCCACGTAGTCGCCCGCGTAGCCCCAGTCGCGCTTCGCCTCCAGGTTTCCCAGCGGAAGCTTCTGCGCGAGCCCGTGCTTGATGCGCGCCACCCCGTCCGTGATCTTGCGCGTCACGAACTCGAGCCCGCGCCTGGGCGACTCGTGGTTGAAGAGCATCCCCGAGCAGGCGAAGATCCCGTAGCTCTCGCGGTAGTTCACCGTGATGAAGTGGCCGTAGGTCTTCGCCACCGCGTACGGGCTGCGCGGGTGGAAGGGCGTCAGCTCGTCCTGCGGCGAGGCGCGCACCTTCCCGAACATCTCCGAGGACGACGCCTGGTAGAAGCGAATCTTCGGGTCGACCGTGCGGATCCCCTCGAGCACCCGCGTCACCCCCATCGCCGTGTACTCCGCCGTGAGCAGCGGCTGCTCGAACGAGGTCGGCACGAACGACTGGGCCGCCAGGTTGTAGACCTCCCGCGGCTCCGACTTCTCGATGGCCCGGATCACCGACATCTGGTCCAGGAGGTCCGCCTGGAGCAGCGTCACCCGCTCGCGCAGGTGGTTGATCCGCTCGAAGGTCTCGGTGCTGCTGCGCCGGACGACGCCGTAGACCTCGTAGCCTTTCGCGAGGAGCGACTCGGCCAGGTAGCTGCCGTCCTGGCCCGTGATTCCGGTGATGAGCGCGTGGTGGGGCATGTCGAATCCGATGGGCTATAGCGGGTTGCCCCAGGCCAAGGCAAGAGAACGGCGCCGATCGCTCGCGCCCGAAGCTCCCGGCTGTTAGGTTACGCGCCGATGCGGCTCTTGATCCTCCAGACCGAGACCTTCCACTCTACCGGCGGCATGCAGGCCTACAACCGGGCCGTCTGCAAGGCCGCGAGCGATCTGGTGGCGAGGGAGGGCGGCGACGTTCAGCTGCTCTGCCTCAACGACGCCACGGGCGATCTGGACCCCCGCTACCTCGCCGCCGACTCCTTCCGCGGCTTCGCCGGCGACCGGCAGGCCTTCATCGGCGCCGCCCTCTCCGCCGCCACGCGGCGGCCCGACCGCGTCCTCGTCGGGCACGTCCAGCTCCTCCCCCTGGCCCCCGGCCTCCGGCTGCTCGGCGCGAAGCGGATCTCGTGCTTCCTGTACGGCATCGAGGCCTGGGCCCCCTGGCCCGCGCTCCAGCGGCTCGGCGCCCGCTTCTGCCACCAGTTCCTCGCCATCAGCCGCTTCACCGCCGACGAGACCCGCCGCGTCAACCGCGTCCGGGCCCCCATCGACCTGCTCCCCTGCACGCTCGACCCCTTCTGGACCCCGCCCGCGCTCTCGCCCGACGTCGGCGCCGCCGAGGACGGCCCGCGGCTCCTCAGCGTCGCCCGCCTCGACGCCAGCGAGCGCTACAAGGGCATCGACACCACCCTGGAAGCCCTGGTGGAGGTGCGGAAGCAGCACCCCACCCTTCGTTACTGGGTGGCCGGCGACGGCACCGACCGCCCCCGCCTCGAGCAGCTCGCCCGCGACCTGGGCGTCGCGGACTCCGTCGAGTTCCTCGGCCGCATCCCCGACGAGGAGCTCCACCGCCGCTACGCCGCCTGCGACCTCTTCGTCCTGCCGAGCCGCGCGGAGGGGTTCGGGATCGTGTTCCTCGAGGCCGCGAGCTACCGGAAGGCCTCGGTGGGAGCCGACTCCGGAGCCATCCCCGAGGTGATCGGCGACGGCGAGACCGGCGCCGTCGTCCCCGCGGGCGACGCGCGGCAGCTCGCCGCGCGCCTCCTCGCGCTGCTCGGCGACGCGCCCCGCGTCCGCTCGATGGGCGAGGTCGCCTTTCAGCGGCTGCAGGAGCGCTACACCTACCCGGCGTTCGGCCGGAACCTGGCCGAGCGGATGGCTTGATCGGAGGATCTCCTGGCGACAGAAACGCAGCTTCGCGATCCAGCCGTCTCCCCCAAAGCCGCCTCCCTTCGAATCGCAATCGTCGGAGAGTTCACGCTCGGGCAACTCGGGAAGTCATTCGCCCGAGGGTTCGAGGCCCTTGGTTGCAAGGTGGACCGCCTCGAGCCAACGGGGATGCGATCGGCCCTGGGGGTCCCGCACAATCGATTCACCGACCCTGTCCTGGGCCCGATCCTCAGGCGCCGGTGGCGCCAGCAGCTCGTCGAGGCCGTCCACTCAATCCAGCCGGACCTTCTCCTCGTCACGAAGGGAAACTGGGTCGACGAGCAGAGCATCCACGAGGCGAAGCGCTTCAGCCGAGTCACGGCAAACTACTATCCAGACGGCCCATTCCATGCACCGAACTGGAACCCGGAGCTCGAGCGGGCGATTCGGGCCTATGACGTCTTCTTCACCTTCTCACCCTCGTTCATCCCGAGGCTCGTCTCCATTGGCGCCAGGCCCGCGTGCCTACCGTTCGCGTGGGACCCTGAGATGCACCCTCCCATCGACCTAGACCGTCAGCCCGAGTGCGAAGTGTCCTTCGTGGGCAACTGGTCGCCCGAACGTGAGCTGTGGCTTCGGCAGTTGGCCGGCTTCAACCTCGAGATCTGGGGGCACTGGCACCACCTTCCCAAGAGCTCCCCTTTGCGGGCCTTCGTGAAGGGTCCCGCCCAGATGGAAGCCGACATGTCGCGAACCCTCGCGCGATCGGCGATCTCGCTGAACCTCATCCAGGTCTTCGCCAACGGCCACAACATGCGCTCCTTCGAGGCGGCGGCCATGGGAGCCTTCGTCCTGAGCCGGCGCACGCCCGAACTCATCGAACTCTTCGTGGAGGGCCAGGAGATCGAGTGCTTCGAGAGCCCGGGCGAGCTCGTCGCCAAGGTCAGACGCTTTCTCGCGGATCCAGCTGCCCGTCATCGAATCGCGGAGGCAGCCCGCAACCGGTGCGCGACCGAGACCTATCGACGACGGTGCGAGCAGATCCTCGCGAGGTGCTTCCCCTAACCCACGGCCGCGAGCGGCGCCGATCCGGATGCGACAGCCCGCTCGTGCGCAACCACGTCGCGGATGATCTCCTCGAGGGGACGGCTCGGCGAGTAGCCGATTGCCGCGTGGATCCGCGAGAGATCCGGAACCCGGCGGACGATGTCCTCGAACCCCTCTTCGTAGGCCTTCTCGTAAGGGACGAAGCAGAGTTCGGACTTCGAGCGCGTCGCCTCGCGGATCTTCCTCGCCAGATCCACGATGGTCACCTCCTCGGTCCCGCCAATATTGAAAACCCGGCCGACGGTCTCTTTCGCGACGCAGAGCGAATGAATCGCCCCCACCACGTCCGCGACGTGCGCGAAGCAGCGCGACTGGGTCCCGTCGCCATAAACGGTGATCGGCTCGTTCGCGAGCGCCTGTCGAACGAAGCGCGGGATCACCATTCCGTAGCGCCCAGTCTGTCGTGGCCCCACCGTGTTGAAGAGCCGCCCCACGACCACCGGCAACCCCCGCTCCTTCCAGTAGGAAAGGCCCAGAAATTCATCAATCAGCTTCGAGGCGGCATAGCTCCACCGCGCCTTGGTGGAAGGGCCATAGACGACGTCGTCCTCTTCGTTGAAGGGAACTCGAACGCCCTTTCCGTAGACCTCCGAGGTCGAGGCGATGAAGACGCGCTTCCCCTTCTTGGCAGCCGTCTTCAGGACGAGCTCGGTCGCCCCGACGTTCGTCGTGATCGTCCGAACGGGCTCCTCGACGACCAGCCGAACCCCGACTGCGGCGGCGAGGTGAACGATTACGTCTGCCTCGTCCACCAGCTCGCGCAACAGGAAGGTGTTCGTCACGTCGTCGGGTATGAAGCGAAACTGCTTCGAGGCCCTCAGATGGGCGATGTTCTCGGTGGATCCGGTCGAGAGATCGTCAATCGCGACGATCGATTCCCCCTTGGCGACCAGGAGGTCAGCCAGGTGCGAGCCGACGAAGCCGGCGCCTCCAGTAATGAGCCATTTCATCGGTGGGGTCCTTTCTCGGAAAGTGTAGCAGGCGAAGGCGCCAAGCTCCAATGGCCTCAAGGCTCGAACGCCGCTTGGCTTCAGTGGATTGCCATGCGACAACGCATTCACGCGGCCCTTCGCGGTGAGCCTCGAATGGAGAGAGATGGGCGAGGTGGAGGCCATCGGCGCCGAGACGAACCCCGCCCCTGAGGATCCAGCAACGGGGCCTGGCTCGCGGCACCTCAAGACAGGGCTGATTCTGACGGCCGTCCAGGCCGGCGGCCTCGTGCTCGTGCTCGGGCAAGAGGTCCTCTCCGCGCGCCTCTTTGGGGCCCGCGCCAAAATGGACGGCTACCTGGAGGCGTGGATCGTTCCCAACACGCTGTCCATGATCATCGGGATGGCGCTCCAGGACACGACCATCCCCTTCTTCGCGAAGCTGCGAGCCTCGGACGGCGAGCGAGCAGCCTGGCGCGGGGCCGGCGAGGCAACCGGGTTCGCGCTTTCCATCTTCTTGGCGCTCGGCCTCCCTCTTGTCGCCGGAGCACATTGGGTGCTGGCCTTCACCACGGGGGGAGCGAGCCCCTCCGCGCGGGCGACCGCGGCCATCGTCTTCCCCATCGGCTTCATCGTCGCAGGGATGGGGCTCGCCTCCGCGACCATCGGCGGAGCGCTCGCCGCCTCGGGGCGGTTCGTCGTCGTCGCGGTGGCCGCGAACGCCCTTCTCGGCGTCCCCGCCGCCGTCTTGCTCGTCGCAGGGCGCACGCTCTCGATCTACTCGCTGCCGCTCGGCTACCTGCTCGCGGCGCTGGGCCAGCTCCTGATCCTGTCCTTTGGGCTCCGCGGCACGGGCTTCCACCCCAGGCTTCCGAGCAAGGCCGCCTTGGCGCGAATGGCCGGGATGCTGCGGCAGACGGCGGCGCTCGCCATCGCGGTGGTCCCCATGACGCTCATCGGCCCAATGGAGCGGCATCTGGGGGCGGCGCTCGGTACCGGCGCAGTCTCCCACCTTTTCTACGCGAGCAAGCTGCTGTCGGCGACCGTGCGGCTCGCGACCTATGGAATGGGCGCGATGAGCCTCTCCTTGATGAGCGCCTACCTCGCCCGCGGCGACATCGATCGATTCCGACGTCTGTTTCGGCTTTTTTTCGCCATCGGTTGCTACCTGGGGGCGGCGGGGATTGCCGTCCTGTCCATCGAGGGCCGCGAGCTCATCCGGCTCGCGCTCGAGCGTGGCGCCTTCGGCCCTTCCGATTCGCTCATGGTCGCCGCAGTGTTGCGTCGCTATAGCTGGTATCTGCTCTACGGGCTGGTCTTTCCGACGGTGAGCGCGAGCCTTCTCGCAAGCCACAACGCGAAGGGGCTCATCTTGCCGAACATTCTGGGCCTTCTATGCTACCTCGCCACGGCCAGGTGGCTCGGGGCACAAGGCGTCTTGGGCCTGGCTGTCGCCTACCCGGCCGCATTTCTCGTGAGCCTCTCGCTTTCTTGCCTCGAACTCCTCCGGGCGCGCGTGTTGACCCCAGGCGCGATCGCCTGGCCAGCAGCAAGAGCGGTTGGCCTTGGCGCAGCGGTCGCAGGGGCCTGCGTGGCGGCACGGGCTGCATCGCTTCACTTTGGCTTCGGCGCCGCGCCGGGGTTGACCCTAGGGCTGCTGGCGGCCGCGCTGGCTACCGTCGCCAGCCTCTGGCTGCTCGATCGTCAAGCCACGGCCATGGTCTTTCAGCGCATCGATCAGGCTCTGAGGCGACGCCGTCTATCTGAAGAGGCGCCCACGGTGGCGCTCTGACGCTCAGACGTTGACGAAAGACGGTCTCGTTCCGCCCGTCGTGAGCCAACGGTACAAGAGCGACATTTCGGCGCCGACCCGGCTCCAGGAGTAGTCGCGTAGCATCCAGGCGCGCCCTCGCGCTCCCATCTCCCGAAGTTCATCTTCGGGAAGCGCCAGCGCCGCCGCGAGGCTCGCCTCCAGCGCCTCGACGCTCCGCTCGATCCAGTAGCCACAGCGCTCGCGCTCGAGCCCCTCCCAGGGCGCGCCACGGCTGACGATCGCCGGGGTGCCCGCGGCGAGCGCCTCGGCCACAGCCATCCCGAAGTTCTCGGTATGGGTCGGCAGAACGAACAGGCTCGCCTCCGCGAACGCCCGATGTTTGGCATCGCCGTAGAGCGGAGCAACGAAGCGCGTCCGCGGCGCCCCGAGATCGGCGGCGAGCCGCTGCATCTGCCTCCCGTAGCCGCCTTCGTCCGGCCCGACGATCTGAAGCTCCCACTCTGGAAAGCGCGGTGCCACCGCCGTCCAGGCATAGAGAAGAAGATCCACGCCCTTCGTGGGGTGCAACCGGCCGAGAAACAGCAGGCGCCGTGGCCCTTCCCTGTGAAGCGGTGGCAGCTCCAAAGGCACGTCGATTCCGTTGGGTATTACCGCGACGGGCGCCCGAAGACCCGCCGCTCGAATCGAGCGCAGCTCACTCTCGGAGGTGGCGTGAAAGCAGTCGGTCCGCTGGAGGGTGTGGCGCTGCCCCCAGAGCCAGAGCGCGCGCTTCTTCCAACGCGAGCGGCGCAGGGCCCACGGGTCCAGCACGCCGCGGGGGGAGGTCACCAGCCGGCAGGCCGTCCCGTGAACCGCATAGCCCGGGTAGACGTTGGGCATGACCCAGAGGCTGTGGTTGTGAAGGATCTGGGCGCGCCGGGCCTCGTCGAAGAGGGCGGCTCGCAGGGAGGCCGATCGCACCAGCCGTCGCGCAAGCGGACCCGGCGAGCAGGGGTGGCGGTGGAGTTCGAAGCCTTCGGCTCGAAGCCGCGTTTGACCGAGCTCGACGACGTGGAGTGCAACCTCGGTGCCGGCGCCCGCGAGCGCCCGACAGAGCCGGGGCACCGAGTAGCTCGGGCCGCTCGCTTCGTCCGCGATGACCGGAACGACGTGAGCCGATCGCAAGTGGGCGTTTGCGCTGGTCATCCGGGCGACATTCAGGGGTGGATGGGGATGAATTGAGCACGTCCGATGCCACCGAGTCCACTTGCGCGAGGCTTCCTACTCCACTGGCTTTGAGGTTAGAACCGGGCAGCCATGTGCGGCATCCTCGGCCTCGTCACCGATCGTCCGTCTCGGATCGCCGCCCTCGATCGCGAGGCCGGGCTGGCGGCGCTGCGCCACCGGGGGCCTGACGGGGAAGGCACGTTCGAGGATCTCGGCGCCCCCGCGGCGCTGCTGTTGCACACCCGCCTCGCCATCTTCGACACCAGCGACGCCGGCCGCCAGCCGATGCAGAGCCCCGACGGCCGGTACGTCGTCACCTACAACGGCGAGATCTACAACTACCGGGAGCTCCGCAGCGAGCTTTCCGGCCTCGGCCACCGCTTCGCCACCGAGTGCGACACCGAGGTCCTGCTGGCGGCCTTCGCCCAGTGGGGGGAGGGCTGCCTGCCGCGGCTGCGCGGCATGTTCGCCTTCGGCTGCTGGGATCGCAAGGAGCGGCGGCTCACCCTCGCGCGCGACCGGCTTGGTATTCGACCTCTCTACGTCGCCGAGTCACCCGGCGGCCTCGCCTTTGCCTCCGAGGTCCGCGCCCTCCTTGCCGCCGGCCTCGCCGAGCGCCGGCTGTCACAGCAGGGGCTCGTCAGCTTCCTCGCCTTCGGCTCCGTCTGGGGCCCGCAGACCCTGGTCGACGGCGTTCGGGCGCTGCCTCCCGGCACCGTGGCCAGCTTCGCCGAGGGCCGCCTGCTGGAGCGTCGCTACTGGGAGCTGCCCGAGGCGCACGCGGACGGTCCAAAGAGCGCCGCGGAGGCCATCGAGGCCATTGCGCCGGTGCTTCACGAGGCCGTCCGGCTTCAGCTCCGCAGCGACGTGCCGCTCGGCGTCTTTCTGAGCGCGGGCATGGATTCGAGCGTCCTCGCCTCGCTGGCCAAGCGCGCGCTCGACCAGCCGCCCATCACGCTGACGGTCTCCTTCGACAGCCCCGCCGACGAAGGGCCCGAGGCAGCGGCCTTCGCCCGGGCGCTCGGGACCGACCACCGCGAGGTTCGCATCACGCCCGAGGAGGCCGGTCGGCTGGTCCCGGAGGCGGTGGCCGCCCAAGATCAGCCGTCGGTGGATGGCATCAACAGTTGGCTCGTCTCGCGCGCTGCCCGACAGGCTGGCCTCAAGGTGGCGCTCTCGGGCCTCGGCGGCGACGAGCTGTTCGCCGGCTACGCGAGCTTCCGCCGCTTCGGCCGGCTGCGGAGCTCCGGTCGCTGGGCCGGCCTTGCCGCCAGGGCTGGCCTACAGGCGCTGAGGGGCAGCCCGTTCAACGGCGTCCCCCAGCACTGGAAGAAGGGGCTCGCCGCCGTGGCCGCCTCGGGGGATCCCGTGGCCACCTACGCCGCCCAGCGCGCCCTGCTACTGGGCCCGCAGATCGAGGCCCTTCTCGGGCGAACGATCTCCATCGAGGCCGTCCAGTCCGCGAGCGGCCTGGGCAACGACGCGATCAACGACCTTTCGAGGCTCGAGCTCGTGAACTACCTGCGGGACACCCTCTTGCGGGACAGCGACGCCATGGGCCTCGCCCATGGCGTCGAGATCCGCCCCCCGCTCCTCGACGAGAAGCTGGTCGAGGCGGTGCTGCCGCTCTCGGGTCGGCTCAAGCTCTCCCGGAGCGGGAACAAGCCTCTGCTCGCGGGGGCCGCCGCGCTGCGGCTCCCCCTGCGCCAGAAGAGCGGATTTTCCCTGCCCTTCGAGCAGTGGCTCAGCGGACCCCTTGCCGATTGGGCCGAGGCCGGGAGGCGGAGGGCGCCCTTTCAGCTTCCGGCCGAGCCGCTCTGGCGCCGTGCCACCGCGCGCACTTCGGCGTGGGTGCTGGCACCGGTGGTGCTCGGGCACTGGATCCGCCAGAACGAACTCCGCTCGCTCTGAGCGCCTTCAGCTCAGCCCGCCGCCCGGCCCGGTGGGAGAGAGTGAACGGACCCCGTGGCCGGTTGGCCACCCGTCGGCAGCGCGAGCCGCTTCACGGCTTCGTCGAAGACCTTTTCTCGATCGAGATTGAAAACCCGCCCATTCCCGCTGAGCAGCCAGACGACGAGCTGCTCCAGCGGCTGGCCGTACGCGCGAACCGCCCGGAGCCCCCTCCCGGCCGATTTGAGATCCCCGCGCAGGATCGCCCGGGCCACGTAATGGACGTGCGAACGCCCGTGCCACCAGCGCCAGCCGCGCCGGAGGTCGCGGGCGCTCAGCAGGCCCTGAAGCCGCCCCTCGAGCCGGCGGATCACCGGTAGCTCTTCCTCGATGATCGTCATGAGCTTCCCCGCCTCCTTGCTGAGCTGGCCGGGATGGTTGCGGAGCTCGACCAACGGCTCGTCGATGAAGCCGACGTCCGCGACCTCGCTCGCCCGAACCCACATGTCGTAGTCGGGCGCCTGCTGGATGCCCTCGACGAAGCCGCCGAGCCGTTCCCAGGTCTCGCGCCGCATCATCACGGTCGAGATGTTGCCGGGGAGGCAGCCGTAGCACCAGAACAGCAAGGCGGCGAGCTGGTCCCGAAAGAGCTCGGGAACCCGAGGCCACTGCCGGTCGAATTGGGCCTCCAGCCCCGTCAGCCGGCCCTCGGGATCCATGTCGAGGAACCTGCAGAAGACGACGCCGGCGGTGGGGTGCGTTCCGGCGAACTCGATGAAACGACGGAGGCTGCCCGAAACCATCCGGTCATCGTGCGCCCAGATCCTCACCAGCGGCGTCTCGGCCTCGCGGAAGCCCCGGTTCAGGGTCTTGAAGAGCCCGAAGCGTCCGGGGTTCTTGGAGTAACGAAGCCGGGGATCGGAGAAGCTCCTCGCGATGGATTCGGATCGATCGATCGAGCCGTCGTCCAGGACGTGAATCTCCGCGTCGACGTCCTGGGCGACCACCGAGGCAAGGGACTCTTCCAGGTACTTCTCCCCGTTGTACACGGGGACGATCACGGTCACTTCGCGCATCGAATCCTCTCGCTCGACCCGACGAGCCGGTCCCGCCAGCTCGGGGGCAAGTTGTCTTCGATCTCGATGGCGGACGGGCACTCGGTGGGAGGGGGAATGGCTTGCCCGCTGAGCGTGTCTGCCATCTTCTCGAGGCCTCGTTCGATCGAGACCAGCTCCGAGTACTCCCCCGGGAAGATCCTCCTCGCGACGTCATGCCGGCAGTGGGCGTGCTGCACCTCCTTGCGCGGCGCGAGGTGCTCGACCTGGTGGGGGACACGAAGCACCCTGGCGATCTGCCGCGAGAGCTCCAGCACCGACATCGGCTGGTCCCCCCCGATGTTGATGGTGGCGTTGGCGGCCGCTCCGGCCATCGGGGCGTGCGCCAGGCACTTCGCCACGGTGTCGATGTACGAGAAGCTGCGGGTCTGACTCCCGTCCCCGAAGATCGGCATCGGCTTCCCCTGCATCGCCCGGGCCATGAAGATCCCGACGACGTTGCGGTAGGGGTCCGCGATGTTCTGCCGCGGGCCGAAGACGTTGTGCGGCCGAAAGATGGTGTAGGCGGGGCCGCCGAAGTACGCCTGGCACGAGCGGATGTGGTGCTCGCACGCGAGCTTGGCCGCGCCGTAGGGATCGCAGGGAACGCAGGGGGTTTCTTCGTCGAAGGGCTCGCTCGTGTGCGGGTGGCCGTATGCGGCGATGGACGAGGTAAAGACGAAGTGCTTCGCGCCCGACCGGTAGCTCGCCGCCAGGATGTTCGCCGTGCCCACCGCGTTGTTGGTGAAGTTGAATACCGGGATGTGGTGGGAGAGCCCTTCGGCCGCGTAGGCCGCCAAGTGGTAAACAGCCGCGGGCCGGAAACTCTCAAAGAGATCGTCGAGCGGGTCGATGACGGACCGCCGCTCGAAGCGCGCTCCCACCGGGACGTTCTCCCTGAACCCACCCGACAGATCATCGAGCGCCAGCACCTCGTGACCTTCCGAAAGAAGCACTTCAGCGACGTGCGATCCGATGAAGCCCGCGGCCCCAGTAACGACGACGTTCATTACAGATTCCTCCTTGCAGCCGAAGGTACGCCAATCACGGGCATCCCAATCATCAACCGCCTCCCCTTTATCCCTCTCGCGAGGGCGAAGACCAAGAACAGGACGATGCTCAATCTGATAACCGAAAGCGATGTCACCGTCGAATGGGTTTCGAAGACGATCAGGATCGAGAGCGAGGGACTGAGTGCCAGCAAATTGGTCGGGCTTGCCGTGCTCGCCTCGGCAAATCGACGAAGCAACGCTCCGAACAGGCCGTAAAGCAGGCCAACGAGCAGGACTCCGAGTGTGCCAAAATTGCAGTAACCCTCGCTCAGCGGACAAAAGACATTGTCCACTCGGTCCAGGTCAAAGCGCCAGTTGATCGCATCGAGTGGGTCGGAGAAATCGGGCTTCTCGCTCCAGAGGAAATGTGGAACCAGCGCAGTGGCGGATTGGAGGTAGGTCTCGCCTCCGAAGAACGAACCCCAAGACCCTTCCGTCCGGCTCATGACCGCCGCCAGATAACCGCTCGCCGTTGAACGTCGCGCGTAAGCGGAGGCACTCGATTCCTTCGATGACGTCAACGTCTCGAGCGATTCGAGGGCCGCCGGGAGCGCTCTCGTGTAGATGTCCAAGGGCCCCATCCGCTCGTCGCCACTGGCGCTGACAAAATCTCGAATGTCGAGGATCAGAGGGCTCGCGACGAGAAACACGAGCGAGACCACCTTGACGATTGCAGAAATCCGGGGCGGGTTCCCGAGGGCGCTCGAGAAGTACCCAAGGGCGGCGAAGAACCAAAGGATTGGCAACCGCTCTCCTGCCCCAAAAATGAACGCGAACTCGGCGAGGCCGACAGCCAACGCGGCCCACCTCCTGTGATTCTTCCAGAGAAGCGCAGCCAACAGCGGGGGCGCGAACTGCAGCCCCACCCCCAGTTGTAGAACGGCGCCCGTTCGTGGATCCGAAGCATCGAGAGATGATCCGCTGGAATGGCTAAAGTATTGGCCATTTATCGTCTCATAGAGGCGGATCCCCCAGAGAATGGCGATGACCAGCCAAATGGAGAGCCACGCCTTTCTACTGGGCCCAGGGGACTCTCCGTCGGTTTCTGGCAACGGCCGAGGTAGTCCAGCGACGGCCACGAACGCCGCGAGAAATAGCGCGCCCTCGAGGAGCGATGGCCCAAGCCAGTCGACCGCGGCGGGCGAGAGCAGGACCTCGGGCGATGCCCTTGCGGCAAGTCCACCGACCAACCAGTAGGCCAATAGGCTGAGGCTCATCATGACCGATGGGTGATGGAGCGCGATTCGTCCCTCGCGCGTTCCGCGCGCGAGCACCCAGGCGCACAAGCCCCCGAGGAGGGCGGCTCCGAAGCAGAGGACCCAGTCAAACGGGCCAGGTAAACCCCAAGCCAACGTACCGCAACCTCCCGCCGCCAACGCTACGACGAGGGGTTCCCGGGAGGGCTGGAGTCGCGGTTTCTGGCTAGCGTCTCGTCCACTCCTCATTCGATAGCCTTCGCCAGCAGAAAGATCTGCGTGCTCCAGAGGTTCGGCCGAAGCCGGCCGACCTCGCGATCGATCCATCGGGAAGGGGCGGGGGCGAGCCGCCTCAACGGCCAGAGCGGAACCGCTGGGCTTCCTCCCATGATCGTAGGACTGGCGAACGGCGTGCCCTCGACGACCCTTGGTGCCGTCGCGAAGCTCCAGAAGTGAAGGTGAGTTCGGTCAAAGGGGCCGCTCTCCTCGCGTGCCCAGTCACCGCGCGCAAGGCGAACGCGGATTCGCCAGTGGGCCATGTTGGGGACGGCGGCGAGGAGCCAGCCGCCTGGCTGCAGGTATTCCGCGAGACGGGCGAGAGCGTCTTTCGGGCGAACGAGGTGCTCGAGGACGTGAGACATGAGAAGCAGATCGAACGATCCCTTGGGCCAAGGAAGCCGGTCCCGCTCGACATCGCAGACGGAAACTTCTTCGAGGCGTCTCTTCGCGATCTCCGCCTCCCGCGGAGAGACGGTAACCCCCCAGACACGGCAGCCCTCGGCTCCAAGCAGCCTCGCGTTCGACCCGGTCCCGCAACCGATGTCGAGGATGCGGCGCGCTTCCGGGGGGCGGAGGCGAAGAAGGTCGGGATTGCCTTGGTTGTCGTAGATCGCTTCGGCACACTCAGCCGCCGCCTGCGGGCGCGGGATCGCACCCTCGAAATGGTCCGCCCGCTTCATCCCTCGAGCGCCCGGACGATGCCGTCTGCGGTCTCCCTCAAAGACCAGCGCGCCATCCGCTCGCGGGCGGCCACGGAGCAGGCCCGCAGCTTCTCGGGGCGGCAGATCGCCTCCAGGGATCTCGCGAGCGCCTCCACGTCACCGACCGTGAAAATGTCGCCCGTTTCGCCCGGTCGAACCAGATCGGCGGCAGCGCCCACGGCCGTGCTGACGACTGCAGGCAGGCCGGAGGCCATGGCCTCGTTGACGACGAGCCCCCATGGCTCGATTTCAGAGGGGAGGACCAGGAGATCGGCGGCGGCGTACATCTTGGGCAACGACGCCTGGTTCTGGAAGCCCGCAAACGCGACCCGCCCCGGCAGCTTCGAGCGGACGAACGTCTCACATTCGGGCCGGAGCAATCCGTCTCCGACCACGAGCGCATGAATCGGCGGAACTCGACTGGTCCGGGACAGAGCCTCCAGGAGGTCGAGCGGGCGCTTCTTCGGGATGAGCTTGCCGCAGAAGAGGACAACCGGAACATCCTCGGGCAAGCCGAGCTCCCGGCGAATCGCCGTCCGGGTTGCCCGCCAGCGGTCGGCCTCGGCGGCGAAGTAGTCGTTGTCCACCGAGTACGGCGCATGGACGAGCTTGAGCGGGGAGATGCCGTAGTGCCGGTAGTACTCGTGGTTCAGAGTTCCGATGGCGAGCCCCGCGTCGACGATCTTGAAAGCCGGGCGCAGGATCGCGGCTTTGGCGGCGCGCTTCCACCGTGGGCGGGGCTCGAGCAGGTGAGCCTCGGCGCGCATGAGAAGACGCGCGCCGCCGAGCTTCGCCGCCGCGAAGGCCAGCCAACAGGATGCGTAGGCGTAGCCATGGACCAGCACGGCGTCGAAGCCGCCACGGGCGAGCCTCGGCAAGAGCGCCGGGTTGAACTCGCCAAGAAAGCCATTCTCGGGGCCTGGATGCGGAGAGCGGTTCGGGAGCAACTCGTACCGGTACCCCTCGACGAGGGGCACGTCCCACTTGAACGACTGACCGAAGCCAGGGTCCAGCCGCTCGGTGAGGCCGTGATCCGAACAGAAGAAGACGGTGAGGTCGACCTCTGGTCGCCTCGCGAGCTCCCGGAACAGGGGGGCCTGGTACTGAATGGGGTGGGAGGTGACGACCGCCAACCGGTGTCGCTTGCCGGTCCGCTCGCGACCCTGTGTCCCGCTCGCGGGGTCGGGAAGGGCACTTTGGCGATCGTCTTGCGGAGCCTCGCGCGCCATTGCGTCAACCCGCCGCCTTGCCACCCTGCTCCTCGTAGTAGCCCCGGCGGTAGTAGTAGTAATAGCCGTACTCGCGGCTCGCGAGGTCGAGGTCGTTCAGAATTGCCCCGGCCATCGTTGCGTTGACGCCACGCAGCGCATCGAGGGCTCGCCTGGCCAGCTCCCGGCTGGTCCGCCCCGCCTTGAGCACCAGCAACGCTCCGTCCACCTGGGTCGACAAGACGGCCGCGTCCGCGACCGCGGCGAGCGGCGGCGAGTCGAAGATCACCCGATCGAAGCGCTCCGAGAGCGATGCGACGATCTCCTTGAAGCGCGCGGCGTGGAGCATCTCCGCGGGGTTCGGAGGAATCGGGCCGCACGGGAGCACCCAGAGGCTCGGCACCTCCGTCGTCTTCACGCAGTCCTCGATGCGCGCCTCTCCGACCACCGCGGTGGAGAGCCCGACCTCGTTTGGCACGCCGAACGCCCGGTGCAGCCTCGGACGCCGCATGTCGGTGTCGACCAGGAGCACCCGATTGCCGCTCTGCGCCATGGCGATCCCAAGGCTCACCGCGGTGGTGGTCTTTCCCTCCTGCGGCCCGCTCGAGGTCACGAGCAGCCTTCGGAGCGGCCGGTCGGGCGACATGAAGAGCAGGTTCGTCCGGATGCTCCGGCAGCACTCGGCCACCGAGGACTTCGGGTGGCTATGGACGAAGAGATCGCGCGCCGTGGCCGCCCGGTCGCCAGCCCCTCTCGGCAACGTCGAATCGTCAATGGACGGCACGATGCCCAGGAACGAGAGGCCCAGGATCCGCTCCACGTCCTCCTGCCCCTTGAAGCTGCTGTCGAGCTTCTCGAGGCCGAAGGCCACGGCGAGCCCGCCCAGGAGCCCCAGGACGACTGCCACGAGGCCGTTGGTCCGCAGGCTCGGCTTGATGGGCGACCTGGGCACGATGGCGGCGTCGAGCAGCCGCAGGTTGTTGGTCTTGAGGAGCACCGAGAGGTCCGTCTCCTTGAGGCGCTTCAGCACCAGGTCGTAGAGCCGCTGGTTGTTCTGCTCCTCTCGCTGGAGCTTCTTGTAGTCGATCTCCTTCTTGTTGACCTCGAACGCCTCGACGCGGACCCGATCGAAGAGCTTCTGGAGCGCCAGCACCGCGTCCTCGGCCTGCGCGTAGTCGGCCTCACTGGCGGCGACGATGTGGTCGATCTCCTGCTGGAGCTGCACCCTGGCCGCCGCCAGCTTGCTCTCGGCCTCGAGAAGCTTCGGGTGCTTCGCCTCGTAGCGCTGGGAGAGCTCGGCGACCTCCTCCTTCTGCTGAAAGTAGTTGGCCTTGAGCGACTGGATGAGGGGGCTCTGCACCACCGGGCCGAAGCTGTCCTCGCGGAAGTCGCCCTCGGAACGCCCCCGAGCCTGGAGCGCGCGGAGCACCTTCACCTGTGCGCCCAGGTCGATCGCGTGCGTCTGGGCGTGGGTGATCTCGTCCGCGAGCGTCTTCAGCTTCTGGCTCGTCGTGTTCTGCTGGTCCTCGAGCGACATGGAGAGGATGTCGTTGTCGCGCTTGTAGTTGTAGAGAGAAAGCTCGCTCCCTTCGAGCTTCGCCTTCAGGTCGCCCATTTGCCCCTGGAGCCAGTCGGCGGCGTTCTTGACGGCCTCGACGCGCTGGTCGGCGTTCTCATCGATGTAGGCCTGGGCCACCGCGTTCGCGAGCAGAGCCGCGCGGGCTGGCTCCACGTCATCGACGCGGACGAAGACGAGGTGTGAATCCTTGACCGGGTCGACCCTGATTCTCGCTTGGAGGGCGGCGACCGGATCGATCCCCTTGAGGGCTTTCGCGCGGGCCTCGGCGTCTTTGAGCTTCGCGAGGCCCAAGAAGTCGAGATCGCTCGCGAGCTGCAGCCGATCGACCACGCGCTGCGAAACGGCGCGGCTCGCGATGATCTTGTACTGGGTCTCGTAGTACTCTTTGGCAAACCAGAAATTTCCGGGCCCCATGTCCACGACGTCCTGCACGTTGGAGCCGAGCACCTGCGGCGAGGTCTGCTCGATGTCGACGGTGGCCGAGGCCTCGTAGATCTTGGGCTGTCGAAGGGTGTAGAGCAACCCGGCCGCCACCACCCCGGCGAAGACGGTCGCGATGAGCCCCCAATGCTTCCGGACGATCCGCCAGTAGGCGAGGAGGTCTATCTCCGGGAGATCGACGCGAGGTGGCTCTTGCGCCGGCTGAGTGGCATTCGCTTCCAACGGGGTTCCTCTAGGGCGACAAGGCGAGCGAGTGGCACCTCGACCGCTGAAGGTTGAATGGACCCGCCCGGCGAAGGCACCCTAACTGACCGAAAGAGCGAGGGTCAAGCTGGCTCAACGGGCTTGTCCATGGGCTGCAGCATTGGCGTTCCTGAAGCTCACCCTGCGATTGGTGGAGCGCCCAGAGACCGACCATTCAGGGAGAGACCGGGGACCGGGGCCTGGATGGGCAGAGGGCCTCGGGGTATACCCGGCTTGCCAAGGAGGAAACGGGGAAGCGATGCGAAAGATCCCGCTCTCGATTCTCATCCCGACGCTGAACGAGGAGGCGAACCTGCCGGCGTGCCTCCAGTCCTGCGCGTTCGCGGACCAGGTCGTCGTGGTCGATAGCCTGAGCAGCGATGGCACGCGAGCGATCGCGGAGAAGCACGGCGCGCAGCTCTTTGAGCACCGATTCGAGAACTACTCGGCTCAGAAGAACTGGGCCCTCGACACGCTGCCCTGGCGAAACGGCTGGATCTTCATTCTCGATGCCGACGAGCGCTTCAGCCCTGAATTGGCGGATGAGGTCGGGAGGCGAATCTCCGACCCGGGCGAGCACGTCGCGTTCCAGGTCAACCGTCGATTCATCTTCCTGGGGCGATGGATCAAACACTGCGGCTGGTACCCGAGCTGGAATCTCCGGCTCTTCCGAAGGGGCAAGGCGCGCTACGACGGCCGCCCCGTCCATGAGCACATGATCGCCGACGGCCCCGTGGGCTTCCTCGATCACGACCTGATCCACGAGGACCAGAAGGGCATCTCCGCCTGGCTGGATCGCCACAACCGCTACTCGACAGCCGAGGCCACGGCGCGACTCTGGCCCAGGACCACCCCCCTCTCTCTCTCGGCCGTGAAGGATCCCATCCTCGTCAAGCGACTCATCCGCGAGCGCGTCTGGCCGTGGGTCCCGGCGAAACCCGTGGCCTTCTTTGCGTACATGTACTTCCTGCGTCTCGGGATCCTGGACGGCTGGCCGGGCCTCGCCTTCAGCCTGCTCCAGGCGCAGCAGGAGTTCCACGTCGGGCTGAAGGTGCGGGAGCGACGTCGGCTTTCCGCGCTCGGCGCGAAATGAGGATCCTCTACCTCTCGCAGTACTTCCCCCCCGAGATGGGCGCCCCCGCCGCGCGCGTCTACGAGCTCTCGCGCGAGTGGGTGAAGCTCGGCCACGAGGTCCAGGTGCTCACCGGCTTCCCGAACCACCCGACCGGGGTGGTTCCGGCGGAGTACCGGGGCGAGCTCTGGCGGCGCGAGAGGATCGAGGGCATCGAGGTCCTGCGGGCCCCCATCTACGCGGCCCCCAACCGAAACATCGCCCGCCGCTCGGCGAACTACGTCTCCTACGCCCTCTCCGCCTCCCTCACCGGGCCGCTCCTCGCCCGCCGCCCCGACGTGGTCATCGCCACCTCGCCGCAGTTTCTCACCGGAGTCGCCGGACTCTGGCTCTCGCGCCTCTTCCGCCGCCCGTTCGTCTTCGAGGTCCGCGACCTCTGGCCTCGCTCCATCGTCGCGGTGGGAGCGCTGCCGGAGGGCAGCCTCGCGGTCCGCGGCCTGGAAATCATGGAGCGGGCGCTCTATCGGGCGGCCGATCGGATCGTCACGGTGACCGATTCCTTCGTCGACGAGATCGCCGCCCACGGGATCGACCGCGGGAAGATCGCGGTGGTGAAGAACGGCGTCGACCTGGAGCTGTTCCGCCCCCTGCCCCGCGACGGCGCCGTCCGGCAGGAGTTCGGCCTCGCCGGCAAGTTTGTCGCCACTTACATCGGCACCCACGGGATGGCGCATGGGCTCGGGACCATCCTCGACGCGGCGAAGTTGTTGCGCGACGATCCGCGCTTCGCCTTCCTCTTGGTGGGCGAGGGCGCAGAGAAACAGGCGCTCAAGGCGAGGGTGGAGCGCGAGGGACTCGCGAGCGTCCGCTTCGTCGACCAGCAGCCGAGGGCGCGGATCTCCGAGATCGTGGCGGCGAGCGACGTCTGCCTGGTCCTCCTGCGCGGCGTCGAGCTCTTCAAGACCGTCATCCCGTCCAAGATCTTCGAGTTCTGGGGCTGCGGCCGACCGATCCTCATGGGCGTCGAGGGCGAGGCAAGGCGGCTGTTGGAGGAGGCCGGCGGCGGGGCCTCCTTTGCACCCGAGGACGCGCCGGCGCTCGCGAGGAACCTTCGCGAGCTCTCCGAGCAGCCGGCCCGGCTCGAGGAGCTCGGTCATGCGGGACGGCGCTTCGTGGAGGAGCGCTTCTCGCGTTCGGCGCTCGCGAAGCGGTACCTCAACGTCCTGCCCACCGGAGGCGAGGCTCGCTAGCGACGCTCCGCTGCGGCCCGCTGGGCTCTTCGGGCTGGCGCAGCCGGAGTTCCTGGACGCCGCACGCCGCCACCGGGGAAGCGCATCCCCGCTTCACCATCCCCGGCGTAAATCTCGCCACAAGGGTGGGCCTCCCAGAAGTCGTGAACAGATTCCTTCGAACCACCCAAACGCAGGCCGCACGTCAATTCGAGAGCCCCACCCTCACAAACTCTCCGAGCGGCTCTCCTAGCTCGAGGAGTTCGGCAGACCAAGAAGGCGATTCGTCGAGGAGCGCTTCTCGCGTTCTGCGCTCGCCGCGCGCGACATCGGGGGTCTTGGCGAAAACGCAACGCGAGGCCGTGCGCCGGTTCCAACCCGCCCGTCAGGCGCGGGGCGCACAGAAAGCTCCTGCTTCCTTGCGCGAAAGAATCTCTCCGCTGAAGAAGAACATTCGGCCTTGGTCCTTCGGCGCGTTATCGAGGGCGGCGGGCCACCGCCGCCATGTTTGCCCAGAGCGGCCAGCGCCGACCGAAGTGCTCGAAGCGCTCGACGGTGAGGCCTGCACCGCTCAGGAGGTTGCGGAGCGTCCGTTCGGAGAAGAATCGCACGTGTGGCCCTTCGGGGTCGAAGTGCCGGTCGAAGGCGAACACACTCAAGACGACGTTCTTGAGAAGCCCGTGGTACGGCGTCGACATGAAGAGAAGCCCGCCGGGCTCGAGCACGCGAGCGAGCTCTGACGCCATGCTCCGGACGTCGTAAACGTGCTCGACCACGTCTCCGCTGTAGATCGCCGAGAACGACCCGTCGGGAAATGGTAGCGGCGCATCGAACGAGGCGACGTGCAGAGGCATCCCCGGGCAAGCAAGCCGGGCTCGCTCGATCGCCTGTGATGAAATATCGACCCCCGTAACATCCACCCCCCCTGCTCGCAGTAACGCCGCGGCACGCCCTGACCCGCAGCCAGCGTCCAGGACGCGGCAACCACGGTTCGCGAGCGACAGGAAGCGAGAGACGCGCGGAACGGTGTACGGGTCGCAATCGGGCGGAGCGCTCCCCGACCAATACCGCTCGTAGAAGGCCGAACTAGACAATGGCGTCTCCTTCCTACTGATCGCGCTGAAGTCGCGTCCCCAGCCGCTCGGCCACCTGGCCTCCTTTTCGAATCGCCAGATGATTGTTGCCGTTTCGGTCGCGCGGGTGGGACGGGACGAGCACACCGCGAATGGGGTCGAAGCTGAAGAAATCGTAACCGAGCGAGGCCAACCCAGCGAGCTCGCCCCGGCCAGAGCCCTCCTCGAAGTCGGGGGACTCGAGCAGCCAGACGAGGGGCATCCCGGCCGACATGAGACCCCGGGCGCCCTCGATGACGCCCTGCTCGTACCCCTCGACGTCGACCTTGACGAAGATGGGCGGACGAGCCGCGCAGGTGGCGGCGAGCGTCTGGAGCGGAACCACGATTCCTTCGGGGCGATCGGTCAGATGCCCGACCGAGTCCTGGCCGGAGAGAAAGTGGGCCTCTCCAGCGACGGCTCCAATCGCGGCCGGGACGATTTCGACCTGCCGGAGCTGGTTCTTCTGTACGTTCCCCCGCAGCCGTTCGAGGTTTTGCGGCTCGGGCTCGCAGGCGAAGACCTTTCCGGTCGCGCCCACGAGCTTCGCGAGGAAGAGGGTGTAGACGCCGACGTTCGCGCCCACGTCGGCCACGCTGTCCCCGGGGCGGAGGAACCGCTCCAGGAAGGCGAACTCCCAGGCGTCCTGCCTGCCGAAGTAGTAGGCCGCGCTGGCGGAGGTCGAATCCACTGGAATCTCGAGGGTCATCCCCTCCCAGGCGATGGTCAGCGGCTTCCCGACGATCCGCTTGTGCGCCTGCCGGTAGACAAAGCGGCCGAGCGCGCGCACCCGATTCGGCAGGGGCGACTGGTGGCGCCAGGCGGCCCGGCAGAAGGTGGCGACGTCATGGAGCTGGCTCATCTGCGCATTCCCCACGGGAGAGCCCTTGCCCGCGAATCGGCGCCGGGCAAGAGACCAGTGATTGTTGGCTCATCGCGTGATCGAGTGGGTTCATTCCGGGTTCAACTTGGGCTCAGCTTGGTAGCTCAGATGGCCGGGAGCACGCAGGTGAGAACCTTGAGGCGGAGGTACTCCTCATCGCGCAGGCCGTA
>JAJXUD010000006.1 GCA_021783235.1 Myxococcales bacterium | reverse complement strand
CAGACGCCGGGCGTCCTCCGGGGACTGGACGAATGGGTCCGCCACCGTCTGCGAGTGTTGCACCTCAAACAGTGGAAACGGGGCACGACGGCGTACCGCGAGCTTCGCAAACTGGGTCTGAACCAGGATGCGGCAGCCCAAGTTGCCCGAGGCACCCGCCGCTGGTGGTGGAACGCGAGCAAGGGGCTCCACGTCGCCCTGCCGAACAGTTACTGCGACCGCCTCGGAGTCCCAAGACTCGCCGGCTAACCTCAACCGTCCGAACCGCCGGATGCGGACCCGCATGTCCGGTGGTGTGGGAGGGGAGTAGAGGGGACGAACCCTCTACCCCCTATCCCGATTGCGGAGAATGAGCTTGCGGTCTGGCGATAGGTTTGAAGGATTCTTTGCAGGGAGTGCGGAGATGAGCGGGTACATCCACACGCTGCCGGACTGGCCCCACTTTCGCTGGCGGCAGGGGGTCGTGGAGATGATGCTGGACGCGACCCAGCGCTACGACGCGCCGCTGACGGAGGAGCGGCTGTTCGCCTGGCACGCGGCGCTCTTCCCGACCGGGCGCAGCGGCCTGCGCCGGATCGTCGTCGGGGGTTGGCGGACGGATGCGTCGGGGCCGATGCAGGTGGTCTCGGGGCCCGCGGGCCGGGAGAGGGTCCACTTCGAGGCACCGGCGGCCGAGCGGCTGGTGGCCGAGATGGCGGCGTTCCTCGACTGGTTCAACGCCCCGCCCAAGATGGACCCGGTCGCGAAGGCGGCCATCGCGCAGCTCTGGTTCGTGACGATCCATCCGTTCGAGGACGGGAACGGGCGAATCGCACGGGCGATCGCCGACGCGGCGCTGGCTCGCTCGGACGGGAGCGCGCAGCGCTTCTACAGCATGTCCGCGCAGATCCGGCGCGAGCGGAGGGCCTACTACGACGTGCTGGAGGCGACGCAGAAGGGGGACCTGGACGTTACGGCGTGGCTCACCTGGTTCCTCGACTGCCTCGACCGTTCCCTCGATGGCGCCGAGGCCACCTCGCGCGCGATCCTTCGGAAGGCGCGCTTCTGGCAGGATCTCGCCTGCCAGGCACTGAACGAGCGGCAGCGGAAGGTGCTGAACCGGCTCCTCGACGGCTTCGAGGGGAAGCTCACGTCTTCCAAGTGGGCGGCGTTGACGAAGGTGTCGCAGGACACGGCCTTCCGGGACATCACGGACCTCGTCGCGCGGGGGATCCTCGTGAAGTCGCCGGGCGGGGGGCGGAGCACGAGCTACGCTCTGGCGCCCGAATGAGGGATGCCGGAAGCGGGGGGCGAACGGATGCGTCGAGAGGACGGATGACAGGTGGCAATCCCCCGCTCGTGGTTCGCCCTTGAACGCCGCTGCGTCGTCCAGCCGCCCGCCCGCCCTCTTCGCGAATCGCTCGGGCTCGTCGAGCTCACCCACGAGGATCGCGGGGGCCCGTTCACTTCTTCTTGCGGAGGAGCCGCTCGTCGAGGGCAAGCGCTTCCGGCTTCCCGATGACCAGCTTCGTGAAGCGCGGGTGCGCGGGGTTGAGGAGGTAGTTCATCTCCTCGGCGACGACCGCGGAGGGCACCGCGAGCGCGAGGCTCTTTCGGCCGGCCGCCCAGTCCGTTCCGAGCGTTCTCGTCTCGTCGCCCGGGGGGTGGTCTCGCCAGGTCGAGGGCAGGAGCGCAGGCGCGAGCTTCTCGACGTCCCCCTCGGGCAGCTCGACCTTGAAGCGGAACAGCGGGCGCTTGAGGAGCGCGGGCTCGACGTGGACGAGGGTCTCCAGGATGGCGAGCGACGGGCTCTCGGCGGTGTAGATGAGCGCGGTGCCCTTGAAGTTCCAGCGTCCGCCATACAACCGCGCGCCCTCGCCGTCGAACGCGCGCTTCCGGTCGTCGAGCTCGCAGATCCGCCAGACGACCTTCAATTGAAGACGCCGTGCTCGATGCGACCGAGGACGTCCATCACCGACTGGGCTCCGATGTCGGTGTCGAGCAGCTCCTCGGGCCGCGCGGAGCCAAGCGACCGATTCGGGCTCCGGAGCCAGGCGAGCGCCGCCTCCTTGTCGCCCAGGACCTCCTCCGCCCGGGCGAGGGCTCGAACGAACCGCAGGAAGCGCTCCGATTCGGTGGGGCTCAGGTGGTGGGCGGACTCCTTCCGCCGCGCCAGGGTGCGGGGAGGTAGGCGCAAGACGCGAGAGAGGTCGCGGACTGGGATGCCGATGGCGTCGAGCGCCTTTTGGAGCGCCTTGTAGGGGAGCCCCTTGCGGACGAGCTGGATGAAGTCGAACTCGGTCTTCGGGATCACCCCGAGGGTGCGCTTGCCGCCCAGGATGCCGACGATGCGCTGAGTCTCGGTCATGCCAACTGGCATATCATGGGGCGCCAGATGCCAACAGGTGGCTCGGCGGTGCATCGGCCACCTGGTGCCCGCTCGGCAGTCCTGGCATTGAAGGGATCGGGTCCACCTCCACCTGAAAGGCCCACCGGTGCCCGCAGGCTGTCCGCCACGCCCATGCTAAGGCCAGCAGCGCGTCAGGCCCAGCGACCGGCCCAGCGCCACCGCGACGGCTCCAGCGGGGCCCACCTTGGCGGAAGAGGGCGGCGCTCTTCGTCGAGCGGGGCGGGAAGGGCGGCTCCAGTCCATCGTCCGCCGCCCCCGCGTGCTCTTCCGCTGCGCGGCGGCGGCGAGGTTCAACGGGGAGGCGGCGGCGCGGGGCGACCTGGATGCGCTCTTCGAGCAGCCGCAGGAGGTTCGCGAGCTCCTCGAGGCGATCCACATCCAGACGCTGATCGGAAAGACTCCCCAGGAGCGGAAAGGGGACGTCGACCTCGACTGCTGCCTCCTCTCGGGCGTGCGACACCCGAACGGACCCTCGAAGGAGCTCGTCATCGACGCGATTCGCGACCTCCCGGGCGGACGACGCCGCGTCACGCTCGCGTTCCGCCCGAGGAGCGAGGACTCCCGCGCGAGGATCGTCCAGCTCGCCGCCATCCCGGGGCGGAGCAGCCTCGTCCCCCTCGAGGGGGAGCTCGACGAGTTCGAGGGATTCGCGAAGAAGCTGGGCGACCGGACCGGTCCTTGGCCTGGACGCGGCTGATCGGCCCCGTCCCGCTTCATCCAAGCGGTTGGACGCTCGATGAAAGGGGCGGGTTCCTTCGTCCAAGGGGTTTCATCGTCGAAGAAAGGGGCGAGTTGGTTCTTCTCGCCCCGGAGTTCGTCGATGAACGGGGCGAGCTGATTCTCCTCGCCCCGGAGTTCGTCGATGACACCGGTGGGATGCTCGATGAAAGGCCTTGGACGCTTCATCCAAGCAGTTCGATGGAGCGTGAAGCTGGTCTCCTCGACCATCGAAGCGGCTGGACGAAGCGTCGCGGCCCTTTGACGCGCGATGAAACCGGTTGGACCGAGCAACGAGGGGCTTTCATCGTTCATCTCGCCCCTTTCATCGTCGGTGAAGGGCCGGAGGAGAAGCGTCCAAGCCCTTTCATGGAGCGTCCCGGCGGCTTCATCGAGCGTCCCACCGGCCTCCTCGTCGATGAAGGGGCCGAGGTGGTTCTCCTCGCCCCGGAGTTCGTCGATGAAATCGGGGGGATGCGCGAGGAAAGGGGCGGGGTGCTCGGTCCAAGCGGTTGGTTGGAGCGTGGCGCGGGTCTCCTCGACCGTCGGGCCGATCGGACGAAGCGTCGCGGCCGCTGGACGCGCGAGGAGACCGGTTGGACGGAGCAGGAAGGGGCCTCCGCCGTTCGCCCCACACCTGTCATCGCCGATGAAGGGCCGGAGGAGAAGCGTCCCAGGCCCTCCCTCGAGCGTCCCACCGATCTCCTCGTCCATGAAGGGGGCGAGCTGGTCCTCCTCGCCCCGGGGTTCGTCGATGGGACCGGGGGGAGGCTCGAGGAAAGGGGCGGGACGCTCGGTCCAAGCGGTTGGGTGGAGCAGGGCGCCGGTCTCCTCGACCGTCGAGCCGATCGGACGACGCGTCGCCGAGCGGCCGGGCCTCGCCTCGCCCCCGCGGCCAGCCGTTCGTTCGAAGCACCGTCGATACTCAAAAAACCGTTGCAGGCAGGCGCGCGTGCCCGAGGGGGTTCGGGGACGGCGATCGCAAATCCGGGGGCTTGGCAGCCGGCGCGGACGTTGCAGCCGGCGGATGGGAACGCATTCCAGGGGAACTCGACATGAGAAGACTGGTCGGACTGAGCACCCTCCTCCTAGCGTCCTGCTGCTTCCAGGGAACCGCCGAGGGCGACGGCGGCGGCGCGCCCTGCACGCGTGACGTGGAGTGTGGCGCCGGCGAGTACTGCGATGCCCAGTTCACCGCCTGCCCGGTCGACCTGCCTGCCTGCAGCTCGCCTGGACCCCGCAGCTACCCGGGCTCGGTCCTCGCGGGCGGGAGCTGCCACCGCGACTGTTCCAACGGCGCCTGCGTCTGCACGAGCGATGCGGATTGCCCGACGAGCAGCTGCAGCGCCGGGAAGTGCCTGCCGGTCTATTACGATCCGGGGCCGAGCTACTACCAGTGCCCGGCCGATTGCCCCGCCACCCCCTTCACCGATCGGCTGGGGACCCTCTGCCTGTGCACGAGCTGTCCCGGCGGCTCCTCGAGCAGCGGGACCAGCGGCGGAGTGGCATGCACGGCTGATTCGCAGTGCGGCAGCGGGAGCTACTGTGACGTGCCGCTCACCTCGTGCACCGGGTACCACGATTACGCTGTCGAACAGGGATCGGGAATCTGTCACCGCGACTGCCTCGGTGGCGCCTGCAGCTGCGAGAGCGACGCCGACTGTCCGGGCGGCTGGTGCGCGATGCTCGCGCTGCCGGGCGGTGGTCAAAAGTCGAGTGGCATCTGCGCCCTGCCCGGCGGCGGCGACTGTGCGTTCCAGGGTTGCGACGCGGATTGCCCGCAGACGGCCTTCAAGGAGGAGGACTGTCCGGTCTGCCTCTGCTCGGCGTGCCCGGGGCTCGACGCCGGGTGAGGCCGGGCGGGGCGCGGGCGGCGCCTAGCCCGAGCGCCCGGGCTTCGCCTTGCGCCCAAACGCGCCGTGTCGTCCCGCGCCTCCGGCGAATCGGCGCGCGCCCGCGAGCGTCTCGCCCGAGGCGAGCACCGCGAGCCCCCGGCGAGTCTCGTTGCGGTGGGCCCGCGCGTGGGAGAGGACCCAGCCCTCGTAGGCGGAGAGGCGGTCCGAGCGCAGGCAGGCCTGCGGGAAGGCGGCGATCTCCTCGGCGAGCGCGAGGGCGGCCGCCAGCGCCTCGCCGCGCGGCACGAGGCGGTTGACGAGCCCCAGGCGCACGGCCTCCGCTCCCTTGACGCCGCGGCCGGTGAGGATGAGGTCGAGCGCGTTGCCCATCCCCACGATCCTCGGGAGGCGGATCGTGCCGCCGTCCACGAGCGGCACGCCCCAGCGGCGGCAGAAGACGCCGAAGACCGCGTCGCGCGCGGCGACGCGAAGGTCGCACCAGAGCGCGAGCTCGAGGCCGCCCGCGACGGCCCAGCCCTCGACGGCCGCGATCACCGGCTTGCCGAGCGTGAGCCGGCTCAACCCGAGCGGCGCGTCGCCGCGCTCCGCGACGCGCGGCGAGCGCGGGCCGCCGATCGACTTGAGGTCGGCCCCGGCGCAGAACGTCCCGCCCGCGCCCGTGAGGATGGCCACCGAGAGCCGCTCGTCCGCGTCGAAGGAGCGGAAGGCGCGCGCCAGCTCGCGCGCGGTCGGGCCGTCGACCGCGTTGCGCGCCTCCGGTCGGTCGAGGGTGACGATGCAGATCGGGCCGCGCCTCTCGCTGCGGACGTTCATCGCGCCATCCTAGCGGAACCGCGCGGGCGGGGGGCTGTTCCTGGCCTTCGCCGACCGGGGTCGCGGGCGCGCGCCCGCCGGCGGCGCGCGCGGATGAGGCGTGACCGGGTGGTCCATTTCGGCTAGGTTCCCGGGACCCTCCCGGAAAGACGCCCCGCTCTCCCAGCGGCGCGTCGAGATCGCGCGGAAGAAGCCCAAAGGCCGGGGGCCCGGAGCCGACGATGGATTTCGCGACACCTCCCTCGCTCGAGCCCGTGCTCGGGCGCATGTCCGCCTTCGTCGAGGGCGAGCTGATCCCGCGCGAGCCCGACCTCTTCACCCGCGGGTTCAACGCCTGCGAGCCCGAGCTGCGCTCCCTGCGGGCCCGGGTGAGGGAGCTCGGCCTCTGGGCGCCGCAGCTTTCGCGTGAGCTCGGCGGCATGGGGCTCTCGCTGCTCGAGCACGGCCTCGTCTCGGAGGTGCTGGGGCGCAGCCCGCTCGGCCACTACGTCTTCGGCTGCGCCGCGCCCGACGCCGGGAACGTGGAGATCCTCGAGGCCCACGCGACCCCCGCGCAGCGCCGGCGCTTCCTCGAGCCGCTCGCCCGGGGCGAGGTCCGCTCCTGCTTCGCGATGACCGAGCCCGAGCACGCCGGCAGCAACCCCACCGAGATGTCCACGCGGGCGCGGCTCGAGGGCGGGGAGTGGATCCTCGACGGGCACAAGTGGTTCGCCTCCTCGGCGGAGGGCACGGACTTCGCGGTGGTGATGGCGGTCACCGACCCCGAGGCGCCGCGGCACGCCCGGGCGAGCCTCATCCTCGTGCCCACCGGCACCCCGGGCTTCGTCCGCGTCCGCAACGTTCCGGTGATGGGCCACGCCGGCGAGGGCTACTTCAGCCACGCGGAGCTGCGCTTCTCGGGCTGCCGGGTGCCCGCCGAGAACCTGCTCGGCGAGCGGGGGAAGGGCTTCGCCATCGCCCAGGAGCGGCTCGGGGCCGGGCGGATCCACCACTGCATGCGCTGGATCGGCATCTGCGAGCGGGCCTTCGCGATGATGTGCCTCCGCGCCGCCGGGCGCGAGGTCGCGGGCGGCGAGCCGCTCGCCGCGAAGGAGATCGTGCAGGCCTGGATCGCGGAGTGCCGCGCCCGCATCGACGCGGCCCGGCTGCTCGTGCTCAAGGCCGCCTGGCGCATCGACCGCGAGGGGCAGAAGGCGGCCCGCGAGGAGGTGTCGCTCATCAAGTTCCACGTGGCCGAGGTCCTGCAGGAGACGATCGACCGCGCCATCCAGGTCCACGGCGCCCTGGGGCTCACCGACGACACGATCCTCGCCTCGTGGTGGGCGCACGAGCGCGGGGCGCGCATCTACGACGGCCCCGACGAGGTGCACAAGGTCGCGGCGGCGCGCAGCGTGCTGAAGCGCCTCGCGCCCGGCGGAGAGGACGTCGCGCCGGTGCGGCGCGGGGAAGAGCTCGACGAGGGCCGGCTCGCCGCTTGGCTCGAGGGGGCGCTCGCGAGGAAGGGCACGCTCGCCGTCTCCCAGTTCCCCCGCGGCCACTCCAACCTGACCTACCTCCTGCGCTACGCGGGCGAGGACTACGTGCTGCGCCGGCCACCGTTCGGCGCCCGGGTCAAGACGGCCCACGACATGGGGCGCGAGTACCGGGTGCTCTCGGCCCTCGCGCCCGTCTGGCCGCGCGCCCCGCGCCCCGTCGCCTTCTGCGAGGACGAGGCCGTGATCGGCGCGAAGTTCTACCTGATGCGCCGCGTGCCCGGCCTCGTCCTCCGGCGCGATCCCCCGCGCGGCGTCGCCATCGATCCCGCCGCCGCCGGCCGGATCTGCCGCTCCTTCGCCGACGTCCTCGCCGAGCTCCACGCGATCGACTACCGGGCGGTGGGGCTCTCGGACTTCGGCCAGCCCGAAGGCTACGTGGCGCGGCAGGTCGCGGGCTGGACGACGCGCTACGAGGACGCGCGGACCGACGAGATCCCCGAGGTCGTCGAGGTCGCCCGCTGGCTCGCGGCCCACCTGCCGCCGCCCGGCGGCGCGGCGCTGCTCCACAACGACTACAAGCTCGACAACCTCGTGCTCGATCCCATGGACCTCGGACGCGTCGTGGGCATCCTCGACTGGGAGATGGCCGCGCTCGGCGATCCGCTGATGGACCTCGGCACGGCGCTCTGCTACTGGGTCGAGCCCCGCGACCCCGAGGCGCTGCGGCGCTTCCGCTTCGGGCCGACCGATCTCCCCGGCATGGCCACGCGGCGCGGGATCGCGGAGGCGTACGCCGAGAAGACTGGCCGCGACCTCGGCCACCTCTCCTTCTACTACGCCTTCGGCCTCTTCAAGACCGCGGTGGTGGCCCAGCAGATCTACGCCCGCTGGGTCCACGGCCACACGCGGGACGAGCGCTTCGGGACGTTCGTCGACGCCGTGCGCGCGCTCGCCCGCCAAGCCGCCGCGGCGATCGAGCGCCCCGAGCTGCTCTAGGAGCGCGTCGCGCCGGCTCAGAGCAGCCGCAGCTCCGGCCCCACGCCGACGACGCCGCCCTCGGGCACCTCCTGCCAGAGCCCCTGGCCGCCGAGGATCTCGCTCGCCACCATGAAGCGCTCGACCCGGCCCTCTGGGTCGAGCTCGCCGCGGAAGTGGAGCGTTCGGCCGTGCCGGAGGGAGAGGAGCGTCCGGCCGTCGCTGACGATGAAGGTCAGGCTCGACGGGATCTCGCCGGGCCGATCGGCGATGGCGCGGACCGTGTCGACCGTGGCGGCGAGGGCCCGCGCGATCCGCTCCGGTGGCGAGGGCTCCGACAGCGGGCCGCCGGCGCGCAGCCGGGCGAGGAAGAGCAGGAAGATCCGCTCGCTGTCGGTGTCGCCGCGCAGCTCGCCGCGCAGGTCGGGGTCGAGCTCGGCCTCGAGCCGGAGGCGCACGGCGGGATCGTCGGCGAAGCGGCTGACGGTCCCGTTGTGCGCGAAGAGCCAGCGGCCGCGCGCGAACGGGTGGGTGTTCTCGAGCGCCACGGGGCCGCAGCTCGCCTTGCGGACGTGGGCGACCACGATCTGCGCGACCACGCGGTCGGCCGCCCGGGCGAACTCCCGGTCGGCGAAGGCCGGGGCAAGCCCCCGGGTGACGAGCGGCGCCTCGGCCGAGGCCCCACTCGGGTAGTGGCCGATGCCCCAGCCGTCCGGGTGCTCGCGGCTCTGCAGCCGGAGCGCGTTGCTCTCGTGCAGGAGGGAGTCTTGGACAGGATGGGGCGAGGCGGCCCTGAGGCCGAACAGCCGGCACATTCGTTCTAAACTCTAGCACGTTCCACGGCGTCCGTCCCTCTCGCGCGACGGCGCCTTCCCCGGCGACCCCGGGCGGGGTAGGGTGGCCTCATCTCCGATCCGTAGGAGGTTGCACATGGGGCTCTTCCACGAGGTTCGCCGCGAGTTCATCGCCCGCCCGCCCGAGGCGCGCGGCGCCCTGCTCTACGCCTGGCCGGACCAGAACATCCGGCTGATGACGCAGCTCACGGTCCTGCCGGACGAGGTCGCGATCTTCGTGCGCCTCGGGCAGCTCACGCCGGGGCAGCGCTCCCCCGTCGCCGGCACCTTCGGCCCAGGGACCCACACGCTGGACGGCGCCTCCTACCCGTTCCTCTCGCTGCTCATCGACAAGGCCACCGGCGGCGACTTCCTCATGTCGCAGCTGATCTTCGTCTCGAACCGCGACGTCCCGGGCATCCGCTTCGGCGGCCAGCTCTCGGAGGTGCAGGACCCGAAGACGGGCATCCCGGTGCTCCTCCAGGTCCACGGCGAGTACGTCGCCCACATCATCGATCCGGTCCGCTTCCTCGTGGAGCTCGTCGGGATCAAGGCGCAGTACGACGACGACGAGGCCATGCGGACCTTCTCGACCTACTTCGTCAACGCGCTCCAGGACGTCGTCGGCGGCATCCTCAGCGAGAAGAAGATCGGCGCGCTCGACCTCGGCACGATGGCCCGCTCCCTCAAGGACGAGATCATCTCCCAGACGAAGCCGACGCTCGACCGCTACGGCGTCGCCATCCGGCTCTTCAACGACTTCCACCTGACGCTCGACCCCGAGAGCCACGAGAAGATCTCGAAGCTCACCGAGACCGCGGCCTACTCGAACCTGGCGGGCGGCTACCAGCAGTACGCCATGGGCCAGGCCATGATGAGCGCGGCCCAGAACCCGGGCGAGGGCGGCGGCGCGATGGGCATGGGGATGGGCCTCGGCGCCGGCATGTCGCTCGGCAACGTCATGGCGGCGATGGGCTCGTCGCGGCCCGCCGCGCCGGCGCCGGCCGCGCTCCCCTGCCCGAAGTGCGGCGCCCAGGTCGCGCCGGGGAAATTCTGCAGCGCCTGCGGCGCCGAGCTCGCCGCGGCCGCCGCTTCGTCGGCCGCCCGCTACTGTCCCGGCTGCGGCGCCTCGCTGACCCCCGGCGCGGCGTTCTGCTCGGCCTGCGGCAAGAAGTTCGGCTAGCCGGGCTGCGGGTCCGGCTGGCCGCGGGTTTCGGCCGCGACGAGGCCCGCCTTGAAGAGCCGATCCAGCGCGGCCTGGGCCTCGGCGCGGGTCGAGCCGCAGTCGGCGAGCCGCTCCGCGAGCTGCGAGGCCGTCTGAGGGCCCTCGAGCAGCTCGGCGAGGAAGATGCCATCGCCCGGCTCGATGCTCCGGCGGTCGGCCCACTCGCGCTCGCGCTGCTCGAGCCCGTCGCGCCCTTCGTTCGCGGCGCGCGAGGCGGCGATGGCCTCGCCGCGCTCCTCGCAGGCCTCGCGGCCGAGCTGGGTGAGAAGAAAGCGCTGGCGGGGAGGCCAGCGGAGAGACCCCGGAGGCCGCTTGAAGGATTCGATCATGTGGCCCATGTACCTAGAGCGAGTCGCCCAGGAGCGCAAGGCGCCGGCCGCGCCGCCCCCTGGATGATGGGGTGCCGCGATCAGAGCCGGCGCGCGAGGAGGTAGGCCGAGAAGCCGAGTCCGATGGCGCCGACCGCGAGCCGCACCCAGCGCTGTCCGACCCGCCGCGCGAGCAGGGCGCCGGCGTAGCCGCCCAAGATGGCCCCCGTCGCCATGAGCGCGACGAGCGGCCAGTCCACCTCGCCCGAGAGCGCGAAGTAGGCCGCGGCGGCGGCGTTGATGGCGGCGGCGGCGAGGCTCTTGAGGCCGTTCATCTCGTGGAGGTTCGCGAGCCCCCAGAAGCCGTAGAGGGCGAGCATCAGCACCCCCATGCCCGCACCGAAGAAGCCCCCGTAGACGGCGATGGCGAGCTGCCCGAGGGCCAGCAGCGCGAGCGGGCCGCTGCCGGGGAGGCCGCTCGTCGAGGCGGGGGCGAGCCGCTGGCGCAGGCCTCCCGCGAGGAAGAGCCCCGTGGCCGCGAGGACGAGCCAGGGCGCCAGGGCCGCGAAGCGGGCGTTGCCCAGCCCGACGACGAGCGCCGCGCCGGCTGCCCCGCCGAGGAGGCTCGGCGCGAGCAAGGCCGCGAGGCGTCGCCTGCCGCCGCCGATCTCGGACCGGTAGGCGTAGCCGGCGGCGAGCGAGCCGGGCACCAGCGCGACGGTGCTCGTGGCGTTCGCGCCGATGGCGGGGAGCCCCAGCGCGAGGAGCGCCGGAAAGGTGATCAGCGTGCCGCCCCCGGCGATCGAGTTGACGGCGCCGGCGGCGAACGCCGCGGCCGTGACGCCGGCCGCCCGCCAGAGAGGGAGCGAGAGCGACGCGACCGTCAGCGCCTCGCCGCCTCGCCCGGTGAAACCGGCAGTCCGAGCACTCTACCCATCGGTCGCCTCCTGCCCCGGCATCGTTGCGGAGTAGAGCCCCCGATCGTACCTGATGCAAGGGGGAGTTCAATGACTGGAAAGCAGGTAGCCGTCATCTCGCTGCTGGGCGCGGCGGTCGCGGTCGCCCTCGGCGTGGCCGCGTGGCGCGCCGGCAATCCCCGGCCGAGGCCGATTCGGCGCGAGCGTGGTCGGGCTCGCGAGCTGCGGAGCCCGGGGCTCGGGCAGTACGACATCGCCCCGGGAGAGACCCGTCTGCCCGACGGCTCGAGGGACCTCGTCCTCGAGCGATCGATGGAGTCGTTTCCCGCGAGCGACGCGGGGGGAGTGTGACGCCGCTCAGGGCGCCGGCTGATGGGGCGTGGGATGCGCGCTTGCGAGGAGTCCCGGCTCGAGTCGGAGAAGCTCCTTGAAGTGGACGAACGTCTTGCCTCCGTGCCCGTCCTCGATGGCGATCCAGGCGATCTCGCCCGATCCCCCTTGGCCCAGGAAAAGTCGAACCGGGTCCTGGATCAGGTGACGGAGCTCCTCACGGTCTCGCCCCACGGTGATCCAGAGACCGCCGCGATCCGAGCCCTTGGTCTCGACGTCGATGCCGCGAAGCGGCAGCAGCGCGCCGATCTCCTGATCGCCCACCTCCGCGGTCTCGATCTCGAGCCGCACCGCGGACCCCTCCGCACGACGAACCAGCGCGTCGAGCATCGGCGTCCAGAGCTGCCTTGGGACTTCGAAAGCGACCATCGAACCCTCCCCCTCGAATGAAACGTCCGCCCCGAAAGCTAGCGAGGCCGGCTGGTCGGGAGGAGGGGGGGCGCACCGCTCATTCGGAGCGGCGCTCCACCGCCTGGTCGGCCTCGTCCTTCTCGGCGTCGGCCTTCGTCGCCTGGATGCGCCCGGGGAGGTGATTCGGCGGCGAGTAGACCGTGTAGAGCTTCAGCGGATCGGAGCCGACGTTGACGACGTCATGGACGACTCCCGACGGGACGGCCACGACCGCCCCCGCCTCCAGCGCCGTCTCGTTGCCGTCCAGAACGGCCTTGCCGCGGCCGCTCTCGACGAAGAGGAGCTGCTCGACGCCGACGTGGCGCTCCTTCCCGACGTCGTCTCCGACGGGAATGCTCATCAGGACGAGCTGGGTGCGGGGGCCGGTGTAGATCACGCGCCGGTAGTCGCTGTTCTGCGCCGCCAGCTCGGCGACGTTCTCCACGAAGGGCGGGGCGCTCCCCTGCGCGATCGCCGGGCTTGGCCGGCCGGCATTCTGGTTGGCGAGTTCGTATCCGAGCAGGCCGATTCCGACCGCGGCGAGCGCCGGCAAGAGCATCCGTCTCATGACACCTCCGATCGCCGCTAGACTGGCCACGCGGGCAAGCGGATGGAAGCTCGCGGCGCGCTACCATCCGGGGCGGGAAAATGATGGCTGGCAATGGGAAGAGAGCTGTGCCAGAGCTATCGTCGAAACGGCCGAGAGGACGCGTCGGCGGCACGGCCCACCGGTTGCACTGGAGGGGCGTCGACCGATCGAGCGAGACCGCTCGAGCCACTCGAGGAGGCAGCGCACATGGCAGTCGAAAAATGGGAGATCGACGGCGGGCATTCGGGGATTCACTTCTCGGTCCGCCACATGGTGGTCGCGAAGGTTCGCGGCCACTTCGCCCGCTGGAGCGGAACGATCACGGCTCCGGACGGGGACTTCGGCCGCGGCTCCGTCGACGTCACCGTCGAAGCGTCGAGCATCGACACCGGCGTCGCCGACCGCGACACGCACCTCAAGTCGCCCGACTTCCTCGACGTCGCCAAGCACCCGCAGCTGACGTTCAAGGGCAAGCGGGTCGAGAAGCTCGGCGAGGAGCGGCTGCGCGTCATCGGCGATCTGACGATCCGCGGCACGACCCGGGAGCTGGCGCTCGAGGTCGAGTACGCTGGGCGGACCAAGGACCCGTGGGGCAACGAGCGGGCCGGCTTCGCCGCCAAGAGCTCGATCGACCGCAAGTCGTTCGGGCTCGTCTGGAACCAGGCGCTCGAGGCCGGTGGGGTCCTGGTCGGCGACCGCGTCGACTTCGAAATCGAGGTGGAGGCCGTCAAGCAGGGAGCGCCAAAGGCGGCCTGAGAGGGCAGCGCGACGTCCAGCGTGAGAGCGCGGCTGCCCTGGCCGCGCTCTTTCGCCGACCTCGAGGGCCGGCCCTTCGGCTCTCAGCCAGCCGCGCGCGCGGTCACGAGCCAGGCGGCGCCGCCCAAGCGAATCTCGTTCGCCTTCAGATGGGGGGCGAGCGCCTCGCGGACGGCGGCGAGGGCCCGCGCCCTGCTGGAATCGTCGGCCTCGGCGAGCAGGCGCGCGGCGGGGCCGAGCGTCATCGCCTCGGTGGCCGCGGCCTCGAGCCCGCCTCCGTTGCCGAGCGGCATCGGGTGATCGAAGGGCTCCAGCTCGATCTCGCCGAAGCCCGCTCCGCCGAGGATCCGCCGGACCCGCGCGGGATCGGCGAAGGCGAGCGGACCCGGGCCGCTCGGATCGCTCGCCGGCAGCGAGGGGAGGGCGCTCCTCACCGCCTGGGCGGGAACGGCCATCCACTCGTTCTCGGCGAGGCTCCGCCAGCAGGCGAACGCAAGCCTGCCGCCAGGCGCGAGCGCGCGGCGCAGATTCCCGAAGGCGGCGGCCGGATCGCCGAAGAACATGACGCCGAAGCGCGAGAAGAGGAGCTCGGCCCGTCCGTCGAACGGGTGGATCGCCGCGTCGGCGCGCAGCAGGGTGACGTTCGGAAGGGCGGCCGCTCGCTCGCGCGCTCGCCCCAGCATCGGCCCCGAGACGTCGACGCCCAGGACGTGGCCCGCGGGCCCCACCGCCGCGGCGAGCGCCAGCACGGTCGCGCCGCAGCCGCAGCCGACGTCGACGACGCGCTCGCCGGACCTCGCGCTCGCCTTCCGCAGGGCAGCGCCGCCGAACGGTTCGAGCGAGCGGTCCCGCAGATCCTGTTCCGCCACCCACGCGTGGCCACGAGCGCCGTTCCAGTACTCGATCTGTTGCTCGTTCATGCGCCGGACTGTCGGCGAGGTGCGCGGGCGAAGTCAACCCGCGGGATCTCGCCGAGGGGCAGCTCTCCTCCTCGGCTGGCACCCGCTGGGTGTTTCGGGACCCGGGAGCGTTCGAGGTAGGGTGCCGGATTCTCGACCGTTCCAGTGGCGAGGATCTTGCGTTCTCCCTCTGCATGTCAGCCAGCCCAAGGTCGCCGCTCACGGTCGTTCCGGCATTCGAGAGCTCGCCCCCCGACTCCCGCCCGCGGCCAGCTCTGAACCACGGCCTCGCGAGGCACCTCGGGGCGCTCTGCAAGCTCTCGACCGTCGCGAACAGCGAGCCCGAATCCTCGCTGATGCTCGCCACGGCGCTGGAGGTCTGCGTCGAGAGCCTGAGCGCGGACGGCGGCAGCGTGATGCTCGCCGGCGGTTCCCCTCCCCACGCCCTGTCCATGGTCGCCTCGCGGGGCCTCAGGGTCCGGCCGGACGGCGAGGCGCCGCTCATTGGCGGCGTCGCCGCCTGGGTCGCCGAGAACATGCTGCCGCTTCACCTCGTGGGTCCCCTGGAACGCTACCCGCAGTTCCGGGGGCTGCGGTCGAATCCCGACATCGCCGAAGCCATGGTCGCGCCCATCGTGTTTCGTCGGGAGGTTCTCGGGACCATCGCCGTCAGCGCCTCGAGACCCGACACCTTCGCGCCCGAGTTGCTCTCGTTTCTCGTGAACGTCGCCGACATCGTGGCGGCGGCGATCTCCCGCAACCGAGCCGAACGCGCGCGCGAGCACCAGGATCGGCTCGCCGTCCTCGGGCAGC
Source organism: Myxococcales bacterium (assembly GCA_021783235.1). Taxonomy (GTDB): domain Bacteria; phylum Myxococcota; class Myxococcia; order Myxococcales; family JAKAPL01; genus JAJXUD01. The sequence goes on along the minus strand of JAJXUD010000006.1, from coordinate 80,160 downwards.
TCTCCGCGAGCATGGCCCACGAGCTGAACAACCCGCTCACCTTCCTGCGGTCGAACCTCCACTCCCTCCGCGCGCTCTTCCCCAAGGGCGAACGGGAGGTCACGCTCGCCCCGAGCGACCAGGCCGAGATCTCGAGCGTCGTCGAGGAGACCCTGCAAGGGGTCGAGCAGATGGTCGCCCTGGTCGCGAACCTCAAGACCGTCGCGAGGAAGCCGGCGAACCGTCTCCAGACCCTCGAGGTCAAGCCCCTCCTCGTGCGGGCCGAGACCATGGTCCGGCCGCAGTTTCGCCACGAGGTGACCTTCCGGATCGAAGCCGCCGAGACGCCAGTCGTCTCGGTCGACCAGAGCCGGATTCTCCAGGTGCTCATCAACCTCCTCGTCAACGCCGCCCAGGCGGCCGGCGAAGGGGGGAACGTGACGCTGACCTGCGAGGAGGACCACGGGACCGTGGCCATCCAGATCCACGACGACGGCCCCGGCATCCCTCCCGACGTCGCCCCCCGGCTCTTCGAGCCCTTCTTCACGACGAAGCTCGAGGGCGAGGGCACCGGCCTGGGGCTGAGCATCAGCCGGCAGATCTGCCGCGACCACGGCGGCGACCTGACGTTCACGAGCGAGGTCGGCCACGGGAGCTGCTTCACGGTGACGCTTCCGGGAGTGGAATAGCGCGACCTCGCTGAAACATCCGAATGAATCCTGGGTCTGTGGTATGAGCCTGGAGGCAGGCGGGTGCGATGCGAAGGCTCGGGACCAGCTCAGTCGTCGTTCTGCTCGCGGGCTGCTCGATCGTGTATCCGCACCGCGGCGTCGGTGCCCCGATTGGCGACACGCTGCTCGCGACGGTCCTGGCGGGCACCGCGGTGGCGACCGTGGACGGCTTCGGCCAGCCCAACTCCGCGTTCGCGCAGAGCGACTACTCGAACGCGGTGGGGGCCCTGCTTTTCCTCGGAGCGGTGGCCTTCGCCGGGTCGGCGGTCGTCGGGTTCACGGGACGCATTCCGGAGGGCTCCGGCTCGATGGTCCCGAACCAGGACCTCGTGCAGGATGGTCTGGTAGGCCTTCGTCCCGGATCGATCCAGACTCGGGGAGCGAGCTGCAGAAGCGACGATGATTGCGGGGCGGGAGGCTCGTGCACGGCCTCTCGAGGACAAGTGGGCAGGTGCATCCCCTCGGGCCTGGCGCGCTGACGGTCGCGCGCCTCGAAGTCCTTCGACGATGCCCCATGGGCGGAGCGCCTGGCCCCGGCGGGCGGGCTCACGCAGCTCGACGGGAACCCCGTGATGCTGCCGCCGGGCGGCTGGTCGAGCCAGCGCTACCGGCAGTCGCAGGAGACGGCGGGCGATACAGGATTCGAACCTGTGGCCTTTGGCTCCGGAGGGGCCGCAAGCCGCCGGCTGCTCACGGTTCGCGAGGTCGCGGGGCTGCTCCGCTTGAGCACGGCGACCGTCTACAAGCTCTGCGAGCGGGGCGAGCTGGCGCACGTGCGTGTCAGCAACGCGATCCGAATCGCGCCCGCGTCCGTCGCATCCTTCCCGGGCAAGGAGAAGCTCGAATGAGGTTCTGCTGCGATGTCGAGGCGTGCCTGAACGCGCACCGAGCGAAGGGGCTTTGCAGCACTCACTACGCGCAGGCGTGGTACACGAAGCATGGGTTTCGACAGGCCCGGAGGTCGAGGTGCCCGAGCCCGAGGTGGAAGCGGAGGCAGGACGAGAGCCCACGGAGCAGGCCCAAGCGGAGCACGAGGAACCGAGCGCTGGCCAGACCGCGCTCGCGATCGTCGGAGGCGCAGTCGCTGGGCTCGCGATTCTCGCCGGAGCCGTGGCGCTTGTCCCCTGGCTCCGAAAGCGCCGTGCGGCGCTCGCAGGGTCGAAGCTCCCACCCGCCCCCACCGTCGTTTGAGCCTGGCGCGTCAGGCGTGAACGCTAGGATGGCTTCGCCGTGACGGACCCGAGCAAGCCATCGGATGCCCTTCGCTGGGAGCGGATCGTCGGACGTGCGACCGAGCTGATAGCCGACGCGCTTCGGGAGGGGGGTGTGCTGGTCATCGTGTTCGGGCTCTTGGATTACTATCTGGGCGAGGGCAGGCCTCGCCCGTGGCAAACGGGCGTCTTCGGGAGTATGCTCCTCTTCGGCGGCATTGCGATGGACGTGACGAGGCGAGAATGGATCGAGGACTTCTCTCGGTAGTGGTCGCCTTTGGCTCCCTCACCACGGTTGGGGTCGTGCTCTTGTTCGTCGGCCGCCACCTCCACAAGAAGGCTGAAGCCCTCCAGCGAAAGCAGGAGAAGTCGGCCTAGCGCCCTCTCGCCAGACCTCTCATGCAACAGCTTCCTCTCTCCGCCGCGCGAAGGGCAAGCCGCACGTCGAGAGGCACCCGGACGGCGGTCTCCGGCGTTGCCCCGCCTGCGGCATGAAGCTCTGGCCCAAGGCGCTCCCGCGCCCCACGCGCTTCCACGATCTGCGTCACACCACCGCCACGCTCCTGCTCCGCGCGGGCGTGGACCCCTACCGCGTGCAGCGGGTTCTGCGGCACCGAGACGTGAAGACGACCACCGGGACCTACGGGCACCTGGACGTGGAGGATCTGCGCTCGGCGGTGGAGACGCTGCCCGACCTGGGCGAGCTTCCGATGGCGGTTCGCGCGCCCGCGGGCGCGCGGTTTTCTACTCGTTTTCTACCGGAGCCCGAAAACGGTGCCCGGACCGCCGCGGGCCCGCTCGGGAACGCCAAGGAGAATCAGGAGATGCGACGGCGGGCGATACAGGATTCGAACCTGTGGCCTTTGGCTCCGGAGGCCAACGCTCTATCCAGCTGAGCTAATCGCCCTTTGCTGCCACCGCTCGCCGGGCGGCCGCTGCTCTCCGGAGAGCCCGACCGGCGAAGGGCTGGTATGCCCTGGCGGAGCGGCCGGGTCAAGCGGAAGCGGGCGCTCCGGGTACGTCGCGGGTCGCGATCGCGAAGAGCCCGGTGGTTCTTCGCCCGCCGATGCCAAAATCTCGAGAAAGCTTGCGGTGCAAATCGAATGCTTCGGCTATCGTGCGGGCTCGCGACGGAGGAGCCTCTGATGCCGAAGCTTCGATGGATTCTTGGACCCCTGGTCGCTCTCCCCTTCCTCGTTGGCTGCGCGGGTGGGCAGGGTGGCGGCGATGGCGGAACCTTCAGCGCGCTGGCACTGCTGGCGGGGAAGTCGAACGTTCTCGGGGCGCTCGACGGTACGGGCGCCGCCGCGAGGTTCTCCTCGCCCGCTGGGCTCGCGCTCGATGGCTCCGGGCACCTCTACGTCGCCGATACGGCTAACTCGGAGATCCGGGAGGTCGTGGTCGCGACCGGGGTCGTGACCACTGTGGCGGGCGGGAAACCGGGCGGCGCCGACGGCACGGGAAGCAGCGCGAGCTTCGTCAATCCCCAGGGGCTCGCGCTCGATGGCGCCGGTAACCTGTACGTCGCCGACACGGGTGGCTCCACGATTAGGAAGATCGAAACCGCGACCTGGGCGGTGACGACGGTCGCCGGTTCTCCGGGAGTCCCCGGCAGCGCCGACGGCACGGGTGCCGCCGCGCGCTTCAATCAACCCACCGGGCTCGCGATCGATGGTGCCGGAGACCTCTTCGTGGCCGATTCGGGCAACTCGACGATCCGGAAGGTCGTCGTCGCGAGTGGGGCCGTGACGACGCTCGCGGGCTCGGCCGGGGTCGAAGGCAGCAGCGACGGCACGGGAACGGCCGCGGGCTTCTCGAGGCCCTTGGCCGTCGCGCTCGACGGCGCCGGCAACCTCTACGTGGCCGACGCGGTCAACTCCACGATCAGGACCGTCGTGGTCGCGACCGGGGTCGTGACGACGCTCGCCGGATCCCCCCTCGTCTACGGCAGCGCCGACGGCAAGGGTTCGGCAGCGTCCTTCGGCAACCCTTCGGGGCTCGTGCTCGATGGCGTCGGAAACCTCTACGTGACCGACATCGCCAATGCCACGATTCGCAAGGTCGCGATCTCGACCGCCACCGTTTCGACCGTGGCCGGCGTCCCCGGCCAGCACGGTCTGGAACTCGGCCCGCTCCCGGCCGGACTGAACCAGCCGTACGGCCTGGCCTACGGTCCCGGACCATCGCTCTTCATCAGCGATTCGGCGGCGAATGTGCTCCTTCGGCTCTACTGACGGGCTTCCATTGGGCGCCCCGTCAGCGGGTCGGCTGGCGGGAGCCGCCGCGACCCGCTAACGTGAACGCTCCCCGGCGGAGCCGTTCAGCAGCGGCGAGGCGCGCGACGAATGATCCAGGACTTCGAGCCATCCGATCGACCGGCCGCCGAGATCATCGCGCGGGAGATCCTCGCCTTTGCCGCGTCGGGGCTTCTCCTTCCCTTCGGCCTCGGCCGTGGGGCGGCGTCGACCCCGCGCAAGGCCGAGCAGCGGACGCTGGTCCTGATCCACGGCTACCTCGGCAACAGCGGGTCCTTCCTGCCGCTCAGCGGCTACCTGAAGCTGCTTGGGATCGGCCCGATCCGCCGCTTCGACTATCGCTCGACGGACGGGATAGAGCGCGCGGCGGTGGCGCTGCGAGACGAGCTGCGGGCCAACGTGCGTGGAGGGCGGATCGACCTCGTCTGCCACAGCATGGGAGGCCTCGTGGCGCGCTTCTACCTGCAGAACCTCGGCGGGGCGCGCCGCGTGGACCGCTGCATCACCCTGGCGACGCCGCACCAAGGAACCTACAGCGCCTACTGGGTGGCGTCGCGGGTGGGGCGAGAGCTTCGCCCCGATTCGGCGCTGCTCGCGAAGCTCGCGGCGACCCGAGACCGTGCGGCCAGGGTGCGCTTCAGCTCGATCGTGGCCGGCTCGGACAACATCGTCTTGCCGCGGATCTTCGCGGCCGACGAGGACATCGTCCACGTGCCGAACCTCGGCCACGTGGGGCTCCTCTTCTCCCCGACGGTCTTCCGCGCCATCTCCCGGCGGCTCTTGGCGCCGGTCGCCCCGGGAGGCTCGCCGAGCGCCTTCGACGCGGCCTTCGGCCAGAGCTGCTCAGGCTGACCGGGCACCGTGCGGAGGGGCTCGCGAGACCTCGGTCGCCCTCGGTGGTGGGACGGTTGGCGCAAAACCCGATCGGTGCTATGTAGTTTCCATGGTCCACTTCACTCCCTGGGCGTCTCTCGCCGGCGGGCTCGCCCTCGGGCTCGCGGCGGCGCTGCTCTGGCTTTGCAACGGGCGGGTGGCCGGCGTCAGCGGAATCGCGGCGGGGCTGCTCTGGCCAGAGGAGGGCGACGAGTCGTGGCGCGCCTGCTTCGTCGGCGGGCTCGTGCTCGGCGGGGTCGCGCTCGCCTTCCGCTGGCATGGCGCCACGATCGACGCCCTGCCGCGCTCGGCGGGGGCGCTCGTCGTGGGCGGGCTCTGCGTGGGGGTGGGCTCGCGGCTCGCGAACGGCTGCACGAGCGGCCACGGCCTCTGTGGCCTCGCGCGCCTCTCGCCCCGATCCTTCGCGGCGGTACTCAGCTTCATGGCCACCGGCGCGGTCACGGTCTGGGCGATCCGTTCGCTCGCGGGAGGTGCGCTGTGAAGGTCGCTCGTCACCTGCTCGCCCTCGGCTCGGGCCTGCTGTTCGCCTTCGGGCTCGGGCTCGGGGGCATGACGCAGCCGACCAAGATTGTCGGCTTCCTCGACGTGGGTGGCGACTGGGACCCCTCGCTCGCGCTGGTGATGGCGGGCGGCATCGTCGTGCTCTTCGTCGCGCACCGGGTCGCGCGCCGGATGGGGCGGCCGCTCCTCGCGCCGGCCTTTCCCGTTCTCGCCCGGAGCGGCGTCGACGCGCGCCTCGTGGGAGGCGCGGCTCTCTTCGGTGTGGGCTGGGCTCTCGCGGGCTTCTGCCCGGGCCCAGCGTTGGTCTCGCTCGGCGGCGGCGTCCACCAGACCCTCTTCTTCGTGCCCGCGATGCTCTCGGGGATGGCGATCGTGCGGCTGCTCGACGCCCGCCGCCGCGCGCCGGTTGCGGACGAGACCGGCGCCCCGGCGCCCTCCGCGGTCTGATACAGTCCCGCCCCCCGCTCTTCGGGAGGAGGACCGCATGAAGCTCTGGGACGTCCCCGTTTCCGGCAACTGCAAGAAGGTCCGTATCGCGGCGCGCGAGCTCGGCATCGAGCTCGAGCGGATGTCGCTCGATCCGTCGAAGGGCGAGAACCAGCGGCCCGAGTACGTCGAGAAGAACCCCATGGGAAAGGTGCCCACCATCGAGGACGACGGTTTCGTGCTCTGGGAGTCCGCCGCCATCGTCGTCTACCTCGCGAAGAAGCTGCCCGCGAAGAGGCTTCTTCCCGCCGATCCGCGCGGCGAGGCCGACGCCCTGCGCTGGCTGTTCTGGGGTGCCTCGCACGTGGGGCCGAACGTGCAGCGGCTCGGCCAGGAGCGGGTCTACAAGGCGCGCCTGGGCGGCGGTCCGCCGGATCCGGCGATCGTCGCTGCCGCCGAGAAGGAGCTCGCCCGCTTCGTGCCAGTGCTCGAGCAGCAGCTCGCCTCTCAGCCGCACGTCCTCGGACGGGACTACTCCGTGGCCGACATCGTCCTCGGCTGTACCTTCGATTCGGCGCGGATGGTGCAGTACGACCTCGCCCCCTTTCCGGCGATCCGCGCCTGGCTCGAGCGCCTCCAGGCGAGGCCGGCCTGGAGGGAGTGACGCGGGCGGCGCTTCGACCGCCGGGCCCGTCCGAGGCCAGCCCCGGGGGAGGGCGCAAAGAGGCTCATTTGAGGCCGAGCGCGAGATAGACCTCGAACCAACCCTCCCAGGCGCGCCAGGCGGGGTCGTGTGTCCGCGCGAGATCGGAGGACGCGCCGTCGATCCGGCCCTTGACGTCGAAGGGGAGGCTCGCGCCGTCGAGCGCCGACAGCTCTGCCGCGAACCAGAGGGCATCGAGCCGGTCGGCCGAGATGGGGGTCGTGGTCCGGATCGCCAGCGCGTCGGCGCGGGACACGGCGTCCCCGATCCAGTCGGAGGCGCGCCGCACGTCGCCGCGGCGGCAGGCGTTCTCGGCGAGCCGGCTGTCGGCGAGGACGAGGGCGCGCAGGTCGTCGTCGCGGCGGGTCAGATCGTAACGGTGCGCGAAGGCGGCGTGCCGATCCTCGAGCGCCCGGGCTGCCTCGCCGAGCTGCCCAAGCCTCTGGTGGGCGTTGGCGCGAAGGCCGGCGAGGATGAGCGCGTATCGGTCGTGCGCGCGCACGGCTCGGTCGGGGCGCCAGGCGATGGCCGCGGCGAGGCGCGGATCCCCAAGAAGCCCCTGGGCGTCTGCCAGGTCGCCCAGGGCAAGCTCCGGCTTCGCGGCGCCGAGGGCCGAAGCGGCGTGGCCGAGCCGCGCGACGAAGCGGTTGCGCGCCGACGCCCCCTTGCCGAGCGCCGCAAGCTCGTCGCCGTAGAGCTCGAGCGATCGATCGAAGTGGTGCGCCGCCAGGTTGTAGAGGGCGGCGCGATCGAGCGCGAGCGGCCGGAAGGCGCGCAGGGCGGGGATCTTCTCGGTCCGCTCGAGCAGCCGGTCGGCGGCGAGGGCGGCCTCGGCCTCGCGGTCCACATGGAAGAGGGCGCGGGCGCGGGTGAGGTCGACGGCGAGGTCCTCGGGGTCGTCCGCCTCCGGGAGGCGGCGTCGTTCCTCGAGGTACGAGAGGGCAATCCGGTCGTTGCCCACCGCGGTCTGGAGGATCCCGAGCGCCCCGAGGATCATCGCGCGGTAGCGCGGATTGCCCTCCGAAAGCTCGAGCGCCACGAGCAGCTGGGCGTTGGCTCGCTCGGCGTCGGCGAGGTCGCCCGTCCGGAAGAAGTCCTGGGCGAGGACCGAGCCGTAGAGCGCGCGGGCGAGCCTCCGGTTGCGCAGCTCGGCCCAGTCGGAGCGCAAGAGCGCACGCGCCTCGTGGGCCACCCGGGCGTGCTCGCTGCCTTCGAGGTGCGGCAGCCGCCGGGCGAGCAGGTAGGCGCGGACGAAGTCGTCGACGGTCTTCGGGATCCCAGGGCCGAACGGCGTTCCCTCCGCGAGCAGCGCCTCGGAGCTCTCGCCGCGCTCGAGCCGCAGGTGAATCGCCTCGAGCGCGCTCTCGAGCCCGCCCGTTCGCCGCACCACCGCCTCGAAGTCGGCGAGCGCCGCCTCGGGCTTCCCCTCGCCGAGCCGCCGGAAGGCCCGGCCGACCAGCGCGCGCCGGTAGAGCCGCTCGGCCCTTCGCCGCTCGGCGCTCTCCTTCGGGACGTCCTCCAGGTAGCGCTGGGCGAGCAGCTCCACGGCCCGGTCGGCGCCCACCTGGGCGGCGCGCTCGACGACCTCGAGGACGACGGCGCGCCGGCGGTCGGGCTGGCTCTGGGAGCGGTAGAGCGAGAGGAGGGCGTCGAGCTGAGGCGGCGGCGGGTCCGCGTCGCGAAGCGCCAGCGTCGCGCGCTGGAGGCCGAGCGCGAAGGCCAGCTCTGATCCCGCCGCGGCGCGCCGAGCCTCCCGCGCGAGGGCCGCCTCGGCCTCGGAGGCGGGCAGGCCACGGACGAGCGTGCGGGCTGCGGCGAGGGCGTACTGCATCCGGGCGTCCGGAGGAAGGCTCGCCTGCGCGGCAAGCCGCTGGCAGGCGCTCCAGAGCGCCTCGCGGTCGTCGAGCCGCCGGTAGAGTGCGTCGGCGCGCTCGTAGAAGAGCTCGAGGATCGGCCGGGGGATCGCGGGGCCGATCTCGACCGAATCGAGTTCGCGCCGTGAAGTCCCGACGTCCCCGAGGGAGTCGGCGATCTCGCTGCGGATCAGGGCGGCGAGAGCGAGCGAGGGGGGGCTATCGCCCGGTTTCGGTCGTAGCTCCAAGAGCCGTCGCCTGCTCGCCTCTCCGAAGCTCGCGACCTCGCGGCCGACCTCGCGGTCGCGGACGGCTCGGCGGTGCGCCACCAGGATCCGCAGCGGCCGGGAGAGGCCGGCGGTCGCGGGGTCGGGCAGCTTGGCGATGGACGCGGCGTAGAAGTCGGCGGCGTCGACGTCGTCGAAGTCGAGGTGGAGCCGGACGAGTCGCACGAGCAGGAGGCGCCGCCCTTCGATGCCAGGCTCGAGGGCGAGCCGGCGCCGGTAGAGGAGGAGCTGCTCGGCGCGCCGATCGGACAGCTCGATCCCGGTCTGCAGCCGTGCATCGTCCCAGTCGGAGGGGAGCTCTCCCGACAGCGGGAGCTCGTAGACGTCGAGCGCCTGGCGGCGAGAGCAGGTGACGACCAGCCGCTGCTCGGCGGGCGCGGGGTACTCGCAGTTCCAGCCGCTGTCGGTGAGCTGGCGGGGAAAGGCCGTCGCGGCGACCGCGGGCGCGTCGTCGCGGTCGGTCGGGAAGGGGACGCGAAAGAGGACGCCGTGGTCGGAGGCGTCGGCGATGCCGTCGCCGTTGCTGTCGACATAGAACTGCACGAAGTAGAGCGACTGGCCGTCCCGGGAGAAGGCGGGCTGGGCGGTGAGCCCTGGCAGGTCGAGCCTGAACGGGAGAGGTGGGCCCTTCCGATCGAGCCGGAGCGCTTCGAGCGAACTCCCGGCGTGGGCGGCGAAGGCGGGGCCCACCTCCGAACTGGTCCGCTCGATGGGGACGTAGACGAGCCAGCGCCCGTCGGGAGAGACCGCCGGGCTCGTGACGTCGCGATCGAGGAGCGGGCAGGAGTGAAGGGCGTCGCCCACTGCGACCTCGAGCACCCGCAGGCCGCCCCGGATCGAGGTCCGGCTGACGAGGGCGATTCGGGAGGCGTCGATCCACTCGGCCTCGAGCGCGCCCTCCGAGGCGTCGAGGCAGCGCCGCCCCTCGCCGTCGGGGAGATCCCGGACGCAGAGCTGGCCGGTGGCGACATCGCGGAACGAGACGTAGAGGAGCGAGCGGCCGTCTGGGCTCACGCGCGGCCAGGTGACGTCGGCGCCATCGTCGAAGAGGCGCCGCGAGCGGCCCTCCTCGACGTCTTGGACGAAGATCTCGCTCGTCGTGTTCCGGCTCGAGACGAAGTAGAGGGTCTTCTGGTCGGGCGCGAGCTGACCGAGGAACTGGTCGCCCATCGCCGCCGTCAGCCGGTCGGGCCGGTGGAAGCCGTCATCCGGCTCGTCGTCCTGCCCGAGGGCCGCGGGCGCGAGGAGGGCGGCGAGGATGCAGGCGAGCGGTAGCCGCTTCAGCACTGCTTCGCCTCCCAGCTCCCATCCTCCCGCTGCCGCCAGCCGCCGCAGACGACGCCGCGGGCGTGGACTCGTTGCCAGGCCCGCCGCAGCTCGTCCACCGAGATTCCCGGCCGCTGCGACTGCATCCAGCGCCAGAGGAGCGCCCGCGCCTGGTTCACTTGATCGACGAGCCGCTCGGTCTCCTCGCTCCAGGCGAGGCCGTGGCAGGAGCTGCGGGTGTCGGCGAGCAGGCCGTCGCTCCCCTCGCCGATGCAGTGCGCGACGAGCAGCGAGTCGACCTGGTCGGCGGCGGTCCGCCCGGTGTGATCGACGAGCGGCGGCGGCAAGAGCCCGAGCGCCTCGAGCTGGGCGGGGGTCAGCGGTACCGGGCGCGCCGCGAGGCCTGCCCGCAGGAGCTGCCGCTCGATGTCGTCGAACGAGCCCGAGGCCTCCTCCTCGAGGACGGTGGCGCGGTCGACCACCACGATGGGCGGGGCGCTGAGGCAGGCGAGGGTGGGGACGAGGGCCAGCCAGAGGAGCGCGAGCCGCTTCATGGGTTCTCCCGGCGTTGGAGGGAATCGACGAGCTCGTCGACGATCGGCTCGGTGGGAATGCCGCGCAGCTCGTCGATCTTGACGATCTGCGCGAGCCCGCCGAGCGTGACGAGCGCGCTCGCGAAGCCGTGGTCGAAGAGCAGCCGCACCCGGTCGGGATAGCCGAACGCAAGGGCGCGCCGCACCCGGTTGAAGGCGGCGTTCGAGCGGTGGGGATCTTGGAGATCGAGCAGGTCGAGCAGGTGGCGGCGGCCGATCCGGACGATCTCGGCGTGGCCGTCGATGGCCCGCTCTCGCAGCGAGACGACCACGGCCGCATTGCCGTCGAAGCGCTCGCCGTGGGACGATAGGACGCCGTTCGCGCGCACCCGCGCCTGCACGCGGGTGTCGTTTCCGCTCCAGTCGACGAGGCACTGGCCGGTCACCCGCCCACCGCGGACGCCGACCTCGAGCTGGCTGAGCGCGACGAGGTTTCGCTCGACGCGTAGGTTCGCGGCGAGCGGCGCGAGCGAGACGTCCGGAGTCGCGAGGCTGCGGATCGACAAAAAGCTGCTCTGCCGGAGCAGCGGGTGCTGGTCCTCGAATCGGAAGGTGGAGTAGGGGTTCGGCTTCGCGTCGGAGACGACGCGCACGCCGCCGGCGCTTCGCTCGAGGTCGAGGGCGACGGGGATCGCCCCGTCGATCCCCTGGGCCGAAATCTTCTTCAAGGGGAGCTCGAGGCTCGCATTCGAGAGTCGGACGATCGAGTTCGTGCGGAAGGTCTCGAGGTCCGAGGATTCGACGCGCGTCTCGACCGCCACCTTGCCGTGGCCGGTGAGGACGTCGGGCGATCCAGAGAGCTGGTCGAGATTTTGCTTCAGCTCCCCGTGGAGCGAGAGCTTTCGGCGGCGCTGGCCTAGGACGAGCCCCCCTTGCAGGGAGAGGCTCGTTCCGCAGCCGGCTCCATCGACGGAGAGCCTGTCGATCCGGACGAGCCCCGTGGCGTCCTTCGAGAGCGCGAGGCTCGCCTCGAGCCCCGTCGCGGGGAGCTCGGGGATGGCGCTCTGACCGATCTCGTGGACGCGCAGCCGGTCGGTGAGCGAGCCGACGGCGTTCGCGGGGGCCCCCTCGAACCTCGCCTCGAGCCGGTCGTCGAGCCCCTCGAGATCGAGCGTTCGGCCCTTCGCATCCGCATGGAGCGAGTCGAGCGCGAGCGTTCCCTGGACCACTCCCTGCCAATCGTCGCGGCGCAGCTTCGCACCGAGGGCGATGGAACGGGCCTCGACATGTGCCCGTGGGTCGTCGACCCGCAGCCCGGCGATTCGGAGCGTCGCGTCGCCCTCACCCTGCAGCCAAGACAGCTCGTGCAGCCCGCCCGTGGAGCGGAGCACGACCCCGACTTCGTCGGCGGTCGCGGCCGGGCTGCCCGAGTAGGCGAGCCGCTCGATCGAGATCTCGGTCCGCTGGCGCAGCGACGGGTCGCGCGAGCCGAGCCCCTCGACGCGCCCCTTCGACGCGATGGCGAGCGGGCCGCCGGCGATGGGAGGGAGCTGGATCCCGGGCGAAAGCTTCGCGAGGGCAGCGACGGTCGGCAGCCGCGACGCGAGGGTGAAATCCACCACGCCGTCCGCCGCCGTGAGCGCCAGGGTGGACTGGAGCTCGCCCAGGGCGAGCTGGAGCCGGGCGCTCCCCCGGGAGCGGATCGGCTGGGCGAGGTCGGGCGCGAGGTCCGAGAGCTTGGCGTCGAGGCGGAGCGGCCCGTCGTAGAGCGGCTTGCCGTTCTTGCCGAGGAGGCGCACGCGGTTGACGGGGAGCGCGAGTTCGGCACCCAGGGGCTTCGAACCCTCGCGCGCGACCCCGAGCTCGATCGAGGGGCCCTCGAGACTCAGCCGGGCGTCGCGGAGATCGACCGAGCCAGCGCGGCCCTCGAACTCGATCGACCCGCGCGCCTCGAGCGGCTGGAGGGGAGCGAGCCGCAGATCTCGCAGCCGCAGCGTGAGCTGGCCGTCGCGCGCCGTCGCGCCCGGCGCGTCGAGCCGGCCGAAGCGGAGCGAGAGCTCGCCGGCCGATGGGCCGGCTCGGTCGCCGCTGGCCGAGAGCCGCAGCGCGAGCGAGTCGAGCGCCGTCGCCGCGGGCGAAGCGAGAGCGCTCTTTCGGTCGCTCGCGCTGCGCACGGCCGCGATCTCGACGCCTGCCAGGGTGGCGGTGCCGCGCGCCGTGAAGGTTTGCCGGGCGCCGGGCTCCAGGTGGAGCGACAGGGTGCCGGAGCGCGCGCCGAGCGAGCGGCCGCCGAGGTGGGCCGCGAGACCTTCGACCTCGCCGTCGAGGTCGAGGGCACCCGCGGGCCCCGTCGAGGTGAGCTCGAGGCCGTCGGCCCTCCAGCGCAGCCGGCCGCGTTCGAGCCGCAGCGGGACGAGCGTGGTGGGCAGGAGCGCCGAGACCTTCCCGAGGTCGACGTCGCCGTTCGCCGAGGGCAGCCGGAGCGGCCGCGCCCGATCGTCGGGTAGCTCGAGGCGCGCCGTCGCGCCGAGCGACCCGTCCGCGCCACTCGCCTGGTCCAGCCGGATTTCGGTCAGCCCCCGCGCCGGGTCGAAGCGGGCCGTGCCGTCGAGCGCGATGAGCCGCTCGATCCGCAGCGACGGCTCGAAGGTCTGCGAAGTCACCCGGGCGTCGAGGGCGAGCGCGGCAGCAGTGGCGGAGGCGGAGGCCGAGAGCCAGAGCCGGACGCGGGCGGAGGCCGCGGCCGCCGGCCCCTCGCGCTCGATCGCGAGATCGAGGGGGGCCTCGGCGCTTCCGAGATTCGCCTCGGCGCGCCAGCCGCCGGGGACGCCCTGCGCCCGCACGCGGAGCCCGAGGCCAGAGATTCGGAGGCGGTTCGACTGCGCGGGCAGATCCAGGGAGGCATCGTCGATCTCCAGCGCGCCGACGGGTGGCCTGCCGGCAAAGAGCTTCGCCGGCAGGCCCGAGGTGGGCGGGGCTGGCGCGCCGCCGGAGGCGGCAGTGGCGCCGGGCGCGGCGCCCGCGGGGGCGAGTTCGACCACGACGCCGCGCGCCGAGATCCGGTCGAGGTACGGCCCGCGGCCGAGGAGCGCCGCGGGCGACCAGTCGACCTCGAGCTGGTCCACGCGCGCCGATCGCAGCCCGAGGCCCTCCGGGGCTCGTACGGTGAGCCCGTCGAGCCGCAGGCCCGAGCCGAGCCGAAGCCGCAGGGCGCTCCAGCCCACCTCGAAGCCGGTTTGGCCGCGGACGAGCGCCGCGATGCGCCGCTCGGCCCAAGGGCGCTCCAATCCAGCCAGAAGCCCGGCGCCGAGGGCGAAGACCGCGGCGAGGGCGAACAGGGCCGCCAAGGCGATCTGTCGGGCCCGGGGGCGCACGCGTGGCGCCGCTGTCGACGGTTCCTTCTCCTCGGCGTGCTCGGTCAAGACGCGCGGAGCTTATCACCGGCGGCGCGGCAGCGAGCCTCCCGAGGAGGGCCGATGGGTGCTGCAAAGCAGCCGGCCGCTTGATGTCCAGGCCCCGGATGATCACTGTCAGCTCCGTGGAGGACGCGAAGGCCACCGGCCTCACGGAAGCGGAGGCTCGGGAGCGGCTGGCCCGTCTGGGGCCGAACGAGGTCGCCGAGCGCCGCCCCCACCCCGTCCGGCGCCTCCTGAAGCGGTTCTGGGCGCCGGTTCCGTGGATGCTCGAGGTCAGTCTGGCCCTCGAACTCGTCCTCGGCCACCGCGCCCAGGCGCTCATCGTGTTCGGCCTCCTCGCCTTCAACGCGACGCTCGGTCTCGTCGAGGAGGGCCGTGCCGAGCGGGCCATCGAGCTGCTGCGCGCCCGGCTGGCGGTCGGTGCGCGGGTGAGACGGGACGGGGTCTGGCGCGGGGTCGCTGCCCGGGAGCTGGTGCCCGGCGACCGGGTTCACCTCCGGATGGGAGACGTGACTCCGGCCGACTGCCGAGTCGTGGGCGGCTACCTGCTCGAGAGCCGTGCCGCCTTGACCGGTGAGTCGCTTCCGGTGGAGGTCGGGGCCGGCGGCACGCTCTACGCCGGGTCGACCCTCGAGCGGGGCGAGGCCGACGCGGACGTCGTGCGGACCGGGTCGGCGACCCACTACGGGCGTTCCGCCGAGTTCGTGGGGAAGGCCGGGGCGGCGAGCCACATCGAGGCGGCCGTCCTCCAGATCGTCCGCTACCTCGTCGGCCTGGACTTCTTGGTGACGGGGATCCTGCTGGTTCGCGCGGCTTCGACCGGAGCTCCACTCGCGCGCGTGCTGCCTTTCCTATTGATGCTCCTCGTCGCGTCCATACCGGTCGCGTTGCCTGCGACGTTCACCCTCGCGACGGCCATCGGCTCTCGGGAACTCTCCTCCGAGGGAGTCCTCGTCGCCAAGCTGGCGGCGCTCGAGGAGGCCGCCGCCATGGACGTCCTCTGCTGCGACAAGACCGGGACGATCACGCGGGCGCAGCTCGCCGTGACGGCGCTGCGCCCCTTTGGCGCTCATTCGGAGGGCGAGCTGCTCGGGTTCGCCTGCCAGGCCTCGGACGCCTCGACCCAGGACCCGATCGACCTGGCGCTGATCGAGGAGGCCCGCCGCCGGGGGCTCGCCGTGCCGGGCGAGCGGATCGACCTCGTCCCCTTCGACCCGCGCATCAAGCGATCGGCGGCGCGGGTCCTCCTCGGGGGGCGGCTGCTCCACGTCCTCAAGGGAGCGCCGCACGCGCTCGCGGAGCTCGCGGCGGCCGTGCCGACGGGGCTCGAGGCGGAGCTCGAACGGCTCGCCGGGCGAGGGGACCGGGTGCTCGCGGTGGCGTCGGGGGAGGGGGAGCGGCCGGAGATCGTGGGGCTCATCGGCCTCTCGGATCCGCCGAGGCCCGATTCCGGTGCGACGCTGCGGCGGCTCGGGGCGCTCGGGATCCGGACGATCCTGGTGACGGGCGACAGCGCGTCGACGGCCCGGGCGATCGCGGCCGAGATCGGGATCGTCGGGGCGACCCGGACGGCGGCGGCGCTCCGCGCGGCCGAGTACGACGCCACGGGCGTCGGGGTCGTCGCCGAGGTCTTCCCGGAGGACAAGTTCCGGCTCGTCCGCGGCTTGCAGCGGCATGGCCACGTGGTTGGGATGACCGGCGATGGCGTCAACGACGCTCCGGCGCTGCGGCAGGCGGAGGTGGGGATTGCCGTCTCGGGGGCCACCGACGTGGCCAAAGCCTCCGCGGGCATCGTCCTCGTCTCGGAGGGGCTCTCGAAGGCGGTCGACGCCGTGGAGAACGGCCGCCGGATCTACCAGCGGCTGCTCACCTACGCGCTGAACAAGATCGTGAAGACCTCGCAGGCCATCCTCTTCCTGGGCGGCTGGCTGCTCTTCGCGGACAGCGTCCCGATGACGCCGCGGCTCATCGTGCTGCTCCTCTTCGCGAACGACTTCGTCACGATGGCGATCGCGACCGACCGGGTCTCCTTCTCGCCGAAGCCGGAGCGCTGGAACGTCACCGCGCTCGCCTCGATCGGCCTCGTGCTCGCGGGCGCCTGGGTGGGTTTCGGGGTGGCGGCGCTCCTCTTCGCGCGGGATCGGCTCGCGGGCCTGAAGGAGCAGCAGACGTTCGTCTTCCTGATGCTCGTCTACACCGGTCAGGCCACTGTCTACCTGGTCCGAAGCCGCCGCCGGCTGTGGGGCGCGCGGCCGAGCCTCGCGCTGGCCGCGAGCTCCGCGGGAGGGCTCCTCGCCGCCTCGCTCCTCGCCTGGCGAGGCTGGCTCATGGCACCGCTCCCCGGCGGGGCGATCCTCGGGCTCGCGGGCGCGGTGGCCCTCTTCGCGATTGGACTTGACGGTCTCAAAGTCCAGATCGTCGAGCTCCTGCAGCCTCACACCTCGCCGCCCGCCGTCGGCGTTCGGCAGGAGCAGGAGGGGGCGCCGCTCAGCCCTTCTCGGGCTCGGGCTCGACCTTGACGCGGACCTCCAGCCCCGCGCGCACGCTCTGGGTCACGACGCAGAAATCCTCGAAGGTGGACAGGCAGCCGGCGAGCGCGGCGCCGTCCGGGACCGAGGGGTGCAGAGTGACGTCGACGGACCCGATGCGGAGGCGGTTGTTCTCGTTGCGCACGAGCTGAACCTGGACGTCGGTGCGCAAACCGCCGGCCTCGACGCCGGCCTTCTTCAAGCAGAAGAGGAGGCTCGCGGAGAGGCAGTTGCCCACGGCCGCCGCGAGGATCCGGGACGCGTTCGGCGCCTGGTCCCTGCCGAGCGGGGCCGGCTCGTCGAGGAGGATTCGCTCGTACTGCGGCTTGTCGAACTGGACTTCGAACTCGTAGGCGTCGAGCCGTTCGAGGCCGATCTGAAACTCTCCTGCGGGCTTGGACATGTGCGCTTCCTCCGTGAAAGGAGCGGCCGGCGCCGCGGCCGCGGCCCGTGGCTCAATCGGGGGACGGCGGGGTCGCGGGATGGTCGACGACGGCGCCGGTCGGGTGGCTGGCCCCCGTGTCCACCTTCGATTCTCCGTCCCCGCCGCGGACGCGCCCGGGGCGGTACTCGGTGCGGCAGTCGGATCGGCAGGCGGCGAGCTCCCAGCCCGCCATCTGTCGGGCCTCCTCGTCGTCGGCGGCGGCCGTGCGGGCGCCGGCGGCCTCGGAGGAGCAGTCGTCGATGCACGATCGGTAGGAGCGGCGCTCGTCCGCGGCGAGACCATCATAGGTCGTCACCGCGCATCCCGCGGCGAGGGCCACGAGCGCGGCGAGGGCAAGGCGCTTGACGATGGCGGCCTCCAAAGTGGCGATGAGCCCTCAGTCTAGCCCTTTCCCTCGTGGCATGCAGCGTCGGGTCCGACCCAATTCGGTCCCAGGGCGGGGCGGGCGAGGCGGGGCGCCTGCGAGCGGAGCCGTGGGACCGCCTGTCACGGAGCCGTATCGGCGAGCGGCGCCCGCACGGTCTCGTCGAACCAGCTGCGTGCTCCGAAGATCCGGATCGAGGTCTTCTTGCCGTCCACGTCGGCCCCGACCGCGAGCGGACCGCTCGTCAGCAGGATCTGGCCCCGCTTGTCGCCGTCGTGGAGCCGCAGGCGTCCCCGGGCGTCGAGGATCTCGCCGGTCGCGCTGAAGCGATCGATCTGAATGAGCTTTGGCCCGAGCGTCAGCTCGCCCGTGGCGTCGAATCCCTCGAAGTCGAGCGCCGAGTCGAGGATCCCGGGGATTCCGAGCCGCGTCCCGTAGAGGTCGAGCAGCGGGAGGAGATCGCGGGCGTGGGCGGAGAGACTGCCGTTGAAGAAGGGGTGGCCCTCGACCCCGCCGGGGTCGAGCGCCCCCCTCTTCACCTCGAACTGCCCCCACCAGTCGCGGGGCTCGCCGAGGCTCGTCACGTCGGCGTGCCGGATGGTGAGCGAGCTTCCGCGCAGATCCAACACCGGGGAGGCAGCGTCGAGGTGACTCAGGTCGAGCAGCAGGTTCCAGTCACAGGTCACGGGGTTGCCCCCCACCTCGAGCCGCGTCTCGTCGGCCACGATCCGAACGTCCTCGGAGCGGCGGCCGTCGGCCGCGAGCGAGAACGCCGCGCGGAGCCGCGCGCCGCCGCCATCCACCCGCAGCTGGCTCGTCTGAGGCAGGTGCAGCGCGGCGCTCGCGAGGTCTGGAAGATCGGCCGCGCCGAGCCCGGCGCTCACCGACCAGCCGGTGGGCCATCGCCAGGGAATCGGGGAGGGGAGCAGCGCGCTCAGGTGGGCGGTCGCTCCGCTGCCGCGCAGGAGCGGCATGCTGACCGAACGGTCGCTCAGCTCGTAGCTCGGCAGGCTCGCGTGGACGTCCAGGGTTGCGTCGCCCGCGCTCTGGATGACCTCGACGTCCGCGGACGCGCTCGTTTCGAGCGTGAGGCCGAGGTTCGAGGCGAGCGTCGCCCGCGTCGATCTCAGGCTCACGCGCGCGCCGGGAAGGACGTGGCCCTTCGCGAGCTGTCCGTCGATCGCGATCCCGGCCTCGCCTTCGGCGCGCAGCGGCCGATCCTTCGAGAGCTTGGCCAGCCAGGGGTCGACGACCGAGAGGTCGTTCAGCTGGCCGCCGGCGTGGATTGTGGCGTCGAGCGCGCGGATGAGCTTCGAGGGCGCGAGGTCCGAGAAGGGCCGTTCGGGAACCCGGCCGTCGAAGAGGAGCTGGAGCGACGCGGTCTCCGCAGTCCCGCGCTGGAGCGACAGCCCGGAGCTGCCCGACAGGGATCCGCCGAGCGTGGCGTGCTGGGATCGGCCGGTCGAGAGCGGAGGCGCCGCGCCGGCGAGGTCGGCGGTGGCGTCCACTCGCGCCGCGACCCGGAGTGGACCGACCGGCGCGCGGAGGTCTCGGCCGCGCAAGGCGAGCTTGCCCGTCCAGCGGTCCCCGGCAGCACCCGCGAGGGAGCCGTCGACGAGGAGCCGCCCCGAGAGCGGCAGGCTCGAGAATGGCTGGGGCAAGATCGGCCGCACGGCATCGAGATCCGGGGCCTCCAGACCCTGGAACGCGAGGCGCGGCGAGAGATCCCGGAGCGGCTCGTGCCAGAGCCGGAGCTCTCGGCTCGCGAGCGCGAGCGAGATCGATCGGGCGCGCAGGGCGAGCCGTCCCTTCAGGCGAGCCGTGAAGGAGGCGATCGAGAGCCGAAGCCGCCCCTCGGGCCGCTCGGGCGTGCCGGCCACCCGCGCGTGCAGGCGGCCGGTTCCTCGGATCTCGGCCGCCCCGATCCGCGCGCCCATGGCGTCGAGCTCGAGCTCGAGGCGGCTGCCAGGGAGCACGTCGCCGCGGGCGATCTCCGCCTCCGCGTGGAAGCGCCCCCGCCCGCCAGTCAGCCCGATCCCCGAGGGTAGGAACGGAGCGAGGGGATCCAGGCGCGCGAGGACGCCGCGGCTACGGACGGCCCCGGAGAGCCGCTCGAGCAGCGACTGGAGCCGCAGGCTGGAGGGTTCAAGCCGCGCCTCGAGCTGAAGCTGGGCGTCGCCGAGCGGCTCCCCCTCTTGCGTCGACGCGCTCGCCTCCGCGCTCGCCTCGAGCCGTCCGGCGATCGTCGTGGGGACGAGGCTCGGCGCCTCGCCCGGCGGCGCGATGCCGAAGAGCCGCGCGCTGGCCCGGCTCGACCCGCGCACGCGCAGCCCAGGAAGCGAGAGCTCGAGGCCGTCGGCCTCGACATCGACGGCGGCCTCCGGCGATCTGCCGGGTGCCCGCTCGAGGGCGACGTCGACGACCGCGTGGCCGGCCATGGGCCGGACGGAGGGCGGCAGCAAGGATCCCAGCCTCGCGAGGTTCGGGAGGGTCGCCGAGGCGAGGTTGGCCTGGAGCAAGAGATCGCCGAAGGGACGGTGGAGGAGGTCGAGCCGGGCGGTCTCGGCCGTCAGGCCGAACCGGGCGCCCTCGAGCAGCGGCGAGAGGTCGCCGGGCTGGACCGCGGCGAGAGGCCCGGCGGTGAGCGAGAGCTTCAGCCTCGCTGGGCCCGTCGCCACCGCGTCGACCGAGGCGTCGGCGGCGGCCTCACCGGCCACGAGTTCGAGCGGCCCCGCCGCGGTGCGAAAGTCGCGGGCGCGCAGCGCCGCGTGGCTGCCGGCGGCGAGCCGCCCGTGATCCAGGGTGGCGTCGATGGAGAAGCTTCCCGAGCGTGCGGCTGGCGTCGCGAGCTGGTGGCGGCGCAAGAGGCCATGCAGCGGTCTGAGGCTGAGGAGCTCGCCACCGAGCGCGGCATGGGCGATCCCCTTGCCGACGACCGCGACGGTCGGGATCGGCATGGGATCGAATGGGGGGAGGAACGCGGTCACCGTGCCTGTCAGGGCACGCGCGATCGGGATGCCGTACCCCTCGAGCGAGGCCCCCGCGAGGTCGAGGTGGCCGTCGACGTCGACGAGGGTCTTCGGCTCGAAGGTGAAGCGGCCGGTGGCGTGGCCTGGGCCCGAGAGCCGGTAGGGGCCGATCCAGACGTCACCCATCGCGCCGTCGACGGAGTCGACGACCACGGTCCAGTAGTGGCCCGGCGGCGGTCGAGGGCCCGCGGGAGGAGGTGGGCCGGGCGCTCGCAGCGGCGGGCCGGAAAAGTCGAGGAGGATGGGCCAGCTCGACAGGCCGGCGCCCGCGACGCTCTCGGGGCGAAGCTTGGGCCGCAGCCGGAACGAGGCGCCCTCGGCTTGGACCCAGCGGGCGTGGAGCCGCTTGTGGACGAGCGCGAGCGGCTGGAGCGAGAGGGTCGCCCTGGCCACATCGAGCTCGAACTGGACGTTCGGATCCTCGCCGGCGACGCGGAGGCCCGCGACGTGGGCCCGCGAGGGCCAGAGCGCCCAGGCGCGGTCGTAGTGAAGGAGGACCGAGCGGTCGGACTCGGAGACGAGTCGCTCGAGGAGGTGGGAGGCGAGGAAGCCGTTCAGCGCCACCTCGAAGAGGAGCGGGAGGGAAATCGCGACGAGCGCGAGGCGAAGGGGGCGTGGCACCAGGGCGCGAGCATACCCCGCGGGGCTCTCGGGATGCCGGCTGGACGGGCCTCGAGGCCGGGCCCCCTTCCTCTCCCCAGCGCGCACGGCCAGGGGAGAGGAGGGGAGCCCTTTGGGGCGCTACTGGTTCTTGAGGTCGATGAGGGGGATCGCGGTCTTGCTGTCGCCGAACATCAGGATCTTCGCGTTGCTCGAGCGGGCAAGGTGGTTCAGGTTCTCGATCTCCTGGAATTTGAGCACCTCGGGCGTCAGGTTCTGGGCGACCTCCTTCTCGTAGGCCGCGACACCCTGGCCCTCGATCTTCTTCGCGTCGGCCTGGCCCTGCGCCCGAATCCGGGCCTGCTGCGCCTCGCCCTCTGCCTCGATCTTCTGCCGATCCGCGACCAGCTTGGCGGTCTCGATGAGGTACTTCTGCTTGAGGGTGTTCTGCTCCGCCTGGAGCTTGTCGTTGATGGCCTGCTGGATCTCCTCTGGGAGGGTGACGTCGCGGATCAGGACCGCCTCGAGGATGAGGTGGCGCCCCTGGATGCCCTGCTCGACGCCAGTGCGGATCTCCCGCTCGATGGCCTCGCGCTTCGTCGAGTAGAGCTCCTCGGGGAGGTAGCGGCCGATGACCCGCCGGGCCTGCGAGCGGAGCGTCGGCCCGATCAGGATGGAGTAGTAGTGGGTGCCGAGGCTCTGGATGAGCGCCAGCGCTTCGTTCGGGATGATGTGGTAGCGGATCGAGGTGTCGAGGATGATCCGCTCGCCGTTGGCGGTGAGGACGTTGAGCCGCTCTTCGCGCTCCTGCGAACGGGCGTCGAAGATCGTCGGCTGATCGTAGACGCCGATGCCCCAAGATCCCGGGGAGTAGATCTTGTCGCTCATGCCGTCGGTGGTCCAATCGACCGCGACGTGGCCGGGCGGGACGTTCACATAAGCGCAGCCCGAGCCTAGGGCCGCGAGCGAGGCGAGGGCGCAGAGCGCGGAGCGGAAGAGTGGGAACCGTTGCTTCATCTCGGAGTTCTCCTTCGGGTTGGGTCAGCGGGGAGGTCCGCCGACGGTGAAGCCGATGCCGACCTGCGCCGTGAGTACGTCGAGGAACGCGGCGCCCGCCTCGCTCATGTAGTCGCGCGCGGCGAGGTCGAGGTTCAGGTGACGGCTCAGGGGCACCGAGAGCCCGACGCCGACGGCGCCGCCAAAGAAAGCGGCCGCGACCTCTCCGCCGGGTTCGACCGGGACGCTCGAGTTGACGAAGGCGGACCCGGCCATCGCCTCGATGAACGGCATCGGCAAGAAGTAGGGGAAGGTGTAGCGCATCCCGACCGTGAGAAACTGGAGCTGGGAGTTCGCGAGCAGGGTCCGGTTGAGCCCGAGGTCGTCGTAGCGGAGCTGGACCGCGATGCCATCGGCCCACTGGTAGCCGGCCCGCGCGCCCAGCGCGACGGACGCCGCCGCCTCCTGACCACTCGAGGGGAGCGGAAAGGCGCCGCCGGCGTCGATGCCAAAGGTCGGTCCTTCGTTCGTGCCGCCCGCGCCGTGGTGGCCGCCGTGGTGCCAGCCGATGAGCCGGCTGGAGCCGAGGTCGAGCAGATCGCCCGGCAACCGCTCGGGCAAGAGCCCGAGCGACGCCTCGTCCGGGAGCGAGAGGACGAGCGGCTCCGAGAGCGCCCGGGTCGGAAAGAAGCCAATCGCGATCGCGGCGAAAAAGAGCGAGCTCACGGGAAGCGGAAGGCTTGGCGGTCGGGTCGGCATGGGGGGCCTCTCGGTCCAGGGGACGTGAGCCTGCGAGCGAGTATTCAAGTCGGCGGCCAAATGTCCAGCGCTTCTGGTACAGTGAGTCGAAGTTCGAACGGAGGGGGAGCAAGCGCGTGTTCGCCCGCATTGCCATCGTCGCGACGCTGCTCGCCGCCTCGGCCCGGGCGGTCGAGCCGGCGGCGCCCGTCGAGTCGGGGCTCGAGGACACGCTGACGCTCCTGCAGGCGGAAGAGAAGACCGTCACCGCGAACCTGCGCCCCGAGACCGTCGACACCGCGCCCGCAGTCGTCACGGTCGTCGATCGCCGTGAGATCGCGGCGATGGGCGCCCGCACGCTGCTCGACGTCCTCCGTCGGGTGACCGGCGTCGACGTGGGCCGCACCTCGCTCGGCGACGACCAGATCACCTTCCGGGGGCAGACGAACCCGGCCGAGCTCCTGGTCCTCATCGACGGGCAGCGGATCAACAACCCCTTCAATGGGTACGCGCCGCTGGATCTGCCGGTCGCGATGATCGACCGCGTGGAGGTGCTGCGGGGCCCCGGCTCGGCGCTCTACGGCACCGACGCCTTCGCGGGGGTCATCCAGGTCTTCACCCGCGAGCCCGTCGGCGTGGTGGCGCTGGCCCAGGCGGAGGACTCGGGCGGCGGCGCCTTCCGGCTCGACGGGCAACGCTACCAGGTGGGCGCGGGCGAGCGCGAGGGAAAGCTCTACTTCGGCGGCTCGATCGGCCAGGCGTACCGGGGCGGTTCGCTCCAGACGGTCTCGAGCGACTACCTCTCGACGCAGAACCCCTCGCCGCTCCCGTCGGGCGGCTCGCAGTCGGCCACCCCGGGCCCTCTCTCGGACTGGAGACGGCAGGTGACGGGCGATCTGCACCTGAAGTACTCGGATGCCCTGGTCGACGGCGACGAACTCGCCCTCGTGGGCCGGCTCTACTCGGAGACCCACGGCGAATACTTCGGGCCGCTCGCGACCTACGCTCCGCAGGGGTCGATCGGGCTCGACCAGGACGAGGCGCAGCTGTCCTACAAGGCGCCGCTCGGCCACGACTTTCGGCTCTTCTTGCGGACCTACGCCGACCGGCAGTCGATCGACGACCTCATCGCGCTGACGCCGCAGGGCTACTTCTCGAATCCGCCCAACGGCTACGCGAACGGCTTCTTCCCGAACGGCGAGGAGCGGATGCTCTCGGTGCAGTCTCTCGTGCTCGGCGGCGAGGCGCAGCTCGGGGTGACCTTGCCGTTTCACAACAGCGCCACCGCCGGGGTCCAGCTCGAGCGTTGGCTCATCACCGGCTTCTCCGCGCAGCAGAACTTCACGGAGGCGGGCGACGCCGCCTCCTTCGGCCCGCCGCCCAACGCCGCGCCGCTCGCCGGGGTTTCGCGCGACATCCTCGGGGCCTACGTCCAGGACATCTTCGAGCCCGTCTCCCAGCTCTCGGCCACGGTGGGCTTGCGGCTCGACGACTATTCCGACTTCGGCTCGAGCTGGAACCCGCGCGTCTCCATCGTCTACCGGCCGATCTCGAACGTCTGGGTCAAGGGGCTCTACGCCACCGCCTTTTCGGCGCCGACGTTCCAGGAGCTCTACGACAACACCAACGCCGACTTGAACGGCGGCTACGTCGGGAACCCCGCGCTCGGCCCCGAGCGGATCACCACCGGCGAGGCCGAGGTGGGGGCCAGCGTTCCGCTCACCGGCGGCGGACTCGACCTGTCGGCCAACGCCTTCCACAACGGCATCACGGGCGAGATCGTCCAGGTGCCGATCTTCGGCCAGAACAACCCGCTCCAGAACGCGGCCGACGTCTCGGTCTGGGGGCTCGAGGCGCAGCTCCGGCTGCGCATCCCCGGCTTCTCGGTCTTCGGCAACGTCTCGGATCTCTACGACGACACGGCGACCTTCGAGTACCAGGGGCCGGCGACGCAGATCGGGCCGACGGTCTCCGAGCTCACCGACGTGCCGCGACTCCTCGCGAACCTCGGCGCCTCGGTGGGGCCGTTCTTCGGCCTCACGCTGACGGCGCTCGGGCACTACGCCTACTTCCGGCAGAGCGACCAGCGGACGCCGCTGGAGGCGATTCACTACTGGACCATTCCCGCCGAGGCGGATCTCGACCTCGTCCTCTCCACGCAGACGTTCTGGAGCTTCTTCCGGGCGTTCGTCGGGGTCTACAACGTCACCGGAACCCCGATCTACAATCCGACCCCCTTCTCGCAGTACGTTCCGAACCTGCCGCAGATGCCCCGGAGCCTCGCGTGCGCGCTTCGCGTGGACTACTGAGCCGGATCGGCCGAGGACGGTCTCCGCTCGGCCTCCCCTGGGTCCGGGGAATGGCCACGGCGGCGGCGCTCGGGCTCGCCGCCTGCCCGCGCTGGAATAGCGCCATCACGAACTCGACCCAGGTCGGCTCCACGGCGGTGGCGCTCTCGCTCGACAAGGACCAGTCGCGTTCCCAGGAGACGCTGTTCGGCGACTTCGTCGCGGACGCCTACGTGGCGTCCGCGCCGTCGGGCACGCAGGTGGGGTTGCTGAACGCGGGATCGATCCGCTGCGAGGCGCCGACCTTCCCGGCGAACGCCGACAACCAGGGCTGCGTGGGGCAGTCGCTCGCGGCCGGCCCCATCAGCGCGCAGGAGCTCCAGGATGCCCTGCCGTTC
Organism: Myxococcales bacterium; assembly: GCA_021783235.1. Lineage (GTDB taxonomy): Bacteria > Myxococcota > Myxococcia > Myxococcales > JAKAPL01 > JAJXUD01. The sequence goes on along the minus strand of JAJXUD010000006.1, from coordinate 54,719 downwards.
GAGGACCAGGACCACCTCGTCGTCGTCCACCTCACGGGTGCGCAGCTCGTGAGCACGCTCGAGCGGTCCGTCTCGTCCCTGCCGGCCGCCTTCAACGGCTGGTTTCTCCAGGTCGCGGGGCTCTCGTTTTCGGCGGACTGCAGCCAACTCGCCCAGAAGGTGGATCCGACGGAGACCAAGATCCTCCAAGAGGGCCAGCGGGTGACCTCCGTGGTGGTCGGGGGCAAGAGGGTCGATCCCACCGACGCGACGACGACGTACGCGGTGGTGACGAACAGCTTCACGGCGTTCGGCAAGGACGGCCACGTGGCCATGGCGCAGGCCTGCGCGGCCCAGCAGTGCGGCCCGTTCAGCCCGAGCGACACCGACCTCGATGCGGTGGAGGCCTACCTCGACGCGCACAGCCCGATCTCGCCGAAGCTCGAGGCCCGGATCGTTCTCTCGAACTGCGGACAGTGACGGCCGGCTCTGGTAGGATGGCGAGCGAATGGTCGAGAAGGGGAAGGATCGGCGACGCCTCGTCGCCTCCGTGAAGGAGGAGCGGCGGCGGGGCGACCGGCGCTCGGAGCAGCGCGTTCCGGTCGACCTCTGGGTCGAGGCCGAGGAGGGGGAGGATCTCTACTTCCAGCGCGCCGGGAACCTCTCTGCGGGCGGGGCCTACTTCACGCAGACGGTCCCACATCCGGTCGGCACCCGGGTGAGGCTCCGGTTTTCGTTGCCGGGCGCACCGAACGAGATCGCTTGCCACGGCGAAATCGTCGCGGCCACGGGAGCGGACGGTCCCGGCATGAACGTCAAATTTCTCGATCTGTCGCCGGAGCACCAGCGACGCATTCGGGACCTCGCATCAAAACTTCCGAAAAGATGAGAGCGTTTCCATTCCCGTTCGCGGTTGCCGTCGCGCTGGGATCTCTCCTGGCCTGTGGGGGAGGCGTCAAGGAGACGCCCTGGAACCCGAACCTCGCCGGCTCGCTCGACGCGCCGCTTCCTCCGCCAGCCCCGGACGGCGGCGACAGCTACCCCGCCACCTGCAACGTGGCCGCGGTTCAGAACGACGACGGCGGTTACGCTCAGGCCGACGCCACCTGCTACCTGAGCGCGGACCTGGGGCTCGTCTGGAAGGCGCTCCAGGACCCGGCGGTTACCGAAGACCCGCACACCACCGCCTTCACCGTGACCAGTGTGGCGGATTCGAACCCCCAGCATCCGATCCACCAGCTCATCCACTACGAGCTGACCGACATCATCTCCTTTGTCTACGACCTCGAGTGGGTTCACGTGCTGGACGAAGGTACCCTGGCGGATCCCACTCACGTCGTCGTGACGTTCCAGAAGGTGGATGGCACCTCATACATCTCCCTCTGGGACGCGAGCTTCGAACTCACCTCGCCCACCGCCGGCGTGACGCAGCTCGCGATGTCGATGCACGAGAATGCCCTCTCGACGAGCCCCGCGGAGCTGCAGACGGGGTTGATGCGCTACTACACGAACCTCGGTCAGAAGCTCGGCGTCGCGGCGAACCCGCCGTGACGATCAGTCGGCCATGAAGCCGATGCCGAAGCCGAAGGGCAAGAACCGAAGGTTGTCGTGGTCCACCAACATGTACATCCCCTTCTCGGGGACGCGGAATTCGAAGGCGGCGCCTCCGCCGGCGGGGACGAGGCCGGTCTGCACGCCGTACTCGACGTTGCGCGGGTTGCCGCTCGCATAGAAGCGGTCGAGCAACGTTCCCATGACGTGAATGGCCGACGAGCCCGGTCCCGCATTGACGAAGTAGACGCGGACCAGCTGGCCCGGTGTGACCTTCACGGTCTCGTGCTCGAGCCTCCCATCGAACATCATGGTGTACGGGTCGTTGCGGGCGATTCGGCCGGAGTCGATGTGGACGAGCCCGTTCTCGTCGGGCTCGCCGAAGAGCCCCCCCTGGACGACGGCGATCTCGTGGGCGGGCCGAAAGGGCCTTCGAGGGTAGACGATCATCTCGCCGTACATCCCCGACTTGATGTGAACGTCCGTCACCGGCCCAGAGGCGCAGTGGAACATGAAGGCGCCCGGTGTCGTCATCACCCCTCTGTACGAGAGCTTGCCTCCTTGATTGACGGGTCCGAACCGACCGGTGTCGATCCGGAAGGCGTGCGAGTCGATTCCATGGGCCATCGAGCCCGTGTTCTCGAGCCCCAGGGTCACGGTGTCGCCCTCGCAGGCCTCGAGCACGGGAATCGGCTGCCCCGGCGAGCCGAGTGTCATGCCGTCGACGCGAAGGCCCATCCCGAGCTCTCGCACCCCTTCGGAGGCCCGGAGGGTGAAGGTTCGGGTGCGTGGCCCATCGGCGCAGGTGGCGTGCTGGCCGGCGAGCGCCCATTCGGCGCCGCGGGCGCCCCCCGGTAGAGCGAGGGCGAGAAGGGGCACGAGGGCATGAGCGAGGGGCGAGCGCACCGGGTTTCTCCTTTTCATGGCGTGCGGCGGGGCTCAGTCGCGCGCCACGAGGACCGAACACTTGCAGTGACGCACGATTCCCTCGGCGACGCTGCCGAGAAGAAGATGGCGGACCCCGGTTCGGCCATGGGTCCCGCAGACGACGAGCTGGTAGCCGCCCTTGGCGGCCTCGGCCGCCACGGCGAGGTACGGTGAGCCCTGCCGGCGAACGGCCGCTTCCACCCGGATCCCCGCGGCCCGCAGCCGGTCGCTCTCCGCCTTCAGGAGCTCGTCTGCGCGCTCGTCGGCGAGCCCCTGCAGGTCCCCCGACCAGCCGCCCTCGATGGACATGCCGTCCGCGAAGGTTTCCGCGAAAGAGACCACGTGGATGAGGCCGAGCGCCGCGCCCTCCTGGCGGGCAATCGAGGCCGCGAGCTCGATCGCGTGCTTCGCGCAGTCGCTGAAGTCGGTGGCGACGAGGATCTTTTTTGGGGGAAAGTTCATGGCGGCCTCGTTTCGTCTGATCCCAGCAGCATCTCGTGTGCCACCATTCGATTTGAAACCCCGGGATCATCATGCGCAGTCCTTGCGGCTCCAGCCGTCCAGGCGAAGGCCTTGCGTCCTTCGGTTGCAGCCGTGCCGTCGCGCGGCCACGATCGGGGCCCGTTCCAGACTGAAACAGGCTGGAATGCCCCGAGCCTCCGCGGGCCGCTCCAGGTGATGAAGCCGTGGTCGAGCCGGGCTGGCCCCGAAACTGCATTGTCCGCGGGCATGCGGAGCGATTCCCCAGCCCTTGGGCCGAGCGACAGCGTTCGAGAGATTCTCTCCCGCTTTCCGCAGGCCGGCGCGGTCTTCGAGCGGCACGGCCTCCTCGGCTGTGGCGGACAGACGGGGCCGGACGAACGGCTCGATCTCTTCGCGGCGGTTCACCGCGTGTCGCTCGATGGCCTGCTCGCGGCGCTCGAGGAGGCGATCCGATCGCCCTCGGCGCCCGCCGCCGGCGCCGAGACTTCCGCCGCCGAGGCGCAAGCCGCCACGCTCTACCGGCGCTTCCTGCGGATGGCCCTCGTCTGCACCCTGACGCTCGGCGCCACGTTCGGCGCCGCGAACCTCCTGGTCATCCAGCTGAGCCTCGGAACCCTCCCCCCCGAGCACAACTGGGTTCATGCCACGTTTCAGCTCTTCGGCTTCGTCCTGCCGTTCGTCATGGGCGTGGCCTATCACGCGCTCCCACGCTTCCTCGGGACGCCGCTGCGCCCCCTGGGGGCCGCCAAAGCGAGCTTCTGGCTGGTCCTCGCGGGGCTCCTCGTTCGGAGCTACGGGCAGTTCGGCTCGCTCCTGCCGTGGACGGCCGCTGCGCTGTTCGCGGGGGGAGGGCTCCAACTCGTGGCGCTGGCCTGCTTCGCCTGGGCGCTGGTCTCCACCTTTCACGTGGCCCCGCGGCCCTTCGAGCCCTTCCACGGATACCTTGCGGCGGGCCTCGCCTGGTGGCTCGTCGCCGGCGTCCTCCTCGTCGCGGAAGGGGGCTTGGCGCTCTGGACGAAGGATTCGAGCGGCGGACAGATCCTCCACGAGCCGCTCTATCTCGCGGTCCTCTTCGGCGCCGTTCTCGCCTTCATCGACGGCTTCATCCTTCGCATGGGCGGGTCCTTCTTGGGGCTTCCGCCGCCGCACCGCGGCGGGGTCCGCGCCGCCTGGTGGCTCGGGCAGGCTGGCGCGGCGCTCTGCGTGGCCGGGGCAGGATTCCCGGAGCGTCGCTCAGGCTCCGTCGCCCTCGATCTCGGGCTCTTCGCGATCGGCGGCTCCATCGCGATCTTTGCGGCCTCCACCTCGCTGCTGCGCGCGCGGGCAGGCCACGCGGGCGGCGGGGACCCGAGCTTCGCGACGATCATCCGGCAAGCGGTCGTCTGGGAGCTCGTGGCCGCCGCGCTCGCCGCGCTGTACGGGGCGCTGGATCTGGCGGAGGCGCCCGTCCCCGGCCTGCTCTTCGACGGCCTTCGGCACTCCTTCGCCCTTGGCTTCGTGACGCTCATGATCTTCGGGATGGCCGGCCGGATCGTTCCCATCTTCGGCGGCGTGAGCTTGCGCTGGCCGGCGCTGCGGACCGCCGGGGCCTGGCTCATCTCCACGGGAGTCTTGATGCGCGAGCTAGAGGTCGTCGCGTCGGTGGGGGCGCCCTGGCTCCTCCACGTCTCCGCCTGCTCGGGGCTGGTCGCCGCCACCGGGGTGGCGCTGGCGAGCGCGTCCCTGCTCAAGACGATCGGCGCCTCGGCTGAGAATGGGCAGCAGAAGGCGTCGCCTCGGCGGCCGCTCGCCATCCAGGCCGACGCCAACGTGCACGATCTCGTGACGGCCTACCCGGAGGCGCTCGCGGTCTTGATCCACGCCGGGTTCACCCAACTCGCCAGCCCGCTCGCCCGGCAGACGCTCGCTCGTGCGGTGAGCCTGCGACAGGCGTGCGGGATGCATGGCATCGACGTGGACGCCCTGGTCTCCAGGCTGCGAGAGTCCTGCGGGCTGGAGCGGCTCCGGCGTGCGGCGTCGAGCGAGGCTCCGTCGACCGAGCCGCTGGTCGATCCTGCCGGGGTCCCGGTCGAGCCGAAGACCTCGCCTGCCCTTGCTGCGTCCGGGCGGCCGCTCGAAGGCACGTTACTCCTGGATGTCCTTCACCACGTCGTCGATCCGGAACTCGGGATCGACATCGTCGATCTCGGCCTGGTCTATGGCGTGGACGTCCTACCCCCAGGACGCGTGCGGGTGCGGATGACGCTCACCTCCCCCAACTGCCCCTCCGGCGTCGCGATCCAGGCGCGGGTCGAGCAGATCCTCCGAGGCCTCGAGGGCGTCGAGGACGTGGACGTTTCGGTGACCTTCGATCCGCCCTGGTCGCCGGAGCGCATGAGCCCCGAGGCCCGGGAGGAGCTTGGTTTCGCCTGATGGACGTTGTGCCGCGAACTCACGAGGAGACCATGACAGAATCGATACTGGACATCCGACCCATTCCCCCGCCGAAGAAACACCCGACCATCTTCCAGCAGTTCGACGCCCTCGGTCCCGGGGACGCCTTCGTCCTGGTCAACGATCACGACCCCCGCCCGCTCCAGTACCAGTTCCAGATCGAGCGGCCGGGCACATTCTCGTGGACCTACCTCGCGGAGGGCCCGGTCGAGTGGCGCGTCCGGATCGCGAAGGTGGGCGGCTAGGAAGCGTCGCTGCGGGGCTCGCGCGCCGCAGGGGTTGGGGCCGCCGGTTGGAACGCAGGGAAGGATGGCGCGGGCGGGGATCGCCGGCTATGTTTCAGTTTGAAATGCCGCGCAACGTTCCCTCCCCGATGTGCGAGTCCCCGTTCGACGGCGGCCCGGCGTTGTGCCGGCTCTGCGGCATGGCCGAGACCGAGGTCGGGCTGCGGACCTGCTCGCGCCTCGTCGTCGAGAGCGAGGCGATGCGCGCCCTGATGCGGAGGGCGGCGGCGATCGCGGCCGCCGACGCCTCGGTGGTCCTTCTCGGCGAGAGCGGGAGCGGCAAGGAGGTGCTCGCGCGGGCGCTCCACGCGAACAGCCCGCGCCGGTCGAGGCCGTTCGTCCCGGTGAACGTGGCCGCCCTGCCGGCGGACCTCCTCGAGTCCGAGATGTTCGGGCACGCTCGGGGGGCCTTCACCGGGGCCACCCAACTGAAGCGGGGACTCTTCGAGGCCGCCGATGGCGGAACGCTCTTCCTCGACGAGATCGGCGAGATGCCGCTGCCGCTGCAGGCGAAGCTGCTGCGCATCCTGCAGGACGGAGAGCTTCGCCGCGTCGGCGAGACCGCCTCGTTCTCGGTGAGCGTGCGGATCGTCTGCGCCACTCACCAGGATCTGCGGCGTCGCATCGCCGACGGCCGCTTCCGAGAGGATCTCTACTACCGGCTGAAGGTCTTTGCCTTGACCGTCCCTCCGCTGCGAGAGCGGATCGCCGACATCCTTCCGCTCGCGCAGCTGTTCCTACGCAAGGATGGACACCCGACCGGCCGCTTCACGCGCACGGCGCGGCAGGCGCTCGAGACCTACGCCTGGCCGGGGAACGTCCGCGAGCTCATGAACGCCGTGAAGCACGGCGCCGCGCTCTCCGGTGGGGAGGACGTCGACCTCGCCCAACTGCCGGAAGAGCTTTCGAATTCAGCGACGACGGCGGCGCCGCCGGCGACGGAGCTCTGCTCCCTCGCGGAGCTCGAGCGGGCGCACGTCGTTCGCGTCCTCGAGGCCTGCGGCGGGCGGCAGGGCGAGGCGGCGCAGATCCTCGGAATCGGCCGGACGACGCTCTGGCGGAAGATGCGCGAATTCGGGCTCTACCCGGAGCACGGCGCGTGAGCGGCCGTGGCGGCGGGCCGTCAACGCCCCCGCCTAGCGCCTGGCGGCGAGTGCCTCCCGGACCTTCGCGAGCTGCGGGGCGAACGTCGGCCCCTCGCAGGCGGGGTAGATCACGTTCTCCTCCTTGACGTTGTGCGAGCCGAGGCAGCTCGGCAGCGCCTCCAGATCGTCCTTGTCCAGCAGGTCGCGCAAGAGGTCGTGCTCCTTGACCATCACGCGCGCCGGGACGGCCAGCGGCGTATCCGAGAGGGCAGGAAAGAGGATCTCCTCCTCGATCCGCATGTGCAGGCGCAGCCGTTCCTCGAACGCCGTGCGCGCGGCGGAATCGCCATCGACGGCCCGCTGAAACAGCGCGTCGATCTCATCGTGGTCCTGGGTCAAGAGGCTGCCAATGGATTCGGTCAAGTCGCGCTCCCGGTTCGAGTGGTCGTGGCGCATCGAGATGCAGAAGGCATGCCAGCGCCGCGATTCTCGGCTGGCGGCCGGCCGTTCAGTCGCCGCGCCCATTGAGCGAGCAACTTGCCTCGCTCGACAGTCGCCCTCAACGTCCAATGGGAGGAAGATCATGGATCCACACGACCCCGCCATCGAGACCGCCTACTCGCTGGAGCAGCACGCGGAAGGTGAATCTCGGCGGCTCGGCGCGCCGCTGCACCTCGTCGAGCCCCTCCGCGAAGCAGAGGAGCTGCGACGGCTGGAACCGTCCGCCGGCCACCTCGCCAAGACGCTCGTCAAGCTGCCCGACCTGCGCGTGGTGCTGATCTCCTTCAAGGCTGGGGCGAGGCTCATGGAGCACCGGGCCGACGGTCCCATCACCGTCCAGACGCTCGCGGGGCTGGTCCGGATCCAGCTGGACGGGGAGCGGATCGAGCTCCCGGTCGGCCGGCTGCTGGTCCTGGCGCGGGCGATCCCGCACGACCTCGAGGCCGTGCGGGACAGCGAGGTGCTCCTGACAATCGCCGCGAGGCCGTCCTGGAGCGAGCAGCGATCGCACTGAGAGCGGTCGGCCGTTCGAGTTTCAATGGACGGCCGGCGGCCCCTCGGGTGGCCGCTCGACGGGAAGCTCTGCGCCGCCGAGCGCCGCCGCGAGCAGCTCCTCGGCGGAATCGGCGAGCACGAAGTGCAGCGCCCTGCGAGCCTCGTCGGGGACCTCCTCGAGCGCGTCCGCGTTGGCGCGGGGCAGGATGACCGTCTGGACGCCCGCGCGGTGCGCCGCGAGCACCTTCTCCTTGATCCCGCCGACGGGAAGAATCTTGCCGCGCAAGGTGATCTCGCCAGTCATCGCGACGTCGTTTCGGATCGGCTTCCCGAGCGCCAGCGAGGCGAGGGCGGCCATGAGCGCGACTCCCGCCGACGGCCCGTCCTTGGGTATGGCGCCGGCGGGGACGTGGACGTGGACGATCTTCCCCTCGAAGAGGCGTGGGTCGAAGCCGAGCCGCTCTGCGTTCGACCGGACGAACGAGAGGGCCGCCTGCGCGGACTCGCGCATGACGTCTCCCATCATTCCGGTCAGGACGAGCCCCTCCCGGCCGGGCATCAGCGCGGCCTCGACGAAGAGGATCTCCCCCCCCGACGGGGTCCAGGCGAGCCCGGTGGCGATGCCCGGTCGGTCGATCCGCTCGGTCAGCTCGTCGTGGAAGCGGGGCGGGCCGAGCAGTTCGTGCAGCTGCGCCCGGTCGATTCGGATGGGAGGCACGGTCCCCTCGCTGATGCGCCGGGCGATCTTTCGGATGACGCTCGCGAGGGCGCGCTCGAGGCCTCGCACGCCGGCCTCGCGCGTGTAGTCGCGGACGATCCCGCGGATGGCTCCGTCCGAGACCTCCACCTCGCCCGAGGCGAGCCCGCTCACGTGGATCTGCTTCGGCAAGAGGTAGCGGCGGGCGATGTGGCGCTTCTCCTCCTCGGTGTAGGCGGAGAGCGTCAAGAGCTCCATCCGATCGAGGAGCGGCGGGGGGATGGTCTCGATCGTGTTGGCCGTGCAGATGAAGAGGACGCGGGAGAGATCGAACGGGAGACCGAGGTAGGTGTCGACGAAGCTCTGGTTCTGCGCGGGGTCGAGTACCTCGAGCAAGGCCGCCGCGGGATCGCCCTGGAATCCGGCGCCCAGCTTGTCCACCTCGTCCAACATGAAGACGGGATCCGAGGCGTCCGCTCGCCGGAGCGCCTGGATGACGCGTCCCGGCATCGCGCCGATGTACGTGCGCCGGTGCCCTCGGATCTCGGATTCGTCGTGGACGCCGCCGAGGCTGAGCCGGGCGAAGCGCCGGCCCATGGCGCGGGCGATGGACTGACCGAGCGAGGTCTTGCCCACGCCGGGGGGGCCGACGAAGCAGAGGATCGGCTCGCGGGCCAGCTCCTCGGCGGCGATCCCCGCTGGCTCCGAGCCGCCTTCCTCCCGCCGCTCCCGGTCGCGGCGCAGCTTGCGCACCGCGAGGTGGTCGAGGAGCCGCTCCTTGATCTTCTCGAGGTCGTAATGGTCCTCGTCCAGGACCGCCCGGGCCCGCGCGACGTCGATGGGGGCGCCGGTCGGCCGGTTCCACGGCAGCGAGAGCAGCCAGTCCAGGTAGCCTTGGACCATCCCGTACTCGGGCGAGCCCGGCGCCATCTGCGCGAGCCGTCCGATCTCGCGCTCGGCCTCCTTGCGGCCCTCGTCCGAGAGGGCGGTCTTCTCGAGACGCCGGCGCAGCTCGGTGACCTCTTCCTCGGCGCCGCCGCCTCCCGTCTCCCCGAGCTCGCGCTGAATGGCCTTGATCTGCTCGCGAAGCACGTAGCTGCGCTGGGCCCGGGTCATCTGCTCGGCGGTGTCGGAGGTGATCTTCTGCTGGAGCTCGCGCACCGCGATCTCGTGCTGCAGGAGATCGATCAGGCGGTGGAGCTGCTCGCCCACCGCATCCTTCTCGATGAGCTCCTGGCGGGCGCCGACGGAGAGTGGAGCGTTGGCCGCGACGAAGTAGACGAGCTGGCGGGGGTCCCCGATGCGGCGGGCGGCGTCGGCGAGCTCTTCGGGAAGCTCTGGGACAACCGGCACGAGCCGCTCGAAGAGGCCCCGCACGGTGAGGAGCAGCGCCTCCTGCTCGGTGCCTGGGCTCTCGGCCTCGTGCGCCACGGTGATCCGGGCGACGAGGTATGGATCGGTATTGGCGAAACCCTCGACCCGGATCCGCTCGATCCCCTGCACGATGAGCCGCAGCGACCCGTCGGGGGCGCGCAGAAGCTGGTGGATCGTGGCGACCGAGCCCACTCGGTAGAGGTCGTCGGGGCCGGCGGTCTCCTGCTCCGGGTCCTTCTGCGCGACGAGCCCGAGCAGCCGATGGGTCCGCATGACGTCGTCGACGAGCCGGATCGAGCGCGCCTGCCCCACCGCGAGCGGGGCGATCGCCATCGGGAAGACGACGATTCCCCGGAGCGGCAGGATCGGGAGGAGGCTCGGGACCTCGAAGGTACGCTCCTCCACCTTCGCCGTTGGGCTCACGCGGTGGCTCCCTTGGGGAGGGTCACGAACAGAAAGCCGCGGTCGTAGCGGGCGGTCGCCTCCTCGGTGCGCGAGTGGAAGGGCAAGGGCATCTCCAGCTGGAAGGGGCCGTAACGGATCTCGGCGACGTGGAAGCGAACCTCGCTCGGCGGGATCACCCCGCGCCGGCTGCCCCGGACCAGAAGCGTGTCCTCGTAGAGCAGGATCTCGAAATCGTCTTCGTTCACTCCGGCGAGCTCGACCTGTACGGTCCACGCATCGCCGGTCTCGTAGAGGTCGGTCCGGGGCCTCCACTCCCGTTCGGCCAGCGTGGCGGGCCAGCGGGCGGCAAGTAGATCCCCGAGCGCTCCCGGGCCCCGGGAGATCTCGGTGTAGCGGATGTGCAGCTGGCGAAACCTCAAGGGCCCCCTCCGCTGCCATAGGATAGACACGGGGAGGGTGGCTTCGGTAATGCTGACGCGATGCGTCGGCTGCGAGCGCTTCCGGCCCGTGAGGCCCTCGACCGCGCGGCCCGGCGACACCGCGAGCAGGCTGGCCGCGGCGGCTGCGGGGTGGGCGCCATCGCGGATCCGGCCGGGCCGTCACGGGAGATCGTCGATCTGGCGCTTCGGGCGCTCGGCTGCGTCGAGCACCGCGGCGGCGCCATCGACGACACTGGCGACGGCGCCGGCCTCTTGATGACGGCGCACCGCTCGTTCTTCGAGCGCTTCGTCGGCCACGGCAAACGGCTCGCCGAGGGCGACGCGCTCGGCGTCGGATGCCTGTTCTTTCCGATGGGCGAGGCGGCCAACGTGCCGCCGATCCAGGCCCGCATCGACGGCCTCTTGCGGCGCCACGGGCTCGCTCCGCTCGGCTGGCGGCGTGTGCCGGTCGCCCCCGCCGCGCTCGGGGAGCGGGCGCGGGGCTCTCAGCGCGAGCCGTGGCAGCTGCTCGTCGGCCAGGGGATGGTGGCGCCGCGCGACCTGCCGATGGCCTACTTCCGGGTGAAGGCGGAGATCGAGCGGCAGCTCCCCGCGATCACCGTGGTCTCCTTCTCGCCGCGCAGCGTGGTCTACAAGGCCCTGGCCACCGGGCCCCAGCTCGCCCGCTACTACGCGGATCTCGCCGATCCGGCGCTCGTGACGGACGTGGCCGTCTTCCACCGTCGCTACTCGACCAACACGCTCTCGAACTGGGCGCTCGCGCAGCCGTTCCGGCTCGTCGCCCACAATGGCGAGATCAACACCATCAAGGCGAACCGGAGCGCGCTTGCCAGTCTCGAGCGGGAGCTCTCCCTCTCGGGCGTCCTCATGCAGCTCGGCAGCGACTCGGCGGACCTCGACCGCGCGGTCGAGCTCTTCGTGAGCCACGGCGTCTCCCTGCCGGAAACCCTCCTGCGGCTGATGCCCGCCGCCTGGCGCGAGCTGGTGCCCGAGGACAGCCCGGAGGCGCGCTTCTCGCGCGGTGTGCAGCGCGCGCTCGGGACGATCGCAGCCTGGGAGGGGCCGGCGGGGCTCATCGCCTGGGATGGGGAGATGGTGGTCGCGGCGCTCGATCGCATGGGCCTGCGCCCCCTGCGCTGGCTGCGGACGATCTCGGGCCGCTTCGCCGTGGCGAGCGAGATCGGCGCTGTGCCCATTCCCTTCGAGGAGATCGCCGAGACCGGGCAGCTCGATCCCGGCGAAGTCGTTGCCTTCCAGCCGCGCGCGAACCTCCTCTTCAGGCCTCCGGAGCTGAGGCGCCGCGTGGCCACGACGACGCGGCTCAACACCGACGAGCTGGCCGAGCGCGAGCTGCGCCGCGTCCCCCACCTCCACTCCGACGCGACTCCGCCGCCGCCGGAGCGGCTGCTCGCGCTCTTCGGCTGGACGGGCGACCGGGTGAAGACGGCCCGTTACATGGCCGCCGAGGGCAAGGAGCCCATCGTCGGAATGGGCTACGATCGGCCGCTCGCGGTCCTCTCGCCTTCCCGTCCGCCGCTCTCGCGCTACTTCAAGCAGATCGTCGCGGTGGTGACGAACCCGCCGATCGACCCGATCCGCGAGGGCGGCGCCTTCGAACTCGGCGTGCACCTCGGGCCCGCGCCGGATCCCCACGAGGATCTGCCGGTCTACGACGTACACCCCCAGTGGTGGCTCGACTCCCCGATTCTCACGCCCGAGCAGCTCGCGGTGCTCGAGGATCCAGGGACGCCACCCGATGCGCGGGTCCTCGACGCCACCTGCGCTGCGCCCGCCAGCGCCGCCGAGCTCACCCGGACGCTCTCCGAGCTCGGACGCGCCGCCGTGCAGGCCGTCCGATCGAAGGCCGCCTCGCTGCTCGTCATCTCCGATCGGCGGGTCCGCGAAGAGCCGGCCCGCCTGCCGCTCCCGGCGCTCCTTGCGGTGGCGGCGGTGCACAACGCGCTCGGGCAGGAGGGGCTGCGCCGCGCCTGTTCGGTGGTGGCCGACTCCGGCGAGGTGGCCGAGGGGCACGACCTCGCCCTCCTCATCGCGAACGGCGCGACGGCGGTCTGCCCCTGGCTCCTCCTCCAGGTCGGCACGAGCCCCTCCGCCCACGACCTCGCCATCCCCGGCGGCGCGCCGCGCCTTCTGAGGGCGCTCGAGGGGATGCTGCGCCGCGTGATGTCCAAGATGGGCATCTGCTCGGTCGACGGGTACCGAGGCTCGCGGCTCTACGAGGCGGTCGGCATCTCGCCGGACCTGATCGAGTTCTACCTTCCGGGTGTCGCCTCGCGCGTGGGCGGCGTCGATCTCGAGGATCTCGCCGAGGATCTGAACGCGCGCGCCGCCCGGCGCGAGCCGCGGCGCCCGGAGGACCCTGGGGTCTACCGCAAGGAGGTCTGGCAGCAGATGCAGGAGGCGGCGCGCGGGAACCCCGAGGCCTGGACCCGCTTCCTCCGGCTCGTCGAGGACCACCCACCCGTCTACCTGCGGGACCTGCTCCGCTTTCGGGTCGAGCCGGGCCGCAGCCTCCCCGTCTCGGAGGTGGTCGAGGCGCGAGCGATCGTCGGCGGCCACCTTCGCGGCGCGGCCATGTCCCACGGCGCTCTTCACCGGACGGCTCACAGGGCCATCGCCGCCGCGTTCAACGATCTGGGCGGCATGTCCAACTGCGGAGAGGGGGGCGAGGACGAGCGACGCAACCGCGGCGGGCCGTGGGAGGAGAGCCGGTCGCGCATCCGCCAGGTGGCGAGCGCGCGCTTCGGTGTCGACGCGACCTACCTCGTCAACGCCGACGAGCTCGAGATCAAGATCGGCCAGGGGGCGAAGCCGGGGGAGGGGGGGCACCTCCCGGCGCACAAGGTGACCGCCGAGATCGCGGCCATCCGCAGGACGCGGCCCGGGCAGACGCTCATCTCGCCCCCGCCCCACCACGACATCTACTCGATCGAGGATCTGGCGCAGCTGGTCCACTCGTTGCGCGCCGTGAACCCGAGCGCGAGGATCTGCGTGAAGTGTCCGGCGGTGGCCGAGCTCGGGACCATCGCGGTCGGGGTCGCGAAGGCGGGGGCCGACGTCATCGCGATCTCGGGGTTCGAGGGCGGCACGGGCGCCGCGGCGGCCTCCTCGATCGAGCACGCGGGGCTTCCGCTCGAACTCGGCCTCACCGATGCGCACCAGGCGCTCGTCGTGAACGGCATCCGACGAGCGGTGCGCCTGCGGGCCGACGGGGGGCTCAAGACCCCCGCCGACATCCTCGCGCTCATGGCGCTGGGCGCCGACGAGGTCTCGCTCGGCACCGCGCTCATGATCGCGGAGGAGTGCATCTTCTGTCGCGGCTGCGCGAAGGGGAACTGCCCGGCGGGCATCACCGCGGGCGACGACGCGCACTCCCGGAAGCTGATGCAGCCGAAGAGCGCCGGGACGCGGGCGGCCCTCGCGCTCGCCGAACCCGATCCCGTGGCGGCGGAGGAAGAGCGGTTCGCGGACGCCCGCCTGGCGGTGAAGCGCTACCTGATCAACGTGGCCGAGGGCATGCGGGCCGAGCTCGCGGAGCTGGGGCTTCGGGCCCCGGCGGAGCTCGTGGGCAGAGTCGATCTGCTCGAGCAGATTCCCTCGACGAATCCGCGCGCCGACGCGCTGGACCTGAGCGGGCTGCTCGTCGACCTCGCGGAGATCGCCGCGCCTGCCGGGACGCCGAGGCGGGACTGCGCCACGTCGGCGCTCGAGGACGAGCTCGTCCGAATCGCGCGGGAGACGGGACGGCTCGACCATCGCGCGGTGGTGACGACGGCCGACCGCTCGCTGGGCGCTCGGCTGTCCGGGGCCATCGCCCGCGGCGAGATCCGGCTCTCGAGGCCCGGACGGATCGACCTGACGGGCTGCGCGGGGCAGGGGCTCGGCTTCGCGCTCGTCGCTGGGCTCTCGCTGCGGCTCGTCGGGTTCGCGAACGACACCGTCGGCGAGGTGATGAGCGGCGGTCGGATCGCCGTCCTCTCGCCGTGTCCGCGCGATCCGGGCCGCAGCCTCGTCGGAAACGCCGCGGCGTACGGCGCCACGGGCGGAGAGCTGTTCGTCGCGGGGCGGGCCGGGCAGCGGTTCGGGGTCCGCAACTCCGCGGCGGCCCTCGTCTGCGAGGGGGCGGGGAAGTACGCCTTCGAGTACATGACGGGCGGCGTCGGCGCGGTGCTCGGCCCGGTGAGCTCCGTGGTGGCCTCGGGGATGACCGGCGGCGAGATCTTTCTTCTCGACGACGGAAGGCTCGACGACAAGCTCCACGTCGACGCGCGTTGGGCGCCGTTCGACGAGCCCGCGATCGAGCGGCTGCGGGGGCTGCTCGCGGCCCACCTCGAGGCGACGGGCTCCGCGGTCGCGGGGGAGCTGCTCAGGGACCCCGGGGCGCTGCCGCAGCGAATGCGGCGCGCGGTGTCGAGGTCGACGTAGGCGCAGCGCCGGGTCCGCCAGGGAGCCCTCGCCCCTTCCAGACCAGGTAGATCGCCGGGTAGAGGACGAGTTCGAGGATCGCCGAGGTGACGACGCCGCCGATCATCGGAGCGGCGATCCGTTTCATGACGTCGGCGCCGGCCCCCTGCGACCAGAGGATGGGCACCAGGCCGGCGATGATGGTGCAGACCGTCATCATCTTGGGCCGGATCCGCTTGACCGCGCCCTGAAGGATGGCCTCGCGCGCCTCGTCTCGGCTCCTGGGTCGTCGTTCCTTCCAGGCGAGATCCAGGTAGAGCAGCATCACGATGCCGGTCTCGGCGTCGAGGCCCGCAAGCGCGATGATCCCGACCCAGACGGCGACCGAGAGGTGGTAGCCGAGGGCGTAGAGGAGCCAGAAGGCGCCGATGAGCGAGAAGGGCACGGCCAGCATGACGAGCGCCGCCTCGACGGGGCTGCCGGAGTTCGCGAGCAAGAGCAGGAAGATGACGAGGAGCGTGATCGGCACGACGAAGGCGAGCCGGGCCTTGGCTCGCTCGAGGTAGAGGTACTGGCCCATCCAGGCGAGCCGAAAGCCGGAGGGCAGCTTCACCTGCTCGGCCACGGCCCGCTTGGCGTCCCGCACGTAGTCGTCGATGGGGCGCGCGGTATCGACGTTGACGTAGGAGTAGAGCCGGCCGCCCTCGTCGCGCAGCATCGAGGGGCCCGGGCGCGAGCGGAGCCGGCTCAGCTCGGAGAGCGGTACCTGGGCGCCGCTCGGGGTCGGGACGAGGACGCGCCCGAGGTCGGGGAGCGTCGAGCGGAAGTCGCGGGCGTAGCGGACGCGGACGGGGTAGCGCTCGCGCCCCTCGACCGTCGTCGTCACCACCTTGCCTCCGATGGCGGTCTCGATCGCGTCCTCGACGTCCATCGCCTCGAGGCCGTAGCGGGCGGCCGCATCGCGGTCGACGTCGAAGTCGAGGTACTGGCCGCCGGTGGCGATCCGCTCGGCGAACGCCGAGCGGGTGCCGGGCACCTTCGCGAGGGCGGCCTCGAGCTCTCGTGACAGCCGGTCGATGCCGGCGAGGTCGGGGCCGAGGACCTGGATGCCGAGCGGGCTGCGGACGCCGGTGGCGAGCATCTCGGTGCGGGTCTGGATCGGCATCCACCAGACGTTCGGCATGCCGGGGAACTGCAGGGCCGCGTCCAGCTTCCCGATGAGATCGTCCCAGCTCTCACCCTTCGGCCAGTCGTCCTTGGGCTTCAAGGTCACCACGGTCTCGAACATCTCGAGGGGCGCCGGGTCGGTGGGCGTGTCGAAGCGGCCCGCCTTGCCGAAGACCCGGGCGATCTCGGGGAAGCGCATGAGGATCTGGTCCTGCCGCTGCAGCGTGTCGAAGGCCGAGTCGTCGCTCTGGCCCGGCACGGCTCCGCCAGGCATGTAGAGGAGAGTCCCCTCGTTGAGCGGCGGCATGAACTCGCTGCCCAGCCGGAGGGCCACCGGTACGGTGGTGGCGACGGCGAGCACGCCCAGGGCGAGGAGCGGCCAGCGGAAGCGGAGCGCGAAGCGGCAGACCGGGTCGTAGATCCGATCGAGCAGCCGGCTCACGGGGTTCTCCTCCTCGGATCGAATGCGGCCGCGGATGAAGATCGCTGCGATGGCGGGGACCAAGGTGACCGAGAGAATCGCCGCGAAGGCCATCGAGAAGGTCTTGGTGAAGGCGAGCGGCTGGAAGAGCCGGCCTTCGGTCCCGGTGAGCGTGAAGACCGGCAGGAAGGCCACGGTGATGACGAGGAGCGAGAAGAAGATGGGGCGCCCCACCTCCACGAGCGCCTCGGTCACGACCTCGCCACGCGGCTCCTTCTTGCCCGTCTTCTCCCATCGGTCGAGCCGCTTGTGGACGTTCTCGACGACGATGATCGCGGCGTCCACCATGGCGCCGATGGCGATGGCGATGCCGCCGAGCGACATGATGTTCGCCGTGAGGTGCATCGCCGTCATCGGAATGAAGGCGAGGAGGACCGCGATGGGCAGCATGAGCACCGGCACGAGCGTGCTGCGGGCGTGCCAGAGGAAGAGGAGGATCACGAGCGCGACGACGATCAGCTCCTCGAGGAGCGTGTGCTCGAGGGTGTGGATGCTCGCTTCGATGAGGGTCGATCGGTCGTAGGTGGGGACGATCCTCACTCCGGGCGGCAGGGTGGGCTCGATCTCCCGCAGGCGGGCCTTTACGCGCCGGATGACGTCGAGCGCGTTCTCGCCCGTGCGCATCACGACGACCCCGCCCACGGTCTCGCCCTTGCCGTCCAACTCGGCGAGGCCGCGCCGCTGCGCGGGGCCGAGTCGCACCGTCCCGACGTCGCGGACGGTGATGGGCGTGCCGTTCTCGGCGCCGAGGACGACCTTCTCGAGGTCCGCCGGGCTCTTCACGTAGCCGCGCCCCCGGATGTAGTGCTCGGTGCCCGCGATCTCGAGGACGCGGCCGCCCACGTCGCCGTTGGACATGCGAACGGCGTCGACCACCTTCTGGAGGGGCACGTGGAAGGCCTCTAGCTTCACCGGGTCGAGCTCGATCTCGTACTCCTTGACGAAGCCGCCCACGCTCGCGACCTCGGCCACCCCCGGCAGCGACTGGAGGGCGTAGCGCAGGTCCCAGTCCTGCAACGACTGGAGCGCGGCGAGGTCCACGTGGCCCGTCTCGTCGACGAGCGCGTACTCGTAGACCCAGCCGACGCCCGTCGCGTCGGGGCCCAGCCTCGGGGTCACCCCTTCGGGCAGCCGCGAGCCGAGCGATTGCAGGTACTCGAGGACGCGACTCCGCGCCCAGTAGAGGTCGGTGCCGTCCTCGAAGATCACGCTCACGAACGACATGCCGAACATCGACAGGCCGCGGACGGCGCTGACGTGCGGCGCGCCGACGAGCGCGGTGACGATGGGGTAGGTGACCTGGTCCTCGACGAGGTCGGGCGACTGCCCCATCCATTCGCCGTAGATGATCACCTGCACGTCGGAGAGGTCGGGGATGGCGTCGAGCGGGGTGCGCGACAGCGCGTAGCCGCCGATCGCCGCGGCGGCGAGGACGATGAGGACGGTGGCGAGCCGGTGGCCGGCGCACCAGCGGATGAGGCCCGCGATCACTTCGCGCCTCCGTCGGATCCGCCGGCGTCCGGAGCGTCGAGCTCCCAGCGCGCGAAGAGGCCGCGCAGCTGGGCCTCGCTCGCGACGAGAAAGTTTCCGCCGGTGACGACGCGCTCGCCGGCGGAGAGGCCGGCGAGCACCTCGTCCCAGCCGCCCGCGAGCGCGCCGACGCGCACCTCCACCGGCTCGAGCTTCCCGGGGCCGCGCTCGACGAAGGCGTAGCGCCGTTCGCCCGAGAGGATCAGGGCCGAGTCGGGGACCGCGAGGCGGACCCCGAGCGGCCTCTCGAGGTCCACCTCGGCGAACATCCCGGGTTTGAGGGCGAGGTCGGGGTTCTCGACCTCGAGCCGCGCCTCGAGCGTCCTCGTCTTCTCGTCGAGGGTGGGGGCGACGAAGCCGACGCGCGCCTCGTAGGGGCGGCTACCGAGCGCGGGAAGAGTGGCCCTCGCTGGCTCGCCGACCGCGACGAAGGGGGCGTCGAACTCGTACATCGCCGCCTCGATCCAGATTCGCCCGAGGTTGCCGAGCCGGTAGAGGACCATGCCGGGCATCGCGTGGGTTCCCTCCACGACGTCCTTCTCGAGGACCACGCCGGCCGCCGGGGCGTGGACGACGACCGTGCCGTCGGCTTTCCCGCCGCGCTCGATCGCGGCGATCTGCGAGGCGCCGAGATCCCAGAAGCGCAGCCGCTCCCGCGCTGCCTCGAGGAGCGCCGAGCCGTGCCCCCCAGCGCCGCCGCGAGCGGGCCCGTGCTCGAGGTCGAGCAGCTCCCGCTCGGCGGAGAGGAGATCGGGGCTGTAGGCGCGCAGGAGCGGCTGGCCGCGCGCGACGCGCTTGCCGGTCTCGGCGACGAAGAGGCTCTCGACGTAGACCTCGTAGCGGAGGGTCACGTCGGCGAGCTCCCGCTCGTCCACCTGCACGCGCCCGGCGGCCCGCATCTTCACGGACAGGGGCCGCTCTGCGACCGTCCCGTAGGTGACGCCGATGAGCTGCTGCCGCTCGAGGGGGATGTCGAGCAGGCCTTTGGCCGGGGCGGAGGCGGGTGAGGGCTGCGAAGGCATGCCCGCCATCCCGGGCATGGCCGAGCCGCCGCAGCCCGGCATTCCCATCCCCGGCGCGCCGGTCGTCCCAGGCGCGGCGCCCTGAGGGCCGGCCGCCGCACCCTCGACGACGAAACCGCCGCGGGGAGGCGAGAGCTTCAGCCGGATCCGCTCGGGTGGCGCGGGCGGAGCCTCGATCGAGACGGTCACCTTCCACTCGCCGTTCATCGGGAGCTCGTAGTCGATCCGATAGCGGCCGTTCCCGAGCGCGCGGCTCTCGCCCCGTCCCTTCATCTCGGGCATCGTCCCCATCGCGGGCATGTCGTAGTCGAGCTCGAGCTTCGCGCCGTCGACCGCCCGCCCCTGTTCGTCCCTCAGGCGGAGGAGAAGCCGGTTCTCCGCGGCGATCGGCGGGTCCGGGTCGATTGAGAACTCGGCGCGCAACGGGCCCGCCTGAACGGTGCGGACCATCCCCTTGGCGCAGCCGGTGGCCGCGGAGAGCGCCGCGAGACAGAGCGCGGTCGTCGAGTGGCGATTCATCAGTGTGCCTCCAGGGAGCCCTCTTCGGCGTGCGCCGCGAGGCCGAGATCCGTTCCGACGGCGTGCTCGAGCGCGGCGAGCGCTTGCTCGTAGGCGCCGAGGTGGGCGGCGAGGTCGAGCTCGTGCATCTGCAGCTTCCGGGCGCCGTCGAGGACCCGCAAGAAGTCGGAGCGGCCGGCGGCGTAGCTCGAGATCGAGCTCTCGAACGCCTGGCGCGAGAGCGGGATGAGCCGGTGGTGGAGATGGATGAGGTGCTCCTCGGCCTCGACGTGTGCGTAGGCGTCGGCCACCTCGGCGAGGATCCGGTTGCGGAGCGCTCGGACGGCCTCCCGCATCGCGTCGAGCCGGGCGGTCGCGGCCTCGATCTTCGGGCCGTTCTTCTCGCCGTCGAAGATCGGCAGGTTCGTCTGAACGCCCAGGAAGAGGAAGTCGCGGACTCCGGGCGGGCCGCCGAAGGCGTGCATCTCGCCCGCCGAGAGCCCCAGGTCCGGGATCCGCTCGGCCTGCGCGAGCCCGAGCTGGGCGTTCGCCGCGGCCACGGCGGCGTCGGCGGCGGCGAGCTCCGGCCGGGAGGCGAGCGCCCGGTCGCGCAGCGTGGCTTGCGCCGGCAGCGAGGGG
The DNA here is from genome assembly GCA_021783235.1 of Myxococcales bacterium. Classification (GTDB taxonomy): domain Bacteria; phylum Myxococcota; class Myxococcia; order Myxococcales; family JAKAPL01; genus JAJXUD01. Next base: position 34,306 of record JAJXUD010000006.1, on the reverse strand, counting down.
AGGAGCGCCGGCACGCCGGTCGGGCCGAGCGGCAGCTCCGGGTCGCGGTCCAAGAGGGTCGCGAGCCGTGCGCTCGCCGAGACGCGCTGGGCCGTGGCCGTCTCCTCGTCGGCCTGGAGCTGGAGCGTCTCGCCCTGGGAGTCGAGCTGATCGGCGAGCTCGCCCTTGCCCGAGGCGATCCGGGCCGAGGCCGCCTCGGTCATGGCGGCCACGAGCCCCTCGAGCTCGCGGTCGACGTCGAGCGTCCGGTCGATCATGAAGAGATCGAAGTAGGCGTTCGCCACCGCCTCCTCGACGTCCCGCGCCTTGGCCGCGGCGTTTGCCTCACCCGAGCGCTCGTCGGCCCGGGCGGCCTCCCGGCGGCGGGAGCGCTTTCCGCCGAGCGGGAACGTCTCCGAGAGCTGGAGCATCAGCGGCACCGACGAGAAGTCGACGGGGCCGTTCCAGAGCTGGAGCATCAGCATCGGGTCGTCGAGCGCGCCCGCCGGCGCGACGGACGCGCGCGCCGCGCGCAGCTCGGCGAGCGCCGCTCGCAGCTCGGGGTTCTGGTCGCGCGCCTCCTTCAGGAGGTCTTGGAGGTGGAGCGGGGCCGGCGCCTGGAGCGCCAGCCCGAGCAGCAGAGGGAGCATGAGTCCTCGCGGGGCACCGCGGATGCGGCGCCCGAAAGAGTTGGGCGCGAGGAGCGGCTAGACGCGGGAGACCCGCAGCCAGAGCGGCGGCGGGTAGAGCGACGGCGCGGCAGGGCGTTGGAAGGCGCGGGCAGCGAGGCCCGTGGCGAGGGTCGGCCGGGCCAGGTCCGGCGCGGCCGCGAGGCTCGGGGGGCGCGCCGAGAGCTGGTGGGCGCTCCAGGGCGAGGCGAGCCGCTGCACGGTGCAGCAGCCCTGGGTCGATGGCCCGCCGAGCGCGTCCGGCGCGGCCCCGCCGGAGGCGTCGCAGCAGCAGTCGATGGAGACGCGGCCCGTGAGCGTGCAGCGCAGGAGCCGGATCCCAGGCCCCACCGCCGCGGAGAGCGACAGGCCGAGCAGGCAGAGGACGGCGGTGAGGCGGCCGGCGCGCATGCCCTCTGTCCTAAGCGCGTCGCCGCTGGGCGTCAAGCCGAGTCAGGGCGACGGACGTAGCCCGGGGGACCGTGCGCATCGGGGGGGGGCGAGTCGCCGCGCCCTCGAGCGCCGGCGCCCCAAGGCCCCCGGACGCGCCCCCGGCCGTCGCTGGTTCACTCCGGTTTCTCGGGCGGCGGAAGCCCCGGATGGGGCGGCGGGTTACAACCCCAAAGCCGTCCAGTGACGCCGGGGACGGCGAGATCGGCGCCGGGATGCTTGCTTGACAGGCCTCCGGGCCCATTGGTACATCCTCGCGCTCCCGGCGATGGGGACCTTCCGCACATGCGCTTCACCATCGAAGAAATCGGCGAGGAAGGGCTCGATCTCACGGAGGATCTCGGCCAGCCGTGGCTCGACCAGCTCCTCGACGGGGAGCGCAAGACCGGCTTCTGGTCGGTCGCGCCGGCCAAGCTGACGGGGCGGCTCGAGAAGGTCGACCAGGGCGTTCTCGTCCGGGGCTCCCTGTCCGCTCCGCTCGCCACCGAGTGCCGGCGCTGCCTCGCGCAGGTGAAGGTGGCCGTGCCGGTGTCATTCACCCTGAACCTCGTGCCGCGCGAGCGGGAAGAGGTGGCAGAGAAGAGCGAGGAGCGGGAGGCGGGCGGGACCGCGAGCTTTGGCTCCGCCCGAATCGACGAGGAGACCTTCGACGGCCGCCACATCGAGCTCGAGCCGATCGTCCGCGAGCAGATCCTCCTGGCTCTCCCCATGGACGCTCTCTGCCGGGAAGGCTGCGCGGGCCTCTGCCCCAGCTGCGGCCGCGATCTGAACGAGGGGCCCTGTGGTTGCGCGCCGAGACCGTTCGATCCCCGCTGGGAAAAGCTGCGATCGGTGAAGCTGTCCAACTGACGCGAAGTGGCGTCTTTGAAGAAGAGGTAGAGCCATGGGAGTTCCGAAGAAGCGCACCTCGAAGATGCGGCGCGACCGTCGCCGGGCCCACTGGAAGGTCGCTCGCGTCGCCGTCGCCACCTGCCCGAAGTGCCGGGAGCCGGTCGAGCCGCACTGCGCCTGCAAGGCCTGCGGCAACTACAACGGCCGCCAGGTCCTCGAGACCGCCTAGCCTTCGGCCGAGCGCTTGATCCAGACCTCGACACTGCGAATCGCGCTCGACGCGATGGGCGGGGACCATGCCCCGGGCGCGGTCGTCGCCGGCGCCGCCGAGGCGGTTCGCGACCTCGGGCTGCCGCTGCGCGTCCTGCTCGTGGGCGACGAGCCGCGGATCCGCTCCGAGCTCGCGAAGCAGGGGGCGCTGCCCGCCGGGACCATCGAGGTCCGCCACGCCACCGAGGTCGTGGAGATGGGCGAGCACCCGGGCCAGGCGCTCCGGCAGAAGAAGGACTCTTCCATCCGCGTCTGCTTCGACCTTCTCGCGAAGGGCGAGGCCGACGCCATGGTGAGCGCTGGGAACTCGGGTGCGGTGATGGCCGGGGCGGTCCTGGTCGTCGGCCGGCTCGAGGGGGTCGAGCGGCCCGCCATCGCGGCGCTCATCCCGAGCCTCGGCGGCAAGACCCTCCTTCTCGACGCCGGCGCGAACACCGACTGCAAGGCGGTCCACCTGGTCCAGTTCGCTCTGATGGGCGAGGTCTACATGCGGCGCATGCTCGGCGTCGAGCGGCCCCGGATCGCGGTCCTCGCGAACGGCGAGGAGGCGACGAAGGGGACGGAGCTGACGCGCGAGGCCGCCGAGGCCTTGAGCCGCGCGGCTGGAGTGCGATTTTCGGGCTACGCCGAGGGCAAGGACATCCTCGGCGGCGAGGTCGACGTCGTCGTCACCGACGGCTTCACCGGCAACGTGGTCCTGAAGGCCATCGAAGGCTGCGCTCAGGCGATGATCGAGCTCTTGCGCCGGTCGGTCGGCTCGAGCCTCGCGGCGACCGCGGGGATGGCGCTCGCACGGCCGGCGCTGCGCCGCTTCAAGGCGACCATCGACTGGGACGAGCACGGCGGCGCGCCGCTCATCGGGGTGGACGGCGTCGGCATCATCGCCCACGGCCGAAGCGGACCCAAGGCCATCCGCAACGCGATCCGCGTGGCGGCGGAGGCCGCCGCGGTCGGGATGGGACCCGAGCTCTCGCGCGCCGCACAGCTCGGTCGCGATCTCTGCGGCCGCCCGGCCAAGGGAAAGGCCGGACGGGGAGCCGCGGGCGCGGAGGGAAATGGCGGCGAGGGCAAGGGCGTTGGCGGTCGAAGGAGCGCGGAGGAAGACGCCCCCGCGCCGACCGATTCACGGAGACACTAGGACCATGCCGAAGAGCCAGATCCTCGGGACGGGGTCGTACGTCCCCCAGAAGATCCTGACGAACCACGATCTCGAGAAGATGGTCGATACGACCGACCAGTGGATCGTCGAGCGGACCGGCATTCGCGAGCGGCGCATCGCCGCCCCCGACGAGGCCTCGAGCGACATGGCCGCCGCCGCCGGGCGCAAGGCGCTCGAGATGGCGGGGGTGAAGCCCGAGGAGGTCGACCTCCTCGTCGTCGGCACCATCTCGCCGGACATGCCGTTGCCCTCGTGCGCTGCCTTCGTGCAGGCGAAGCTCGGGCTCGAGCGGGCGGCCGCCTTCGACATCTCGGCGGCCTGCGCGGGCTCGCTCTACGGCCTGTCGATCGCCGACAAGTTCATCTCGGCGGGGCAGCACCAGCGGGTGCTCGTCATCGGCGTCGAGCTGCTCTCGCGGGTCGTCGACTGGACCGACCGGAACAGCTGCGTCCTGTTCGGCGACGCCGCCGGCGCGATGCTGGTCGGCCCGAGCCAGGGCGAGCGGGGCATCCTCTCGACCCACCTCCACAGCGACGGCCGGCTGGCCGAGATCCTCTGCATCCCGGGCGGCGGCTCGCGGCACCCGACGAGCGAGGCGACCGTCAAGGAGAGGCTGCACTACGTCCACATGAACGGCCGGGAGGTCTACAAGGTGGCCGTGCGGAGCCTCTCGGACGCCTTCGCGGAGGCGCTCGCCTTCAACGGGCTCCGGCCGGGCGATCTGCAGCACGTCGTCGCCCACCAGGCGAACCTGCGCATCCTGGAGGCGGTGCTCAAGCGCTTCGACATCCCGATGTCGCGCTGCTGGCTCAACCTCGAGAAGTACGGAAACACCTCCACGGCCTCGCTCCCCATGACTCTCGACGAGGCGAACCGGGCCGGCGGCCTGAAGGCCGGGGACCTCATCGGCATGATGGCGATCGGCGGCGGCATGGCCTGGGGCAGTGGGATCGTGAGGTGGTGAGATGAGCGTCGCGTTCCTCTTCCCGGGGCAGGGCTCGCAGGCGGTCGGCATGGGCCGCGAGCTTTACGAGCGCTTTCCAGAGGCGCGGGAGGTCTTCGAGGCGGCCGACGACGCGCTCGGCGAGCGGCTCTCGAAGCTCTGCTTCGAGGGGCCGGAGGCCGAGCTTCGGCGCACGGCGAACACCCAGCCCGCGATCCTCGCGGTGAGCGTCGCCGCCCACGCGGTGCTCGCGAAGCGGCTGCCCGCGCCGGCCTTCGCCGCGGGCCATTCGCTCGGCGAGCTGTCGGCCCTCTGCGCGATGGGCGCGATGCCGCTCTCCGAGGCGGTTCGGGCCGTCCGCGAGCGCGGCCGGCTGATGCAGGAGGCGGTTCCGGAGGGGCAGGGCGCCATGGCGGCGGTCCTCGGCCTCGCCCCCGAGCTCGTCCAGGAGGCCTGCGGCGAGGCCTCGACGGCGTCGGAGAAGGTCCAGCCGGCGAACTTCAACGAGCCGGGCCAGACCGTCATCTCGGGTCACGCCGCGGCGGTCGCCCGCGCCGGCGAGCGGGCCCAGGCGCTCGGGGCGAAGCGGGTGATGCCGCTGCCCGTGAGCGCCCCCTTCCACAGCTCGCTCATGGCCCCCGTACAGGCCCCGCTCCGGGCGCTCCTCTCGAAGATCGCCTGGAAGCCGCTCGCGGCGCCCGTCGTCTCGAACGTCGAGGCGACGCCCAATGCCGAGCCCGGCCGGCTCGTCGAGCTGCTCGTGGCTCAGGTCACGGCGCCGGTCCGCTGGACCGACTGCGTCCGCGCGCTGCGAACCCACGGGGTCGACCGGGTGGTCGAGATCGGTCCGGGGCGGGTGCTCTGCGGCCTCGTCAAGCGGATCGACCGGGAGATCTCCTCGTTCAACGTCGAGGATCAGGCCTCGCTCGACAAGACGCTCGCCGGCCTCGCTCCGAAGGAGGCGGCGTGAGCGACTTCTCGGGACAGGTGGCCCTCGTCACCGGGGGTTCGCGTGGCATCGGGCGGGCCTGCTGCCTCGCCTTCGCGAAGCGCGGCGCCAAGGTGGCCGTGAACTACGCCGGTAACGAGGCCGCCGCGGCCGAGACGGCCCGGCTGGCGCAGGAGGCGGGCGGGGAGGTGAAGCTCTTGCGCTTCGACGTCGCCGACGGCGTCGCCGCGGCGAAGGCGGTGGAGGAGCTCGTCTCCGACTGGGGGCGGGTGGACGTGCTCGTCAACAACGCCGGGGTGGCGGTCGACGGGCTCGTGGTGCGCCTCAAGGACGAGGACGTCGAGCGGCAGCTCGCCGTGAACGTCAAGGGAGCGCTCAACCTCGCGAAGGCGGTTTCGCGCCCGATGATGAAGCAACGTCAGGGGGCGATCGTAAACCTCTCGTCCGTCGTCGGCGAGATGGGCAACGCCGGTCAGACCGTTTACAGCGCCACGAAGGCGGCGCTCATCGGCCTCACGAAGAGCCTTGCCCGGGAGCTCGCCTCCCGGAACATTCGAGTCAACGCGGTCGCGCCGGGGTTCATCGACACGGACATGACGCAGGTCATCCCCGAGGCGCAGCGGCAGAAGCTGATCGAGCTGATCCCCTCGGGGCGGCTCGGGACGGCCGAGGACGTCGCAAATGCCGTCGTGTTCCTCGCCTCGCGCGAGGCGGCCTACGTGACCGGCGAGGTTCTCCGAGTCAACGGCGGCATGTACATGTAGCTTGACGCGGCGAAGGGTTCGCCGCAGCTGGTCCCCCAAGGAGGGCGCAATGGCAGACACGTCGGTCGAGCAGAAGGTGAAGTCGATCATCGCGGAGCAGCTGGGCGTCGGCGAGGAAGAGATCAAGCCCGAGTCGTCGTTCATCGAGGACCTGGGCGCCGACAGCCTCGACATCGTCGAGCTCGTCATGGCGATGGAAGAGGAGTTCGAGGTCGAGATTCCCGACGAAGAGGCCGAGCACATCAAGACCGTCGGGGACGCCATCAACTACGTGAACACCCACAAGAAGTAGGCGGCGCAGCGGGCCTGCGGGCGTTCGGAGGAGTCGAGAGATGGATCGTCGAAGAGTCGTCGTCACGGGAATGGGGATGGTCACCCCCCTCGGGACGGGCGTCGAGGAGACCTGGCAAAGTCTCGTCAACGGCCGCTCGGGCATCGGGAAGATCAGCCATTTCGACGCGAGCGAGCACACCACCCAGATCGCGGGCGAGGTGCGAGGCTTTCGGGCCGAGGACTTCATCGACAAGAAGGAGGTCCGACGCATGGACCTCTTCACGCAGTACGCCGTCGCCTCGGCCCGGATGGCGCTCGACTCCTCTGGCCTCCGGATCGATCCCTCGAACGCCGAGCGGGTCGGCGTGATCGTGGGCAGCGGCATCGGCGGCATCGCGGTGCTCGAGGAGACCACCAAGCTCGTCGCGGAGAAGGGTGTGCGCCGCATCAGCCCGTTCTTCGTCCCGCAGATGATCATCAACCTCGCCCCGGGGCAGATCAGCATGATCTTCGGGGCGAAGGGGCCGAACTGGGCGCCGGTCTCGGCCTGCGCCACGGGGAACCACGCGATCGGCGAGGCGATGCGGACGATCCAGTACGGCGACGCCGACGTGGTGATCGCCGGCGCCACCGAGGCGGCCATCACCCCGCTCGGCATCGGCGGCTTCTGCGCGATGCGGGCCCTCTCTCAGCGCAACGACGCGCCCGAGAAGGCGAGCCGACCGTTCGACCGGGACCGCGACGGCTTCGTCGCCGGTGAGGGCGCGGGCATCGTGATCCTCGAGGAGCTCGAGCACGCGAAGCGCCGTGGCGCCGCGATCCTCGCGGAGCTCGCGGGCTACGCCGCGACGGCCGACGCCTACCACATCACCGCGCCGGCCGAGGGCGGCGAGGGCGGCGCGCGTTGCATGAAGCGGGTGCTCGCCGACGCGCGGCTCGCGCCGAGCGACGTGGGCTACATCAACGCCCACGGCACGAGCACGCCGCCGGGCGACCCGGCGGAGGTGGCGGGCATCAAGACCGTCTTCGGCGACCACGCGAAGAGGCTCGCGATCTCCTCCACCAAGTCGATGACGGGTCACCTGCTCGGCGCCGCCGGCGCCATCGAGGCGATCTTCTCCGTCCTGACGCTGCAGCGGGGCGTCCTACCGCCGACGATCAACCTCGAGCACCCCGACCCCGCCTGCGACCTCGACTTCGTCCCAAACCAGGCGCGCGAGCTGAAGGTCGACGCGGTGCTCTCGAACTCGTTCGGCTTCGGCGGGACCAACGCGGTCCTGGCCTTCCGCCGCTTCAAGGGCTGAGCCGCGGATGGCCGATCGCGCGATCGCCCTCGGGTCGGACCACGCCGGGCTCCGGCTGAAGCGGGAGATCGCGCGCCACCTCTCCGAGCGGGGCGTCGCCACCGTCGACCTCGGCACCGATTCGGAGGATTCGGTCGACTACCCCGACTTCGCGGCGGCGGTGGCGCGGGCGGTCTCGATCGGGCGGCAGCCGCTCGGGATCCTCGTCTGCGGCACGGGCATCGGCATGTCCATCGCCGCGAACAAGATCCGTGGCGCGCGGGCGGCGGTCTGCGCCAACGAGCTCGAGGCCCGGCTCGCCCGGGCCCACAACGACGCCAATGTCCTCTGCCTCGGCGAGCGGACGCTCGGCGGGGCGGTGGCGCTCGCGGTGGTCGACGCGTTCCTCGGCGGCGCCTTCGAGGGCGGGCGGCACGCCCGGCGGCTGGAGAAGATCAAGGCGCTCGAGGAGGCGGACACGTGAGCGAGCTCGCGAAGCAGGATCCGGAGATCCATCAGGCGATTTCGCGCGAGATCGCGCGGCAGGCGGACGGCCTCGAGCTCATCGCGAGCGAGAACTTCGTCTCCCGGGCGGTGCTCGAGGCGATGGGCTCTCCGCTGACGAACAAGTACGCCGAGGGCTATCCAGGCAAGCGCTACTACGGTGGCTGCGAGTTCGTCGACCAGGTCGAGCAGCTCGCCATCGACCGGGCGAAGAGGCTCTTCGGCGCCGAGGCCGCGAACGTCCAGCCGCACTCGGGCTCGCAGGCCAACATGGCGGCCTACTTCGCGCTCGCGAAGCCGGGCGACACGATCCTGGCGCTCGACCTCGCGCAGGGCGGCCACCTGACCCACGGCTCGCCGGTCAACTTTTCGGGAAAGCTCTTCAAGGTCGTCTCCTACGGCGTTCGCAAGGACACCGAGACCGTCGACTACGACCAGGTGGCGTCGCTCGCGAAGGAGCACCGGCCGAAGGTGATCGTGGCCGGCTTCTCGGCCTACCCGCGGACCCTCGATTTCGGCGCGTTCCGGGCGGCGGCGGACTCGGTCGGCGCGGCCCTCATGGTCGACATCGCCCACATCGCCGGGCTCGTGGCGGTGGGGCTCTCGCCCTCGCCGGTGCCGCACGCCGAGATCGTCACCTCCACCACGCACAAGACGCTGCGTGGGCCGCGCGGCGGCCTCATCCTCTGCAAGGAGCCGATCGGCAAGACGCTCAACAGCCAAATCTTTCCGGGCATCCAGGGGGGGCCACTGATGCACGTCATCGCCGCCAAGGCGGTGGCCTTCGGCGAGGCGCTCCGGCCCGAGTTCAAGGTGTACCAGCAGCGGATCCTGGACAACGCGCAGGCGCTCGCCCGCTCCCTCTCGGCCGCCGGGCTGCGGCTCGTCTCGGGTGGCACCGACAACCACCTCGTGCTCGTCGACGTCCGCTCGGTCGGCCTGACCGGCAAGGTCGCCGAGGAGGCGCTCGGGCGGGCCGAGATCACGGTCAACAAGAACCTGATCCCCTTCGATCCCGAGAAGCCGATGGTGACGAGCGGCATCCGGCTGGGGACGCCGGCGCTGACGACGCGGGGCATGGGGCCGGCCGAGTTCGAGCGGATCGGCGCGATGATCGGCCGGCTGCTGAAGGCCCCTTCGGACGAGCGGGTGACGGGCGAGGCGCGGGCCGAGGTGGCCGAGCTGACCCGCCGGTTCCCTCTCTACCCGGAGCTCTTGGAGCGCTAGTGGACCCCGTCACCCTCAGCGGAACGATCGATCCGGCCGCCGGAGGCGGCCCGGCCGGGAGTCCGGCCGTGGCAGGGAGGGAATGCCAGGCTCCGCCAGCGGCCGGGCAGGGAGGGCGGCACGCCCTCCGTCGAAGGGCCAGCGTGCCCCGAATGCCGAAACGTGCCGTTCATTCTGGCGGGGTACGCTAGCGCGTGGCCCGAGCCGTCACCGGCGGGGGCCGAGGGGAAGAGCACTCTCGCCAGCGGCGCTGGATGCTCGAGGCGATCGCGGAGGCGCGCAAGGGCATCGGCCGGACGAGTCCCAACCCGGCGGTCGGCGCCGTGGTGGTGCGGGGCAGCCGCGTCGTCGGCCGGGGCTGGCATCGGCGCGCCGGCGAGCCGCACGCCGAGGTCGAGGCCCTCCGCGACGCGGGGCCGTTGGCGCGCGGCGCCGAGCTCTATTCGACCCTCGAGCCGTGCGACCACCAGGGGCGCACGCCGCCGTGCACGCGGGCGATCCTCGACGCGGGCGTGGCGCGCGTCGTCGTCGGCAGCGACGATCCGAACCCGCTCGTGGCCGGGCGCGGGGTGCGGCGGCTGCGCGCCCGCGGCGTCGAGGTGGCGCGCGGCGTCGAGCGCGAGCGCTGCGACGAGATCAATCGCCCCTGGTTTCGCTTCATCACGAGCGGCCGACCCCACGTGACCCTCAAGGCCGCGGTCACCGCCGACGGCAAGCTCGCCTCGGCGACCGGCGATTCGCGCTGGATCACCGGTCCGGCGGCGCGCCGCGAGGTCCACGAGCTGCGCTCGCAGGCCGACGCGATCCTGGTCGGGGCGGGGACCGTCCGAGCGGACGACCCGCGGCTCACGGCCCGGCTGCCCGGGGCGCGCTCGCCGCTCCGCGTGGTGCTCGACGGGCGGCTCTCCTGCTCTCCCGGGAGCCGTATCTACGGTCGCGTGGCTCCCGGAGCCCTCGCCGTGGCGCTCCCCGAAGCCCCGGCCGCCCGAGCGGCGGCGCTGGAGCGCAAGGGGGTCGAGATCTGGCGGCTCCCCGGGCGCGGGGGACGGGTCGGCCTCGAGCGGCTGCTCGAGGCGCTCGCCGGGCGCGGTGTCGTCCGACTCCTCGTCGAAGGGGGGGCCGACGTCTTCGGGCAGCTCCTCGCGCTCGGGGCCTGGGATCGGCTGATGCTCTTCGTGGCGCCGAAGCTGCTCGGGGAGAAGGGGCGCCCGTGGGCCGCGCTGCCCGGTGGCCGGCGAATGTCCGACGCGCTCGAGCTCGGCGAGTTCTCGGCGAGGACCGTGGGACGGGACGCGCTGCTCGTGGTCGACCGCGGGTAGCCGAGGCTTGTTATACTGCGAACGATGTTCACCGGTCTCGTCCAGGACGTCGGCACCATTCGAGAGGCGCGCGGCCCGGCGCCGCTTCGGCTCGCGATCTCCACCGCGCTACCGGCCGAGCGCTTCGAGCTCGGCGAGAGCGTCGCGGTGAACGGCGTCTGCCTGACCGTCATCGAGCGGGGACCGGGCCGTTTCGTGGTCGAGGCGGGCGCCGAGACCCTCGCGCGATCGACGCTCTCGGCGGCCTCCCTGGGGCGGGAGGTCCACCTCGAGCGGGCCATCGCCCTGGGCGATCGGCTCGGCGGCCACCTGGTGCTCGGCCACGTCGACGGGGTGGGCCGCGTCGCGGCCGTGCGCGCGGAGCCCTCGGGTCGCTTCCTCGAGATCGAGGCGCCGCCCGCGGTGGCGCCGTTTCTCCTCGAGAAGGGCTCGATCGCCGTGGACGGCGTGAGCCTCACGCTGAACGGCGTGGGCAGCGACCGCTTCGACGTCTTCCTGATCCCCGAGACTCTCCGGAAGACGCGGCTCGGCGGGCTCGGCCCCGGCGACCGGGTGAACCTCGAGGCCGACGTCATCGGCAAGTACGTCGCGCGGCTGCTCGGGCCGCGGAGCGGCGCGGCCGTGGACGAGGCGCTCCTCCGCCGGGCGGGCTTCGCGTGAGCCGGCGGGAGGCGAGCCCGCGGGAGAAGGTCGAGCGGGCGATCGAGGCATTCCGGCGCGGCCGGATGGTCATCCTCGTCGACGACGAGGATCGCGAGAACGAAGGCGACCTCTGCATCGCCGCCGAGAAGGTCACCCCGCAGGCGATCAACTTCATGGCGACGCACGGCCGCGGCCTCATCTGCCTCGCCCTCTCGGACGAGCGCATTCGTCAGCTCCAGCTGCCGATGATGGTGAGCGAGAACGGCTCTCCGTTCGGCACGGCGTTCACCGTCTCCATCGAGGCGGCCCGCGGGGTGACCACCGGCATCAGCGCGAAGGACCGCGCGACCACGATCCTGGCGGCGGTGGCGCCGAACGCGAGGCCGCAGGATCTCGTCCAGCCGGGCCACATCTTCCCGCTCCGGGCGCGGGAGGGCGGCGTGCTCGTCCGGACCGGCCAGACCGAAGGGTCGGTCGATCTGGCCCGGCTCGCCGGTATCGAGCCGGCCGCCGTCATCTGCGAGATCATGAAGGCCGACGGGACGATGGCGCGGATGCCCGACCTGCGCCGCTTCTCCGCCGCCCGGGGGCTGCCCATCCTGGCGGTCGCGGATCTCGTCCGCTGGCGGCTCGAGCGAGAGCGGCTCGTCCGTCAGGTCGCCTCGTCGGCGCTGCCGGTCGAGGGCGCCGGGGACTTCCGGGCGGTCTCTTTCGAGAGCGCCATCGACGGCCGATCCCACCTCGCGCTCGTCCTCGGCAAGCCGTCTCCCACGCGCCCGACGCTCGTGCGGGTGCACTCGGCCTGTACCACCGGCGACGTCTTCGGCTCGGCGCTCTGCGACTGCGGCGCCCAGCTCCGCTTGGCGCTCCGGCGGATCGGCGAGGCGGGCGAGGGCGTGGTCGTCTACCTGCAAAAGGAGCCGGCCGACCCGGCGGCGCGGCTGCGCTGCACCCACCTGCCTCCCCCGGGCGGCGGCGCCCCGCCGGCGAAGGGGGCGCAGGCGGATCTGCGCGAGTTCGGTCTGGGCGCCCAGATCCTGCGCGAGCTCGGCGTCGGAAGGCTCCGGCTGCTCACGAACAACCCGCGCAAGATCGTGGGCCTCGAGGCCTTCGGTCTCGAGGTCGTCGAGCGGGTTCCGCTCGAGATCCGCCCCACCGCTCGAAACCGCCGCTACCTCGCCCAGAAGCGGGACCAGCTCGGCCACCTCTTGAACTTGGCCGTGCCGAACGAGCGGCCCGAGCCTCAGGCCGCGCCCACCGCGCGCGCCTCCCGCAGGCCCACGAGCCGGTAGATCTGGACCTCCTGCTCGCGGCCGCGGACGCGCAGCCGCTGCACGGGCTCGGCGAGGACGGCCCCCTCCACGAGCCGGAAGGTGTCCTCGGAGAGCAGCACGTCGGCGTGGAGCTCCTTGGTGAGCGACTCGAGGCGCGAGGCGAGGTTCACGGTGTCGCCGATGACCGTGTACTCCATCTTCCCCTCGGTCTCGGCCGTGGTCTCCGCGCCCATGTTGCCGGCGACGACCCGGCCGGAGTGGAGGCCGATGCCGGTTCGCAGCTCGGGCAGCCCCGCCTTCGCGAACTCGGCGTTCAGTCGGGCGAGTCGATCGCGCATCTCGAGGGCGGCGCGCACGGCGTCGAGCGGGTCGGACGCAGTGGGCTCTGGCGGTCCCCAGACGGCCATGATGCAGTCGCCGATGAACTTGTCGACGATGCCGCGGTGCCGAACCACGGCGCCGACCATCTCGGTGAAGTAGCGGTTCAGCAGCGCGAGCACGTTCTCGGGGAGCATCTTCTCGGAGAGCGTCGTGAAGCCCCGGATGTCCGAGAAGAGCACGGTCGCCTGCAGGCTCGTGCCGCCGAGCGAGAGCTGACCCGCCTCGACGGCCTCGCGCGCCGCGCGCGAGAGGTACTTGCCGAGGGCCTCGCGGTAGCGGGCGGCCTGGGCGAGATCGCCGATCATGGCGTTGTACGCCTCGGCGAGATTCTGGATCTCGTCCCGCGTGCGGACGGGCTCGATGGGGACGTAGCGGCGGGAGGCGACCGCGGGCAGCGCGCGTTCGATCCGCCGGATGCCTTCGACCATGGGGTTCGCGATGAAGAAGGCGGCGAGCACGGCGATGAGCGCGATGGCGGCGAGGGCGACGAGCCGGTAGCCCACGAACCGGTCGTTCGCCTCGAACTGTCCCGTGACGTCCCGCGCCGCGACGACCGTCAGCGGCGCGGGCGTCCAGCCGAGCCCCGTCGGGACGAAGGCCGAGAGCGCGACGACGCGCCCCCCGGGGAGGTGGCGCACGAGCGAGCTGCCGGCCGCGAGCGGTTCGTTCGCGTAGGGGTGGTCGTCGTCCGACACCGAAAGCGCTCCGCCCACCCGGAGCGCGAGGGCGAACTGCTCCTTCTGCTCGGTGTTGTCGAGGTAGCTGCGGTCGAGCCGGAACCAGGCGAGCAGGCCGCCGACGATCTTCGGCCCGCGCCGGATGGTTTCGGCGATGGCGTAGGAGTAGGCGTGCTCGGCCTCCGTGGCGCCGCCCTTCTGGACGGCGATTCGGGTGATCCCCGCGAACGGGTGGCCCGAGAGCGCCTGCGCGATCTCCGGCATGGCGGCGAGGCTCCCCTCCACGCTCGGTCCGACGCTGGTCGCGAGGATCTGGCCGCTCGGGTCCGTCAGGTAGACCCGAACGCCCGGGTAGACGGAGGAGAAGTCGTCGATGTGCTGGAAGAGGGTCTCCCGCTCGCGCTGCTCGACCTCGCGGGCGAGGTCGGGATCGGTGGAGATGAGCTGGGCGGCGACGCGCAGCGTGGAGACGTCGTCCTCCAGCTCGAGGGAGAAGGCCTGCCCCGCGCTGTGCATCTCTCCGAGGACGTCCCGCTCGAGCGCGAGGCTCGAGGCGTACGAGAAGACCCGCGTCGAGATCCCCGCCGGCACGAGGCAGACGAGGACCAGCGCCACGAGCTTTCCTCGGACCGAGCGCATCATGGCCGGCGAGGGTATCCTCACGGGGCGATGCCGTCGAGTGTTGCACGCGCCCCGGCGGAGTGGGAAAAGGGGGCTTTCGAACGGGTGACGAGCATGCGAACGATCGAGGGGAAGCTGGATGCGACGGGCCTGCGGCTGGTCCTCGTGGCGGCCCGCTTCAACGGCTTCATCGTGGATCAGCTCGTGGTCGGGGCGCTGGACGCCCTGCGGCGGCACGGCGCGGCGGAGGACGACCTCGAGCTCGTCAGGGTCCCGGGGACCTTCGAGCTGCCGGCGGCGGCCCGCCGGCTGGTCGATCTCGGCCGCCACGACGCGCTCGTCGCGTTGGGGGCGGTCGTCCGCGGGGCCACGCCTCACTTCGACTACGTCGCCGGCGAGTGCGCCAAGGGTCTCGGTCAGCTCGCCGCCGAGGCGCGCTGCGCGATCGGCTTCGGCGTCCTCACGACGGACACGCTCGAGCAGGCGATCGAGCGGGCCGGGACCAAGGCCGGCAACAAGGGCGCCGACGCGGCCGTCGCCGCCATCGAGCAGGCAAATCTCTTCCGCACGCTCGGCAAGGCCGCGCCGCGGCCCCGCGCCCGGAGGGCTTAGGCGGGTGGGCCTCCGGCGAAGGGCGCGCGAGCGCGCGGTCCAGGCGCTCTACCAGCTGGACGGGATCTCGTTCTCTCCGGAGGCGCTCGGCCCGCGGGCCGCGGCCGTCCCACCGCTGGAGGCGCCGCGAGCCGCCGCCGAGCCGCCGCCGGCCGAGCGCGAGCTCCTCTGGAAGCTGTCGGGCCCGACCGGCGGCGCCGCGCTGCTCCGGCGGCGCAAGCCTGCCCCCGAGCCGAAGTCGCCGGCCGCGATGCCGGAGCCGCCGCCCACGCCGCCCGCCACGCTGGACGACGCGCTGGACGCCTTCTGGGCGAGCTTCGACCCTCCCGAGTCCGAGGTGCGGCTGCTCGCCGACCCGCTCATCCGGGGCGCGCTCGTCCACCGGGCCGAGCTCGACGAGAGGGTCGAGCAGACGAGCCTCCACTGGCGAATCGAGCGGATGGCGCGGGTCGATCGGAACATCTTGCGGCTCGGCGTCTACGAGCTGCTCCACCGGCCGGACGTCCCGACGAAGGTCTGCCTCAACGAGGCGATCGAGATCGCCCGCAAGTTCGGCTCCGAGGAGTCCGGGGCTTTCATCAACGGGGTCCTCGACAAGATCGCGAAGACGGTCCGGGCGCCGGAGGGCGAGCCGGCGGCGCCGCCCGAGGGGGACGAGTAGTGGAGATCCTCGTCGACGACCTGTCGCTGCCCGCGCTCGACGCCGGGAAGGCGGACGCCGTGGCGCTCTTCGTCGCCCGGGACGAGCGGCCGCTCCGCGGGCTCGCGGGGCTCTGCGACTGGCGCCTCTGCGGCTCGCTCTCGCGGACGCTGCTCGACGGCTTCTTCTCGGGCGAGCGGGGAGAGGTGCTGCTCACCACCTCGCGCGGCCGGCTGCCCGCCCCTCGGATCTTCCTCTTCGGCCTCGGGGACGCAGGAGGGGCGGCGGAGGCCGCTGCCGGGGCCTGGACCAAGGCGCTCGCGACGCTGCGGCTCGCCGGCGTCCGATCGGCCCTCGTCGGCGTTCCCTGGACGGGGCTCGGCGTCGACCGGACGCTGGACGTCTGGGCGGCGGCGCTCGCGCAGGCGCCGGAGCGGCAGATCCTCCTCGGAGATCCGCGCGAGCTGCAGCGCTGGCGCGACTCTTCGGCCCGTCGAGTCGCTGTCGACTGGCGGCGCGCCCGCGAGAGCCCGGCGCCGGACGGCGAGCCGCCCCGCGGGGGTCGCCCGCGCGCGATGCCGCGGGCCCTCGGCCGTTAGTGTTCCCCGCGGGGCGGCTCGCCGTCCGCCTTTTCTTCGGGGCGTGCTAGGATCGAAGGGAACCCGACGCTTCGGGAGCCCCTTGATCCGGACCGTCCTCGTCGTCGACGACTCGCGCACGACCCGGGAGGCCATCGCCGAGACGCTGGAGAGCCTCGAGTCGCCGGAGTTCGGCGAGATCGAAGTCCTCCTCGGCTCGTCGGGCTTCGAGGCGCTTCGGCTCGTGCCGCTGCACCGGCTCGACCTCGTCATCTCCGACGTGAACATGCCCGACATCCACGGCTTCGAACTGCTGCGCCTCTTGCGCCACGACCCACGCACCCGGGAGGTGCCGGTCATCCTGATCTCGACGCAGGCGGGGGAGCGCGACGTCCGGCAGGGGCTCGCGCTCGGGGCGACCGAGTTTCTCGCAAAACCCGTCGAGAAGGCGCGCTGGGTCGAGCTCGGCCGCCGCTACCTCGCCCGGGCGGAGGCGCGGTGACGGCGCGCGGCGACGGTCGGTCGCTCGAGGGCTTCCTCGCGGAGGCCCAGGAGATCCTCGACGGCTTCTCCCGCGATCTGCTCGACCTCGGCGCGGCGCGGGACGCCGCGCGGGCGCCCGCCCCGGAGACCGTCAACGCGCTCTTCCGATCGGCCCACTCGCTCAAGGGGCTCGCCGGGATCTTCGGCCTGGGCACGCTGCAATCGCTGGCGCACGCCTTCGAGGATCTGCTCGACGCCCTTCGGATGGGGCGCCTCGGCCTGTCGCCCGAGCTCGAGGGGCTCCTGTTCGACTCGGTCGACGTCTTCGGCGCGCTGATCGCGGCGGCCGGCGGGGGCGACGAGGCCGGCGGGGACGAGGCCGCCGCCGCGCTGCGCCGCCGCATCGAAGCGGTCTCGAAGCCGCCGGCGCCCTCGGCCGCCGCCGATCCGCTGGACGGGCTGCTCATCGGCCCCGAGATCCGAGGCGTGCTGACGGAGTACGAGGAGCACCGGCTGCGGGAGAACGCGCGGGCGGGGACGCCCGTCTACCGGGTCCGCGCCTCGTTCGAGATGGCGTCGTTCGACCGCGGCCTCTCCGAGCTGACGTCGCGGCTCAAGGGGATCGGGGAGGTCGTCTCGACCTTGCCGGCGGCGGGCGCCGTCGAGTCCGATCGGATCGGCTTCGAACTCGTCTTCGGCAGCGCCACCCCGGCCGGGGAGCTCGCCCGCGCCGTCCTGGGGCTCGGCGCCGAGATCGTCCCGATCGAGCGCCGGCCGGCCGCGCCCGCCGATGGGGCGGCGGCCTCCCCGCCGCCGCCGGTCGCGCCGCCGCCCGCGGCGCTCTCCGAGGCGGCCGCGCGGGCGTCCGAGGGCGAGGTCGACCGGCTGCACCACCTGGTCCAGACCGTCCGCGTCGACATCGGCAAGCTGGACCGCCTCATGACGGTGATGGGCGAGCTCGTGCTCGCGAAGACCAACCTCTTGGCCGTGGCCGAGCTGCTCAAGAACGGCGAGTCCTCGGCGAACCTCTCCGCGCGCCTCTTCCGGGAGGGGCGCAACCTCGAGCGGCGGCTGGACGAGCTGCAGGCGGGGATCCTCGACGTTCGGATGGTCCCGCTCGATCAGGTCTTCGACAAGCTCGCGCGCATGCTCCGAAAGGTGTCGCGCGAGGTCGGCAAGGAGGTCGACCTGCGCGTCTCGGGCGGGGACGTCGAGCTCGACAAGCTCATCGTCGAGGAGCTCTCCGATCCGCTGATGCACCTCATCCGAAACGCCGTCGACCACGGCATCGAGTCGCCCGAGCGGCGCGACGCGGCCGGCAAGGCTCGCCGCGGCACGCTCTCCCTCGCGGCCTCGCAGAAGGGAAACCACGTCGTCATCGAGCTCTCGGACGACGGCGCCGGCATCGATCGCGCCCGGGTCCTCGAGGTCGCCGAGCAGCGGGGGCTCCTCGGCGCCGAGGAGGCGCAGGCGCTCTCCGCGCGCGAGGTCCTGAACCTGCTCTTCTTGCCCGGCTTCTCCACGGCCCGCGCCGTGAGCGAGCTCTCGGGGCGAGGGGTCGGCCTCGACGTCGTCAAGACCAACATCGCGAACCTCTCGGGGATGATCGACGTCGAGACGGCGCCGGGCGTGGGGACGACCTTTCGCATCACGCTGCCCATCACCCTCGCGATCCTCCAGGCGCTGATCGTCGAGGTCGCCGGGCGAAGCTACGCGGTGCCGCTCAACTCGGTGCTCGAGATCGCCTCGGTGAACGAGGAGGAGATCCGGACGGTCGAGGGGCGCGAGGTGCTGAGCCTCCGCGAGACGACCCTGCCGCTCGTCCGGCTCGACCGGCTCTTTCGGCTGCGGGGTGCGCGCGCCGGGGGGCGGCGCTACGTGATCGTGGTCGGCCTCGCCGAGGAGCGGCTCGGCGTCGTGGTCGACGAGCTGAGCGGGCAGCAGGACATCGTCGTCAAGCCGCTCGGCCGGCTGCTCGGGACGGTCCGCGGCATCGCCGGGGCGACGGACCTGGGCGACCGGCGGACGGTCCCGGTCCTCGACGTGGCGGCGATCCTCGAAGAGGCGACGAAGGTCGATTCCCTCGAGCGGGCGGCGGGCTAGGCATGGCGGCGAAGCGAAAGAGCGAGCTCTCCCCGAAGGTCGAGCCGCCGAGCGCGGCGGGCGGGCCAGAGGCGAGCGCCGCGCGGAACGTCGCGCTCCCCGCGGCGAAGCCCTCGGACCCGCTCGCGGCGTTCTTCTACGATCCGGACGAGGCCTGCGATGGCATCTTCGAGCTCGAGCTTCCGGGCGCGTCCGCGGCGGAGCTGCCCGCGGCGCCCGAGCGGCGCTCGGAGCTGCTCGCCTTCCGGCTGCACGGCGAGCGGTACGCGGTGCCGATCGCGAGCGTCCGCGAGATCGTGAAGCCGCCGGTCGTGACCGAGCTCCCGAGGGTGCGCCGGGAGGTGCTCGGAGTGATCAGCCTGCGGGGCGAGGCGCTGCCGGTCTTCTCGCTCGCGGAGCTCCTGCGGCTGCCGCCGCCCGGCGGCGACGGGAGCGAGGGCGGCGCCCGGGGCGCCGAGCGGATCGTCGTGCTCGAGACGGGGAGGGGGCCGGCGGGCCTCTGGGTCGACTCGGTCGAGCAGGTGATTCGGCTCCCCGCGAGCGCCATCGAGCCGCCGCCGCGCGGTCTCCGCGGCGGGCAGGCCGCCTGCCTCGAGGGCATCGGCCGTCTCGACGACCGGCTCTACGCGATCCTCGGCCTCGGGGAGCTGTTCGCGGAGCGGACGGGATGAGCGGGCTCGAACGAACGGTGGCGCGGCCCGAGGCGCGGCGCAGGGGCGGCGTCGTGCCGGAGGCGGACGGAGAGGCGCTCGTGAGCCTCTGCGCCTTCGACGTCGGCGCCGAGGGCTACGCGCTCGACCTCCGGCGGATCCGCGAGATCCTCCGGCCGCTGCGGATCACGAGCGTCCCTCGGGCGCCGCCCTTCCTCGAGGGCGTGGTCCAGCTGCGGGACGCGGTCATCCCGGTGGTCGACCTCCGCAAGCGGCTCGGCGCCCCGGTCGTGGACGGCCCCGGCCGCCGCCTCCTGCTCGCGCTCGTCGGCCGGCGGCCCGTCGCGCTCGTGGTCGATCGGGTCGCCGGCGTGCTGCGGCTGCCGCGCTCCTCGCTGAGGCCGGCGCCCGTGCTCTGGGGCGGGGGGGCGAGCTGCTTCCTCGGCGCCTGCGAGGACGGCGAACGGCTCCGGCTGCTGCTCGACCTCAAGGCGCTCCTGCGGAGCGACGAGCCCATCTCTCCGCCGGTGGGCCCAGCGGGGAGCCAGAAGGGGGCCGGAGGTGCCCTTCGCCGATGACGACCGCGGACGAGCAGCGCCGCTACGAGGAGCTTCGCGGCGCGGATCCGGCCTCTCCGGAGGGGCAGGCGCGGCTCTTCGCTGCCCTCGCCGACGAGAGCTGGCGGGTCCGCCGTGCCGCGGTGGGCCGGCTCGTCGCCGCCGCCGAGCCGCGCGCGCTCGCGCTTCGGCTCGTCGCGCTCTTGGGCGACTCCGAGAGCGTCGCGCTGCGAAACTCGGCGGCCGAGGGGCTCGTGGCGCTCGGCGCCCAGGCCATCCCGGCGCTGGTGGAGGCGGCCGAGAGCGCCGATCCCAACGTCCGCAAGTTCGCGGTCGACGGGCTCGGCGAGGTTCGGGGCGGCGAAGAGGCGCTCGTGCGCGCGCTCGAAGACCGGGAGTCGAACGTCCGGGTGGCGGCGGCCGAGGCGCTGGGGAAGCTCGGGGGAGAGCGGGCGGCGCTGCGGCGGCTCGTCGAGCGGCCGCCCGACGATCCGGAGCTGTTGCTCGCGGCGCTCGACGGGCTCGCCCGATCGGACGCCGTCCTCCCGATCGAGCTGCTCCTGCCGCTCGCCGGACGGGCGCCGCTTCGGCGGCCGGTGCTCCGGCTGCTCGGCCGCTGCGGCTCGGCGCGGGCGATCGAGCTGCTCCTCGAGGGAGCGCTGGACGGCGGCCGGGCCGTCCGCGAAGCGGCGCTCGCGGGGCTCGGCCGGCTGACCGGCGCGGAGATCGAGGTCTGTGTCCGGCGGACGGCCGAGCGCGCGGCGCTGCGCCAGGCCGCTCTCGCGGCGCTCCAGGGCGCGGATCCCGCCGCGGCGCGCGGCGCGCTCCGGCTGCTCGCCTGCGCCGGGGTGGGAGCGGCCGAGGACGCGCCGCTCGCCGCCGCGCTCGCGGGCGAGGAGCTGCTCTCCGAGGAGGTCCTCGCGCTGCTCCTCGCGCTCGGGCCGGAGGCGACGCTGCTCGCGGCGCGGGAGCCAGGGCTCTCGCCGAGAGCCCGGCCGACGCTGCTCTCCGCCCTCGCGCGGGCGCTCGCGGGCGGGGAGGGCCCGGAGCGCTCCGGCGCCGAGGAGCTGGCGCTCCGCTGGCTCGACGACTCGTCGGACGAGGGGCGCCTCGCCGCGCTCGCGCTCCTCGGCGCCATCGGCAGCGAGCGGACGCTGCCCGCGCTGCTCGCCTTCGCCGACGGCGAGCCGGACTGGGAGCGGCCGGTCGTGGAGACGCTCTCCGCCATCGGCCGCCGCTCGCCAGACGCCTTCCGGAAGCTCGGGCGCGCCGAGCTGCGGGGGCTGCCGCGGCCGGTGACGCTGCGCCTCTTTGGCGCCATCGGCGCCAAAGAGGACGTCCCCGCGCTCCTCGCCGTGCTGCGGGCGGCCCCAGGCCCGCGCCAGCGCGCGGCCGCCGCGGAGGCGCTCGGGACGCTGGGCGACGCCTCGGCCGAGCGCGCCCTCGCGCTGGCGCTCTCCGACGAGGCGCCGGAGGTCCGGGAGGCGGCCGAGCGCGCGCTCGCCCGGCTCGGGGCCTCGCGGTGAGCGATCGCGGCGGCTTCTCGCCGATGCGCCCGGAGGAGCTGCGGGAGCTCGGAGAGCTGCTCTACGACCACTGTGGCATCCGGCTCCAGGCGGAGCTCAGCTACGTCTTCGAGCGCAGGCTCCAGCCGCGGCTCCAGCTCCTCGCGCTGCCGAGCTTCGGCGCCTACGCGCGCTACCTGCGCCACCACCCGGAGGGTTCGGCGGAGCTCGAGGCGGCGGTGGAGCTGCTCACCACGAACGAGACCTACTTCTTTCGGGAGCCGAACCAGCTCCGGGCCTTCTCCGACGAGCTCCTCCCGTCGCTCTCGCAGGAGCGCGCCGCGGAGCGGCGGCTGCGGATCTGGTCGGCGGGCTGCTCGACCGGCGAGGAGTGCTACACCATCGCGATCCTGCTGCTCCGGTCCGGTCTCTTCGGCGGCTGGCAGACGGAGGTCTTCGGCAGCGACATCTCCCGCCGGGTCATCGCGAGCGCGCGCCGGGCGGAGTACTCGGCCTCCGCGCTGCGGGCGACCGACGACGAGCTGCGCCGGATCTACTTCGAGACGCGGGGAGCGCGCTTCGCGCCGCGCGAGGCGGTGCGGGCGCTCGTCTCCTTCGGCCGGCAGAACCTCCTCGAGGCGCCGGGCCTGCGCGGCGTCGGGCAGATGGACGTGATCTTCTGCCGCAACGTCATGATCTACTTCGACCTCGCGGCGCGCCGGCGCGTGCTGGAGAGCTTCCTCGAGCTGCTCGCGCCGGGCGGCTACCTCCTGCTCGGCCACTCGGAGAGCCTCATCAACGTGACGGCCGACTTCGAACTCGTGCACCTGCGCAACGACGTCGTCTACCGCAAGCCGGCGCGCGGGAAGGCCTCGCCGTGACCGGCCCCATCCGGACGCTCGTGGTCGACGACTCCGCCCAGGTCCGGCGGGCCCTCGTGCAGATCCTCGAGGCCGCGCCGGACGTGCGCGTCGTCGGCCAGGCCGCGGACGGGCAGGAGGCGCTGCGGCTCGCGCTCGAGCTGCGGCCCGAGCTCATCCTGCTCGATCTCGAGATGCCTCGCATGGACGGCTTCACCTTCCTGCGCTTCTTGCGGAGCCAGGCGCCGACCCCGGTGCTCGTCCTCTCTCGCCACGACGGGCGGGCCGACGTGCGGCGGGCGCTCGAACTCGGCGCGGTCGGCTTCGTCCGCAAGCCGCCGCGCAACCTGCCCCCGAGCGAGCGCGACCTGCCCGAGCTCCTCTCCCGGATTCGCGGCCTGCGCCTCGCGCCGGAGCCGGCGGCGGCGCCCGTGCCCGCGCTCCAGCGGCTCGTGCTCCTCGGCGCCTCCACCGGCGGTCCCGGCGCCATCGCCCGGATCCTCGCCGATCTCCCGCCGGATCTGCCGGTCGCCGTGCTGATCGCCCAGCACATGCCGGCGCGCTTCACCGCCTCCTTCGCGGAGCGGCTCGATCGCTCGTGCGCCTTCAAGGTGACCGAGGCGCGGGAGGGAGATCGGCTGCTCTCGGGGATGGCGTTCGTCGCGCCGGGCGGCCAGAACCTGCTCGTCGCGGGGAGCGCCCGCTCCCCCATCGTCCACCTCGAGGCGGGCGGCGGTCACTACGTCCCCTCCGTGGACGCCCTCTTCGCCTCCGCCGCCCGCGTGGTCGGCGCGGGGGCGCTCGGCGTCGTGCTCACCGGCATGGGGAGCGACGGCCGCGCCGGCCTTGCCGCGCTGCGGGCCGCCGGGGCGCGGACCATCGCCGAGGCGCCCGAGACGTCGGTGGTCTTCGGGATGCCGAAGGCCGCCATCGACTCGGGCGCCGCCGCCGAGGTCCGGGCGCTCCCTTCCATCGCCCAGGCCGTCCTCGAATTCGCCGAGTGAGGCCGCGGCCGGTGGCCCGGCGCCGGACCGGGCCACCGGTGAGCGCTACTCCTTCTCGCTCGCCTTCCCCTCCGCGATGAGCTCCTTGACGCGCTGACCACCCTTGTGGCCGAGCGCCGCGTAGCCCTCGGGGCCGAGCTCCTCCTTGCGCGCCTCGCCGCCGAGGTGGCCGAGCTCCTTGTAACCTTCGGGGCCGAGCTCGCGCTTGCGGGCCTCGCCGCCCTCCTTGCCGATCTCCGAGTAGAACTCGGAGCCCCGCTCGCGGGCGACGGTCTCGCCGCCCTTCTTGCCGAGCTCCGAATAGCCCTCGGGACCGAGCTGCTCCTTGCGGACTTCACCGCCCATCTTGCCGGCTTCGCGGACGGTCATCTCGCCTTTGTGTCCCTTTTCGGCCATGACGCCTCCTTTCGGAGTGTAAGTTAGCCACCATGGGGGGCGCTGCCAGGCCGGCGGTCCGCGGGAGAGGGCGCGGCGAGCCCGGTCCGCTCCCCCGCGCGGCCGATCGTCGTGCCGTCGAGCGGGGGTGTCCCCTCCTCGCGCGGGGACGAGAGGCTCACGAGGCCGATCGAGAGCGGGGGCATCGGCTTTCAGAGCGGGGGCATCGGCTTGCAGAGCGGGGGCATCGGCTTGCAGAGCGGGGGCATCGGGTTGCAGAGCGGGGGCATTGGGTTGCAGAGCGGGGGCATCGGGTTGCAGAGCCTCAACATCGGCTTTCAGAGCGGGGGCAGCCGGTTGCCCCCGCCCGACTGGTCGCAACCCCTCGAAAACACGAAGGCCCCGGGCGGCGCCGCCCCGGGGCCTTCGCTGATTCGGACGACGGACGGCTCAGTTCCAGAGGTTGCAGGTGCCGCCGCAGAACGAGTCGTACGTCGGGCCGCCAACGCCAGCGGTGACGTTGCAGCCGCAGCCCACGATGAAAAAGCCCTGGTCGAGGCTGCCGGCCATCGGCGAGAACGTCCCGCCGCAAGCACTGTTGATGGTCGCGGCCGCGTAGTACCACATGTAGTACGTATTGCAGCCGGCGACCGCGCCCGTGGGGTAGACGTAGCTCGAGGTGGCGGAGTTCGTGCAGTTGCCGGCGCCGTAGACGTTCTCGCAGGCGAGGGTCGCCTCTGGCTGCGTCAGCGTCCCGGTCGGCACGTCGTCGCTCCAGTTCCCGCCGACCCCGTCGCTGTGGCAGTAGTACTGCGCCGCTTGCGCCGTCGCTGTCGCCTGGCTCCCCAGCGTGAGGCCGCTGCTCGGGTTCGAGAGCGTCAAGGTCGACGAGCTCGCGGAGGCGAAGTCGAACTCGAGCGCGGCCCTCCCGAGCGAGAGCTGGACCTCGGCGCTCCCCGGCGCCGCGGTGACGATGCTCCCCGTGCTCGCTCCGGCCAGCGCGGCGTTGGAGCCGTTCGTCCAGGCGATGTCCAGCGTGCCGTTGGAGTAGGCCTGGTTTCCGTTCTGGTCGAAGGCCTCGATGGCGACGCCGGTGGCCGCCGCGTAGCTGACGCACTGGCCGAAGAGCACGCCGTTGTACGACTGGCCGAAGTTCGCCTGGGTGAAGGCCACCGTCTTCGCCGCGCCCGGGAGGATCACGGTGAAGGTCGACGCCTGGTTCGGGTTCGGCGCCGAGAGGTAGCGGACCCAGATCTGGCCGAGGTCCCAGCTCGCGGGCTGCGGCGGGTTCTGCCCGTCGCCGCCGTTCCACATGCCGAAGTCGACGAGGTCGTAGCCCTGCGCCAAGGCGTCGGTGAGGTCGTAGCTCTGCGAGACCCAGCCGTTCGTCGCGCCGAAGGAGAGGCCGTGGCCGCAGGCGTCCGACATCGCGTAGCCGCCGACCGGAATCAGCGGGTTGCCCTGCGGATCGCGGTACTCGGTCCGCCTGGCGTTGACGACCGTGGCGGCGAAGGCCGGCTGCGCCTCGCAGCCGCTCGCCGCGTCGTAGGCGCCCTGCACCGAGAGCTGCTGGTTGAAGCTGAGCAGCTCGATGCTGCCGGCGTTGAAGACGTTGTGGAAGAGCTGGCTCGCGCCGGTCGAGAGCGACTGCGACGGGTTCAGCCCGAGGCCGTAGGAGACGACGTCGCCGATGGCGCCGTCGATCTGGCCCGCCGCGGTCTCGACGGCCCAGGGCGACTGGCCGCCCGTCTGCGACTGGCCCCAGCCGTTCAGGAGGCCCATGCCGTTGTCGTACTCCACCGTCTGCCAGGCCGTGTACGGCAGCGGCAGGAGCGACGAGGTCGGGGTGAGGGTGAGCGTGACCGGCTCCGAGACCGGGTCGAGCAAGGTCGTGCTGGCGACGCCGCCCACGAGGGTGAGCTTGGCCGTGGCCGACGGCGTGCCGCCGCCGAAGTTGGCCTTGCCCGAGCTGCTCTGGGCGGTGAGGGTGAGCTGCGCCGTGTTGGCCGCCGCGTTGTCCGTCGCCAGGTTGCCGAACTGATCGACGGCCTGCACCTTGATGCTGGCGCCCGTGTCGGCGTTGCCCATGGTCGGGACGAGCGCGAAGCTCGCCGCCTTGTCGGCGGTGGCGCTGAACGTGGCCGCGGCGGTGATGGTGGGATCGTTCGCGAGCCAGGCGGAGACGATGCCGGTCTCGACGGCGATGCGGCCGGCCTGGACGATGAGCTGCACCTTGCCGCTCGAGTCGGAGGTGACCGAGTTGGCGGTCACGGCGCCGCCCGCGGCGTAGGCCGCGACCCGCATCCCGGGGATGGGGGTGCTGCCGTCGGCGGCGACGACCTGGAGGACGACGGGGCTCGGGAGGAACTGGTGGACCGTGGCGGTCTGCTTGTCGCCGCTGACGACCTTGAGGCTCGCGGCGCCGACGAGGTTCACGCCCATCGTCGCGAAGGCGCTCTGGCCGGTGAGGGCGTCCTGCACCGTGAGCTGGACGAGGTAGCTGCCGGCCATGTTGCAGGCGAGGTAGGCCTTCGGGAGGTTGTTGCCCTGCGCCGACTTCGAGGCGTCGGCGAAGAAGCCGCAGCTCGCGTTCAGGGGGCCGCTCTGGAGGCTCCACCAGTAGGTGAGGGCGTCGCCGGTGGGCGTGCTGGAGCCCGAGCCGTCGAGGAGGATCGGCGTGTTGATCGAGCCCGAGAGCGGCGAGCTACCGGCGATGACCGCGGTCGGCGTGGGGCTGCCGACGCCGATGGTCGCGGTCTGCATCCGGCTCGGCGTGCCGGCGGCGTCGGTCAGGATGACGCCGACGACGTAGCTGCCGGGGAGATCCGGGGTGAAGGTCGGGGCCGGCGTGGTCGAGCCGGTCAGCGTGGCCTTCGAGCCCTGCGGGAGCGAGACGAACGTCCAGGCCAAGGTGGCGCCCTCGGCCGGGACGCTCGCGATGGCGCCGAGCGTCACGACCTGGTTCGTGTTGGGGTTCGTCGGGTTCCAGCTGATCGAGCTGACGACCGGGGTCGCGTCGGGGGTCGTGGCGACGGCGACCGAGCCGGAGACGCTGGCGCCGGCGGCGTCGGTGACGGAGACCGAGGCGGTGCTGCTCGAGGCGTAGCTGGCGGGGGCGGTCAGCGTGGCGGTGGGGCCGCTGCCCGAGATGGTCCACGAGGAGTCGGCGACCGACCAGGCGTAGCTGAGCGGCTGGCCGTCGGGGCTCTGGGCCTGCGCGGTGAGCTGGATGGTGCCCTTGGGGGCGACCATCGGCGGCGTGGCGACGATGGCCTTGAGGACCGGCGAGGCCGTGGCCGTGGTCGTCACGACCAGCGTGCCGGTGGCCTTCAGGGTGCCGTCGCTCGCGACCACCGTGATGGCGCTGCTGGCGCCGTACTTGGCCGGGGCGGTGAGGGTGGCGTTGCCGCCGCTGCCCGCGACGGTCCAGGCGGAGTCGGACGAGGTCCAGCTGTAGGTGACGGGGTTGCCCGTGGGGCTCGTCGCCACGGCGGAGAGGGTGACGGTGCCGCCCGGGGCCGCCGGGTTGGGGCTCGCCGAGAGGGTCGTGAAGACCGGGGCCTGGTCGGCCTCGGTCGCGACGAGCGCCTGGCTGGCGGCGCTGCCGCCGTTCTTGTCGGTGACGCTGATGCCGGCGACGCCCGCGGTCGCGAAGGTGGCGGGCGCGGTCAGGACGAGGACCGGCTGGTTCGTGGCGCCCTTGGCGGTCCAGCCGCTCGGGACGGTCCAGGCGTAGCTGAGCGGCTGGTTCTGCGGGCTCGTGGCGACGGCCGAGATCGAGACCGTGCCGCCGGGGGCGACGGTCGCCGGCGTGGCGACGACCGAGCCGATCACGGGCGGCTGCTCGCTGGCGCAGGCGGCGAGGACGCCGACCGCGGCGAGCAGGCCTCCGAGAGACTTCCATCCATTTCGCATTGTGTTCCTCCTCCAACTGGAGCGCCTCGGGTGTCTCCCGTGCGCTCGATGGACAACCGTTTGGCCGAGCGTCAATACGTCCTGCATTGACCAAAGTCAAGCGGGCGGCTTGGCTCTCTTGCCGGCGACGGCGGTCACCGTCACCCGGCTCCCCGTCCGCGCGCGCAGGGCCCGCGCGGCATCGCCGTCGCGGCGGGCGATCTCGAGCAGGCCCGAGCTCCCGACGAGGCAGGCGAAGCGGCCGCGCGCCACGGCGTCGTACGACGGGCTCGGCCCCTGTCCGACCGGGCGGCCGGCGACCGCGACCCCGAAGCGGGCGGGGAGGGCGGTCGCGGGGAGGTTCGTGATCAGGTTGCCGTAGCGGTCGACGTGGATCAGCCGCCCGCGCAGGGCGCCGCCCGGCCCCACGGTCGGCGGGGGCCAGCCGGCGGAGCGGTCGAGCCCGTCGGCCGATGGTCCGAGCTCGCGCAGCGGCAGGCCGCGGGCGAGCTGTCCCGCGACGGGACCGAAGACGTCGCGGCCGTGGAAGCTGTTCGAGACCGCCGCGCGGAAGTAGCGCCGCGCGCGCAGCTCGACCGCCTCGCGGACGCCGCCGAGCCGCTCGATCGCGGGGACGAGCAGTCCGTTGTCGGGGCCGACGAAGAGATCGCCCCGGGCGGCGCGGACGGCGACGGCGCGGCGCGCCCCGCCCACGCCCGGATCGACGACGGCGAGGTGGACGGAGCCGGGAGGGAACGGCTCGACCGCGGACCAGAGCAGGAAGGCGGCGGCGCGCACGTCCTGCGGCGGGACCTCGTGCGTCAGGTCGACGAGCGTCGCCGCGGGTGCCACCGAGAGGAGCGCGGCCTTCAGCTGCCCGACGTAGCCGTCGAGGCCGCCGAAGTCGGTGAGGAGGGAGACGATCCGGCGCACGGGCTACCTCGGGTCGTCGTAGCGCCAGAGCCGTCCGCCCGTGGGATCGCAGACGAACGCATGGCCGCGGCCGTCGGTCGCGACGCAGTGCGCTCCCCTGGGCGCAGGCTCGCTCCGGAGCGGCTCGAGCTTGCCGTCGCGGCCGACGCCGAAGGTGGCGAAACGCTCGGCGCGCCCGCCCGGCGCGTAGAGGTGGCGCCGGCTCGGGTCGAAGGCCACGATGTCGATCCCCTCCGGCGCCGCGACGCTCGCGAGCAGGCGCCCGGTCCGCGCGTCGATGGCGCTGACCCTCCCCTCGGCGCAGCCGACGAGGAGCAGCCGAGCCGCGCGGTCGAGCGCGAGGCCGCGCGGCTTGTCGCAGCCGGAGGGCCAACGCTCGACGACGCGCCCGTGGGCGAGGTCGATGGCGACGGTCGCGCCGTGCCAGAGGTTCGCGTAGGCGCGGCCGGCCGCGGCGTCGACGACGAGCGACTCGGGGCCGCCCGGGACCCGGATGGCGCCGGCCCGCACGGGCGTGGCGCCGCGGCTCCCGAGCGAGAAGATCTCGATCCGCTCCGCCTCGGGCTCGGTCACCCAGACGGAGGCGGGCGGGACGAAGCGGACGTAGTCGGGCTCGGCCCCGAGCGGCGCGCGGGCCGCGATCCGGCGGCTCCGCGGATCGACGACCACGAGCTCGCGGCTCGTCCGGTCGGTCGCGAAGACGAGATCGCCGCCCATGTCCGCCGAGGTGACGCCGAAGTCGTGGCCGCCCTCGTGCTTCGGGGCGTTCGAGAAGCCGGAGATCGGGTCGGCGTGGAGCGTCTCGGGATCGACGAGGTCGAGATCGCCCGTGCGGCCCGCGGGGACCAGGAGCCGGCCGAGCGGCGGAGCGAAGGTGAGGTCGTCGAAGCCGATGCCGGGCGCGCCGCCGGGGAGGGGGACCGGGGTCGGCGCGGCGAGGGCGAGGAGGAGGAGCGCGAGCATGGCGAGGCTGCGTCGGTCGAGGTTAGACTATCGCATGCCCTTTCGACCGAAGCCGACGACTTTGCCGACCCCGGAGGAGGCGCTGCCCGGCCGCTCCCAGAGAATGCCGCTCCCCGACCGCCACTTCGTGCTCGGAACGGCGCTCGAGTTGCCCTTTCCCGCGGGCGTCGAGCTCGCCCACTTCGGCATGGGCTGCTTCTGGGGCGCCGAGCGGCTCTTCTGGCAGGCGAAGGGCGTCCACTCGACCGCGGTCGGCTACGCCGGCGGAACGACGCCGAACCCGACCTACGAGGAGGTCTGCTCGGGCCGGACGGGCCACGCGGAGATCGTGCGAGTGGCCTTCGACCCCGCGAGGCTCGACTACGGAGAGCTGTTGCGCCTCTTCTGGGAGGGGCACGACCCGACGCAGGGGATGCGGCAGGGGAACGACGTCGGCTCGCAGTACCGCTCCGCGCTCTACTGGACGGGCGAGCCGCAGCGCCGAGCGGCCGAGGCCTCCCGCCTCGCCTTCCAGGAGCGGCTCGCCAAGGCGGGGCTCGGCGCCATCACGACGGAGCTGCGAGAGGCGCCCGTCTTCTACTACG
Source organism: Myxococcales bacterium (assembly GCA_021783235.1). Classification (GTDB taxonomy): domain Bacteria; phylum Myxococcota; class Myxococcia; order Myxococcales; family JAKAPL01; genus JAJXUD01. The sequence goes on along the minus strand of JAJXUD010000006.1, from coordinate 4,351 downwards.
CCGAGGAGTACCATCAGCAGTATCTGGCGAAGAACCCCGACGGCTACTGCGGCCTCGCGGGGACGGGCGTCTCCTGCCCCGTCGGCCTGTTCGCGGGCCGCTGAGCCGCTCAGCCGTCGAAGCCGGCGGCCTGGGTGGCGCTCGGGAAGCTGTTCTGCGAGTGGCCCGCGTTCGCCGAATCCGCGAGGTCTTGCTGCCCCCTTGCGCGCTGCCGATCGGGAGGGCTGGGCAGCGTGTCAGCGGTAGATCTCGCGGCGGTGGCCGACGCCCTGAACGATCACGACCCTGGCGGACTCGTCCACGGTGTAGATCACACGCCAGTCGCCGACGCGGACTCGGAAGCCCGGGTGCCCGGTGAGCTGCCTATGTCCGGGTGGGCGCGGGTCATCGGCGAGCCGTTCGATCGCGGCGACGATCCGCACGTGAATCTGGCCGTCGAGTTTCCGGATCTGCTTGTCCGCCGCCCGCGTGAACTCGACCTGGTAGGGAGGCACCCCGTAGAGCTACTACGGGAGCCTGTCGCTCGGAGTGGTTACTTCAAGCCGAGGCGGCGCTTGACCTCGGCCAGCGGAACCGTCCGGCGGCCATCGGCCTCCCAGTCGGCGACGGCGCGATCAAGGGCTTCCGCGTCCGCCCGATCCTCGGCGGCCTCACGCTCTGCCGGGCTCGGCCGGGGGGCGGGATGCTCAGTTTCGGGCTGCTTTCGCTTCGGGGCGCCCATGGGAAGAGTGTAGGCCGGACGGACTGGCGAAGCAACCTGCGCCGCTGGCGTCCTTGCGAAACCAGGGCGCGGCGCTACTCGGGCCGCGTCGGCACGGCCTCGCCGCGAAAGCGCCAGTTCTCGCGGGGTTCTACGAGGCGGGGTGTACGGGACTCGAACCCGTGGCCTCCGGCGTGACAGGCCGGCGTTATAACCAACTTAACTAACACCCCATCGGAAAGCGGGCGGAAGCTAGCGCGGCGGGCGGGGCGAAGGCAAGCGCTTTCACGCTGGCGTCGCCACGCCGCCCGGGATCAGGGGGCGCAGCTCTCGGCGAGCGGGGCCGGGCAGACGTCGGGGGTCTGCCCGAGGCGGCGGGCCGCCATCCAGCGGATCGCGTCGCCGATCGAGTTCTGCACGATGGTCAGGTGATCGGTCGCCGCGTAGCCGCAGAGCTGCACGGGCGTCTGATGCTCCTGGAGCCGCTTCTCGATGCAGGCGGTCGTCTCGGGCGCCACGGTGGTGTCGCTCTCGCCCTGGAGCAGGAGCGCCGGCTCCGCGCTCGTGAAGCCTCCGGGCTGCGCGTCGACCAGCTCGGTCGCCCACGGCTCGAAGGACGGGCAGCTCCCGCCGTTCAGCGGGCAGCTCTGGGCCGCCGCGAGGAATGGCGGCGTGAGCGCGTCGCCAAACGTGGGCCAGGCGGCCGGAATCGAGGTGAGCTCCTCGGCGAGGCACTGGTCGTGGAGGAGGCCCGGGAGCTGGGCCTGCGCGCTCTGCGTGAGCCAGTCCGAGAGCGGCGGCGCGCCGTGGTAGCTCCACTCGCCGTAGAGCCCCATCAGGAGGAGGGTGCCGAGCCCGTTGGTGGAGGCGCCCCCGCTCATGGCCTGGCCGACGCCCCGGACGTCGCCGAGGCCGGGGGCCCAGGAGACGGAGCCGAGCAGCGTGAAGCCCGCGGTGGCGGGATCGAAGAGGGCGTGGGCGAAGAGGGTCGCCTGGCCGCCCTGGGAGTGGCCCGCGAGAAAGAGCTCGCCCGAGAGGCGCGAGGCGTCGAAGCGCGGGTCGTGGAAGCCCTTCATGGCCCGCACGGCGTCGAGGATGGCGTATCCCTCCGCCTCGCCGACCATGTAGGGCGAGACGCCGCCCTCGTCCACCCCCATGCCCACGTAGTCCGGAGCGACGACCGCGTAGCCGGCCTGGACCAGCGGAAGCGCCATGTAGTCCGCCACGGCGGTGACGTGGCTCGGCCCACAGCTCGGGCCCATCCCGGAGGTGCCGTGGTCGACCGCGACGAGCGGCACGCCGCCATCCGATTCGCCCGACGGCAGGTAGAGGAGCGCGCTCGCCCGGTGGAGCGTCCCCACGGGTCCCTGCGTGACGTACTGAATGACGAACTCGTCGTACGGCGGGCTCGAGGTGGCCACCGTGGCGCTGTGCTCGCAGGCGAGGATGCGGCCGAGATCCGCTGGAACGCTGAAGTCGCCGGCGACCGGCGCCCAGGGGTCGATCTGGCCGGGCTCCTCGCAGGCGACGGTCGGGTAGCCGCCGGGAGAGCCCGGCGAGGCCCCGGCGTCCGCGCCGCCGTCCGTTCCGCCCGCCGTCCCGCCCGCCGCCGAGCCGGAGGTCGCGGGGGGACGATTGCCACATGCGGCCAGAATGGCCGTGAGGAGCGAGCCGAGGAGGAGCGAGCGCATGGTGACCGGGCAGTTAGCCGAGCCCAGGGTCCACTGTCAACGCGCGCCCCTTCTCCGTCGACGAGGGCGCAGCCGCGTCGTTGCCGGCTGGCTGCGGGGTGAAAAAAAGGCGGCCTCGGCGCGCGCCTCCGCGTCCAGCTCGGCCTGCGCCGCGTCGAGCAGCAGCGCCATGATGAGCTGTGAATCGTCCAGCTCTTCCATGGATAGGCCGCCGCCGGTGACGATGCAGTGCAGGTGCGCATGAAACCGCAGGTCGCGCGTCCAGGTGTGAAGGACAGCCGTGACGCCGAGTTGCCCGCCAAGCCGCTTGGGATCCCGGCCGAGCGTGAGGAGCGTCTCACTGGCTGCGGCGAAGAGCAGATCGAAGAACAGCGCGCGGTTGCGAAGGATGATCCCGTTGAGCAGGTCATCGGGCACGGTGAAGACGACGTGAAAGTAGTCCGTGGGGAGCAGCCGCTCCATGCGTCGCTCTATCCACCGCGCCTGGGAGATGCTCTGGCACGACCTCCTCGCCGCCCCGATCGGTCCCTCGGCGCGGAGAGTCCGCCGATCAGCGGCGTGACTCCGCCGATCAGCGGCCCCATTCGACCGATCAGCCGCGTGACTCCAGCGACCAGCGGCCCTCACTCGGCCGATCAGCGGCGCGAGTCGACCGCATGCCGGCGCTGATCGCGCGATCAGCGCCGCTGATCGGTCGACTCTCGCGGCTGATCGGTCGAATGTGACCCCACCATCGACCGACTCTGCCCGCTGATCGATCGAATGAGGCCGCTGATCGGTCGACTCTCGCGGCTGATCGGTCGAGTGTGACCCCATCATCGACCGACTCGGCCCGCTGATCGATCGAGTGAGGCCGCTGATCGGTCGACTCTCGTGGCTGATCGGTCGAGTGTGACCCCACCATCGACCGACTCTGCCCGCTGATCGATCGAATGAGGCCGCTGATCGATCGACTCTCGCGGCTGATCGGTCGAATGTGAGCACACCATCGACCGACTCTGCCCGCTGATCGATCGAATGAGGCCGCTGATCGGCCGACTCTCGCGGCTGATCGGTCGAGTGTGAGCGCACCATCGACCGACTCGGCCCGCTGATCGATCGAATGAGGCCGCTGATCGGCCGACTCTCGCCGCTGATCGGTCGAGCATGACCCCACCATCGACCGACTCGGCCTGCTGATCGATCGAGTGAGGCCGCTGATCGGCCGACTCTCGCGGCTGATCGGTCGAATGGGAGCGCACCATCGACCGACTCTGCCCGCTGATCGATCGAGTAAGGCCGCTGATCGGTCGACTCTCGCGGCTGATCGGTCGAGTGTGACCCCACCATCGACCGACTCTGCCCGCTGATCGATCGAATGAGGCCGCCGATCGGCTGGGCGGTCACTCCTGCGACGGCGACCGTGGCGTCGCGGCGACGGCCGCGCTCGACCTTCCCGCCGACGAGTGGCGCGAGGAACTCGAGGTAGAAGCCGCCCTCCACCTCGCCGAGGAAGTGAGCCGAGCCACTCACGAACAGCAGATCGTTGAGGTATGGCTCGAGCGGCTCCACGGCGCGGGCAAAGGACGCGAGGTCGCGGCGGGGGTGGCGAGGCCGCCGAAAGTCGACTTCATCGGCCCGATCTTCGACGAAGAGCAATCGGGATAGGGGGTAGAGGGTTCGTCCCCTCTACTCCCCTCCCACACCACCGGACATGCGGGTCCGCATCCGGCGGTTCGGACGGTTGAGGTTAGCCGGCGAGTCTTGGGACTCCGAGGCGGTCGTAGTAACTGTTCGGCAGGGCGACGTGGAGCCCCTTGCTCGCGTTCCACCACCAGCGGCGGGTGCCTCGGGTGCGTATCTCGGACCATCGTGATCGCCGGGATCGGAGCATCGTGATCACTCGGATCGGACCATCGTGATCACCGAGATCGGCATCGTGATCACCCGGATCGGAGCATCGTGATCAGACCTGCCCGCC